>NZ_VIDQ01000105.1 GCF_009760915.1 Azohydromonas aeria
CGCGCCGCGGCGGCCCTCGACGGCCGGCGCGCTCAGGATGGGCGCCGGTGGCTTCGGGGGCAGGGCGCGCGGCGCGGCGGCCGGCGCCGTGACGTAGGCGATCGGGGGCGAGGGAAGGGGGCGCGGCGCCCGCGCCACGGCCGGGGCCGGCGCCGCCGGCCGGGCCTCGGCAGCCACGGCACGGCGCAGCGCCAGCGGGCAGGGCTGCAGCGCCACGCCCAGGGGTTCGAGTTGCGCGCGCAACGCCGCGCCGGCGGCGCTGTCCAGGTCCACGCCGTGCAGCAGCGCCAGCACCGGGCCCTCGGCGGCGCGGCGCAGCCGCTGCAGGAAATCGCTCAGCGCGCCGGGCTCGCCGGGTCGCGGCGCCAGCCACAGCAGGCTGCCGCGCAGGCTCAGCGCCGCCAGCAGCCGCACCGGCGCGCCCTCGGCCCCGTCCACGCGCAACTCGCCGCACCAGAACAGCTGCGCATGGCGCTGCCGCGCCTGGCGCACGCAGCCCGGCAGCGCGTCGTGCAGCCACTGCCGCGCTTCGGCCGTGTCGGCCGCCTCCTGCAGCGGCGCCAGGCGCAGGCCCCAGCGCTCCAGGTAGCGCGTGACGGTGCGCTCGCCCAGCGCCACGCCCAGCTCGCGCTGCACCCACTGGCCCAGCGCCTCGCGCTGCCACAGCGGCACCTCCAGCGCACCGGCTTGCGGGGGCTGCGACAGCACCAGGCGGCGCAGGGCTTGCTCCTGCGCTGCGCCCAGCGCACGGCCCTCGCCGTGCTGGCGCCCGCGCCCGCGCACCGCTACCGCGCCCCAGCCACCGGCCAGGAACGCCTTGTGCGCCGCGATCACGGTGGGCGCGCTCAGGCCCGTCTCGCCGCGGATCTCCTGCAGCGAGCGGCCCTCGAGGCGCAGCTCCACGGCGCGGCGCCGCCGCTCGTTGAGCTGCCGCAGGCTCGACTCCACCAGGACGCTATCTTCAGCCACTGAAATTTAAAAATGACTTTTAGTCATTAAGCATTTAATGTGCTTGATTATATGGGCGATGGCGGCGCCCTGGCAGCCCGACTCGTCCAGGCGCGGGGGCATCGCGGCCGCGCGGCGCGCCGGCCGGCCGGCCCGGGCCGCACCGGCGCGGCCGATTGACAGTCCTGTTACTTGGCGGGCATGCCGATCGCTATGGCGCCAAAATTTGCGCGCCAGGGGTCGAATCTGAATCCCGGACAAGTGAAGTTATTGCGGGTTTTGAAAATGAACTGTAATTCGTCACAGGCAAACGCCGCGATGGCGGTGCCGCGAGTTGTCTGAGGAAACTCGTAAACGTGATTTTCCAAGGCTGTTTGTAAATGCCGGCAAGGCAATGCAATGGCCATTGGCTCAGATGCATGATTCGAATAAGGGGTTGCCCAGGAATAGCCCGCGCACGAAATTCGGGCAGCCGCATCCGCGGCCGCTGTTTATTTCTGAATGAAAAGGTTACCGGACATGAAAGCTCTCGCGATTCCATGGCTGCTGGCCGCGGCAATGGCGCCCTCGGCGTATGCCATCGACATGAACTGGGGCAACCACGACACGCAGGAAACCTGGGTGCGGAACCTGCGGGCGGGCACCACGTTCGTGGACGACGCCCGCTACATGCTCACGCCGATGCAGAGCCGCTCCACCAGCGTGCGGGGCTCGTTCCAGCTCACCAAGGGCACGATCGAGGACCTGACGCTGGGCTTCTACGGCGACTACTACGGGCCCGACCAGCTGCTGGCCACCTTCAAGCCGGGCGAAACCTTCAGCTTCGACCACCTCGACGGGCGCATCAAGTACTACTTCCTGATCACCGGCAGCACCACCCGCTACGGCGCCAGCTACACGCTGACCTCCAACCTGGTGCCCAAGACCGCGCTCGGCCAGGGCCCGGCCGCGGCCGTGCCTGAGCCCTCGGAATACGCCATGTTCGCGCTCGGCGTGGGGCTACTGCCGCTGGTGCGGCGGCTGCGCCGGCGCCGTGGCGAGGAACAGGGCGGCGCGCCGGCCGCGGGCCGCTGAGGCGTCGGCCGGGGCCGCCCTCGCGAGGGCGGCCGCAGGGCCCGGACGAGGGCCCTTGAAGGGGGCGTGGAAAGCGCCCCGGCCGGGCCAGCCGGGACGGCGTCCCGGCTGGCCGGGCAGGCCTGCGTGTCAGCGCGCCGTGCGGCGCAGCGCGAACAGCGCGGCCGCGCCCAGCAGCACGTACAGCGCCAGGCTCCAGAACTCGTAGGGCACGCCCAGCAGGTCCACCGCCGCGTCGGCGCAGCTCGCGCGCGGCTGGAACACCTCGGGCAGGCTCGCGTCCAGGCCGAGCATGGCGATGACGCGGTCGGCCAGCGTCAGGTTGCACGAGGTGGAGCTGGCGGCCACGAAGTGCTGCCACAGCGCCGCGGCCACGCCGGACAGCGACAGCAGCGCCGTCAGCGCCAGCGCCAGGCGGCGCAGCCCCGGGGCGTTGGCCGACCAGGCCGCCAGCGCGCCCAGCGCCATGGCGGCGAAGATCAGCCGCTGCAGCACGCACCAGGGGCAAGGCTCCATGCCGAAGACGTGCTGCGACACCAGTGCCGCGCCGATGGCGGCCACGCTGGCCAGCGCGATCAGCCCCGGCAGCGGATCGCGCCGGGGGCCGGACGCTTGCGCCAGGTGCAGGTTCATTGCACTTCGGCGATCAGCTCGATCTCCACGCAGGCGCCCAGCGGCAGCTGCGCCACGCCGAAGGCGCTGCGCGCGTGCGCGCCGACGTCCGCGCCGAAGACCTCGCCCAGCAGGTTGGAGCAGCCGTTGGTCACCAGGTGCTGCTCGGTGTAGTCGGGCGTGCTGTTGACCAGGCTCATGACCTTGACGATGCGCACCACGCGCGCGAGGTCGCCGTCCACGGCCGCCGCCAGGGTGCCCATCAGGTCGATGGCCACAGCGCGCGCCGCGGCGGCCCCTTCCTCGGTGCCCATGGTCGCGCCGAGCTGGCCGACCCAGGGTTTCCCATCTTTCTTGGCGATGTGGCCGGAGAGAAAGACCAGGTTGCCGCTGCGCGCGAAGGGCACGTAGGCGGCGGCGGGCACCGCCACCGGCGGCAGCGTGATGCCCAGGGCATCGAGTCGTTCCTGGATCGTGGACATGTCGATATTTCAGGGGGTGGACATTGGGGCCGGGCATCCTACACCCGCCCTTTCGGGGGAGGGCCGCGGCCTGCGCGGCGGCGTGCTAGTGCTGGCCTGGCTGCTGGGCACGGCCTGGCAGCTCGGCCAGCCGCGGCTGTGGGCGCCGGCGCTGGATGCCGCGCTGCTGGCCGCCGCGCCGCTGCTGGGGTGGCTCGCCTGGCGGCTGCGGCGCCATGCCCATGCGCTCATGGCCGCGCTGCGGCTGGCGCTGGCCGCCGGCGCGCTGGCGGCGCTGGGCGCGGCCAACGCCGGGCTGCAGGCGCGCGCGCGGCTGGCCGACGCGCTCCCGCCCGCGCTGGAGCGGCAGGTGGTGGCGCTCACCGGCGTGGTGGCCGAGCTGCCGCAGGAGAGCGCCGACGGGCTGCGCTTCGTGCTGGAAGTGGAGCAGGCAACGGCTGCGGACGGCACGCCGGCGGCCGTGCCGCGGCGCGTGTCGCTGTCCTGGAGCCGCGGCGGCCCCGACGAGGCGGCGCTGGCCGCCCCGGGCACCGTGCTGCGCGCCGGCCAGCGCTGGCGGCTGTGGGCGCGGCTGCAGGCGCCGCATGCGCTGCTCAACCCGCACGGCTTCGACGGCGAGCTGTGGCTGTTCGAGCGCGGCATCCGCGCCACCGGCAGCGTGCGCACGCAGCCCCGGCCGCAGCTGCTCGACGAAGCCGCCGGCCATGCCGTGGAGCGCGCGCGCCAGCGCGTGCGCGAGGCCATCGAGGCGCAGGTGCCCGATGCGCGCGCCGCCGGCGTGCTGGCCGCGCTGGCGGTGGGCGACCAGGCCGCCATCGACCGCGCCGACTGGGCGCTGTTCCGCGCCACCGGCACGGCGCACCTGATGGCCATCAGCGGGCTGCACGTCACCATGTTCGCGTGGCTGGCCGGCGCGGCCGTGGGGGCGCTGTGGCGCCGCTCCCCGTCACTGGCGCTGTGGTGGCCGGCGCCCGGCGCCGCGCGCTGGGGCGGCGTGGGGCTGGCCGCGGCCTACGCGCTGCTGGCCGGCTGGGGCGTGCCGGCGCAGCGCACGGTGTGGACCATCGCCTTCGCGGCGCTGCTGCGCGCGCTGGGCCTGCGCTGGCCCTGGCCGCTGCTGCTGGGCGCCGTGGCGGTGCTGGTGAGCGCGCTGGATCCCTGGGCGCTGCTGCAGCCGGGCTACTGGCTGTCGTTCGCGGCGGTCGCCCTGCTGATGGCCTCGGAACCGGCGCAGCGCGAGGCCGGCGCCGACCCGGCGCCGAGCGCCGCAGCCGACGCGGCCCCGCGCCTGGCCCTGCTCGCGCACCGTGCCGGCGCCGCGCTGCGCGCCGGGCTGCGCACGCAGTGGCTGGCCAGCGTCGGCCTGGCGCCGCTGACGCTGCTGCTGTTCCAGCAGTTCTCGCTGGTCGGGCTGCTGGCCAACCTGGTGGCCATTCCGGTGGTGACGCTGGTCCTGGCGCCGCTGGCGCTGCTGGGCGCGGCCTGGGCGCCGCTGTGGAGCGCGGCGGCGGCGCTGCTGGCGGCGCTGTCCTGGGTGCTGGCGCAGCTGGCCGCCGTGCCCGGCGCGGTGTGGCACGCGGCGGTGGCGCCGGGCTGGGCGCAGGCGGCGGCGCTGCTGGCCGGCGCGCTGCTGGTGGCGCCGCTGCCGTGGCGGCTGCGCCTGCTGGGCCTGCCGCTGCTGCTGCCGGTGGTGCTGCCGCCGGCCTCGCGTCCGCCGCCTGGGGCATTCGAGGTGATCGCCGCCGACGTGGGCCAGGGCAACGCCGTGCTGGTGCGCACCCATGGCTCGACGCTGCTCTACGACACCGGGCCGCAGTACGGCCCCGGGCGCGACGCCGGCGAGCGCGTGCTGGTGCCGCTGCTGCACGCGCTGGGCGAGCACCGGCTCGACACCCTCGTGGTCAGCCACCGCGACCTGGACCACGCCGGCGGCGCCGCCTCGGTGCTGCGCGCGCTGCCGGTGGCGCGGCTGCGCAGCTCGCTGGAGCCCGGCCACGCGCTGCTGGGCCTGGGCGTGCCGCATGCGCGCTGCGAGGCCGGCCAGCACTGGGAGCGCGACGGCGTGGGCTTCACCGTGCTGCACCCGCCGGCCGCAGCCTACGCGCGGCCCTCGACGCCGCCCAACGCCCTGAGCTGCGTGCTGCAGGTCAGCGACGCCGCCGGCCGGCGGCTGTTGCTCACGGGCGACATCGGCGCGGCGCAGGAAGCGGCGCTGCTGGCCACCGACCCCGCCGCGCTGCGCAGCACGCTGCTGCTGGTGCCGCACCACGGCAGCGGCGGCTCGTCCTCGGCCGCCTTCCTGGACGCGGTCGCGCCGGCCGTGGCCGTGGTGCAGGCCGGCCACCACAACCGTTTCGACCACCCGAGCCCCGAAGTGGTGCAGCGGTTGCGTGCGCGACGCATTGAGATGGTGCAATCCCCGGTTTGCGGGGCCTGGCGCTGGCGTGATGGACAGGCGAGCTGCGAGCGGAACCGGTGGCTTCGTTACTGGCGGCACGGTTTGAGCTAAGGCAATGCCCCGCGGCGGTGCCCCAGTAGCGTCGTCAACTTTCGGGTTTACCCGGGTGCGAGAATCGATCTTTCGCCCGTCCTTCACTGCAATTTCGCCATCTCGAACAAGGGAACGTCGTCGTGTCCATCCATGTCGCGCTGCACCACGTCACGCACTACCGCTACGACCGCCGCGTGGGCCTGTCGCCGCAGCTGGTGCGGCTGCGCCCCGCGCCGCACTGCCGCACGCCCATCCTGAGCTACGCCCTGCGCGTGGAGCCCGCGCAGCACTTCATCAACTGGCAGCAGGACCCGTTCTCCAACTACATCGCGCGGCTGGTGTTCCCGGAGCAGACGACGGAGTTCAAGGTCACGGTCGATCTCGTGGCCGAGATGTCGGTCTACAACCCCTTCGACTTCTTCCTGGAGCCGCACGCGGAGAAGTTCCCGTTCCAGTACGCCGAGGACAGCGCACGCGAGCTCGCGCCCTACCTCGTCACCTCGGCGCTGACGCCGAAGCTGGGCGCCTTCGTCGAAAGCATCCCGCGCGAGCCGCAGGCCACGATCAATTTCCTGGTCGATCTCAACCAGCGCCTGCAGCGCGAGGTCAGCTACCTCATCCGCCTGGAGCCGGGCGTGCAGACGCCGGAGGAGACGCTGGAGAAGCGCAGCGGCTCGTGCCGGGACTCGGCCTGGCTGCTGGTGCAGGTGCTGCGCCGCCTGGGCCTGGCCGCGCGCTTCGTCTCGGGCTACCTGATCCAGCTCGTGCCCGACGTGAAGTCGCTCGACGGCCCGTCGGGCGCCGAAAGCGACTTCACCGACCTGCACGCCTGGTGCGAGGTGTTCCTGCCCGGCGCGGGCTGGATCGGCCTGGACCCGACCTCGGGGCTGCTCGCCGGCGAGGGCCACATCCCGGTGGCCTGCACCCCCGAGCCGTCGAGCGCGGCGCCGATCACGGGCGCGGTGGACAAGTCCGAGGTCGAGTTCGAGCACCTCATGGAGATCACGCGCGTGCACGAGTCGCCGCGCGTGACCAAGCCCTACACCGACGCGCAGTGGGCCGACATGGTCGCCCTGGGCCAGGCCGTGGACGAGCGGCTGCAGGCGCAGGACGTGCGCCTGACCATGGGCGGCGAGCCCACCTTCGTCTCGGTCGATGACCGCGACGGCGCCGAGTGGAACACCGACGCGCTGGGCCCGACCAAGCGCGGCCGCGCCGTGGACCTGCTGCACCGGCTGCACGGCGAGTACGGCCAGGGCGGCTTCCTGCATTTCGGCCAGGGCAAGTGGTACCCGGGCGAGCAGCTGCCGCGCTGGGCCATGACGATTGCCTGGCGCGCCGACGGCCAGCCCTGCTGGCAGGACCCGTCGCTCTTCGCCGACGAGCGCGAGCACCAGCCCTACACGCCTGAGGACGCGCAGCGCTTCATCACCCGGCTGGCGGCGCGGCTGGCCGTCAAGGCCGAGCACGTCATGCCCGGCTACGAGGATGCCTGGTACCACCTGTGGCGCGAGCGCCGGCTGCCGGTGAACGTCGATCCCTTCGATTCGAAGCTCGACGACGAGCTCGAGCGCGTGCGCCTGCGCCGCGTGTTCTCGAAGGGCCTGGACAGCGTCACCGGCTACGCGCTGCCGCTGCGCCGCGACCCCGGCGCCTGGGCCAGCGGCCCGTGGTTCCTGCGCGACGAGCGCCTGTACCTGCTGCCCGGCGACTCGCCCATGGGTTACCGGTTGCCGCTGGACTCGCTGCCCTGGGCCACGGAGGAGGACAAGGCGCAGGACTTCATGCCCGACCCCTTCGCCCCGCGCGGCCCGCTGCCCGGCGGCGCCGGCGCGCCGCAGCACCAGCAGCCCGGCTATGACGCGCACCATGCCGGCAGCGGCTGGGCCGAGGGCGGCGTCGTGGCGCTGCAGGGCCAGCCCTGGCCGGGCGAGGCGCAGGACGCGTCCTTCGGTGGCGGCGCGGGTGCCGGTTGGGGCGGGGACTCGGGCGGGGGCCTCGGTGGCGGCCAGGGCGGCGCCGGCGTCGGCGACGGCCTGGGCGCGGGCACCGGCACGCTGGGCCGCGACGGCCGCCTGGCCGGCGCGCCGGGCGGGCAGCAGGGCCTGCCCTCGCGCCAGGAGTCGGCCTCGTGGATCACGCGCACGGCGCTGTGCGTGGAGGTGCGCGACCCGGCGCGCGCCAACGGCCCCAAGGCCGAGGTGGCGTCGAAGGCCACCACCGGCGCGCTCTACGTCTTCATGCCGCCGCTGCAGAGCCTGGAGCACTACCTGGAGCTGCTCGCGCACGTGGAGGCCACGGCGCGCGAGCTGGGCGTGCGTGTGGTGCTGGAGGGCTACATGGCGCCGCGCGACCCGCGCCTGAAGATCCTGCAGGTCACGCCCGACCCGGGCGTGATCGAGGTGAACATCCACCCGGCCGGCAACTGGGACGAGCTGGTCTCGCACACCGAGTTCCTCTACGACGCCGCGCACCACAGCCGGCTCTCGACCGAGAAGTTCATGCTCGACGGCCGCCACACCGGCACCGGCGGCGGCAACCACCTGGTGCTCGGCGGCGCGACGCCGGCGGACAGCCCGTTCCTGCGCCGCCCGGACCTGCTGGCCAGCCTGCTGGCCTACTGGCACAACCACCCGAGCCTGAGCTACCTCTTCAGCGGCCTGTTCATCGGCCCGACCAGCCAGGCGCCGCGCTTCGACGAGGCGCGCGACGACCAGGTGTACGAGCTGGAGATCGCGCTGGCCGAGCTGGAGCGCCAGGGCAGCGGCCCGGCGGGCGTGCAGCCGTGGCTGGTGGACCGGCTCTTCCGCAACCTGCTCATCGACGTCACCGGCAACACGCACCGCGCCGAGTTCTGCATCGACAAGCTCTACTCGCCCGACGGCCCCACCGGGCGCCTGGGCCTGCTGGAGCTGCGCGCCTTCGAGATGCCGCCGCATGCGCGCATGAGCCTGGCGCAGCAGCTGCTGCTGCGCGCGCTGGTGGCCTGGTTCTGGCGCGAGCCGTACCGCGGCCGCGGCGACACGCGGCTAACGCGCTGGGGCACGGCGCTGCACGACCGCTTCCTGCTGCCCACCTTCGTGAAGATGGACTTCGAGGACGTGATGGCCGACCTGCGCGCGGCCGGGCTGCCCTTTGACGGCGCCTGGTTCGCGCCGCACTTCGAGTTCCGCTTCCCCGTCATCGGCGCGATGGCCACGCAGGGCATGGAGCTGGAGCTGCGCACCGCGCTGGAGCCCTGGCACGTCATGGGCGAGGAGGGCTTTGCCGGCGGCACCGTGCGCTACGTGGACTCCTCGCTGGAGCGGCTGGAGGTCAAGGTCACGGGGCTCAACGGCAACCGCCACGTCGTCACGGTCAACGGCCGCGCGCTGCCGCTGCAGCCCACGGGGCGCGTGGGCGAGTTCGTCTGCGGCGTGCGCTACCGCGCGTGGCAGCCGCCGTCGGCGCTGCACCCGACCATCGGCGTGCACGCGCCGCTGACCTTCGACCTGGTGGACCGCTGGATGGAGCGCTCGGTGGGCGGCTGCCGCTACCACGTGGCGCACCCGGGCGGGCGCAACTACGCGACCTTCCCCGTCAACGCCTACGAGGCCGAGAGCCGGCGCCTGGCGCGCTTCTTCAAGCTGGACCACACGCCCGGGCGCCTGCAGGTGGCGCCCGCGCGGCCGAGCCTGGAGTTCCCCTTCACGCTCGACCTGCGCACGCCGGGCTGAGCTGAATGAAGGCCGCCACCCCGCGCAGCCGTCCGCGCACGGTGGCCAGCGCCGCCGACTGGCTCACCCGGCTGCCCACCACCGGGGCGCTCGACGAGTGGCGCGCGCCCGACCGCAACCTGGGCGCCTCGTGGCAGAAGCTGCTGACCACGCTGCCGCCGCGGCCGCAGGCCTTCGGCGCGGAGCTGCAGCGCCGCGCGCAGCAGCTCGCGCAGCAGCTGCGCGCCGATGCCGTCACGCACAACGTGCACGGCAACGAGCAGTCGCAGCCCTGGACGCCGGAGCTGCTGCCGCTGGTGATCGAGCCCGCCGACTGGGCCGCCATCGAGCGCGGCGTGGCGCAGCGCGCGCAGCTGCTGCAGCTGATCCTGGCCGACGTGTACGGCGGGCGCCAGCAGCTGCTGGAGCGCGCGCTGCTGCCGCCGGCGCTGCTGTTCCGCCACCCGGGCTACCTGCGCCCGCTGCACGGCTTCACGCCCCCGGGCGGGCAGTACCTGCACGTGGTGGCCTTCGAGCTCGCGCGCGGGCCCGACGGGCGCTGGTGGGTGACGGCGCAGCGCACCCAGACCGGCGCGGGCCTGGGCCACGTGCTGCAGCACCGGCTGATCGTCTCCCGGCTATTCCCCGAGGCCTTCGAGCAGCTGCGCGTGCAGCACATGGCCACGACCTACCGGCGGCTGCTGCAGTCGCTGCGGGCGCAGGCGTCGCTGGCCGCGGCCGACGCGCATCCGCGCCTGGCGCTGCTGACGCCGGGGCCGGACGCGCCGGGCTACTTCGAGCATGCCTACCTCGCGCGCTACCTGGGGCTGCCGCTGGTCGAGGGCGGCGACCTGACGGTGCGCGGCGAGCGGCTGTACCTGAAGATGCTCGAAGGCCTGGCGCCGGTGCACGGGCTGCTGCGCATGATCGACGACCACCAGTGCGACCCGCTGGAGCTCGACGAGCATGCCGGCTACTGGGGCGTGCCGGGGCTGCTGCAGGTGCTGCGCGCCGGGCGCCTGGCGCTGGCCAACGCGCCGGGCAGCGGCTTCCTGGAGTCGCCCGCGGTCAACGGCTTCCTGCCCGGCATCGCGCAGGCGCTGCTGGGCCAGCCGCTGCTGCTGCCGACGCTGGCGTCGTGGTGGTGCGGCGAGGACGCGGCGCGCAAGTCGGTGCGTCCGCACCTGCCGAAGCTGTGCATGCGCCCCAGTTTCGGGCCCGATGCTGGTGCGTCGCGCCCCGAACCGGGGCGCATCGACGACGACCCCGATGCCTGGACGCTGCAGGAGCGTCCCGGGCGCTCCAAGGCGCTGCGCTGGCGCGAGGGCCGGCTCGACGACGTGGCCGTGGGCCTGCGCGTGTACGCGGTGGCCGACGGCGCCGGCCACTGGCAGGTGCTGCCCGGCGGCCTGGCGCGCGTGGTGGAGGAGGGCGACGCGCCGCTGTGCCCGGGGCGCGGCAGCGCCATGGACCTGTGGGTGCGCACCGACGGCACGGTGGACACCTTCAGCATGCTCACGCGGCGCCTGGGCGTGGACGACATCCTGGCGCGGCGCGGCCCGGTGGCCAGCCGCGCCGCGGAGAGCCTGTACTGGCTGGGCCGCTACACCGAGCGCACCGAGCAGGCGGTGCGGCTGGCGCGCGCGGCGCTGCAGCGCACCACCGGCGCGGAGCTGCCCGCGCCGGTGCAGCGCGCGCTGCACGCGCTGCTGCAGCGCGAGGGGCTGCTGGGCGCGCACACCACGGCGCCGTCGCGCGTGCTGCTGCGCCGCTCGCTGCTCAAGGGCCTGGGCGAGGAGGGCGGGGTGGGCTCGCTGCTGGGGGCGCTGTCGCGCGCCGCGGGCAGCCTACGCGAGCGGCTGTCGCCCGAGCACTGGGGCCTGATGCGCAGCATGGGCGCGGACCTGCGCGCCACGCTGGCGCCGCACGACGGCGTGCCGCCGACCACCGCCGTGGTGTTGCGCGCCCTGGACGAGCTGGCGGTGCAGCTGGCCGCCGTCACCGGCGCGCAGAGCGACCGCATGACGCGCGACCACGGCTGGCGGCTGATGGCCGTGGGCCGCCACGTCGAGCGCCTGGTCAGCCATGCCACGCAGCTGGGCGTGCTGCTGCGCGAGGGGGCCCTGGCCGACGCCGAGGGCAACGCGCTGCTGCTGGAGCTCTACGACAGCACCATCACCTTCCGCGCCCGCTACCAGCGCCACCAGGACCTGCTGGCGCTGGTGGACGTGCTGGTGCTCGACGACAACAACCCGCGCGCCTGGGCCTGCATCCTGCGCCGGCTGCGCACCGAGCTGCGCAAGCTGCCCATCGCCGCCGACGTGGCCGATGAACTGCTGGCCGGGCTGCCCGCGCAGGGGCCGGGCCTGACGCTGTACGCGCTGCGCGGGCTGGACGACGAAGGCCTGCGAGGCCGGCTCGACGCGCTGTCGGCGCAGCTCGCCGACGCCGGGGCGCAGCTCTCCGACGACATCGGCAAGCGCTTCTTCGCCCACGTCAGCGACCCGCTGCAAAAGCCATGACCCCGGACACCGACACCGCCGCGCCCCTGCCTTCGCCTGATTCCGGGGCCGGGCCCGAAGCCCCTTGCGGGACGGCGTCCGGCCTGCCGCTGGCGGTCGCGGCGCAGGCCGTGGCGCCGGGCGGCGGCGGCGACGACCTGGTCTTCGACACGCCCGCGCTCGGCCCGCCCGTGGCCGGGGCGCAGGCCGGGGCGGCCGTCGCGCCGGCCGCGGCCGAAGCCGCCGCCGCCGAAGCCGAGCCGCCGCACCTGGGGCTGGCCGTCGAGCACGTCACCGAGTACCGCTACGGCTCGGCGGTGGAGCTGGCGCAGCACGTGGCCTGGCTGCGTCCGCGCGAGGAGAGCTGGCAGCAGCTGCAGGAGTTCGACCTGCGCATCGAGCCGCCGCCGGACCATGCGCGCGAGGACCTGGACCGCCACGGCAATCCGCGCCTGCTCTTCAGCCTGGCGCGCCCGCACGACGCGCTGCAGGTGCGCGCACGCAGCCGGGTGCGGCTGCACGCGCGCGCCGCGGCGCTGCGGCCGGCGCAGTCCCAGCCCTGGGAGGCGGTGGCGCAGCGGCTGCGCTACCGCGCCGGCCGGCCCTGGGAGCCGGCCGCCGAGTTCACGGCCTGGTCGCCGTTCGTGCCGCGGGTCGAGGGCCTGCGCGAGCTGGCCGCGCCCAGCTTCGCGCCCGGGCGCCCGGTGGCCGAGGCCGCGATCGAGCTGATGCAGCGCATCCACGACGGCTTCGAGTACCGCAGTGCCAGCACCCAGATCGACACGCCGCTGGCCGAGGTGCTGCGGCTGCGCCGCGGCGTGTGCCAGGACTTCGCGCACGTGCTCGTGGGCGCGCTGCGCGCGCTGGGGCTGGCCGCGCGCTACGTCAGCGGCTACCTGCTCACGCGTCCGCCGCCGGGGCGCCCGGCGCTGGTGGGCGCCGACGCCTCGCACGCCTGGGCCGCGGTGTGGGCGCCGGGGGCCTGGGCCGACGAGGCGCAGAACGGCGCGTGGCTGGAGCTGGACCCGACCAACCGCGTCGTGCCCGACATCGAGCACCTGCGCGTGGCCGTGGGGCGCGACTTCGGCGACGTGACGCCGCTGCGCGGCGTCATCCGCGGCGGCGGCGCGCACTCGCTGTCGGTGCGCGTGCACACCGTGCGCTGGGGCAAACCCGAAGAGGCAAAGGCCCGGGACACTGCGTGAGCGGATCGGCACGGTGCGTGCCGCTTCCCTGCCGAGGCCTGGCGATGGGTGACGCCGTGGCACACAAGTTGCGAATCCTCCCCTAGGAAGGAGCCATCAAGATGAGACCCAGCTTCGACGAGATGCGTCCGCACCCGGACGCCGTCCGCGAGCATTACCGCCGCTTCGCCCAGTGGCTGCAGCGCCAGCCGCGCGAGCTCATGGACGCCCGGCGCCAGGAAGCGGAAATGATCTTCCGCCGCGTGGGCATCACCTTCGCCGTGTACGGCGCGCAGGACGACGGCGCCGGCACCGAGCGGCTGATCCCCTTCGACCTGATCCCGCGCGTGATCCCCGGCGCCGAGTGGCGGCGCATGGCGCAGGGCCTGCGCCAGCGCGTCACGGCGCTCAACCGCTTCATCGCCGACGTCTACGGCGAGCAGGAGATCCTCAAGGCCGGGATCGTGCCGGCCGAGCAGGTGCTCAGGAACGCGCAGTACCGCCCGGAGATGGCGGGCGTGAAGCTGCCGCACGACATCTGGTCGCACATCGCCGGCATCGACCTCGTGCGCGCGGCCAACCCCGACGGCACCGGCACCAACTATGTGCTCGAGGACAACCTGCGCGTGCCCAGCGGCGTGAGCTACATGCTGGAGAACCGCAAGATGATGATGCGGCTCTTCCCCGAGCTCTTCGCGCAGGAGCGCGTGGCGCCCGTGGCGCACTACCCGGACCTGCTGCTCGAAACCCTGCGCTCGGTGGCGCCGGCCGGCGTGGAGGAGCCCACCGTGGTGGTGCTCACGCCCGGCATGTACAACTCGGCCTACTTCGAGCACGCCTTCCTGGCGCAGCAGATGGGGGTGGAGCTGGTGCAGGGCACGGACCTGTTCGTCAAGGACGACACGGTGCACATGCGCACCACGCGCGGCGCCAAGCGCGTGGACGTGATCTACCGCCGCATCGACGACGACTTCCTCGACCCCGAGGCCTTCCGCGCCGACAGCGCGCTGGGCTGCCCCGGGTTGATGCGCGCCTACCGCGCCGGGCGCGTGACGCTGTGCAACGCCGTGGGCACGGGCATCGCCGACGACAAGTCGATCTACCCCTACGTGCCGCGCATGGTCGAGTTCTACCTGGGCGAGAAGCCGATCCTGGAGAACGTGCCGACCTACCTGTGCCGCGAGGAGGAGTCGCTGAAGTACGTGCTGGCGAACCTGGGCGAGCTGGTGGTCAAGGAGGTGCACGGCGCCGGCGGCTACGGGATGCTGGTGGGCCCGGCCTCGACCCGGGCCGAGATCGAGGCCTTCCGCGAGAAGATCGTGGCCAACCCGCAGCACTACATCGCGCAGCCCACGCTGAGCCTGTCCACGTGCCCGACCTATGTCGAGTCGGGCATCGCGCCGCGCCACATCGACCTGCGCCCCTTCGTGCTCAGCGGCGCCGGCGGCGTGCAGATGGTGCCCGGCGGCCTCACGCGCGTGGCGCTCAAGGAGGGCTCGCTGGTGGTCAACTCCTCGCAGGGCGGCGGCACCAAGGACACCTGGGTGCTCGAAGAGTAAAGACAAGAAAGGACGCAACGTCATGCTGTCGAGGACCGCGGACCATCTGTTCTGGATGGCCCGCTACATGGAGCGCGCGGAGAACACGGCGCGCATGCTGGACGTCAACCTTCAGACCTCGCTGCTGCCGCAATCGGCCGACCGCGCCGAGGCCGGCTGGCGCGGGCTGCTGGGCATCTCCGAGCTGGAGGACAACTTCAAGCGCAAGTACGGTGAGGTCAACGCCGCCAGCGTCATGCACTTCATGGTGCGCGACGAGAACAACCAGTCGAGCATCGTCAACTGCCTGCGCGCGGCGCGCGAGAACGCGCGCGCGGTGCGCGGCGCGCTCACCACCGAGGTCTGGGAGACGCAGAACCAGACCTGGCTGGGCTTCAACAAGCAGATGGCCAGCGGCGCCTTCGAGCGCGACCCGGCCTCCATCTTCGACTGGGTCAAGTACCGCTCGCACCTGAGCCGCGGCGTGCGCACGGGCACCATGCTCGAAGACGAGGCGATGTACTTCCTGCGCCTGGGCACCTTCCTGGAGCGCGCCGACAACACCGCGCGGCTGCTCGACGCCAAGCTGCACGCCCTGGGCGGCGCGTTCACGCAGGCGCACAACGGCAACGGCCATGGCAACGGCCAGGGCCAGTCCCAGGGCCAGAACGAGTCGCACGAGGTGGACTTCTACTACTGGTCGGCGGTGCTGCGCTCGGTCTCGGCCTTCGAGATCTATCGCAAGGTCTACCGCAACGTGATCCGGCCGGAGAAGGTGGCGGAGCTGCTGATCCTGCGCCCGGACATGCCGCGCTCGCTGCTTGCCTGCCTCAACGGCATCATGGAGCAGCTCACGCTCGTGGCCAACGAGCACAGCGGCGAGACGATGCGCCTGGCCGGCAAGTTGCAGGCGCAACTGCGCTGGGGCCGCATCGAGGAGATCATGGAAGAGGGCCTGCACGACTACTTGGTCGAGTTCCTGCGCTGCGTGGGCGACCTGGGCGTGGGCATCAGCCAGGACTTCCTGGTGCCGATGGCCGAGGCCTGACGGCGCTGCGTCAACCCGGGGCGTGCCGCGCTGGCGCCCCGGCTGTCGGCGCCCGCGTGAACTTTTTTACGCCTGCGGCCGTTCGCGGGCGCGCCGTGCGGCCTGCGCGGCCGGCATCGTGCTGCATCCTCTCGACTTCGCCTGTGCCTGTTGGCTGACACAAGCCGGGCATGCGGCGGTTGCCGGCGTCACGGATGGTGCTGGTGTCCCCGGATTTCGCGCCCAAGCCTCTTTCCATGACCACGAGTTCTTCCGCCGCGCCCGGCCGCGGCACGCCCGGCGACGGCGGCGGGCCGCCGCGGGATTTTTTGGCCACGCTGGCGGCCACGGCAGGCGAGCCTGCGCACCCCGGCGGCGCCGCCGAAGCGTTCGCGGGGACGGGGGCGGCGCAGGGCGCGGATGCCCGGGAGCCGCACAGCGCGGCACTGCTGGAACTGGTGCTGGAGTCCTCGCCCGACCCGATCTGGATCAAGGACCTGCAGGGCCGCTTCACGATGGTCAACTCCGCCGCGGCGGCCGTGATCGGCCGCTCGCGCCGGGCGCTGGTGGGGCTGCGCGACCGCGACGTGCTGCCCGCGGCCTTCGCCGACAAGCTCGAAGCCGAGGACCTGCGCGTCATGCGCGACGGCGAGTCGCTGCGCCTGGAGGAAGCGCTCTTCGACGCCGGCCGCGCCGAGCACCGCATCTACGCCAGCGTCAAGGTGCCGCTGCGTGCGGCCGACGGCCGCATCGCCGGCATGCTGGGCATCGCCCGCGACGTCACCGAGCACAAGGCCGCCGACCAGGCCCTGGCCGAGCTCAACGGCACGCTCGAAGCGCAGGTGCGCGAGCGCACGCTGGCGCTGCAGCAGTTCGCCGCGCGCGAGCGCGCGATCCTGGCCTGCGCCGCCAGCGCCATCGTCGCCACCGACCTGCAAGGGCGCATCACCTCCTTCAACCCGGCCGCTGAGACGCTGTTCGGGCTGACAGCGGCGCAGGTGCTGGGCTGCCCGGTGCTGCACCTGCACGATGCGCGCGACCTGCAGGCGCAGCTGCCGCAGCGCCTCGAGGAACTGCCCGCCGGGACCATGCCCGTGCTGCGCCCAGCCGCCGAGACCGACGTGCCCGGCATACCGGTCGCCAGCAGCAGCGAGTGGCTGTTCGTGCATGCCGGCGGCCGGCGCTTTCCGGGGCTGCTGAGCCTGAGCGTGCTGCGCGACGCGCAGCAGCAGCCCGTCGGGCTGCTGGGCGTGGTCACGGACCTGAGCGAGCGCAAGGCGCTGGAGGACGAGCTGCGCCGCCGCACCAGCCAGGCCGAGGCGGCCAGCGCGGCCAAGAACGCGTTCTTGGCCAACATGAGCCACGAGCTGCGCACGCCGCTCAACGCCATCATCGGCCTGGGCCACGTGCTGCAGCAGATGGCGCTGCCGCCGCAGGCGCAGGCCTACGTCGGCCACATCGGCGATGCCGGCGCGCACCTGCTGCAGCTCACCAACGACGTGCTGGACCTCTCGCGCATCGAGGCCGGCCAGTTGCGCTTCGAGGCCGTGGTCTTCGAGCTGCGGCCGCTGCTGCACGAGGTGCTCGCCGTGCTGCAGCCCCAGGCCGAGGCCAAGGGCCTGCGGCTGTTGGCCGAGCTCGCGCCGGAGCTGCCGCGCAGCCTGGTGTCCGACCCGCTGCGGCTGCGCCAGGTGCTGCTCAACCTGCTGTCCAACGCGGTGAAGTTCACCGACGCCGGCGACGTGACGCTGCGCGCGCGGGTGCTGGTGCGCGACGGGCGCCAGGTGCTGCTGCGCCTGGACGTGGCCGACACCGGCATCGGCATCGACCCGCTGGCGCTGCCGCACCTGTTCGAGCCCTTCACGCAGGCCGACGTTTCGGCGACGCGGCGCCATGGCGGCTCCGGGCTGGGGCTGTCCATCGTGCGGCGCCTGGTGGACCTGATGGGCGGCACGCTGCTGGTGAGCAGCCAGCCGGGGCAGGGCAGCACCTTCAGCCTGAAGCTGCCCTTTGACGTGGGCTGAAGGCGGCGCGGCGGCCTTATGCGCCCAGCCGCGTGTCCAGCTCCGCCAGCACGCAACCCATGTGCAGCGGCTTGGTCCAGTAGCCGTCGAAGCCCGCGGCCCTGGCGGCGCGGATGTCGGACTCCAGCGCGTCGGCCGACACGGCAATGGCCGGCACGGCGCGCAGCGCCGCGTGCGTGCGCAGCCGCGCCAGCAGCGCGATGCCGTCACCGTCGGGCAGGTGCATGTCCAGCAGCAGCAGGTGCGGCGGCGCCGCCAGCGCCGCGGCCACGGCTTCGTCCACGCCGGCCGCCACGCGCAGCCGCCAGTGCGGACGCTGCTCCAGCAGCGCGCGCATCAGCAGCACGTTGAGCGGGTTGTCCTCGACGTAGAGCAGGTCGCGCTCGGCCGCCGCCATCGCGGCGGCGCCGTCTCCCGGCACGGACATGGCCGTTTCCCTCCCCCTGTATTTGTGAGGAGATGTTGCAACTTGGGCCTTTCACGAGCTTGACTCGCGGTCGGGCCGGGCCCGGCGTGGCCGCGCCGCTACTCAGCGCGCGGCCGCCACGGCCTCGCCCAGCTCGATCACGGCCAGCGCGTAGTAGCTCGACCAGTTGTAGCGGGTGACGGCGTAGAAGTTGCGCGTGCCCGCCACGTAGCTGGGCTCGGCGTCGCCGTTGAAGAGCTGCACCAGCGCCAGCGGCCCGGGCTGCTCCTGCGCGGCGCGCTCCAGCGCCGCGCCCTGCTCGGCGAACTGCGCCGGCGTGAAGGTGGGCACGATGTCCGGGGCCAGCAGCAGCGCGCGCGCGGCCGGGTCGGCGGGCGGGGCCACGCTGTAGTGCGTGGGCAGCCCGGGCTGCCAGCCGTGCTCGGCCAGGTAGTGCGCCACGCTGCCGATGGCGTCGGCCGGGCTGCTCATCAGGTCGATGTGGCCGTTGCCGTCGAAGTCCACCGCCAGGCGGTTGACGTTGCTGGGCATGAACTGCGGCAGCCCGATGGCGCCGGCGTAGGAGCCGCGCACGCCGGTCGCCTCGAAGCCCTCGCGCCGCGCCCACACCAGCAGCTGCGCCAGCTCGTCGCGGAAGAAGGGGCTGCGGTCGCTGCGCCCGGTGGGGAAGTCGAAGGACAGCGTGGCCAGCGCGTCGATGACGCGGAAGCCCCCGGTGTTGCGGCCCCAGCCGGTCTCCACGCCGATGATCCCCACGATCAGCGACGCCGGCACGCCCCAGCGCGCCTCGGCCTGCGCCAGCCAGCGCTCGTTCTCTTCCCAGAAGCGCCGGCCCGCGGCGATGTTGGTGCCGTTGACGAAGCGGGCGCGGTAGGCGGCCCAGTTCTTGGCCGTGCCCGCGGGCGCCGGCATGATCAGCTGCGCCACGCGCGGCAGGTAGCGCGCCTGCGCCAGCTGCTGCTGCACCCAGGCCTCGTCGAGCTCGAACTTCTGCGCCACCTCGGCGGCGTAGCGCACCACGTCCTCGCGGCGGCCGTAGGTGACGATGTCCGGGTCGGCGTCGTCGCGCACCGGGCGCGCGGCCTTCACGGTCTTCGTCTTGACCGCCTTGGCACCCTGAGCGGGCTGGCGCTGGGACGCGCTCCTGTCGTGCGGGGCGGCGTTGGCGGCAAGAGCCGGGACGGTGGCGCCCAGCAGCGCCGACAGCGCCAGGGCAAGCGCCGGGGCGGCGCGCAGGGGGAAACGGACGGGCATGCCGGGATTATCGCGAGCGCCCCGGCGCCTCCCGGGCCGGCGCCGTCCCTGCCGGCAACGCGGTGGGCGCTGCCGTGGAGGAGTTTTCGGCGGCGGCCCGCGCCGCCGCCACGGCGCGCTCGAATTCCCGGCGCCAGCGCCTCAGGGCACGCGCGCCGGTGTCGGCACCGGGCCCGTAGCGCAGCGCCTCCAGCGCCAGCAGCTGTGCCTCCACGCCGGCGCCGGCCGTGCCCAGG
>NZ_VIDQ01000106.1 GCF_009760915.1 Azohydromonas aeria
GACCTTGGTGAGGTCCACCCAGTCCGCACGCGGGTCGGCCGCTGCCGCGCCGTAGAACTTGTCGTCGGAGCGGATGGGCGGCAGCCCGTCGCGCTCCTGCGCGGCCCACGCCGGGTTGCCCTGGCGCGTCTGGACGATGGAAGTCGCCAGGTCGAAGGCAAAGGCCGCGGCCTGGCCGGCGCCGCTGCGGCGCAGCGTCACGGCCGGGTTCGCCGTGGCGGTGGCGGCGGCGCTGAACAGCATGGCCAGCGGCGTGGCGCCGTTGACTGCCGCGTAGCGGGTGGCCGTGCCGTGGAACTGCATCGTCTGTTGCGTGATGCCGTTGCCCACGACGCTGGCGCCGCCGACCAGCAGGTAGGCGTTGGTCAGCGTCCCGCCCGTGGGCGTGAGGCCGAGCAGCGAATGGAGCCGCGCATCGGGCGCCATGGCGACGAGGTTGCCGCCGTTGGCGACCCAGGAGGAAAGGAGCGCGGCCTGGCTGTCGGAGAGCGCCGTCTTGGCCAGCAGCACCACGTCGTGGGCGGCCAGCAGCCCGGCGCTCAGGGTGGACACGTCGGCCACCTGGAAGCTGTTGAGCCCCTCGGTGCGCAGGATCTCGGCGTAGAAGTGGCCGAAATTGCTCTTGCCCGCAGTGAGCACCAGGATCGGCCCGCCAGGGCCCTGCGCCGGGTCCGCCGCCCGCGCCGGCGGCGACCAGCCAGCCAGCGCCAGCAGTGCCGCTCCGGCCAGCACCAGCCACAGAAAGAATTGCCGCGCGCCGTACGCGCGCATGCCGCCGGCGTGTGCCATGGCCCGCTCCTTCACCTTGTTGTCCCCAGTGCAGGGAGGGCGGGCAGATGGGGTGCCGGCGCGGGCTTCCCCGGACAGCCCGGACGGGCGTGGCGCGCGGGCCGCGAATACCGTGGCTGGGGGGTTGTGCGCGGTGGCGTCAGCGCCACGCCGGCGTGGGCTTCGGAGAACTCTCCTGCCCGCGCCGGCGCCGCGCCTCAGGGATGGCCGTCACCCACTTCGGCCGCCAATTCCAGCAGCTGTTCGGCACTGGGCTTGTCCCAGCCGGCGCCGCGGGTGCCGTTGCCGTAGAAGCGGATGAAATCCTGGACGAACAGGGCGTGCGTCCAGCCGCTGCTGTCGAAGCGCTTGAGCAGCGCCGAGCGCTTCTCCGCCAGGTGGGCGCGGAACTCGCGCAGCCAGTGCGCGCGCTCCTCTTCGGGCAGGGCCAGGATCTCCTGGCGCAGCGCCTCGCGGGCGCGGCGCAGCCACTCGTCGAGCCAGCGGGCCTGGCGCCGCGGCGCCTCGGCCGCGGCCGCGGCCGGGCGGGGCCGCACCGGCGCCGCGGCGGTTGCCGGCACAACGGCTGCGTCGGCAACCGCCGCGGGCCTGGCCATGCCCGGCAGCACCGCGCGCAGGTAGCGCGCCGGGTTGTGCACCGGGTCGGCCATGCCCGGCGGCAGCGCGCTGCGGCGCTGCAGGCCGTCCAGTCCCGCGGCCAGCGCCTGCGGCCCGAAGTCCTGCAGCAGCCGCTCGGCGTCCTCCTGCTTCACGCCGGCGTCGATGGCGCGGCCGATCAGCGGCAGGTCCACCGGCTCCAGCTCCCGCGCCGCGGCGGCAGCGCGGCTGGAGGCGGTGCCGCCCGCGCCGCGCACCGCGGGCTTGCGCAGCACCGCGAACTGGATCTGCTCGATGGTCTTGTGGTCGGCGCCCTTGTGCTCCACGGGTCCGCGTACCTCGATGTCGGACAGCGCGTTGATCTCGGCAATCGCCGGCGCCAGCACGTCGCGCTTGAAGTAGCGGTACTCGGGCGGCTTCCTGCCCGGGTCGTCCTGCTGCCCGGTGAGCACCGGGCGCCACCAGCGCCAGTGCTGGCGCGCGGTGAGGTGGCTGGGGTTGTCGATGTAGCGCACGCAGATCTCGTACAGCGCCATGGCCGCGTGGCTGCGCAGCTGCGTCACCACGTCCAGCGAGATGCGGGCGTAGCGGTCCGGGCTCATCAGCTGCTCGCGGATCTGCGGCGAGTAGGACCACTCGATGGTGATGGCGCCGCTGCGCCGGTTCTTGATCAGCTTGCAGCCGGCCAGCAGCGTCGAGGCCTCCCAGACGTCGAACTCGCCCGAGGTCGGGCTCTGCCACTCGACCACCGTGCCCATGAGCTGCTTGAGCGTCTTCTTCAGCAGCTCGTAATTGTTCGAGTCGAAGCGCGAGAGGTTGATGATCTCGCTCAGCGGCGCGCTGTAGATGTCGCGCCCGCTCTGGCGTTGCGCCACGTGCAGCAGCACGTTGAAGGAGCGCCGCGCCAGCAGCGTGATCTTGCGGTCGCGCGGCATCAGCGCCACGGCGTTGACGTGCTTGCGCACCACCTCGATCGGCGCAGGAACGTCGTCGTCGTCAAACAGGGCAGGCTGGCTCGGCATCCCGGGATGGTAAGCGCTCAGGTGAGTGAAGGGTCACGATGGCTCACATGGGAGCGCGGCCGTGGTTCACCGACCCGGCACGACCCGGCACGACGGCTACCAAATTGCCTCACGTGGACGCCCGGCTCCTCGGGGAAGGTCGCCACTCGCGCTTGGCAGCGCGGTGGGCAGGCACTCCCAAATCTCCTCACCTGGACTCTTGCCGGGGCGCCGTGCGCCGTCCGGCAGGGATCAGGCGGCGTTCCCAAAACGTCTCACTTGAGACACCGTTTCCCAGCGGCAGCCGAGGGTCCGGCCGCGTCCATCCATTACCAATCCGGCTCACGTGAGCATGCCGGTCCGCGCCAGCGGACCCGCCGGCAGGTCTTCACGGTGCGGAACCGGGCATTGCCGGAGGGCATGCACACCGGCATGGGGATACGGCTTGCCGGGCCACACCGGCCGGGGTGCCCCGCGGCGACGTGCGTGAGTGGATTTGTGAAGGCAGCGGTACCGGCGCCGGAGCGCGCGCCCTTCCCCTATCCGCTCACACACGTTCCCAAGTCGGCTCACCTTCGTTCCCAGTTCTCCTCACCCACATTCCCAAACCGGCTCACCTTCGTTCCCAAAAGCGCTCACCCATCAAGGCGTAAGTCCTTGTCAGTATTGGGAAATCCCGGGCGTAAAGGTATTGAAGGGCTTGAACGGGCTTATATCGGTTGAACCCGCGCGGGAGCATGTGAAAGCCGTCGAAACCCAAACCCCGGCGGCGTGGACAGGTGGCTCGCAGTGGCGATTCAGCAAATCCGCGCTGATGCACCAGAAAGTTGCTGACTCACCGGTATCATCCTGTGTCACCTTCGGAGGATTGGAATGAACACGAACACGGCGACGCTGGCGCCCCAGACGCTGTCCGACGTGATGGACCAGGCGGACCGTTCCGGGCTGCTGATGAGCCGGGTACGCAGTGCCATGCTGTCGCCCACCTCGCGCAAGCGCCCGCCGGTCTACAGCAGCGGGCAGCTTGGCGCCATTTGCGGGCTCGACCGCAACCAGGTCGCCTACCGGCTGCAGAAGGGCGACCTGCCCGGCGGCCGCGTCACCGGCAACGGCCGGCGCGAGTTCTCGCTGGCTGACGTGCAGGCCTGGGCCCGCGCTTACCGTGGCGGCCACATGCGCCCGGCCGGCGCCGAGGCCGTGGCGCTGGTGCTGGCCAACTTCAAGGGTGGCGTGGGCAAGACCACCACCGCCATGTCCGTGGCGCAGGGCCTGAGC
Organism: Azohydromonas aeria; assembly: GCF_009760915.1. Lineage (GTDB taxonomy): Bacteria > Pseudomonadota > Gammaproteobacteria > Burkholderiales > Burkholderiaceae_C > Azohydromonas > Azohydromonas aeria. Next base: position 3,663 of record NZ_VIDQ01000106.1, read on the forward strand.
CTGCGCGGCCACCGCGTGCTGGCGGTGGACTGCGACCCGCAGGGCTCGCTCACCACCCTCTTCGGCATCCTGCCTGACACCGAGGTCGAGGACGAGCAGACCATCCTGCCGGTGTGCGTCGGCGCGGAGAGCTCGCTGCGCAGCGCGATCCGGCCCAGCTACTGGAGCGGGGTGGACCTGGTGGCGGCGGCACCGCTGCTGTTCGGCGCCGAGTTCGCGCTGCCCTCGCGCCAGCAGACCGAGGACGACTTCGAGTTCTGGAACGTGCTCAACATCGCGCTGGACGAGGTGCGTGACGACTACGACGTGATCGTGATCGACACCCCGCCCTCGCTGTCCTACGTCACCATCAACGCGCTCATGGCCGCCAACGGGCTGCTCATGCCGCTGCCGCCCAATGCGCTGGACTTCGCCTCGGCCTCGCAGTTCTGGCGCCTGTTCTCCGACCTGGCCGGGCAGCTGGTCGAGCAGCGCGGCGTGGGCAAGGAGTTTGACTTCATCCGCGTGCTGCTCACGCGCGTGGACAGCAGCGACTCCACCGCCACCGTGGTGCGCGACTGGATCGGCCAGGCCTACGAGGGCAAGGTCATGCCGGTGGAGATTCCCAAGACCGCTGCCGCGGCGTCGGCCGCGGCCGAGTTCGGCACCATCTACGACGTCGGCCGCTACGACGGCAACGCCCGCACCTACAAGCGTGCTGCCGAGGCCTACGAGAAGGTGACGGAACTGGTCGAGCAGCTGATCGAGGCCACCTGGCGCCGCAAGACCGCCGCGGCCGCCGCCGCGGTGGCGGCTTGAGGCGCGCGAAGGAGCAACGCGCATGACCAAGAAGATTGCCGAGAAGTCGCGGCTGGTGAACCTGCTGCCCGATCCGCTGCCGGCCGTGCCCGGCGCGGATGCCGCCGGCGCCGCCGCTGCTGCCGCGGCGCCTGCGCTGCCGGACGAGGGTGGCGCGCCGCGCAAGGCCTACACCGGCGTGGGCCAGATGATGGGCGTGCTGGGCCGCTCCAGCCCGCTGGGCAAGGAGCTGGCCGAAGTCAAGGCGCGGCTGCGCGACTACGAGGGCAGCGTGCCGCTGAAGCTGCTCGACGCGCGGCGCATCGTGCGCAGCCGGCTGGCGAACCGGCACGAGTCCGAATTCGACTCCGCCGACTTCGCGCGGCTGCGCGCCGAGATCGAGCATGCCGGTGTCAACGTGCAGCCGGTCAAGGTGCGCCCGCTGCAGCCGCCGCGCGACGGGGCCGAGTACGAGCTCGTGTTCGGGCACCGCCGCCACCGCGCCTGCCTGGAACTGGGCGTGCCGGTGCTGGCCATGATCGAGGAGGTCGGCGACAAGCAGCTGTGGCTGACCATGGACCGCGAGAACCGTGAGCGCCGCAACCTCTCTCCCTGGGAGCAGGGCCAGAGCATCCAGCGCGCGTTGCAGGCCGGGCTGTTCAGCTCGATCCGGCGCCTGGCCGACGAGTCCGGCATGGACCACAGCAATGCCGCCAAGGCGCTGCGCCTGGCGGAGTTGCCGGCGGCGGTGGTGGCCGCGTTCAGCTCGCCGGCCGACATCCAGCTGCACTGGGCGCGCCCGCTGTCGGAAGCGCTGCAGAAGGACCCCGAAGGCGTGCTTGCCCGTGCCAAGGCCATCGCCGAGCGGAGTGCCGGTCTGCGCGCGCCCAAGGCGGTGCTCGACGAGCTGCTCCATGGCGCCCCGGCCGAGGCGCGCGGCCACGCCGACAAGCGCCACCTGAAGAAGGACGGCAAGACGGTGGCCGTGCTCACGCGCAAGCCCGGCGGCGTGCTGGCGGTCGAGATCCGCGCCCCGGTGGACATGGCCGACGTCGAGGCGGCGCTGAAAAAGCTGCTCAGGCTCTGACCGGCGCGCCGGCCGCGAGGCCGCGCCGCTTTGCTGCACGGCTGCCCGCGGGCAGCCGTTTTTCATGGTGCCTCCGGCCCGCCGCGGAGTCCGGCCAGGACCGCCGGGGGTGTGGTCTGGTACCACGGCGCGCACACCAGGCTCCGGCCTGCAGCCGTGCCGGGCGTGGTACGAGACCACACCCCCGGCGGTCTGCCGGCCGCGGCCTCATTCCGCAACGCCGTGGTCCGGGTCCAGGCGCTCAACGCCTACGCCGGGAACGCATCGGACGGCAAGCTGTGGTCCGGTACCACGCCCGACGCGGCCGCCGTCTGCCCGGATCGGGACCTTAGGCCGTGGTCTGGTACCACACCCCGTGGTCCGGTACCACGGGCGCTGCCCGGCGCGGGACCGGTGGCCAGCCCCAAACGGTGTGGTCCGGTACCACACCTCGCGCCGAACGCCCCGGGTGGGCGGGCGGTGGAAGGCCGAAATAATGGCGCCCTTCCCGGGTGCCCGGCGCACCCGCAGACCCCAACCGCAACGAAAGGTGCCCCGTGACGAACCCCCTCCGCATCATTTCCTCCATGGCCACCAGGCAACTGCTGGCTGATCTCGTCGAGCAGTGGACCGATGCCGGCGGCGCGCCGGTGAACGTCGAGTCCGTGGGCGGCGTCGATGCCGCCAAGCGCGTGCAGTCCGGCGAGGCCTTTGACGTGGTGGTGCTGGCCGCCAACGCCATCGGCCAACTGGAGCAGGCCGGTCGGCTGGTGGCGGGCAGCCGCGTGGACCTGGTGCGCTCGGGCGTGGCGGTGGCCGTGGCCGCCGGCGCGCCGCACCCGGACATCGGCTCGGAGGAGGGCGTGCGCCGCGCCGTGCTCACGGCCGGCTCGCTGAGCTACTCCACCGGCCCCAGCGGCGTGGCGCTGGTGCAGCTGTTCGAGCGCTGGGGCATCGCCGAGCAGATCCGCGAGCGCATCGTGCAGGCGCCGCCCGGCGTGCCGGTGGGCTCGCTCGTGGCGGAGGGGCGCGTGGAGCTGGGCTTCCAGCAGCTCAGCGAGCTGATCCACCTGGGCGGCATCGACGTGGTTGGGCCGCTGCCACCGGCGATCCAGATCATCACCACCTTCTCCGCCGGCGTCGCCGCCACCTGCACCCAGCCCGACGCCGCGCGCGCGCTGCTGGCATTCCTGGCGTCGCCGGCCGCGGCTTCCGCCAAGAACGCCAACGGCATGGAGCCAGCCTGAGCCACGCAACCCCGCTGCCGCGCACCGGCAGCGGGGTTGCGCGCCGTCAAGGCAGCACGCCGATGACGGGATCACCATGGCTGCAAGGCGGGAGGCCGCCTGACGCTTCCCCGAGAAGGACCGGACGCCTCCCGACGGCTTCCCAACCCGATCCGGAGGAGAGTCCATGACGATGTTCCACGCGGTCCTGACCATCGACCACCAGAACGCCCAGGTGCTGCAGTTCGACGCCGAGCATGCGCAGTCGCAGCGCGTGCGCGCCCACAGCCAGCACAAGCGCCGCCACGGCGGCACCGACGTGCGTGCCGAGCACGAGTTCTTCGGCGAAGTCTGCGACGCCCTGCAGGGCATCCGCGAGGTGCTGGTGGTGGGCTCGCGCACGGGACTGGCCGACTTTCGCCACTACGTCGAGAAGCACCGCCCGCAGTGCGCGGTCCAGATCGTCGCCTACGAGCCGGTGAACCAGCCGACCGAGGGCGAGTTGCTGGCCATGGCCCGGCGCTACTTCCAGAAGTACGACCTGATGGCCGGTACGCCGACGCCGACGGTCTGACGCTGGTGCCCGGGGTCCGGCTCCGCGCCGGTCCCCTCCAGCCGCAGGCCCGCGTCCCATCCCGCCTGGGAAGGCGACGGTGGAGAAGGGCGCTTCTCATGCCGGATGGGCCGGCCCGGCTCCGTCCACGCGACGCCCAGGGGGCCCGGGACGGGCCCTTCAACCGCGAGCGGCCAGCGGTCGCGGCTGTCCCGGCCGCTTTCCCGGGGAATCTGCAAGACAGCCGCCAGGACACGCCAGCCGCAATCCGACGTGGCGGGCCTGCTGCCTCCTCGTTCCCACTTGGCGATCCGCTGTCCAGGGAAGGGGGACGACCGCAGGACGCCCGTTGGCACGGACGGTCCATAGAGCGTTGCTTTCTTTCCCGAAACGCCAGTGCGCGAAGGCGAGAGTGACGAAGCAATGGCCGTGACGGCTTGGCCCTGACCGACACCTTCTGGCTTCTTTTCCGAACCGCAGTGCGCCTTCACGGGATGGGCGAAGCAGGCGCGGCCCACCCGCACTGCCGAGCTGCGGGCCCTTGCCATTTCGACCCGCCACGCCGGGGCAGGGCAGGGCGAGGCCGGGCCAGGCCGCAGGCCCCGCGCCTATAGGGCCTCGTTTTGATAACTGTTTATCAGTGTATTGATAATGGCAGTTATCAATCATGAAAGGCTTGGCGGGGAAGCCGGAGCTTCAGTTACCGCCGTAACGCTCGCGCCCTACCCGACGGGGTTCGGCGCGCCGATGCTCGGACCGTGCGGGCATTGTGCGGCCATCACGCCGCGGCAAGGCCCTGCCGCCGCCCCGTTGACGAAAGGCGCCGCCATGAAGCTGCTGCTTCCTGCCTTGCTTGCCGCCTGCGCGCTGTCCGCGCCATCCGTGTCCGAGGCCGCGCCGCCGCGCTACCGGCTGCAATGGCTGCAGGACGTGCCGGCCCCGACCATCGCCGGGGCCCTCAACGATGCCGGCGACGTGGCCGGCGCCTACTACACCGGCGAGTTCCTGGCCCCGCCCTACCTGCTGCGCGACGGCCGGCTGCGGTTGCTGCCCGGGCTGGCCGAGACCCGCGCCACGCGCCTGGCCCTCAACGACCGCGGCGACATCGCCATCAGCACCGACGGCTACGACGGGCCATCGGCTTACGTCTTTCGCGGGGGCCGCGCGCGGGCGCTGCGGCTGCCGTCTGGCTTCGACTCCCCGATGGCCTGGGACATCGACGCGGCCGGCCGGGTGCTCGCCAGCGGCTCGGACACCGACGGCGCCGAGCACGCCTTCCTCTTCGACGGCCGCGGCCGCCGCGCGCTCGACACCGGCGCCACCCCGGTGGGCTTTCGCGCCCTCAACGACCGTGGCCTGGTGGTGGGCGGCATCCAGGCCGACAGCGGCGTGCGGCCCGCGGCCGCCGTCTGGCGCGACGGCGCGCTGTCCTTCCTGCGTCCGCCGGGCACGGAGGCGGGCACGTACCGGCAGGTGACGGGCATCGACGTCAACAACGCCGGGCAGGTGCTCATCCGCGCCGAGACCGATACCTGGCCGGACGACGCCACCGACACCTGGCTCTACGGCGGCGGCCGCTACGAGCGCATCGGCAGCCGCGCCTTCGAGCCGGCCGTCCTCAACGAGCGCGGCTGGGTGCTGGGCAACGCGTCGCCGCCGCCGGACCGGCCCGGCGACGGCTGGCCACAGGCGGCGCTGTGGGCGGACGGCGCGCTGCACGCGCTGGACACCCTGCTGCGCCCGGCCGACGCCGCGCACTGGACCTTGCGCCGCGCCTTCGACCTCAATGACGCCGGGCAGATCCTGCTCCAGGGCCTGCGCAAGGGCACGGGCGAGCAGGGCGTGCTCCTGGCCACGCCGGTGCCCGAGCCGGCGGCGCTGGCGCTGGTGCTGGCCGGGCTGGGCGTGGTCGGGGCCGTGGCACGGCGCCGCGCCCGGCCGCCCGGCCACGTCGGCTGACGCCACGCCCCGTCCGGCGCACGCTGGCCCTGTCCGCAGCGTGGCCGGGCCGCCGGGCGCAACGTGCGGCCCTGGCGTGACGCCCTGGACCGCTCCATGAGATCCGTGCCTCCATCGCAAGCCGTGCCGGCCCGGCCGCGCACCGCGCGGCTGCGGCTCGACACCGTGCTGCTGGCGATGCTGCTGGCCGTGCTGCTGCCCGCGCTGGCCGTCGGCGCCTACACCACGTGGCGCGCCGTGCGCGGCGGCCAGGCGGCGGCCGAGGCCCGGCTCACCCACACCGCCACGGCGCTGTCGCTGGCCGTGGACCGCGAGCTCGGCGGCTACCGCAGCGCCCTGAGCGCGCTGGCCGCCTCGCGCAGCCTCGACGGCGAGCGGCCCGACCTGGCCGGCTTCGAGCTCGAAGCCCGCCGCGTGGCGCAGGCCCTGGGCACCTGGCTCGTGCTCCTGGACGCCGGCTCGATGCGCCAGCTCGTCAACACCGCGCTGCCGGCGGGCGCGGCGCCCGCGCACACCGGCGTGGCCGACCTGCAGTCCGTGGCGGCCACCGGGCAGCCGCAGGTGAGCAACCTGTTCGTCGGCCCGGCCACGGGGCGCCCGGGCGCCGCGGTCGGCGTGCCGGTGCGGCGCGCCGACCGCGTGCGCTACGTGCTGGCGGCCCGGCTCACCCCCGAGCGGCTGCGCCAGCTCCTGGCCGCGCAGGCGCTGCCGCCGGGCGGCTTCGTCTCGGTCACGGATGCCCGGGACGTCATCGTGGCGCGCTCGGATGCCGCGCAGCAGCTCGTGGGCCGGACGGCCGCGGAAGAGGTGCGCGCCCGGGTCGCGGGCCGCGATGCCGGGCTGGTGCAGGCCCGCACCCTCCACGGCGTGGAGCACGTCATCGCCTTCCGCTCCGTGCCGGGGGCGCCGGGCTGGCGCGTGTTCGTGGCCGAGCCCGCGGCCCGCTTCGCCAGGGTCTGGCAGGCGCCGGTGCTGGCGCTGGCCGGCGGCGGCGCGGTGCTGCTGGCGGTGGCGGCGGCGCTGGCCCTGCTGGCCGCGCGCACCGTGCTGCACCCGGTGCAGGCGCTGCACCGCCATGCCGTGGCGCTGGCCGGTGGCGGGGCGGCGCCCGCGCCGGCCGCGGCGCTGCCGCCGGCGTCGGTGCGCGAGCTCGAGGCGCTGCGCCAGGGCCTGGAGCGCGCCGAGGCCGCCAGCCGGGCCCTGGCCGAGCTGCGCTCCACGCTGGAGCTGGCCGCGGTCTTCGTGCGCGACGCCGACGGCACGATCCTGCACTGGTCGCGGGGCTGCGAGCGGCTCTACGGCTGGACGGCGCAGGAGGCCGTGGGCCGCGGCGCGCACGAGTTGCTGCGCACCGTCTTCCCGGTGCCGGTGGCCGAGGTCGAGGCCGCGCTGGAAAGCGCCGGCGAGTGGCGCGGCGAGCTGCGCCACACCACGCGCGACGGGCGGCAGCTGGTGGTGGCCGCGCACAAGGCGCTGCGCCGCGACGCCGACGGCCGCCCGGCCAGCGTGGCCGAGGCGGTGACGGACGTGACGCAGGCGCACATCGCGGCGGAGCGGGTGCAGCTGGCGCTGGATGCCGGCGCCATCATCGGCACCTGGATGTGGGACCTGACCCGCGACGCCTTCACGGTGGACGAGCGCTTTGCCGAAACCTTCGGCATCGACCCGGCCCTGGGCCGCATCGGCCTGTCGCTGGAGCAGGTGATCGCCACCGTGCACCCGGACGACCTGGAGGGCCTGCGCGCGGCCATCGCCGAGGCCATCGGCCGCGGCGGCGCCTACAGCCACGAGTACCGCGTGCGCGACCGCGCCGGCCGCTGGCGTTGGATCGAGGCCAACGGCCGCGTGGACCTGGCCGACGATGGATCGCCGCTGCGCTTCCCCGGCGTGCTGCTCGACGTGGGCCGCCGGCGCGAGCTCGAGGCCGAGCGCGACAAGGCGCTGGACCTGCTGCGCGCCTTCGCCGACGCGGTGCCGGGCGTGGTCTATGCCAAGGACCGCGAGGGCCGCATGCTGCTGGCCAACCGGGGCGCGGCGCAGGCCATCGGCAAGCCGCCGCAGCGCTTCATCGGCCGCACGGACCTGGAGTACCTGGACGATGCGGCGCAGGCGCGCGCCCTCATGGACAACGACCGCCGCATCATGGACAGCGGCGTGGCGCAGCAGTTCGAGGAGCGCCTGGACCGCCCCGACGGCACGCCGGCGACCTGGCTGTCCACCAAGGCGCCGTTCCGCGACGCGCGCGGCGAGGTCATCGGCATCATCGGGTCGTCGCTGGACATCACCGAGCGCAAGGCCGCCGAGGCCGCGGTGGCCGAGCTCAACGCCACGCTGGAGCAGCAGGTGCGCCAGCGCACGGCCGAGCTGCGCGCCATCCTCGACAGCGCGGGCAGCGCCATCGTCGTCACCGACGCGTACTGCCGCATCTCCTTCTTCAACCGCGCCGCCGAGGCGCTCACCGGGCACGCCGAGCGCGACGCGCTGGGCCGCTCGGCCACCGCGCTGCTGTTCGACGCCGCGGAGCTGGCCGGGCGCCAGCAGGCGCTGGAGGAGGGCTTCGGGCGCCGGCTCAACACCATGGAGATGTTCATGGCGCGCCCGCGCGGCGAGGACGGCGCCGAGTGGCGCGTGCTGCGCCGCGACGGCTCGCGCGTGTCCGTGCTGCTGGAGGTGCGCACGCTGTGCGGCGCCGACGCGCGCCCGATGGGCATGGTCTACGCCCTGACCGACCTCACCGAGCGCAAGGTGCTCGAGGACGCGCTGCGCCGGCGCACCAGCCAGGCCGAGGCCGCCAGCCGCGCCAAGAGCGCGTTCCTGGCGCACATGAGCCACGAGCTGCGCACGCCGCTCAATGCCGTCATCGGGCTGAGCCAGCTGCTGCGCCTGCGCGAGCTGCCCGCCGACGCGGCGCGCTATGTCGGCCACATCCACGCCGCCGGCGAGCAGCTGCTCGGCCTGGTGAGCGACGTGCTCGACCTCTCGCGCATCGAGGCCGGCGAGATGCGCCTGGAGTCCGTGCCCTTCGAGCCCGCGGCGCTGCTCGACGGCGTGCTGGCGCTGGTGCGTCCGCAGGCCGAGGCCAAGTCGCTGGCGCTGCGGGCCGAGGTCGCGCCGGCGCTGCCGCCGCGGCTGCTGGGCGACCCGCTGCGGCTGCGCCAGGTGCTGCTCAACCTGCTGTCCAACGCCGTGAAGTTCACGCCCGCCGGCACCGTGACGCTGCGCGTGCAGGCGCTGCCGGTGGCTGAAGGGCAGGTCGTGCTGCGGCTGGACGTGGCGGACACCGGCATCGGCATCGCCGCCGAGCAGCAGCAGCGCATCTTCGAGCCCTTCGCGCAGGCCGACGACTCGACCACGCGGCGCTTCGGCGGCACGGGGCTGGGCCTGTCGATCGTGCGGCGCCTGGTGGCGATGATGAACGGCACGCTCGCCGTGGACAGCGAGCCCGGGCGCGGCAGCAGCTTCAGCGTGCAGCTGCCGCTGCACGTGGCTTGACGCGTCCCTGAAACGCTGCCGCGCGTGAAGCCGGTCACGGCACGGGCCGCCGGCTGCCGTGGGCTTCTGCGGACAATCCCGGGTTTTTCCGGGCCCGCAAGGCTCCGGCGCAGGCCCCTCGCGGCGGTGTGCCCAAGGGGCGCGCCGCCGCGCCGTCACCTTTCATGAAGTACCCCCGTTCCTGGCCGATCCCGGCGGCCTTCAGCCTGGCGCTGCTGGCCCTGATGGCCGTGGCCGCGCTGGCGCTGTGGACCCAGCAGCGCGCCGCCGAGGCCGCGCGCTGGCGCGAGCACACGCTGCAGGTGCGCGTCGAGGTCGCCGCGATGCAGTCGGCCCTCAACCTGGGCGCGCGCAGCGTGCGCGGCTTCCTCATCACCGGCCGCGACGACGGGCTGGCGGCCTACCGGCAGGCCCGCGAGGCGCTGCCCGCGGCACGCGAGCGGCTGCAGTCGCTGACGGCCGACAACGCCATGCAGCAGCAGCGCCTGCGCGAGCTGCGGCCGCTGCTGCAGGAGCGGCTGCAGGCCGGGGCCGACCTGGTGGACCTGGCTGCGCGCCAGGGGCTGCAGGCGGCGCGCGACGCCTTCGTCGCGGGCGACGTGGAGGCGCACGCGGGCATGGTGAGCGCCCTGCTGGAGGCGATGGATGCCGAGGAGCTGCGGCTGCTGGCGATCCGCGAGGCCGACGCCCGGCGTGAGGCCCGCAACGCCACGGCGGCGATGGTGGCGGGGCTGCTGCTGGCGCTGGCGCTGGTGGCCTGGGCCGGCGGCGCGCTGCAGCGCAGCCTGGGCCAGCTGCGCCGCCACGTGTGCCAGCGCGACGAGGCGCATGCGCAGCGCGAGCGGGCGCTGGTGGCGCTGGAGTCGGCGCAGGCCCGGCTGCGCGAGGCCCATGACGCGCAGCAGGCGCGTGCCGCGCACCTCAAGGAGCTCAACCAGGCGCTGTGGGGCTGGCTCGGCGGCGACGGTGCCGCCGGCCCGGCCGGCGCGGCCCGGCTCGACGACCCGGCGCGGCTGGCCGCGCTGGAGCGCACCGGGCTGATCGACTCGGCCGCGGAAGCCGGCTTCGACCGCTTCACGCAACTGGCGTCGCGCGCGCTGGGCGCGCCGGTGAGCCTCATCAGCCTGGTCAACGAGCGCGAGCAGTTCTTCAAGAGCGCCACGGGCCTGTCCGAGCCCTGGGCCGGCGCGCGGCGCACGCCGCTGAGCCATTCCTTCTGCCAGCACGTCGTCACGTCGGGCGCGCCGCTGGTGGTCGAGGACGCGCGCGAGCACCCGCTGGTGCGCGACAACCGCGCGGTGGAGGAGCTGGGCGTGAGCGCCTACCTGGGCGTGCCGCTGGCCACGGCCGATGGCCACGTGCTGGGCAGCTTCTGCGTCATCGACAGCCGGCCGCGGCGCTGGAGCGAGGACGAGCGCGCGCTGCTGGAGCACATTGCCCACTCGGTGCTCGCCGGCATCGCCGTGCGCGCGCAGCAGCGCGAGCTGGAGCACCGCGTGGCGCAGCGCGTGGCCGAGGTCGGCATGCTGGCCGTGGCGGTGGAGAACTCGCTCAGCGCCTTCTGCATCTTCGACGGCGGGCTGCGCTTCACCTATGCCAACCGCGCCTACTGCCGTCTCTGGGGCTACGCCGGCATGCGCGAGCTCATGGCCTCCACGCCTGCCGAGCATGCCCAGGACCCGATGCAGCCGCGGCGGCTGATGGCCGAGCTGCATGCGCGCGGCTCGTGCGAGGTGGAGTTCACCGCGCGGCGCCGCGACGGCTCGACCTTCGAGGTGCTGATGCATGCCTACCTCTCGGTGGACGGCGGCGGCCGCGAGGTCTTCGCCGCCAGCGCCATCGACGTCACCGGGCGCCGCCGCGCCGAGCAGGCCGTGCGCGACTCGCTGGCCGAGAAGGAGGTGCTGCTGCGCGAGGTGCACCACCGCGTGAAGAACAACCTGCAGATGGTGGGCAGCCTGCTGCGGCTGCAGCGCCGCCAGCAACGGTGCCACGACGCCGCGCTCGACGCCGTGCTCGCCGACACCGAGAACCGGGTGCAGGCCATGGCGCTGGTGCACCAGCAGCTCTACCAGCACCCGTCGCTGTCGCTGCTGGACTTCGCGCGCTACCTGCGCGGCGTCGTCAGCCAGCTCGTGGCCGGCTCCGGCGGCAGCCGCCCGCCGCGGGCGGACTTCGCGCTGGAGCCGATGCTGCTGGGCGTCGATGGCGCGATCCCGCTGGCGCTGATCGCCACCGAGCTGGTGAGCAATGCGCTCAAGCATGCCCTTGCGGAAGGCCCGGGCGGCGTGCTGCAGGTGGCGCTGCGGCCCGAGGGTGACGGCCGCATCGTGCTGGAGGTGGCCGACGACGGCCCCGGGCTGCCTTCGGGCTTCGACCCGCGCCAGGCCCCGGGCCTGGGGCTGCAGCTGGTGCGGACGCTGGCAGAGCAGCTGCAGGGCGAGGCCCGTTTCGACGGCGCCGGCCCGGGCACGCGCTGCACGGTGCGCGCGGCGGTGGCGTGGCAGCCGGTGGCACGGGCGGAGCTCGATGCCGCGTGAACCCAATTCGCTCCGGGCGGTGAAACCACGGGCGGCCGGCCGGAGCCGGTAGGAGGCCACCCGCACTTCCATGCGCTGCAAAGGGGCCGTCAATCCAGCGCCCGGTTCCTCGACTCGATGTCCACGCACCCGATCGCCACGGCCGCCGCCACGAGAAAAGACGACAGCAGCGCCAGCGCCAGCGTGAAGTGCGTGGCCATGACCGGCGCGACGATGGCCGGGGCGAATAGCCCGCCCAGCCGCGCCGTCGCGCCGGCCGTGCCCATGCCGCTGGCGCGCAGCCGGGTCGGGTACACCTCGGGCGTGAAGGCGTAGAGCGCGCCCCAGGTGCCCAGCAGCGCGAAGCTCATCAGCAGCGTCGAGCCGACCACCAGCGCCGGCGCGCGCCCGAGGCTGTAGAGCCCGCAGCCCGCGGCGCTGAGCAGCAGGAATCCGATCAGCGTGGGCTTGCGCCCCCAGCGCTCCACGCCCCAGGCGGCGAGCGCGAAGCCCGGCAGCTGCACCAGCGCCAGCACGATCAGGAACACCTGCCCGCGCATGAAGCCGAAGCCCTCGCCCGCGAGCCTGACCGGCAGGTAGACGAAGACGCCGTAGTAGGCGACGGAGATCAGCCCCCAGGCCGCGAACAGGCACACGCTGCGGCGCCGGAGCCCGCCCGCGAACAGCGCCCGCACCGAGGCGCGCGCCATCGGCTGCGGCTGCAGCCGGCCGATCACGACCTCGGCGCCGTTGGCGCGGGCCACGCGCTGCAGCACCGCGCGTGCCTCGGCGCTGCGCCCCGAGCCGTTGAGGAAGAGCGGCGACTCCGGGATGAAGAGCCGGCACACCACGCCCACCAGGGCCGGCAGCCCCGTGACGAAGAAGATCAGCCGCCACGCGTCGCTCCCCCACGGCGCGGCCGCCAGCGCCAGCACCGCCAGCGCGACCGTGCCCACGGCCCAGAACGACTCCAGCAGCACCAGCCAGCGCCCGCGCCGCGCGGCGGGCAGGAACTCGGCCATCAGCGTGTAGTCCACGGGCAGCGTGCCGCCCACGCCGATGCCGGTGAGCAAGCGCAGCGCGAGCAGCCACTGGAAGTCCGGCGCGAAGGCCGAGGCGACGCCGCAGGCGGCATCGATGAGCACCGCGATCAACAGCACCGGGCGGCGCCCGATGCGGTCGGCCAGCCGCCCGAAGGCGAAGGCGCCCGCGAGCATGCCGGTGAAGAAGGCCGTGCCGGTCTGCAGTGCCGTGGGCACGGGAATGCCGAAGGTCGCGGCGATCGAGGGCGCGGTGAAGCCGATGGCGAGCACCTGCATCGCGTCGGCCATCCACACCAGCCCGAAGACGATGAAGAGCCGGTATTGAAAGCGCCCCACGCCGGCGGCGCGCAGGCCCTGCTCGATGGTGAGTCCCGGCATGGACGGCGCCGCCGCGGCCGTCATGGCGTCTCCCCGATGACGGCTTCGAGCAGCCGCGCCAGCGCCGTGGAGGCGTCGTCCGCGCCGTCGGGCGAGATGGTCTCGATGCCCCATTGCGCCAGCACCGCCTGCTGCACCGGGTTGCGCACCGGCAGGAAGATGTAGGAGGGCGGCTGCAGCACGTCCGACTGCGAGGCCTTCCACAGCCGCGACAGCCGGTAGAACAGGTAGCGGATGTTGACGTCGGCCAGGCTGTAGCCGATGAACAGCACCGAGCGTCCCAGCACGTCGGCGCGCAGCTTGATGTCCAGCGGCGACTCGAAGTCCAGGCGCCGGAAGTAGCTCGTCTCGTCGAGCACGATGGAGTCGTCGTTCTCGAAGTCGCCGTGGAACTTGACGATCTGCGTCACGTCGCGGCGGATGCGCGCCAGGTCGGCCACGCTGACCACCTTCACGAACTCGCGCCGGTGGTGCTCGAAGGCGATCTCCAGCCAGCGGTCGTAGTTAGTGGTGTAGATGATCTTGAAGTTGCCCCGGACGATGAGCTCGTGCACCCGCGACTCGGCCACCGACATGTCCGGCGCGTGCCACTGCCGGTCCATCCAGCTGCGCAGCGGGCCGATGTTGCCGTGCTGCAGCCGGAAGTACTCCGCCAGCGCCAGCGGGCTGCCGTACTGGCGGTACTCCTCGGGCGCGAAGCCGAGCTGGCGCGCCATGTGGTTGATGAGCTCGCTCCACGGCGGCAGCCCCAGCGGCTGCGACACGCCCGCGCCCACGAACAGGATGAGTTGCTCACGCTCGTGCGCCGCGCGCAGGGTGCCTGTCTCCAGCATGGGCAGCAGGCGAGCAAGTTCGACGCCCAGCGCGGGGCATGCGGGCCCGGGGTGGCACCGGGCGCCCGGCGGACGGCGCTGCCGCGCTACGCCGGGTCTTGCCCCGCCCCCGCCAGCACCGCCAGCCGCTGCTCCAGCACTTGCACCTCCAGCGCCGGCGCCCACAGCCAGCCCTGGCCTTCATGGCAGCCGGCGTGCGCCAGGAACCCGCGCTGCGCCTCGGTCTCCACGCCCTCGGCGATGACCTGCAGCTCCAGCGCCCGCGCCATCTGCACGATGGCGCGCACGATGGCCGCGTCGCTGTCGTCGCCGGGCAGGCCGCGCACGAAGCCGCGGTCGATCTTGAGCTTGTTGATGGGGAAGCGCTTCAGGTAGGCCAGGCTGGAGTAGCCGGTGCCGAAGTCGTCCACCGCCAGCCGCACGCCCAGCCGCGCCAGCGCCTGCAGCCGCGAGAGCGTCTCCTCCGCGTCGTGCAGCAGCACGCCCTCGGTGAGCTCCAGCTCCAGCAGCCGCGGCGGCAGGTCGGCGGCCTCCAGCACCGCCTGCACCTGGTCCGCGAAGCCGGGCCGCTGGAACTGCAGCGCCGACACGTTGACCGCCACGGGCACCTCGAACCCCCGCCGCCACCACGCCGCGGCCTGCCGCACCGCCTGCGCCAGCACCCACTCGCCCAGGGCGACGATGAAGCCGCTGGCCTCGGCCGCCGGGATGAACTCGGCCGGCGGGACGTCACGGCCGCGCTCGGGGTCGTGCCAGCGGATGAGCGCTTCCACGCCCACCAGGCGCCCGGTGTCCAGGTCCCATTGCGGCTGGTAGGCCAGCCGGAAGCGCTGGCTCGCCAGCGCCAGCCGCATGGCGTGGTCCAGCCGGATGCGCGCACGCGCGTCGGGCTCCTGCGTGGACGCGTCGTGCGCCCGCCAGCCGGCACGCCCGCCGGCCTTGGCGCGCTGCATCGCCGTCTCGGCATGGCGCAGCAGCTCGTCGGCGCTGGCGCCGTCCATCGGGTGCAGCGCGATGCCGATGCTGCACGTCAGCGTGAACTCCGAGCCTTCGAGCGTCAGCGGCCGCGCCACGGCCTCCAGCACGCGGGCCGCGGCCAGCTCCGCGCCGCGCGCGTCGCAGCCGCGCACCAGCAGCGCGAACTGGTCGCCACCCAGCCGCGCCACCATGTCGCCCTCGCGCACGCCCTGCTGCAGCCGCGTGCGCATCTCGCACAGCACCCGGTCGCCGCCGTGGTGGCCCAGGCTGTCGTTGACGTGCTTGAAGTGGTCCAGGTCCAGCACCAGCACTGCGAACGGCTCGTGGCGCGGCGGCTCGGCCGCCACGGCGCGCGCCACCGCGTCGCCGAACTGCGCGCGGTTCATCAGCCCGGTGAGCGCGTCGGTGCTGGCCAGCCGCTCGATGCGCTGGTCGGCGGCGATGCGCTCGCTCAGGTCGCGAAACGAGTACACCCGCCCCGTGGCGCGGCCGTTCATCCACTGCGGCTGCGTCACGCGCTCGACGACCTGGCCCGAGCGCAGGCGCAGCCGGTCGCTGGCATGCATGAGCGCAGCCTCGCGCACGGCGTCCAGGCGCAGCTGGTAGCGCACCGGGTCCACCACGCTTTGCCGCATCCAGTCGTACACGGCCGCGTCGTCGTTGCCGTGCAGCAGCCCTTCGGGCAGCGCCCA
>NZ_VIDQ01000107.1 GCF_009760915.1 Azohydromonas aeria
TGCGCGCTGTGGTCCTGCAGCGCCACCATGAACAGGCGCGGCGGCAGCGGCCGGATGCGGCGCGTGACGTGGAGCGTGGCGCCGTCGCCGCGCTGCAGCAGCGTCTGCGAGCACAGCTCGGCGCCGGATGCCGCGGCACCCGCGGCGGCGGCCTCGGCCCAGAAAGTGAAGTCCTCGGGCGTGGGCAGCAGCGTGTCGGCGGCGGCACCGAGCACCTGCGCACGCGGCAGCGCCAGCAGCGCCAGGCCGGCCTCGTTGACGGCGCACACGCGCTGCGTGTCGGCGCGCACCAGCCACACCGCCTCGTTGAGACTCTCGATCAGCAGCGACCAGGCGGCCTCGGCCGACGCGTCGTCGTGCGGGTCGCGTGCCAGGAGCAGGTCGGCGTGGTCCGGCCTCATGGCTGCGTGTCCTGCGCCGGCGGCGCCGCGGTGGGGTCGAAGAACCAGGCCACGCGCCGTCCCGGCGCGAGTGCCAGCCGCACCTCGCACGGCAGTTGCGCGGGCTTGAGGCTGCGGCGGATGGCCAGCGACTGCGGCGCGTGCTCCAGCTCCAGCGGCAGCGGCCCGCCGCGCGCCGCGCACGCGTCGTGCACCAGCACGCACGGCCGCAGCGGGTGCGTGGCATTGACGCTGGCCACCAGCGCGTAGCGGCCATCGCTGAGCTGCACCACCGAGCCCGGCGGGTACACGCCCATCATGCGCACGAAGGCGCCCAGCAGTTGCGCATCGAAGCGGCGCTGGCCCTGCGCGTACAGCAGCGACAGCGCCTCGTGGGGCGTGTGGGTGCTGGAGGCCTGCGCCGGGTTGCACAGGTTGTCGTAGCGGTTGGCCAGCGCCACGATGCGGGCGCCCTGGGCCTGCCGGTCGAGCTTGAGGCGCAGCGGGAAGCCGCTGCCGTCGGCCTGCTCGTGGTGCTGCGCGATCACGAGCAGCGCTTCGGCCTCCACCTCCATGCGCCGCGCCTGCGCCAGGCCCAGCGCCACGTGCTCGCGGTAGAGCCGGTGCTCCAGGTCCGTGAAATGGCCGTCCGGGTGGCGCACGCGCTCGGGCAGGTCGAGCTTGCCGACGTCGTGCAGCAGCGCGCCCACGCCCAGCGGCGCCAGCGCCGCCTCGGACCAGCCCAGCTGCCGCGCCAGCAGCAGCGACAGCACGGTGACGTTGAGCACGTGCGCCGACCCGCGGTCGCTCGCGGCCTCGGTGATCAGCCGGATGCTGCCGTCGGGGGTGTCGAGCATCTGCCGGATCAGCGCGCGCGCGACGGCCGTGGCGCGCGCGCCGGCGTCGGTGGGGCGGCCCGTGCGCAGCAGCTCGACCGTGTCGCGCCAGCCGCGGCCGGCTTCGGCGTAGTGGCGCTCGCAGCGCACCTGCGCCGCGCGCTGCAGCGCCGGCATGTCGCGGGGTGCCGGCGCCGGCTCCGGCGCCGTTGCGGTGGCAACCGGGTCACGGCCGGACGCCGCCGCGTCCTGCACGGGCGCCGTTGCCGTCGCCGCCGGTGCCACGGCCTCGCTGCGGCGTGGGTCCCAGCGCACCTGCTTCAGGCCCAGGCCGCGCAGGACGTCGATCTGCGCGGCGCTGTGGATCAGGAAGCTGTTGGTCGGAAAGGGATGGTCCATCCAGCCCAGCTCCAGCTGGACGTACATGCCCGGCCGCAATGCGGGCACGTCGATGTAATGCAGGGCAGACACGATCGGGTCGGAGGGGTTCACAAGTCGGACGCGAGTGCCGGCAATGTCACCCGGCAGGCACGGCCAAGGGTGTCCGAAGCGTGAAAACAGGGCCGGGAACGGGCGCCGCGCCGCGCGGGGCCGGTGCCGTCAGTGCGGGCTGCCGCGGCGGCGCGGCGCGGGCCAGGCGTCGTCCCGCGGCGCCTCGCCCACGATCGCCGCCAGCGCCCACTCGCCGCTCGCCTCGTCGTGCACCAGGACGTAGGCGCCCTCGGCGGTGGCGACCTTCCACCAGGTCCAGTCGCGGCCATGCCAGCGGTCGAGCACGCCGTCGACGGGCACGCGCCGGGTGCCGAAGCGGATGGCGCAGGGGCGGGCCTCGCCGCCGGCACCGTCCGGCTCCACTTCAACCGCAACACCCATGCTGCGCGCTCCGCCCGGCTGTCGTCAGGTGCAGGGCCGGGCAATGCGGACGCCTGCCGCCCGCTGCGCCGGGACCGGCTGCGCGCCCCCGGGCTTGTGGCAGCCTGATCAGGGTAAACCCCTAGATTGGTCCACCGATTGCTGCACTGCAGCACGAGTTGATTCCGGCGTGTGCGCCGCACGCGCCGGACCAGTCCTGCTTGCCCGGCCACCGCAACGCTCGGTGCGCCGTCGCGCAGGAGCACTCACGGCACACACGGAGGGAAAACACATGTCACATCACATCATCGGCCCCGTCGTCCAACGGCTGCGCAACATCGCCGTCCGGGACCCCGGCTCAACCCGGGCACGCGCATGGCGTGGCGGCCTGCGCAGGAAGACGGTGAACCTGGCGCTCCAGGGCGGCGGTGCGCACGGCGCATTCACCTGGGGCGCGCTGGACGCGCTGATCGACGACGGGCGCCTGGACTTCGAAGGCGTGAGCGGCAGCAGCGCCGGGGCGATGAACGCGGTGGTGATGGCCCAGGGCTGGGCCGTCGGCGGGCGCGATGGCGCGCGAGCCGCCCTGGAGGGCTTCTGGGCCGCGATCGGGCAGCTGGTGCCCACGGCCTGGGCGGCCCAGGGCAGCGGCGAGGACATGCGCCTGTCGCCGGCGGGCCGGGTGCTGGCGAGCTGGACGACCCAGTTCGCGCCCGCGCAGCTCAACCCGATGGCGCTGAACGTGTTGCGCGGGGTGCTGCTGAAAACCGTCGATTTCGAGCGGCTGCGCCGGGACTGCCCGTTCAAGCTCTTCATCGGCACCACGCAGGCCAACACCGGGCGGCTGCGGGTCTTTCGCGAGCACGAGCTGACGGTGGAGGTGCTGCTGGCCTCGGCCTGCCTGCCCAGGATCCATCACCCGGTGGAAATCGACGGGCAGCCGTACTGGGACGGCGGCTACTCGGCCAACCCGGCCGTCTTCCCGCTGTTCTACGAATGCGAGTCGCCCGACGTGCTGCTCGTGCTGCTCAACCCGCTGGTTCGCGAAGGCACGCCGCAGACCTCGACCGAGATCCGGGAGCGCATCGCGGAGCTGGGCTTTCACGCCCACTTCATGCGCGAGATGCAGATGTTCTCGCGCGCCATGGCCTTTGCCGGGCCTTCCTTCGCCCAGCGCGGGCCGCTGGAGCGCAAGCTGCGGACGATGCGCTTCCACATGATCGAGCCCGGGCAATGCGCCAGCATGCAGCGCCCCGAGACGCGGCTGCTGACCCACATGCCCTACCTGCGGCTGCTGCACGACCAGGGCCGCAGCCATGCCGGCGCATGGCTGGCGCAGCATGCGCGGGCGGTCGGCGTGCACTCCAGCATCGACATGGAACGCTGTTTCGGTTGAGTACCATCCGGCTCCGCCGGCGCAGCCCGGGCTGCGCGCGCCGGGACCCTGGCGCCCCCGGGCCCCGACACCAAAGCTCACAGACCCGGCCGCCGTGGCCCGGTCCAATGCGCGCCCCTTGAACGAAGCCGACACACCCCCATGCCACTGAACGCGGGCAACGCCGAGCAACGACGCCGGCAGCGCAAGACCTCCAAGTCCAGACCGAAGCACCCGGGCGGCGGCCCGCGCCGGCCGCGCCCGCACGTGGAAGGCGCGGCCGCGGCGCGGCCCCTGCCGGGCCCGACCACGCCGGCCCGTGCCGCGAAGGCCGCCGCGCCCGCGGCCCGGGCCGCCGACATCGACGCCGGGCTCCAGTCCCTGGCCGACACGGCGCGCGCGTTCAACCGGCCGTTCCACCGCGAGGCCGCGCTGCTGGCCGCGGCCACGGTGGGTTGCTGGCTGATCCCGGCCGACGCCGCCGTCCTGGGACTGGGCGTGCGGGAGGCAGCCTTCCTGGCCGTGCTGGCGCTGCTGGCGGCCTGGCTGCCAGTGCGCCGGCAGCGGCAGCGCGAGGCGCTGAACCGGCATTTCGACACCGGGCTGGCCCGCGTCAACCAGGCCGTGGCCGATCCGGCCGAGCGGCTGGTCTACCGCTCGAAGCTGGCCCGGCTGCGCGCCCAGGCGCTGGCGCCGCGCCGCTTCCTCGCGCCGGCTTCGAGCCTGCTCGCCGCCCTGGCGCTCTGGGCCGCGGCGCTGCTGGCCGCCCGCCTCGGCGCCTGACCTCAGCCTTCACGCCCAAGCCACGCCAGCAGCCGGGCGTAGAAGGTGTCGGGCGTGACGGGCTTGGAGACGAAGTCGTTCATGCCGGCCTCGGTGCAGGCGCGGCGGTCCTCGTCGTAGACGTTGGCGGTCATGGCCAGGATGGGCACGTCCTGGCGCCCGGGCAGGGCGCGGATGGCGCGCGTGGCCGCCAGCCCGTCCATGCCGGGCATGTGCATGTCCATCAGGATCAGCGCGTGCCGCTGCGCGCGCGCGCGCTCCAGCGCCTCGCGGCCGTCCTGCGCCACGTCCACCGCCAGCCCCGCGTGGCGCAGCATCTCCCGGGCGATCTCCAGGTTCACCGCGTTGTCCTCGGCCACCAGCACCACGGCGCCGCCGTGCCGCTCGCGCAGCAGCGCCGCGGCATCCAGGGCCCGGGCGCGCGCATCGGCCGCGGGCGCCTGGGCCGCGCGCCCGGGCTGGAGCCGTGCCGTGAACCAGAAGGTGCTGCCGCGCCCCGGCGTGCTCGTGGCGCCGGCCTCGCCGCCCATGAGCCGGGCCAGGCCGCGCGTGATGGACAGCCCCAGCCCCGTGCCGCCGAAGCGCCGCGTGGTCGTGGCGTCGGCCTGCTCGAAGGGGTCGAACAGGCGCTGCAGCTCCTGCGGGGCGATGCCCATGCCGCTGTCCTCGACCTCGAAGCGCACCAGCAGGGCGCCGCCGCCATCGCCGCCGTCATTGCCGTCGGGCACCGGCAGCGCCCGCGCGCGCAGCGCCACGTGCCCGGCCGCGGTGAACTTCACGGCGTTGGACGCATAGTTCAGCAGCGCCTGGCGCAGCCGGGTCTCGTCGCCGCGCAGCCAGCCCAGCGCGCCGGCGTCCAGCGACACCGCCAGCCCCTTGGCCGCGGCATCCGGGCCGACGATGGAGCGCACCTGCTCCAGCAGCGCGGGCAGCTCGAAGTCGCGCTCCTCCAGCTGCAGCTTGCCGGCGTCGATGCGCGAGATGTCGAGGATGTTGTTGATGACGCACAGCAGGTGCCGCCCCGCGTCCTCGATGCCCGCGAGCCGCGCCGCCTGCTGCGGCGTGAGGCCCTCGCCGGCGAGCAGGTGCGTCAGGCCCAGGATCGCGTTCATGGGCGTGCGGATCTCGTGGCTCATGTTGGCCAGGAACGCGCTCTTGGCGCGGCTGGCGGCGCGGGCCGCGTTGTGCGCGGCGGCCAGCTCGGCCGTGCGCTCGCGCACGCGCTCCTCCAGCGTGGCGGCCAGCGCGTGCAGCTCGGCGGTGCGCTCCCGCACGCGCTGCTCCAGCGTGCCCAGCTGCATGCGCACCGCGATGGCGGCCAGCACCGACTGCCCGATGCGCTCCAGCAGCTCGCGGTCCTGCGCGCTCCAGGGGTGCGGCTGGCCGTCGATGGCGCAGAAGCTGCCCAGCACGTGGCCGTCGGGCGTGCTCAGCGGCACGCCCAGGTAGGCGCGCACGCCCAGGTCGCGCACCGCGCCGTTGTCGCGCACCAGCGGTTCGGCCAGCGCGTCCTCCACCACCAGCGGCGCGCCGGAATTGACGACGTGCTGGCAGAAGCTGTGCGACAGCGGCGTCTCGCGCCGCGTGGCCCAGGGCTCGGGCAGGCCCACGGCGCTCTTGAAGAACTGGCGCTGGCCGTCCACCAGGCTGACCAGGCACACCGGCACCTGCAGCGAATCCGCTGCCAGCCGCGTGAAGCGGTCGAAGGCCTCTTCGGGCGCGGAGTCCATGAGCTGCGTGCGCGCCAGCACGGCCAGCCGCTGCGGGTCGTCCACGGGCTTGACGCCCGGCGCGGGCACGGGCGCCGCCGCCGGCCAGGGACCGGGCCCGGCCACGGAGCGCCACAGCGCCTCGTTGAGGCTGACCATGTTGCGGGCCTGGACCTGCAGCGCCTCGTTGGCCCGGCGCAGCTCCCGCGCCTGCCCGGCCTGCGCCTGCAGCCGCTCGGCCGTGGCCCGCCGCTCCTGCTCGGCGCGCGCCAGCGCCAGGTCGACGACCGTGCGCAGCACCAGCGGGTCGAAGGGCTTCCTGACGAAGCCGTAGGGCGCGGCCTGCGCCACCCGGGCCACCGTCTCGCGGTCGAGTTGCGAGGTGAGGAAGACCACGGGCAGCGGCTCGGGCCCGCGCAGGCGCAGCGCGGTGTCCACGCCGTCCATCGGACCCTGCAGGCGGATGTCCATGAGCACCAGGTCGGGACGCTGCCGAGCCGCCAGCGCCAGGGCCTGCGCGCCGCTCAGCGCGTGGCCGACCACCTGGTGGCCCAGCTCTTCCAGGTGCGACTGCAGGTCCAGGGCGACCAGGACCTCGTCCTCGACGAGGAGGATCCGGGCGGAAGAGTGCGTGCTGGAGGACATGGTGGTGATGGAAGCCGTGCGCACCGCGGGGTGCGCGGGAGGGTCGGCGCGGCCGGGCCTCAGCCCGCCACGGCCGGAGCAGCCGGTGCGCCCGCGGCGCTGCAGGCCCGCATGGTGATGACAAAGCACGCGCCCCGCTGCGTCCGGGGGTTCTCCAGCTGCGCGTCGAGCTGCAGCAGCAGGGCCTGCACGATGCGCATGCCCAGCCCGCGCGACGCGCCGGGGTCGAACCCGGCGGGCAGGCCCACGCCGTCGTCGGCCAGCGCCACGCGCAGCCGGCCCTCGTCCTCGGTGAGGCGCAGCGTGACGGTGCCGTGCCCGCCGCCCGGGAAGGCGTACTTCACCGCGTTGGTCAGCAGCTCGGCCAGCACCAGCGACAGCGGCACCGCCTGCTCCAGCGCCAGCACCGGCTGCGCCTGGCCGTCGAAGTCCAGCCGGATGCGGCCGCCGCCCAGCGAGGACAGCGTGTCCTCCGCCAGCCGCCGCAAGTGCTGCGCGATGTCGAGCGTGCCGTGCGCGCCCGACTCGTAGAGCTGCTCGTGCACCCGCGCCACGACCGAGACGCGCGTGCGCGCCTCCTGCAGCGCGGCGCGCGCGTCGGCGTCGGCAATGCCGCGCGCCTGCAGCGACAGCAGCGAGCTCACCAGCTGCAGGCTGTTCTTCACGCGGTGGTGGACCTCGTGCAGCAGCATCTCCTTGACGCGCACCGTCTCCGCCACCGCCGCCTCCACGGCCTTGCGGCTGGAGATGTCGCTGGCATAGCCGTGCCACAGCAGCCGGCCGCCGTCCAGGCGCTGCGGCCGGGCCTCGACGGCGCGCCAGGCCGGCGCGCCCGGCCGCTGCAGCCGGAACTCGCCGTGCCAGGGCCGCATGTCGCGCGCCGACGCCTGCAGCTCCTCGCTCACCCGGGCCCGGTCGTCCGCGTGGACGGCGTCCAGCAGCGGGGCATCGATCCCCGGCGCGGGCAGCGCCAGCAGGGCGCACACGGCCTCGCCCGGGGCGCTGACCTGCACGCCGCCGCCGCCTTGCAGCAGCAGCTGCAGCAGCGCGCCGGGCATGTGCTCCACCGAGTGCTTGATGCGCAGCAGCTCCTGCTCGATGCGCTTGCGCTCGTTCATCGGCATGAAGGCGCACTCGTTGCGCGGGCCGCTGCCCGTGGCCAGGCGCACGGCGCTGCACATCACGAACACGCCGCCGCCGTCGGCCGTGCGCAGCTGCAGCGCCAGCTCCTGGGCGCGGCCGCTGAGCTTGAGCACCGGCAGCAGGTGGTTGTCGAACACGACCCGCCCGGCCAGCGTCATGAGCGTGCCCAGCCGCTGCCCGACCAGGGCCCCGGCCGGGTGCTGCACCAGCTGCGCCATGCCGGTGTTGGCTTCCAGGATGACGCCGTCGTCGTCGAAGGCCACCAGCGCCACCGCGGCCGTGGCGCACAGTCCCGGCGGCAGCGCGCCGGCGTCAGCCGGCATCGGGCAACACGTGCTGCTGCAGCCAGCTCCGCAGGGCATCGATGGTTTCCTCGGGGTGGCTCACGTGCGGGCAGTGGCCGGTGGCCTGCAGCCGCACCAGCGTGCTGCCGGGAATGTGGCGGTGCACGTACTCGCCCACGGCGTCCGGCGCGATCACGTCGTCGCGGCACTGCAGGATCAGCGTGGGCTGGCGCACGGCGCCCAGGTCGGCGCGGTTGTCGGCGTGGAAGGTGACGTGCGCGAAGAGCCGCGCGGCCTCCGGGTGCATGGCGCAGAAGCGCTCCTGCAGGTCGTCCTTGAGCTGCGCCGAGCCGTGCAGGCCCGCCACCGCCTGCGCCAGCGAGCCGGCCCAGGCGGTGTAGTTGCTGTCCATGAGCTCCAGCAGCCCCTCGACGTCGGCGGGATCGAAGCCGCCGAAGTAGCCGCTGTCCGGGTCGTTGATGTAGCGCGGCGAGGGCCCGACCATCGCGAGGTGCGAGAAGCGCTGCGGCTCGCGCTGCGCGGCGAGCATGCCGATCATGGCGCTGACCGAGTGGCCGACGAACACGGCGTCGCGCAACTCCAGCGCCTGGGCCATCTCCAGCACGTCCTGCACGTGTCCCTGCAGCGAGCCGTAGCGCCGCGCGTCGAACTCCGCGTGGTCGGAGCGGCCGCAGCCCACGTAGTCGAACAGCACCAGCCGGTGGTCGGCCGCGAAGGCCGGCACCAGCGCGCTCCACATGGCCTGGTCGCAGCCGAAGCCGTGCCCCAGCACGAGCGTCCTGGACCCTTGCCCGATGACGTTGACGTTGTTGCGCTTGAGTACCGACATCGCTGCGTTCCGTGACTGCAACCCGGCATCGTAAGGAGGCCAGGCACCGATGCCGCGTGACTTGTACTGAGAAACGGCAAGTCGTGTCCCGTGCGCTGCGCCGCGCACTCGGCATCCGTGAAATCTGCACGGCGCGCAGGCTCAAGTCGCGGCGCTGGCGTCCGCGCCCTTACATCGGCGGCTGCCCGTTCGAGGCCGTGACGCCGCCGTCCACCGGCAGGTTCACGCCGTTGACGAAGCGGGCGTCGTCGCTGGCCAGGAACGCCACCACGCCGGCGATGTCCTCGGGCTCGGCCGGGCGGCCCAGCGGCAGCCGCTCCATGAAGCGGCGCATCAGCGCCTCGTCCTGGAGCATGTCCGCGGTCATGTCGCTGCGCGTGAGCGAGGGGCACACCGCATTGACGCGCACGCCGCGCCCGCCGAAGTCCAGCGCCAGCGAGCGCGTGAGGTTGACGACGCCGCCCTTGGCCGCGTTGTAGGCCGCCAGCGCCCAGTCCGCGCCCAGGCCGGAGACCGAGGCGACGTTGACGATGCAACCCTGGCGCTCCAGCAGCCGCGGCAGCGCCGCCTTGCAGCCGTGGAAGACGCCGCTGAGGTCGGTCTGCAGCGTGTCGTGCCAGTCGTCGAGGCTGGTGTCGGCGACGCTGCCTTCGGGCGCGACGCCGGCGTTGTTGACCATCACGTCCAGGCCGCCGAAGCGCGCCGCCGCCGCGGCCACCAGGCGCTCGACCTGCGCGAAGTCGCGCACGTCGCAGGCCTGCACCAGCGTGCGCGCGGCGTCCAGGCCCGCGGCCACCGCCCGCAGCTTGTCCTCGGTGCGCCCGGCCAGCACGACGTTGGCACCCTCGGCGGCGAAGCGCTCGGCAATGCCGCGCCCGATGCCGGAGCCCGCGCCGGTGACGATGACGGTCTGGTCGGTGAAGCGGCGCAGGGAGGTGGCGGGCATCGGGAGGTCTCCGGGAGTCAACACAGCGATGCGCGGCCCCGGGCGAACGGCGTGCCCGGCCTCAGCCCAGCACCCGGTGCGCGATGCTGATGTACAGCGGTATGCCCAGCAGGATGTTGAAGGGGAAGGTCAGGCCCAGCGACATGCCGAAGTACAGCGCCGGCCGGGCTTCCGGGAGGGCGTGGCGCAGCACCGCCGGCACGGCGATGTAGGACGCGCTGGCGGCCAGCACCATCAGCAGCGCCGCGTTGCCGGGCTGCAGCCCCATCAGGGCCGCCAGGGCCAGGGCCAGCGCGGCATGCGCCAGCGGACCCACGATGGCGTAGCCCAGCAGCCAGGGCGACAGGCCCCGCAGCCCGGCCAGGTTGCGCGCCGCCAGCAGGCCCATGTCGAGCAGGAAGAAGGCCAGCATGCCCTTGAACAGGTCCACCGAGAACGGCGCCATGACCGACTTGCCGGCCTCGCCCGTCACGAAGCCGATGACCATGGCACCCAGCAGCAGCAGCTGCGCGCCGTCCGTGAAGGACTCGTGCAGGATCTTGCCCAGCGGCAGCGGAGCCTGGCGCGGTGCGCCGCCCAGCGCCGCCGTGCCGCCGCCCACGTTCACCACCGCGCCCGCGGTCGCGCCTTGACGCAGCATGTTGGCCAGCAGCACGGCCATGATGATGGCCGGCGACTCCATCAGCGCCATGGCCGCGGCCATGTGCCCGCCGTAGGGCAGCCCGCTGTTCTCCAGGGTCTGCACGGCGGTGATGAAGGTCACGGCGCTGACCGAGCCGTAGGTGGCCGCCAGCGCGGCGGCGTCGAAGCCGCCCAGGAAGCGCTTGAGCACCTGGTAGCCGATGGCCGGGACGATGATGGCCAGCGCCACCGCGCAGGCCAGGCTGGTGGCCACTTCGGCCGTCATGCCCGAGGCTGCCAGCGCGAAGCCGCCCTTGAGGCCCAGCGCCATCAGCAGGTACAGCGACAGGAAGCGGGAAATCGGCTGCGGTATTTCCAGGTTGGATTTCACCGTGCCGGCCAGGATGCCGAAAACGAAGAAAAGAATGGCGGGGTCGAGAATGTTCTGCATTTTTGCTGGGCAGTACTTTTGAGTATTCCGCCATGTTAGGGAAATCCATATAAAATGAAAAATCAATTATTATTATGAGAAGCATCGACTTCACTCTATGAACGTTACCTTCCGCCAGCTGCGCCTGTTCCTGGCGCTGGTCGAGCACGGCAGCATCACGGCCGCCGCGCGGGCCTGCCACGTCACCCAGCCCACGGTGTCGATGCAGCTCAGGGAGCTGTCCGACGCGGTGGGGCTGCCGCTGTACGAGCAGATCGGCAAGCGGCTGTTCCTGACGGCGGCCGGCGAGGCGCTGGCCGAGACGGCGCGCGCGATCGAGCAGGAGTGGGCCGCCTTCGGGCAGCGCATCGACGCCATGCAGGGGCTCACGCGCGGCCAGCTGCGCGTGGCGGTGGTGAGCACCGCCAAGTATTTCGTGCCGCGCATCCTGGGCAGCTTCTGCACGGCGCATCCGGACATCGACGTCACGCTGGAAATCCACAACCGCGACGGCGTGGTGGCGCGGCTGCGCGACAACCGCGACGACCTCTACATCATGTCCATGCCGCCTTCGGACATCGAGCTGGAGCAGCACGCCTTCCTGCCCAACCCGCTGGTGCTGATCGCGCCAGAGGGCCACCGGCTGGCGGGCCGCGCCGGCCTGCCGCTGGCCGAGCTGGCGGGCGAGCGCTTCATCCTGCGCGAGCGGGGCTCGGGCACCCGGCTGGCCTGCGACGCGCATTTCGCCCGCCTCGGCTTCGAGCCGCGGGTGCGGCTGGAGCTGGGCAGCAACGAGGCCATCAAGCAGGCCGTCGCCGGCGGGCTGGGGCTGTCCGTGATCTCGCGCCACGCCCTGACGGCGCACCTCGAGGACGAGCAGCTGGCCGTGCTCGACGTGCAGGACTTCCCGGTGCTGTGCAGCTGGTCCACGCTCTATCCGCGCGGCAAGCGCCTGTCGCCGGTGGCCACCGTGTTCCTGGAGCACCTCGAAGACACGGCGCGCGACTGGCTGGCCAAGCGCTGGCGCTGAGCCGGGCGCGGCCGCGGCTTCGGCCGCGGATGCGCGGGGGCGCCGGTTGCCGGCGCAACCGGCGGGCCCGGCCCGGCTGGGAACGGGCCTTGCCCCGCCGCCCCGGTGGACTATCCCGACATCGAATCCCACGGCGTCATCGGCAACCTGCGCACCGCGGCGCTGGTGGGCCGCGACGGCACGATCGACTTCTTCTGCTTCCCGCGCTTCGACTCGCCCAGCGTGTTCCTGTCGCTGCTGGACCCGCGGCGCGGAGGCAGCTTCTCGATCCGGCCGGTGGGCGAGGGCGTGCACACGCGCCAGATGTACCTGCCCGACACCAACGTGCTGCTCACGCGCTTCATGTCGCCGGCGGGCATGGCCGAGGTCACCGACTGGATGCCCGTGAGCGCCACGGGCCAGCCGCGCAGTGCGCTGGTGCGGCGCATCCAGGGCATTCGCGGGCGGCTGGCGCTGCACGTGTGCTGCGCGCCGCGCTTCGACTACGCGCGCGCGGCGCTGCCGGCGCGGCTGCTCGACGGCGGCCGCACGGCGCTGTTCGGCGACCCGGCCCACCCGGGGCCGCTGCTGCTGCGCAGCACGCAGCCGCTGGTGCCGGGCGGCAGCCGGGGCGGCAGTGATTGCGACGTGGAGGCGCTGGTCGAGGTCGGCGCCGGCGAGGAGGTGGCGCTGGTGCTGGAGTGCGTGCAGGAGCGGCCCAGCGCGCAGGGGCCGGGGTCGCTGCAGGACTTCGTCGCCGCCTCGTTCCAGGACACCATGGCCTTCTGGCGCGGCTGGAGCGAGCGCTCCAGCTACCGCGGGCGCTGGCGCGAGATCGTGCAGCGCTCGGCGCTGGTGCTCAAGCTGCTGTCCTCGGCCGACCACGGCGGCATCATCGGCGCGGCCACCTTCGGGCTGCCCGAGCACGTGGGTGGCGAGCGCAACTGGGACTACCGCTACTGCTGGCTGCGCGACGCGGCCTTCACCGTCTACGCGCTCATGCGGCTGGGCTACACCGGGGAGGCGGAAGCCTTCATCGGCTGGGCGCATGACCGCATGCTCGACCAGCAGGGCGGCGAGCCGCCGCAGATCCTCTACGCCGTGGACGGCCGCCACGTCGGCCACGAATTCGAGCTGTCGCACCTGGCCGGCTACCGCGGCTCGCGCCCGGTGCGCGTGGGCAATGCCGCGGCCGGGCAGCTGCAGCTCGACGTGCTGGGCGAGCTGGTGGACGCGATCTACATGGCCGAGCGCCACGGCGTGCCGGCCTCCATCGACGTGTGGCAAGGCCTGTCGCAGCGCATCGACTGGTGGTGCGCCAACTGGGACCAGCCCGAGGAGGGCATCTGGGAGATGCGCGGCCCGCGCCGCGACCTGCTCTCGGGCCGGCTGCTGAGCTGGGTGGCGCTGGACCGCGCGCTGCGCATGGCGCGCAGCTACGCGCGCCCCACGCCCTGGCAGCACTGGTACCAGACGCGCGACGCCATCGCGCGGCAGATCCTCACCGACTTCTGGAACCCCAGGAAGCAGGCCTTCGTGCAGTACCGCGGCGGCGACACGCTCGACGCGGCGGCGCTCTTGATGCCCATGGTCAAGTTCGTCAGCCCCACCGACCCGCGCTGGCTCTCGACGCTCGACGCCATCCACCGCGAGCTGGCCGTGGACGGGCTCGTGGCGCGCTACTCGACCACCGACGCCGGCGGCGAGGTCAACATCGACGGGCTCTCCGGGCAGGAAGGCGCCTTCGTGCCGTGCTCGTTCTGGTACGTGGAGTGCCTGGCGCGCAGCGGCCGCGTCGAGGAGGCGCGGCTG
Source organism: Azohydromonas aeria (assembly GCF_009760915.1). Lineage (GTDB taxonomy): Bacteria > Pseudomonadota > Gammaproteobacteria > Burkholderiales > Burkholderiaceae_C > Azohydromonas > Azohydromonas aeria. The sequence continues at coordinate 13,676 of NZ_VIDQ01000107.1, forward strand.
CTGTTCGAGAAGATGCTGACCTACGCCAACCACCTGGGCCTGTACGCCGAGGAGCTGGGCCCCAGCGGCGCGCAGCTGGGCAACTTCCCGCAGGCGCTCACGCACCTGGCGCTCATCAGCGCGGCCCACGCCCTGGACCGCGTCATCGAGGAAGGGCCGGCGACGTGGTCGCGCGGGGGATGAATCTCAATGCCAAGGCAGTAGAAGCGATGGACATCAAGCTCAACGGACAGGTGGCGCTCGTCACCGGGGCCAGCTCCGGCATCGGCGCGGGCGTGGCCGAGGCGCTGGCCGCGGCCGGCGCGGCGGTGGTCGTCAACTACCACTCGCAGGCCGAGCCGGCCCAAGCGCTGGTACACCGCATCACGGACGCGGGCGGGCGCGCCATCGCCGCCGGCGCCGACGTGGGCGACGAGGGCGAGGTGGAGAGGGTGTTCGCCCAGGCGCTGGACGCCTTCGGGCGGCTCGACATCCTGGTGGCCAACTCGGGGCTGCAGCGCGACGCGGCCTTCGCCGACATGACGCTCCAGCAATGGAACGAGGTGCTGCAGACCAACCTCACCGGCCAGTTCCTGTGCGCGCGCGCCGCGGTGCGGCAGTTCCGGCGCCAGGGCGTGTGCGAAGGCCTCTCGCGCGCGGCCGGCAAGATCATCCACATGAGCTCGGTGCACGAGGTGATCCCGTGGGCGGGCCACGTCAACTACGCCGCCTCCAAGGGCGGCGTGAATCTCCTGATGCGCTCGCTGGCGCAGGAGGTGGCGGCCGAGCGCATCCGCGTCAATGCCATCGCGCCCGGGGCGATCGCCACGGCCATCAACAGCGAGGTGGTGGACGACCCGCAGCGGCGGGAGGAACTGCTGAAGCTCATTCCCTACGGCCGCGTCGGCGAGGTCGAGGACGTGGCCCGCGCCGCGCTGTGGCTGGCCAGCGACGCCTCGGACTACGTGGTCGGCACGACGCTCTTCATCGACGGCGGCATGTGCCTGTACCCGGCGTTCAGGGACAACGGGTGACTTCCGTTCAGCGGTTCACCCATCCGTTCGTCCTGAGGTATCGAAGGACGAATCCGCAAGGCTGGTACGGAGGCTGAGAACCATTGGCTTTTCGAGCCGTTCGGGCTGAGGTATCGAAGACCGAATCCGACAGGCTCGGATGGCGACTTCACAGCGGTGGCCGTTCATCCTTCGATACCTCGGGACGAACGGATTACTTCACTGGCTGAAGTGGATTGAAGTCAGCGCCCCAACTGCGCCAGCGCCGCCTGCAGCCCGGCCACGCCGCCGACGCGCTGGTCGTTGATGAAGATCTGCGGCATCTGCCGCACCGCCGGGCCGCAGCGCTCGTAGAAGGCCAGGCGCTCGGCCTCGTCGTCGATCTGCACCACCTCGAAGGGCAGGCCCTTGCTCTGCAGCAGCCGCTTGGCCGTGTCGCACTGGGGGCAGGCGCTCTTGCTGTAGACGACGATGTTCAGGTTCATGGGGGGCTCCCGGGCAAAAGGGCGGGAGTATCGCCGCGCCGCTGCAGCACCCGCTGTCCGGAAGAAGGCTTCAACCTGTGGCATCCCGTCAGCCACGACGTCTCGCACCCCAATCCGTCATTCCGGCGAAAGCCGGAATCCACGCGCACCGATACGGTGGAACGGCCGACGTCGGCACGTGTCTGCACTGGCCAGCGAGGCATCGCGGCGATCGTGGATTCCGGCTTTCGCCGGAATGACGAGGGAAGGTGTCCGCCTTCGACCAAGGGCCGGAGTCAGGGCACTCCGTTTCCCTTCAGCAGCCACTCCCGCACCACCCCGTTGAACTCCTGCGCCCGCTCCACCATCGGCCAATGCCCGCTGTCCAGGCCCACGGCGCGGCAGCCCGGACGCTGGTCCAGCCGCGCCGCCCAGGACGGGGAGTGGAACTGCAGCGGCTTGCGCCGTCCGAAGACGTAGAGCATCGGGCACGGCGGCTCGAAGCCGGCGCGCATGCGGCGCTGGAAGTCGGCATAGGCGCCGCTCCACAGCAGCGCGTAGGGCTGGTTCATGGCGTGGCCGATGGTGGCCGGATCGCCCGGCGCGCGCGCGAGGCGCGCGAAGCCGCGCGACATCGCGTCGCCGCGCGCGCCGCCGATGCGCCACGCCGCGATCAGCCAGCCCTGGTAGGCGGCGATGGCGGCCTTGTCGCGCAGGCGCAGCGAGCGCACGTGCGCGGGCGAGCCCGCGTCGCCCACGTCCACGCCGACGATGCGGCGCACGCGCCCGGGGCAGGTCAGCGCCCATTCGTAGCCGAAGGCGCAGCCCCAGTCGTGCAGCAGCAGCGCCAGCGGCCGCTGCGGCGAGACGGCGTCGGCGATGCGGCCGATGAGATCGGTCACGCCCGCCAGCGGCAGCGGCCGCGCGCCGCGCGCCACGTCGAAGCCCGGCAGCGTGAAGCGCACGCAGCGGAAGGCGTCGCCGAAGGCAGCCACCTGCGCGTCCCACAGCCGCGCCGTGTCGGGCCAGCCGTGGATCATCAGCAGCGCCTCTTCCCCGTGGCCCTCGACGTGCACCGGCACGCCGTCGATCTCCAGCGCCACGGGCAACTCGCGCGGCGAGCCGCGGGCGGGGCGCTCAGTGCCGGCCGGCGCCGCCATGGCCGGGCTCCTTGCCTTGCTGCCTGCCCTTGTCGTGGCCGCCGTGGCCCTGCCGCAGCACGCGCCACAGGTAGCCGACGACCACCAGCACCAGCAGCCCGGTGGACACCGGGTTGAGCCAGTGCGCGATGCGCTCGTACTGCTGCTCCAGCAGGTAGCCCGCGGCCGTGAGCACGCTGCACCACAGCGCCGAGCCCAGGGCTGTCCAGGCCAGGAACGAGGGCAGCGCCATGGCCGTGAGCCCGGCCGGCAGCGACACCACCGTGCGCAGCCCCGGCACCAGCCGGCCCAGCACCAGCACCACCGGACCGCGCCGGCGGAACCACGCCTCGGCCCGCTCCACCTCCTCGGGCGAGACCGTGACCCAGCGCCCGTGGCGCTCGGCCAGGCGCCGCACCCGCGCGCAGCCCAGCCAGCGCCCGGCCGCGTACCAGGGCAGGGCGCCGACGACGGCGCCGGCCGTGCCCGCCACCACCACCAGCGCCGGCTGCAGCTTGCCCCCGGCAGCCAGGAAGCCGGCGAAGGGCATGATCAGCTCCGAGGGAAAGGGCGGAAACAGGTTCTCGGCCAGCATCAGCGCCGCGACGCCGAGGTAGCCGTGCTGCTCTATGAATCCCATCACCCATTCCGCCATGCCGTACCTCCATGCCTGCCGACACTGACCGCACGCAACGCCTGATGGCCGAGCTGCAACGCCTCTTCCCGGTCCCTTCCGCCGACACCGATGCCGGCGCTGCCGCCGTCGCGGCGCTGCAGCGGCAGTTGGCGGGCCTGGAGCCCGCGGCCCTCGATCTCACCGGCGCCACCGGCCGCGCGCGTCTCATGGTGCTGCGCTTCGGCGGCGTGGCGCGCGGCGCCGGCGCCGCGCAGGGCGCCGCGGTGCTGCAGCTGGCCCGGGTGCTGATGGAAACGCTGGACTGGCCCGAAGCCGCGCTCTCGGTCGATGGCCGCGACGCCTTCAACCTGTGGCTGCCGCTGGCCGAGGCGGCGCCGGTGGCCGACCTGCGCGAATTCCTGCGCTTGCTGCACGCGGTTCACCTGCCGGAGCAGCCGGCGCTGGAGGCGAGCCCGGGCGATGCCGGGCATGCCGCCGAAAGCGTGATCCTGCCGCCGGGCCTGCATCCGGACACCGGGCTGTGGTCGGTGTTCATCGCGCCGGGGCTGGCGTCCTCGTTCAGCGAGGAAGCGGGCATCGACATCCCGCCCAACCTGGACAAGCAGGCCGAGCTGCTGGCGCGGCTGGAGCCGGCGTCGCTGGACGTTTTCAGCCAGGCGCTGGAGCGGCTGCGCCGGCAGGCGGCGCCGGCACCGGCACCGGCCGCAGACGTGGCGCCGGTGCCCGGTACGGTCACGCCGGCCGCCGCGCCCGCGCCCGCGCCCGCGCTGGCCGCGTCCGTGCCCGAAGTGCTGGCGGCGCAGCGCGAGGAGTTGCTGCGCGCCCTGTCCTGGCCGGTGGCGGCGGTATCCACGCCCTTTGCCGGGCTCACCAGCCTGCTGCACGGTGGCTTCCGGGGCGGCCGCTTCTACGCGCTGCTGGCGCCGCCGAAGTCGGGCAAGACGACGCTGGCCGCGCTGGCGCTGGAGCATGCCGCGGCGCGCGGCCATGCCGCGCTGTACATGGGCTTCGAGACGGCGCGCGAGCAGCTGATCCACGCCGCGCTGGCGCGCCGGCTGCGGCTGGATGCCGCGCGCATCGAGGCGCGCTCGCTGGCGCCCGACGAGGCCGCGCGCGTGGCCGCGGCGCTGGAGGGCTGGCTGGAGCACGAGGGCCGGCACCTGGCGCTGTGGGAAGCCGCCCCCGGCACGGCGCTGGCCGAGGCCGCGGCCTGGGGCCGGCGCGCGG
>NZ_VIDQ01000108.1 GCF_009760915.1 Azohydromonas aeria
GCCACTCATGGACGCCGACGAGCGCTACGTCAACCGCTTCGCGGCCGTGGCGCGCGACGCGCCCTGGGCGCCGCCGTGGGACCCGTCGCTCGACCTGCCCGCGCTGCCGCTGATGACGGCCAGCGTCGTGGGCGTGGAGGGCGTGCCGGTGTGGTGCGACGAGCTGGGGCGCGTGAAGGTGCAGTTCCACGGCCTGGATACCGAGGACCACGCGCACGCCGGCGGCGCGGGCACCAACGGCAACGCCGGCGACGGCGCCTGGGTGCGCGTCAACGGGCTGTGGTGCGGCTCGGGCTTCGGCGTGGTGTTCCCGCTGCGCCCAGGCATGGAGGTGAGCATCGGCTTCGAGATGGGCGACCCGTCGCGCCCGGTGATCCTGGGCAGCCGCCACCACGCCAGCAACGTGGCGCCGCGCTTCGACGGCCTCATCGGCCTGCCGCACAACCACGGCTTGAGCGGCATCGTCACGCGCGAGCTCGGCGGCGGCCGCGGGCAGCAGCTGCGCTTCAACGACAGCCCGCGGGGCTTCAGCGCGCAGCTCGCCAGCGACCACGCGGCCAGCCAGCTCAACCTGGGCGACCTGGCCACGCCGATGCGCCAGGGGCGGACGACTCCGCGGGGCGAAGGCGCCGAGCTGCGCAGCGACGCGGCCACGGCGCTGCGCGGCGGCCAGGGCGTGCTGATCTCCTCGGCGGCGCAGCCCGGGGCGTGCGGCCATCACCTGGCGCGTGAGGAGCTGTTGGGGCTGGTGCGCGCGCTGCACGCGGCGGTGGAGCAACTGGGGCAGCTGGCCGACACGCACCACGCCGGCGCGACGGACCCCGAACGGCTGCGCCGACTGGTGCAGTTGCTGGCCGACTGGGACAAGGGCTCCAACGTGGACGCGAAGGCGGCCGGCGGCGGCGCGCCGGTGGTGGCCGTCAGCGCCGCGGCGGGCGCGGCCATCGCCAGCCAGGACGAGCTGCTGCTGGGCGCGCAGACCCACATCGACGCGGTGAGCGTGGGCCACACGCAGCTCACCAGCGGCGGCCAGATCCGCCAGCGCGCCGCGCAGGGCGTGAGCACCTTCGCGCACCGGGGCGGCATCGAGGCCGTGGCGGCTAAGGGGACGGTGCAACTGCAGGCGCATGACGGCGACATCGACCTGATGGCCGCCGGGACTATCCGGCTCACGGCCGGGGTGAAGGTACTGATCCAGGCGCCGGAGGTGGAGCTCGTCAGCCAGGGCGCGGCCACGCGCTGGGGCGGCGGGGCGATCTTCGAGCAGGCGCGCGGGGCCTATGTCGTCAGGTCGATGACGTTCTCGCACAGCAGCGGCGGGGACGGGGTGCCGGCGGGGGTAAAGGCGCCGGGGAGCGACTTGGAGTTTGACCAGCACATCGTGCTGTTCGACGCCTTCACGGACTTGCCGGTGGCGCAGCGCCGCTGCCGGATTCAGGTCGAGGACGGACAAGTGATCGAGGCCACGACGGACGCACAGGGCAAGGTCCCGGTATTCCGATCCTCCATTCCTTATGCGCGCTACAGCGTGGAACTGCTGGACTGAAAGGAACCAATGCAATGGCCACTTCCGCCATTCCGGGCCGGCAATTGCCCGTACGTCCCGAAACGGGAGGCCGCATCACTGAGGGCTACGTCACGCCTACACCGGACAGGCTGCCGCAGAAGGTAGCCGTACCGCCGCGGCGCGTCATACCTATTGTCTTCTTGCCTGGAATCATGGGATCGAATCTGCGTCTGTCCGCACAGCGGCAACGCGAGCTTGGAAAGGACAACAACATTGCTTGGCGACCCGATCGCAGTGGAGAAGCTTCGGCATTGCTTATTGCCACGCCAGCGCAACGGCAAATGCAACTGGACCACACTCAAACTGAAGTAGATGTTTATGCGCCTGATTCGCCGACGGGCGACACGGAGGAATCACCCGAAAAACGCCACGACAACGTGGAGGTGGAACTCACGTATCCGTTGGCGCTACGCAACGCCACCCTCCTGTTGACCGATGATCCGCCAACAGTACGCCCTCGCCGTACCAAGGAACAGAAGGCCCGTGAACGCGGCTGGGGCGAAGTATTTTTCGACAGTTACGGCGAACTGCTGCAACTCTGCGAGCGGCGGCTGCACTCAGCCTTCAGCGGTGGACGGCTCCTCAGTTGGTGGAAGAATATTGTCGGTGTAGATCCGTCGGCTTGGCAGGCGCATCCGGGGTCAAACCTGCAGCCACTGCAAGAAGAGGAATTGCGACAGGCTTTGCATGACTGCTGGTTTCCTGTGCATGCCATGGGATACAACTGGCTCAAATCCAACCGTCAATCAGGAATTAGTGTAGCTCAGCGCATCAATAAATTGATTTCTCAATACAAAAGCTGGGGATTTGAATGCGAAAAAGTGATTATAGTTACACACAGCATGGGTGGACTGGTTGCACGCGCACTGATTCATCCCGACATGGGGAATCTTCAACACAAAGTTTTGGGTGTTGTGCATGGGGTAATGCCTGCCATCGGAGCGGCTGCTGCTTATAAACGCATGCGCTGTGGATTTGAAGACAGCGGCGCCAACATTCCAGCAAAAGTACTGGGTAACTTCGGAAATGAAGTTACCGCAGTATTAGGCAACTCTCCTGGAGGACTAGAATTACTACCCAGCGAGGCCTATGGAAACCACTGGCTGTTGGTCACTCACAAAGGGCAAGAACAAATAAGATTACCTCAAGAAGGCGATCCTTACAAAGAAATCTACAAACTACGTAATCCATGGTATCGATTATTCAATGAATCTTGGATAAATCCCGCAGGAATGAGTGCCCGTGATAGCTCCATTGAGAACACTCATGACTTACTGATGCAAGCAAAGGCCTTTCATGCAGAAATTCTTCATACCTATCACCCCAACACTTATGCTCATTATGGTGCCGGCCTCAATAATCCTGCTTGGCATCGAGTAACGTGGGATGTTGGCAACGAAACTGCCTTCAATGCAAATATTAAAGACTTGCAGATATTGGCTGACAACAGGCAAGGCAGCTTGCGAGTGATCGATCCAGCACGACCCAAGCCACCAGGAATGCCAACGCCTTGGTTAGGGGTCAGGCTACAGCCAGCGAGAGACCCCGGTGATCAAACAGTGCCGGCGCATTCAGCGGACCAGCAACTCAGTAGCGGTATGCTCAAAGGCGTATTCCGGCAAACCGGCTATGAGCATCAAGACAGCTATAAAGACGAGGCTGTCCTACATTGTACGCTTTATAGCCTTGTACGCATCATTCAAACAATGAGTTGGAGCAAATGATGCCACCATCACAGTGTGCCGCCAAATTACTGCCACTCTCAGCGCTTGCCTTATTCGCCTTAAGCGGCTGTCATCAGAAAAATCCTTCAAAACAGGAAAGCAACATGGATATCCCAACACCTCGTCTACAAGCGATATTCCAGAAAACAAAATCTGTATGCATGGGACGCTTGGTAATGGATGTGCCGGCCACTGCCCATGTAATATTTGGTTATGCAAGGGTGCACTCCACCATTCGGCGTCTACCTGGCGCGGGCGGAAATGCCGATATCCAGATACAAAAGCGATTAGACATCCTTGAGCAGGAACGCATCTATGCACACAAAATGTTGAAAGACGGTCCGGAAGCAAAATACGGAAAAGTTATTGACGGAGCACTTCCCACGCACAAAATTCTAGTAGGAGTCGATTTAGGCTCAGGAGTTCATTACAAATTGGAATCATATATTAAACTCGGAAGCGACTTATTTATACAAGAAACCAAGGCTCGTACGGCAGAACAAATAAGAGAGAATGGAGGATCGGGCTCATTCTTGGATGCAGTTGCAGAGTTAAATCACACCGCAAAAAACATCCGTTCGAGAGACGAGAATGAAGTACCAAGCGATACTGGCGTATGTATTGACGGCGCTTTTATTGCCAAGCCGCTTGCCGAGTCTGGCGAGAATTTTGCACTTGGCATTCGATTGAACGAATTTCCAGACGCACACTTTTCCATCAACACGCGCGTCAGCGACCGAGACACAGAGCAGGAAACCATCGACGAAATCCAACGACTTCAGAAAGACGCGGAGCGCGCCGCCCAGCGCAGCGGCCATGGTGCCTGGTATGCCGGCATCAAGTTCCTGCGCCGTGGCGAACGTGAATTCAATGGTGGCCGGGGTTACGAAATACTGGCTCGCAAACCGGCTCAGGGCAATGGAACGGAGAACCACCAATTTGTTTTCCATGGCGGCGGTGAAGCGAACAACGAACTGCGGCCCGCATTCGAAATGCAGCTTGACACCGGCGCCGGCAAACAACAAACCGCCCGCGTCCCCCCCAGCCTCACCGACGAGGAAGCCATTGCGCTATGGGACAAGCTGGTCGGCTCCATCCGCGTGCGCCCCACCAGCAAGAAGACCAGCCAGGCCGCCCCACCCAGGATTCCCCTCAACAACCTCCAGCTCTCCGGCCGCACCTGCCCCCAGACCGGCTGGTGGGAATGCGACGACCCCCTGCCCCTGGCGCAGGCCAGCTCGGGCGTGTGGCTGGAAGCAGGCCAGCGCATGCCCATGGTCCGCGTCTGGCTGCGGCCGAACTGGTGGCAGCAGTGGAAGGGTGAGCGCCCTACAGGCCAGCGCGCCGCCACGTGGCGGCTGGCGAGCTACGACGCGCCGCCCACGGTCCCCCCGCCCAGGAAGGGCTGACGCCATGCCGCGGAACGTCATCCGCGTCGGCGACGCCACCGACCACGGCGGCCGGGTGCTCGCCAGCGGCGCGCCGCACTTCACCGTGGACGGCATCTCCGTGGCCTTGCAGGGCGACCCCTGCAGCTGCCCGAAGCGCGGCCACGCCGGCTGCACCATCGCCGAGGGCGATGCGAGCCACACCATCGACGGCGTGCCGGTCGCCTACGAAGGCCACAGGACCAGCTGCGGCGCCCGGCTCATCGCCAGCACGGGCCGCTTCAGCCGCGACGGCTGAGCTCCAGGCTCAGGCGCCCGGCAGCACCTGCCTGATCACCTTGATCAGCTCGGCGGCGGCCACCGGCTTGACCAGCCAGCCGCTGGCGCCGTTCCTGCGCGCCTCGTCACGCTTGACCTGCTGGCTCTCGGTGGTCAGCGTCAGAATCGGCGTGAAGCGCATAATGGTCCGCGCCTGGCGGATCAGCTCCAGACCGTCCATGCGCGGCATGTTGATGTCCGTGACCATCAGGTCCGGCTTCCTCGCCTTGATGCGCTCCAGCGCCTGCACGCCGTCGCCGGCGGTGCTGACCTCGAAGCCGGCGATCTCCAGCGAGCTCTTCAGGCTCATGAGCATGGTGGCCGAGTCATCGACCAGCAGGATGTGCTTCTTCAACTTGGGTTCCTCGTTCCCGAAATCCGGTTCGTTCAATCAAAACAGCTCGATGCGCAGCCCCGGCTGGCCGGGCTGCTCGTGCGCCGCGGCCTCGGGCTCACGGTGCTGCGCCTCGCCGGCGCGGTAGTCGTCCGCCAGCGCGACGGCGCGCTGCGTGGCTTCCACCGTGCCCTGGCCCCGGCGCAGCCGCTCCAGCAGCTCCTCGACCACGCCCTGGCGCGCCTGCAGCGCGGGCTCGACGCGGTCCACGATCTGCTTGACCACGTCCTGGAACTGCGCGGTGTCGAGCAGCGTGGCCAGGCCCTGGTCGAGCTCGGCGTGGTGCGCGGCCACGTCATGCACCAGCTCGCCGTGCACGCTGCGCAGCTGCACGTAACCCTGCTGCAGCGCCTGGGTGCGCCCGGCCAGGCGGGCCGATTCGACCTCGGTGCGGCGCGCGCGCTCGCGGAAGTCGGCGCTCCAGCCCTCCTCCACCTCGCGCGCCAGCGTGCCGATGTCCTGCTCGATGGTGGTGGCGGACTCGCGTGACTGGTTCGCCAGGCGCCGCACCTCCTGCGCCAGCACGGCGAAGCCGCGGCCGGCCTCGCCCGCGCGCGCGGCCTCGATGGCGGCATTGATGGCCAGGATCTCGGTCTGGCGCGCGATGAGCTGGATGGTCTCGGTCAGGCTGGAGAGCTTGCGCACCTCGCCCACCAGGTTCTCCACCGCCGCGCGGTCGCGCGCCATCTGCTCGGGCAGCGCCTGCACGAAGGCCGCCAGCTCGGCGATGGCGTCGCCGTTGCGCTCCATGCTGTCCTGCTCGGCATCGGCGCGCTCGCGCGCCTGGCCCAGCTCGTGCTGCAGCCGGGCCGAGAGGCCGCGCAGCCCCGCCACGCGCTCGACCATCTGCAGCGCCGAGGTGCCGGAGAGGCCCACCGCGCGTTGCAGCTGCGCCATCACCTCGGTGTCCAGGGCGCGCAGGCCCTGCACGGCACGGGCGTCGTCGCCGGGCTGCGCCGCGGCGTCCCCGGTGAAGGCCGGCCGGCCCAGCAGCTTCGAAAACAGGCGCTTCAGCATGGCAGCACCCCGTCAAGCCAGCCCGGCGCCGGGCGTGCGGCCACGCGCGGGCGCAGCGCCAGCAGCACCTGCAGCACGGCGCCGTGCACGTGCTCGCAATCGGACAGCGCCACGGCCGGCGCGGGCTGCTCGCGCAACCAGGCCGCCAGGCCTTCCGCGTCCTCGACACCGACGATGCCTTCGAGCAGCGCTGTGCCTTCTTCGTATCGGATGCCCATGACTACAACAACTCCTTCGGATTGAGCACCATCAGCACGCTGCCGTCGCCCATGAGCGCCGTGCCGGCGAAGCCCGTGAGCCCGGCCAGCACGCCTTCGAGCGGCTTGAGGATGATGTCGGAGGCGCCGTGGAACTGGTCCACCAGCAGCCCCACGTGCTGCGCGCCCAGGCGCAGCACCAGCACGGCGAGCTCGCCGTCGGCATTGGCCAGCGGCGGCGCGTCCAGCGCCAGCAGCTCGCCCAGCGGGCGCAGCGGCACGATGCGCCCGCGCAGCACCGCGGTGCGCGCCTGCTTGAACTGGTGGATGTCCTCGCCGGGCACGCGCACCGTCTCGACGATCTGCTCCATCGGCACGCCGAAGCGCCGCCCCGCGCACTCCACCAGCATCACGTGGCTCACGGCCATGGACAGCGGCAGCGACAGCCGCATCGCCGTGCCCTGCCCCGCGCGGCTGCGCAGCTCGACGCGCCCGCCTACGCGCTCCACGGCCGTGCGCACCACGTCCATGCCCACGCCGCGACCGGAGAGGTCGGAGATGACCTCGGCCGTGGAAAAGCCCGGCAGGAACACAAGCTGCACCGCCTCCGCGTCGCTGAGCGAGGCGGCGCGCTCGGCCGGGATCAGCCCGCGCTCGACCGCCTTGGCACGCACGCGCGCGGCGTTGACGCCGGCGCCGTCGTCCTCGATCTCGATCTCGACGCGGTCGCCCTGCTGCGCCGCGCGCACGCGGATCACGCCTTGGGCCGGCTTGCCCGCGGCCACGCGCGCGGCCGGGGCCTCGATGCCGTGGTCCAGGCTGTTGCGCAGGATGTGGATCAGCGGGTCGGCCAGCGACTCGATGACGTTCTTGTCGGCCTCGGTGTCCTCGCCCTGCAGCTCCAGCCGCACGTCCTTGCCCAGCTTGCGCGAGATGTCGCGCACCAGGCGGTGGAAGCGCTGGAACACCACGCCCACGGGCAGCATGCGCACCTGCATGATGGCCGACTGCATCTCGTCGGCGATGCGGTTGATCACGGCGTACTGCGCCTTGATCTCGCGCGCGAGCTCGCGCTGGCCGAACTGGTTCTCCGCCCGCTGCGCCAGGTACGGCAGCGCGTTCTTGGCCACGACCATCTCGCCGATGAGGTCCATCAGCCGGTCCACCTTTTCCTGCGCGACTTTCAGCACGCGCTGGCCGCCGGCATGGTCGGCGCCGGCGGCCGCGGGAACGGCGGCAGCGCCGGCCACGGGCACGGCCTCGGCGGCTTGCGCCGCTTCAACGGCCGCCGCCTCGGCGGCCGGCGCTGCCGCCGCCACCGCGTGCGTGCGCGCCAGCGCCAGCACGGCGGCAGCGGGCGCGGGAGACGGCAGCGCGTCCAGCGCGGCCACCGCATCGGAAAGCTCCAGCACCTGGCTCAGCCCGCGCAGCGCGCGGCGCACGGCCTCGACCAGGCCGCCTTCGACGCCGGGGTGGTCCAGCAGCTGCACTTGCCGGCGCCACAGCGCCTCGGCCTGCGCGCGCAGCACCGGCACGGCGGCCTCGCTGGCCGGCGCCTCCTGCGGCGCGGGTGCGGCCGCGGTGACCTCGACAGCCGCCTGCGCCTCGGCCGGCGCCTGGTGCCACTGCACCTGCTCGGCCACGCAGCGGAAGTGCTCCAGCAGCTCGGCCGCCGGCGCGCCGCTCAGCAGCACGAACTCCAGGTTGCACTGGTAGCAGTCCCAGGCCACCAGCGCCTCGCCTTCGGGCCAGGGCGACTGCGGCAGCGCCTGCACGTGCAGCAGCCCCGGCGCCGTGGCGGCCAGGCGCCACGGGTCCTCGCCCTTGAAGAAGCAGTCGGTTTCGGGCCGGTAGTACAGCGCGACGGCTTGCGGGTGCGCGGCGCGCGCGGCCGCGTCCAGGCGGTCGAGCCAGTCCGGCGCCGACGTGTCCGTGCCCGGCGCCTCGGGTGCGGCGGCAACGGCCGCGCCTGCCTGCGCCGGCGCCTCGGCCGCCAGCAGCGCGCGCAGCGCGTCGGCCAGCGCCTGCGAGCGGCCGGCGTCGGTGATGGCGCCGGACTGCTCGATCTGGTCGATGAGCAGCACCACGTGGTCCATGGCGTCGAGCAGCGCGTCGGAGAGCTCCGCGCTCCAGGCCATGCGCCCGTCGCGCACGCGGTCCAGCAGGTCCTCGGCGGCGTGCACCACGCGCTCCAGCGGCTTGAACTCGAACAGCCCGCAGTTGCCCTTGAGCGTGTGCACGTTGCGGAACAGGTCGCCCAGCAGCGCCGCGTCGCGCGGGTTGCGCTCGACTTCCAGCAGGCGCTGGCCGATGGTCTCCAGGCACTCGCGCGCCTCGACCACGAACTGTTCCAGCAGCTCGGCGGTGTTCATCGCGTCCCTCCCAGCGCGGCGCGCAGCGCCGCGGTGCGCTCGCCCAGCAGCATCGCGGCGGTGCTCACCAGCGACTGCGGCCGCGCGGGCTTGAACAGGTATTCGTTGGCGCCGGCGCGCCAGGCGGCCTCGCAGTCGTGGCGCTGCGCCTCGGTGGAGACCATCACCACGGGCGCCTGGTGGCGCAGCGGCAACCGGCGCAGCTCGCGCACGAAGGCCAGGCCGTCGAGCTTGGGCATGTTCACGTCCACCACGTAGAGGTCGAAGGCCTCGCCCTCGTCCTGCGCCAGGATGCGCTCCAGCGCTTCCACGCCGTTGCACGCTTCCTGCGTGGCCCAGCCCGCGTCGTCGAGCAGCTTGCGGTGATAGAGCCGCACCGTGGCGGCGTCGTCGATGATGAGGATGCGCGGCATCGCGTCAGCACTCCAGCGGCTTTTGGTGGACCAGGGCGTCGGGAAAGCGCCGTGGCTTGAACAGCGAGCAGATGCGGCTCATCGACTCGGAATGGCCCAGGCAGATGAAGCCGCCCGGCGCCATGGCGTCGTACATCGCCTCGGCGGCGACGCGGCGCGAGAGGTCGTCGAAATAGATCAGCAGGTTGCGGCAGAAGATCACGTCGATGTCGCGAAAGCGCCGCGTGTCGTTGGCGTCGGTGAGGTTGACGCGGCTGAACTCCACGCACTCGGCCAGGTCGCGCGAGATGCGCCAGCTGTCCTGGCCGGTGGCGGTGAAGTACTTGCGCAGGTAATCCTTGGGCAGCTGCCCCACGGAGCGCGCGGAATAGACGCCGCGCTGCGCCGCGGCCAGCACCTGCGTGTCGATGTCCGAGGACAGGATCTCGACCTCGAACTCCTCGATGCGCGCCCAGCGCTCGAGCAGGTAGATGGCGATCGAGTACGGCTCCTCGCCCGTGGACGACGGGATCGACCAGATGCGGATGCGCTCGCCCGGGCGCTTGCGCCCCGCCACCTCGTCGAGCATGCCGTTCACCAGCGCGTCGAGCTGGTACGACTCGCGAAAGAAGTAGGTCTCGTTGACCGTCATCGCGTTGACGAGCTGCTGCAGCTCGCCGCCGGCGGCCTCGAAGCGCAGCGCGATGAAGTAGTCGCGGAAGGTCTCGGCGCCGGTGGCACGCATGCGCTCGACCAGCCGCTTGTCCACGAAGTAGCGCTTGGCCGGCTCGAAGCGGATGCCGGTCTTGCGGTAGAAGAACTCGGCGAACTTCTGGAAGTCCGCGTCGCTGATGGCCGGCGCCGCCGTCACGGCGCTGGTGGTGGCGCTGGTGCTCATGCGGCCTCGATGCGCTCCATCGCCAGCGTGGCGGCGAAGCAGGTGAAAGTGTCGGCGGCGAAGCGCTCGCGCACCGCGCGCAGCGCCGGCAGCGCCTCGGCCGTGCCGACCTCGCCCAGCACCTCGATGGCGGCGCCGACGACGTTGATCTCGGTCTCGGCGTCGAGCAGCTGCGCCAGCCAGTGCGGCACGTCCGGGTGCGCCAGCTCGGCCAGCAGGTTGACGCTCAGGATGCGCACGTCCGGGTCGGCGTCGCGCAGCTGCGCCTGCATGTACGGCGCCACGGCGTCGGGCATGCCGGCGAGGACCTCGATGGCGCCGTTGCGCTGCGCCGCGTCCTCGCTGCGCAGCAGCGCCAGCAGCGCGGGCACGCTGGCCGGGTCGGCCAGCTGCGACAGGCTGGTCTGCAGCACGCTGCGCACGCAGGCATGGCCCTCGACGGCCAGCGCCTCGCACAGCGCTCGCGCGGCCACGCTGCGCGCCGAGCCGTCGAGCAGGCCCAGGTCGCGCGCCGCCAGGCGCCGAACTTGCGTGTCCTCGTCCCGCAGCTGGCGCACGAGGCCCGCCTCGTCGCGCTCGTAGCTGCGCTCGTGCACCTCGTGCAGCGCGGCTGCGGCGTTGAACTTCTTGAGTCCCATGTCGACTCCCTGTGTTGTTGTTGGTTGTCAGCGCAGCCAGTGACGCAGCTGCGCCGCGATCGCGGTGCAGGGCAGCACCAACGAGGCGCCGCCACGCTGGATGAGCTCCTGCGGCATGCCGAACACCACGCAGGTGTCCTCGGACTCGGCGATGGTGCGGCCGCCCGCGCGCTTGAGTCGCGTCATGGCGTCGGCGCCGTCGTGGCCCATGCCGGTGAGCATCACGCCCACGATGCGCTGCGGCTCCAGCACCTGCAGCGCGCTGTCCACCAGCACCTCCACCGAGGGGTGCCAGTGCATGCCGGCGGCCTCGGGCTTGGGCACGGCGTAGAGCCGGCCCAGCCGGCGGCTCAGCGCCAGGTCGGTGCCGGCGCGGGCGACGTAGACGCGGCCCGCCTCCAGCGCCACCGGCGCGGCCACCTCCGACACGCGCAGCGCGCACAAGGCGTCCATGCGCCGCGCGAAGGCCTCGGTGAACTGCGGCGGCATGTGCTGGGCGACCAGCACCGGCCAGGGGAAGTCGGCGGGCAATGCCGGCAGGATGTCCTCCAGCGTGCGCGGCCCGCCAGTGGACACGCCGATGAGCACGACGCCACCGACCTGGTCCGCGCCCGCCGCGACGGGCGCGGCCGGGCGGGCCGCCGCCATCGCGGTGGAAGCCGCACCGAAGGTGCGCACGCTGGTCGGGCGCGGTGCCGGTGCCGGTGCCGGTGCTGCTGCCGGCACCGGCGCCGCGGCGGCCCGGCGCGGGGCACGGGCCCCGGCGCGCGAACGCGCCGCCGCCGCCACCTTCTCCACCAGCTGCGCGCGGATGTCGTCCACGTGCAGCGAGATGGTGCCGCCGGGCTTGGCGATGAAGTCCACCGCGCCCAGCGCCAGCGCCTCGAAGGTGGCCAGGGCGCCCTGCTCGGTCAGCGACGAGACCATCACCACCGGCGTCGGGCGCGCGGCCATCATCAGCGACAGCGCCGTGAGGCCGTCCATCTCCGGCATGTTGATGTCGAGCGTGACGACGTCGGGTTCGACGGCCAGCAGCTGCTCCACGCCCTGCGCGCCGTTGCGCGCGGTGTGCACTTCCCAGCCGGCCTCGCCCAGCACGCTGCCGATGAGCTTGCGCATCAGCGCGGAGTCATCGACCACCAGTACCTTCCCCACTTCCGGGATCCTCCTGACCTTGAGTCCTTGCGTTGGCCCTGCTCACGCCGCCAGCGGCAGCGCGTCGTCCTCTTCGTGCACCGTCGCGGCGCCGCCGCGGCCCAGGCCCGAGACGGCCTGCAGCTCCGAGCCGTGCAGCAGCTGCGAGGGCTCGATGAGCATCACCAGGCGCTTGCCTCCGTCGAGGTTGGCCACCCGGCCGATGAGCCGGCTCTGCTCCTGCGACAGCGCCGGCGCCGGCGTGATCTGGCCGCGCGGGATGCGCAGCACCTCGGCCACCGAGTCCACGATGAAGCCGGTGCGCACGCCGTCGAGCAGGTAGACCATGATGCGCTGGCCCTCGTTGCGCTCGATCACCGGCAGGCCCAGGCGCGCGCGCTGGTCCACCACCGGCAGCACCGTGCCGCGCAGGTTGATCACGCCCTCGACGAAGGCCGGGGTGCGCGGCACGCGGGTGAGCGTGGGCGGCACGCGCACGATCTCCTGCACGCTCATGATCGGCACGCCGAACTCCTCGGCGCCCAGGCGGAAGATCACCAGCTGGGTGTCGTCGTCGGCGTCGTTGCCGGCGTCCTGGTTGTCAACGTCGTTCACGTCGTCCTCGTTGCGAATCTCGTCGGTTGCGGCCGCACCGGCACCCTGTGCCAGCGCCTGGCGCATGCCCGGCACCTGCAGCAGCCGGTCCGTGGCGATCACGGACACCAGCCGCTTGCCCTGGTCGAGGCGGCAGATGGCGGAGAACTCCTGCATCTCCTGCTGGCGCGCCAGCAGCCCGGGCATCGGCTCGGCCTGCGCGCGCGGCACGCTCATGACTTCCTTCACGGCATCCGTGACCAGGCCCACGTGCAGGTTGCCCGGCAGCGTGGTCACGACGATGCGCTGCTGCACCTCCGCGTCCACCGGCGCCAGGCCGAAGAGGCCGCGCAGGCTCACCAGCGGCAGCAGCCGCTGGCGCAGCGACATCAGCCCGACCACGTGCCCCGGCGCGTTCGGCAGCACGCTGAACTGCTCGGGGAACTGCACGATCTCCTGCACCTCGGCAATGTCGAGGGCATATTCCTGCCCCGCCACCGAGAACGACACCAGGCGCAGCTCGTCGCTGGCCACGGCGTCCTCGTCGAGGGCCGCGTCGTGCGCGCCCGAGTCGGCGCCCGAGGCGCCCTGCTCCGCGGCCGCCGTACCGATGGCGCGGAACTGGTCCCGGATCAGCTGTGTGAAATCCACCACCAGCAGCATCTCGGTGCCGCCTTCGGGCAGCGCGCGCTTGATCACGCCGGTGAGGTAGTCGGCGCTGAGCACCGACTGCACCTGCTCGGCCGGCTCGATCTCGCCGGGCTCCACGCTCACGACGCTGGCGACGCGGTCCACCACGAAGCCCAGCGGCTGGCCCAGGTTGATGACGACGGCACGCGTGGCGTCGTCGTTGGCCTGCGCCTCGCAGCCGAAGAGCCGGCGCAGGCTGATGATGGGCAGCACGCGCCCGCGCAGGTTCGCCAGGCCGTCGAGCACGGCCGGTGCCAGGGGCAGCCGCGCCACCTCGGGCACGCGGATGATCTCCTGCACCGGCGCCATCGGCACCGCGAACATCTCGCCCGCCACCGCGAAGGTGACGAACTGCAGGCCCATCCCGGCGCCGTCGTCGGCGGCCGCGTCGTCCTGCATCTCAGGTTGGTTGCTCAAGGAAATACTCCTTCAGCGTCTCAGGCGCTCTGCAGCTCGTCGGCCAGCGAGGCGATTTCCTCGATGGCGGCGGCCAGCTCCTCGGCGCCCTGCGACTGCTGGCGCGCGGCGCCCGACGCTTCCTCGGCCGACTTCTCGGCCTGCGTGGCGGCGGCGGCGATCTGCTGCACGCCGGCCTTGACCTGCGTGACGGCGCTGGCGATCTCCTGCGCCGCGGCCACGGCCTCGCCGTTGCCGCGCTCGATGGCATCGACGTCGGTTTCCAGGCGGATCAGGTTGGCAGTGATGGACTTGGCCTTCTCCACCTCGCCCAGCGCGGCGGTGACGATGGCGTGCAGGTCGCGCCCGACCAGGCCGATCTGGTCCTGGATGGCCTTGACCATGTCCTTGATGCGGTCGGCGTTCTCGGCCGAGTCGTGCGCCAGGTTGCGGATGTCGGTGGCCACCACCACGAAACCCTTGCCGTACTCGCCGGCGCGCGCGGCCTCGATGCTGCCGTTGACGGCGAGCATGTTGGTCTGGATCGAGACCTGCGTGATCGCGTCCACGATCTTGTCGATCTTGCGCGACACCAGCTCCAGCTCCTTGACCTGCGCGATGCTGTCCTGCGTGGCGCTCACGCTGGTGGACACGCCGGTGACCAGCGCGTCGATGTTCTTCTTGTTCTCGCCCATGAGCGAGCGGATGGCGCGCGAGCGCTCGCCGGCCTGCGTGGCGCGGCTCTCGGCCAGCTGCGCGCCGCGCTCGATCTGCGACACGGCGGCCGCCGCCTCGTTGGTGGCCGCGGCCTGCGACTGCGCGCCTTTGCGGATCTGCTCCAGCGCCACCATGATCTGGCTGGCCGAGCGGTTGATCTCCTGCACCGCCGAGGACAGCTCCTCGGCCGAGGACGCGACCTCTTCGGCGCTCTTGGCGATGTCGGTGGAGTTCTTGAGCTCGTCGGCGATGTCGGAGAGGCCCTGCGCGGTCTGCTCGCACATGGCCAGCGCGGACGACTGCTCGTCCACGGTCTTGTTCGATTCCTCGCAGGCCGAGGACTGCTCGGTGGCGGCCGCGGCGATGGCCTCGGCGCCCTTGAGCGCCTGCTGCGCGGCGATGCTGCTCTGGCTGGCCGCGGCGGCGATCTCGGCGGCGCCGCCGGCGATCTCGGCGGCGTCACTGCGGATGCTCTCGAGCTGCTGCAGGATCAGCGCGCTCTTCTCGACCTCGCTCTTGACGGTCTCGGCCGAGGTGTTGATGCCGGCGGCGATGCACTTGACTTCGCCCTGGATCTGGCCGACCAGCTCCTGGATCTGCCGGGCGCTCTTCTCGGAAGTCTCGGCCAGCGTGCGCACCTCGTCGGCGACCACGGCAAAGCCCTTGCCGTGCTTGCCGGCGCGCGCGGCCTCGATGGCGGCGTTCAGGGCGAGCAGGTTGGTCTGGTCGGCGATGCGGGCCACGGCCTTGACGATGTCGCCGATGTTGGCGGCCTGGCGCTCCAGCTCCGTCATCATCTTCACCGACTCGGCCTGGCGGTCGGCGGCGGTGGCGACGTTGTTGACGGTGGCCTGCACCTCGGCATTGACCTGGCCCGCGAGCGTCTGCATGGCCTCGGCCGTGCCGCGCGCGGTGTTGACGGCCTCGAGCTGGCGCGTGATGGCCACGGACACCTGGTTGATGGCGGCCAGCGACTCCTGCGCGGCGCCGGCGGCCTCCTCGGCGCCGGTGGCGATCTGGCCGGAAGCGCGGCGCAGCTCCTCGGCGGCGGAAGAAGCCTCGTTGATGCCGGCGGCCAGCTGGCTGGAGGCGGCGGCCACGCGCTCGGCGGCCTGCTGCTGCTTGGCCAGCGTGCGCGCGCGCTTGCGCTGCTGGTCGGCGTCGCGCGCCACCTGCTTGGGGATGGCGCCGCCGGACAGTTGCGCAGGCGACGAGGCGGCCAGCGTGCTGGCCTTGCGGACGAGGGACATCAGGAAATCTCCGGGAAAGGGGGGAACGAAGGTCGGGTCAAAGAACGTGGCCTCGGCAACGGACACGAGGCCGGCAGGTCGATGCGTGCGCAAGCGCCGGTGGGCGCAGCCTTCGCTCGGTCAGCCGTCGGGGCTTGCCGTTTGGGCATGCCGCGCAGTGTGTTTGGCCCACGCACCACTTCGTGGCAGGACTGTGAACCCGGGCTCTTCCCGGGTCGGCCTGAGTGCGGTAGCTCACAGTCTTCTTGCGCGTGGGCTCCGCCTGCTTTACGGCCACGGCGGCGACCCCTGTAGGGGCCCGCACCAGAAATGTGAAACTTAGGGTTCGAAGCGTGAAATCGGCCACCCGGGGAGCGTTCGCTGCCCTGCACTGGTGCTGTCGCGGGCGCCCGGTTTGAGCCACGTCAAGCCTGGCTCATGTCGTTGCCGCGAAGGTGCGCGGCGTCGCATGCACCCTGACCCGGGCGGGGCTGCACGATGGCCCGGCCCGTGCCACCGGTTGAGCGCGAAACGCAGCGAAGCCCCGGCGCAGCCACGCTCCGGCCAAGGCCGGCCCGTGAACCCGGTCACACTTGCACCTGTTCCCAACACCCGTTTCCCATGTATCAGCACCTGCTCGTGCCCGTGGATGGCACCGCGCTGTCCGCCCTGAACATCACGCAGGCCGCCCGGCTGGCCCAGCGCCTGGGCGCGCGCATCACCTTCTTCCATGGCGCGCCGGACTTCGGCGGCACCGGCGAGGGCTCGGCCTTGCGCGAGCTCGACCCGGCCTGGTTCGCCCACGAGGCCTTTGGCGACAGCGCCGCGCTGCTGGGCAAGGCCCAGGCCGAGGCACAGGCGCTGGGCGTGCCCTGCGACGGCCTGGCCCGCATCACCGGGCGCCCTGCGCAAGCCATCCTCGACGCCGCCGCCGAGCGCGGCTGCGACCTCATCGTCATGGCCTCGCACGGGCTGCGCGGCATGCGCACCTGGCTGCAGGGCTCGCACACCGAGCGGGTGCTGCGCCAGTCGCGCGTGCCGGTGCTGGTCACGCGCGTGGAGCGCGACGAGCCGCTCACCGCGCGGGAGCGTGCCACCGCGGCCCTGCTCGACGAGCACCGCTCCATGGCCGTGGTGGTCAAGGGGATGCAGGGCCTGGCGGCCGAGGCGCGCCAGGGCGGGCGGCTCGACGTGGCGGCGCTGCGGCCGATGCTGCAGTACCTGCGCGACTTCCCGGAGCGGCTGCACCATCCCAAGGAGGAGCGGCACCTGCACGCGCGGCTGCTGGAGCGCCATCCGGACGCGGCGGAGCTGCTGGCCGAGCTGGAGCGCCAGCACCAGGCCGAGTACGAGGCGGTGCGGCGGCTGACGCGGCTGGTGGACCGCTGCGCCGCCGGCGCGCCCGAAGCCGCCCCGGCGCTGCAGGAGGCGGTGCAGGACTTCGCGGCGGCCGCCTGGGCCCACATGGCGCTGGAGGAAGGCCGGCTGCTGGCGCTGGCGGGCGAGCACCTGCTCGAAGCCGACTGGCTGGAGCTGGCCGAGGCCTTCGAGGCCAACGACGACCCCGGCCTGGGCCGCTACGAGGCCGAGGACCTGAAGAAGCTCTTCAGCCGCATCGCGCGCTGGGTGCCGCACTGAGCGGCCGGGCGGCGCAGCGCCCTGCCCTCAGCCCTCGCCCTGCTCCATGTAGAAGCGCACCATGCGGGCCATCACCAGCGGCGACTGCCACTGGCGCGCATCGAGCCGGCGCATCAGCGTCGGCGTGGCGGTGCCGCTGGCCACCACGTGCGCGCGCAGCCGCTCCATCCAGGCGGCCTGCTCCTCTTCGGGCAGCGCCTCGAAGGCCTGCCGCGCCCGGGCCAGCGCCTGGGCCTGCGCGTCGTGCACGGCCGGTGCCGCCGGCGCGGGCGCCGCGGCGACGGGCGCGGACGGCGCGCC
>NZ_VIDQ01000109.1 GCF_009760915.1 Azohydromonas aeria
CGCGGCGCTGGCGCCGCCGCCGCCCTCGCCGCGCCCGCCCATGCCGGCGCTGCCGGCGCCGGCACCGGCCGAGCCCGACACCTTCGAGAACGTGGCCGACGACGACCGCCACGGGCTCATGGCCGGCGAGGCGGTGCTGCTGATCGTGGAGAACGACCTGGGCTTCGCGCGGCTGATGCTGGAGTCGGCGCGGCAGGCCGGCTTCAAGGGCCTGGTGGCGACCACTGGCGCCGGCGCGCTGAGCCTGGCCACCGAGTACCGGCCCTCGCTGGTGACGCTGGACATCCACCTGCCCGACATGCCGGGCTGGCGCATCCTGCAGCGGCTGCAGGCCGACGCGCGCACGCGCCACCTGCCCGTGTGCGTGATCTCCACCGACGACGCGCGCGAGCAGGCGCTCTCCAGCGGCGCGGTGCGCTTCATCGGCAAGCCGCTGTCCTCGCGCGACGTGCTCGACGCGGCCTTCGCGCGGCTGCACGAGTTCGCACAGCGCCCGGTGCGGCGGCTGCTGGCGGCGCTGGCCGAGGGCGAGGCCCGGCGCGCGCTGGCCGAAGGCTTCACGAGCGGCGTGGAGATCCTGTTCGCCGACGATGCCGGCTCGGTGCGGGCACGACTCCACGAGGCGGACGCGCTGGTGATCGACGCGCGGCTGGGCGGCGTGCGGCCCGAGGACGTGCGCGAGGCGCTGGAATCGCACCCGCTGGCGCTGCAGCTGCCGGTGCTGCTGTGGGCGCCCGGCGGCGCCGGCGAGGACAGCGCCTGGCTGCGCCAGCGCGGGGGCTTCAGCCTGCAGGTGGCGCAGACGCCGCAGGCGCTGCTGGGGCTGGCCTCGCTGGCGCTGTTCCGCAACGCCGCCGAGATGTCCGAGGCCGAGGCGCGGGCGGTGGAGGCGGTGGCGCAGGCGCGTCGCTCGCTGCGCGGGCGCAAGGCGCTGATCGTCGATGACGACATGCGCAACATCTTTGCGCTGGCCACGGTGCTCGACGACCACGGCATGGAGATCGTCTCGGCCGACAACGGGCGCGAGGCCATCCGCATGGTGCAGGCCGACCCCGGCATCGACATCGTGCTGATGGACATCATGATGCCGGAGATGGACGGGCTGGCCACCATGCAGCACATCCGCCAGCTGCCGCGCGGGCGCGAGCTGCCGATGGTGGCCGTGACGGCCAAGGCCATGAAGGGCGACCGCCAGAAGTGCATCGAGGCCGGCGCCTGGGACTACCTGTCCAAGCCCGTGGACCCGGAGCACCTGCTGAGCGTGCTCAAGGGGTGGCTATGCCCCTGACACCGATGCCGCCGCAACCGCCGCAACCGCCGCAACGGCCCCCGCCCGGCCCGGCCGCGGCGTTCCAGGGCGAGCACGCCGGCGCCGAGGCCGAGGCCGAGGACGCACCCGAGCGCGCCAGCATCCTGCTGGTCGATGACCTGCCGGAAAAGCACCTGGTGTTCCGCGCCGTGCTGGAGGACCTGGGCCAGGAGCTGGTATCGGCGCACTCCGGCGCCGAGGCGCTGCGCGAGGTGCTGCGCCGCGAGTTCGCGGTGATCCTGCTGGACGTGAACATGCCCGACATGGACGGGCTGGAGACGGCGCGGCTGATCCGCCAGTACAAGCGCGCGGCGCACACGCCCATCATCTTCGTCACGGCTTATGCCGACGAGGTGCAGACGCACCGCGGCTACGAGCTCGGCGCCGTGGACTACATCATGTCGCCGGTGGTGCCGGCGGTGCTGCGCTCGAAGGTGCAGGTGTTCGTGGACCTGCACGTGATGCAGCGCCGCGTGCGCCGCCAGGCCGACCAGCGCGTGGCGCTGGCCGCGGCCGAGGCCGCGCGCGCCGCCGCCGAGCGCGCCACCTGGCGCTCGGGCTTCCTGTCGCAGGTCAGCGCCGTGCTCAGTGCCTCGCTCGACGCCGGGGTGGCCATGCGCGGGCTGCTGGCGCTGGTGGTGCCGGCACTGAGTCCCTGCGCCGCGCTGCTGCTGCAGCCCGACGCGCCGGACGCGGTGGCGCCGCTGCTGGTGGGACGCGGCGACCGCGCCGGCGAGCCCGTCGAGTTCGGGCAGCACGCGCTGCGGGAGATGGCGCCGGCGGTGTGCGAGGCCTTCGCGCGGGCGCTGGACACGGGCCAGGCGCAGAGCCTGGACATCGACCCCTGCGAGGCGATCGACGAGGGGCGCGACGCCCGGGCGCATGCGCTGCCCGCGGGCGTGGTCGTGCCGATGCTGCATGCCCAGCGCGTGCTGGGCGCCCTCTACGTGGCCGCGCCGCAGGACCGCGAGCTGCTGCGCTCGCTGTGCGAGCGCGCGGCGCTGGCCTTCGAGAACACGCGGCTGTACCGCTCGCTGCAGTCCGAGATCGAGGAGCGGCGCCATGCGCAGGAGCAGCTCATGGCGCTGAACCGGCGCAAGGACGAGTTCCTGGCCATGCTCTCGCATGAGCTGCGCAACCCGCTGGCGCCGATCCGCAACGCCGTGGAGGTGGTGCGCCGCGTGGCCCCGCCGGGGCAGCCCCGGCTGGCCTGGGCCACCGACGTGATGGACCGCCAGGTCCGGCACATGACGGCGCTGGTGGAGGAGCTGCTCGACGTGGCGCGCATCAGCCAGGGCAAGATCAGCCTGCAGGTCGCCACCATCGACCTGCTGGCCGTGGTGGCGCACGGCATCGAGACGGCGCGGCCGATGCTCGACGCGCGCCGCCACCGCCTGCATACGCAGCTGCCGGGCGCGCCGGTGTGGCTGCGCGGCGACTTCGCGCGGCTGTCGCAGGTGGTGGCCAACCTGCTCAACAACGCCGCCAAGTACACGCCTGAAGGCGGGCTGGTGGAGGTGTCGCTGCAGCTGCGGCCGGGCCAGGCGCTGGTGAGCGTGCGCGACAACGGCGTGGGCATCGAGCCGGCGCTGCTGCCCAACGTGTTCGACCTGTTCGAGCAGGGCCAGCGCTCGCTCGACCGCAGCCAGGGCGGCCTGGGCGTGGGGCTGACGCTGGTGCAGCGCCTGGTGCAGCTGCACCACGGCACGGTGGAGGCGCGCAGCGCCGGGCCCGGGCACGGCTCGGAGTTCGTGGTGCGGCTGCCCTGCCTGACCGAGATGAACGCGCCGGCGCTGCCGGCGCAGGCCGACCCCGGCGCGGCGCCGGCCGCGGCCGTGTGCCGCGTGCTGGTGGTGGACGACAACGTGGACGCCGCCGACACGGTGGCGATGTTCCTGCGCATGGAGGGCCACAGCGTGGAGACCGCGCACAGCGGGCCGCAGGCGCTGGAGCGAGCCAAGGCCTTCGAGCCCGACGTGGTGCTGCTCGACATCGGGCTGCCGGGCATGGACGGCTTCGAGGTGGTGCGCCACCTGCGCACGCTTGCGGCCACGCAGCGCGCGCTGGTGATCGCGCTCACGGGCTACGGCCACAAGTCCGACCAGCAGCAGGCGCGCGCCGCCGGCTTCGACCACCACCTGGTCAAGCCGGCGGACATCACGGCGCTGGCGGGGCTGATCGCGCAGTGGCTGCAGGAGCGCCAGGAGCGCCAGGCGCCGGAGGACGCCGGCAGCCTGCGCCGCGGCGAGTGATGCGGGTGGCGCCACGGCGTGGCCCGGTGCCGGCACGCGTCCAGGCGCCGGGGCGCGTGACATTTGCACAGGCAACGGCGCCCTGCCGCGGCCCGCGTGCGGGCCGATGCCGCCGCGGCTGGGCTATGTTACGCAGTTGCCTGCCGCCGCCCGCGCCATCGTGCGCGGCGCATTCCCGGCCCCGCCGTCCATGAAGCCGTACCGATCCCCAGGCGCCCGCGCGCTGCCGCCTCTGCTGCCCCTGCCGCCGTCCAGCGCGGCCTCGCCGTCCACCGTGGCGCCGCAAGGCGCCGTGCCGGGGCCTGGCCGGTAGCCGCGCGGTGGCATCGCCCGACACTTCCCCGAAGCCCGCTCCCTTGTCCGCCGAGGGCGCCGGGCCGCGGCCCGCCGATGCCGGCGCGGTGCCGGATCGCTGGGCCCTGGCGGGTGACGGCGACGCCGACGCGGCGCCCTGGGATGCCTCGGCGCGCATGCTGCGCGCGCGGCGGCGCCAGCTGCGCGCGGCGGTGTGGCTGCTGTGCATGCTGCTGGTAGGCATGGCGCTGGGGCTGTCGCTGCACGAGCGCAACGAGATGCGCCACGCCGCCATGGCGCAGGCCGAACTCCAGGCCCGCGTGGTCGAAAGCCATGCCACGCGCACCCTGGCCGGCGTGGCCGGGCTGCTGCGGGTGCTGGCGGAGTCGCCGCTGCTGCGCGGGCCCGATGCGCAGGAGCGCGCGCTGTCGCGGCTGCTGGTCGAGCAGCTCGCCGGCCAGCACGCGCTGCGCGGCCTCTCGGTGCTGGACGTGCAGGGCCGCATCGTGGGCAGCTCCACGCCCGGCGACGTGGGCCGGCGCATCGAGCCGCAGCTG
This sequence comes from Azohydromonas aeria, assembly GCF_009760915.1. Lineage (GTDB taxonomy): Bacteria > Pseudomonadota > Gammaproteobacteria > Burkholderiales > Burkholderiaceae_C > Azohydromonas > Azohydromonas aeria. The sequence continues at coordinate 4,413 of NZ_VIDQ01000109.1, forward strand.
CTGCTGCGCACCGACACGCCCGACGCGGCCCGCGAGTGGCTGGGCCCGCTGCTGGCGGTGCGCGACCTGGGCGACCTCTCGGCGGCGCAGCCGCGGCCCACGCTGGGCGCGGTGGGGCTGCCGCTGGTGCACCGGGTGCGCGGCGAGAGCGGGCGCGAGCTGTGGCTGGTGGCGCTGCTCGATGCCGACCACTTCGCCACCGGGCACGACCTGGCCGTGGCCGGCGCGCCGCTGCGCGCGCTGGTGACGGACCCGCAGGGCCGGCTGCTGAGCGCCGGCACCGCCGAGGCCGGGCTGCCGCCGGGAGAGTTGCTCGCGCACCTGCCGCCGTTCCTGCCGGGACGGCCGCAGCCCGAGCTGGGCAGCTACATCGGCGAGGGCAGCCAGGGCGCCGAGGTCGTGGGCGCCTACCGCGCCTCGGGCCAGTGGCCGCTGGTGGCGGTGGTGGAGCGGCCCTGGGCGCCGCTGCGCCAGCGCTGGCTGGAGCGCAGCAGCGCCATCGGCGCCGCGGCCTCGGCGATGTGCCTGCTGCTGGCCGTGCTGGGCCTGGTGGCCGACCGGGGCATGCGCCGCGAGCGCATCGCTCAGAAGCAGCTGCAGGCCGCGCACGAGGAGAACGCGCGCAACCAGGAGCGGTTTCGCGCCACGTTCGAGCAGGCGGCCGTGGGCATGCTCGAGCGCAGCCCCGAGGGGCGGCTGCTGCGCGTCAATGCCGCGCTGTGCGCGCTGCTGGGCTACTCCGAGGCCGAGCTGCTGGCGCTGGATGCGCGCACGCTCATCCATCCCGACGACCAGCCCAGCAGCGAGAAGGCCACCGGGCGGCTGTTCAGCGGCGAGCTCGGCAGCGTGACGCAGGAAAAGCGCTACCGGCGCAAGGACGGCCGCTACGTGTGGGTGCGCCTGAACGCCTCGCTGGCGCGCGCGGCCGACGGACGGCCGGCTTTCATGCTGGGCATCGTCGAGGACGTCTCGGCGCGGCGCCTGGCGCTGCGCGAGCTCGAGCGCGCGCGCCAGCGCGAGCTGCGCATCGGCGCGCGCATCCAGCAGACGCTGCTGGTGCAGCGCCCCGACCAGCGGCTGCCGGGCCTGTGGCTGAGCACCTTCAACCAGGCCTCGCAGGGCATCGACGGCGACTTCGTCGAGTTCCTTCCGCTGGGCAACCGCGGCATCGACATCGTCGTGGGCGACGTCATGGGCAAGGGCGTGAGCGCGGCGCTCATCGGCGCGGCCACCAAGATGCAGATCAGCCGCTGCGTGGCCGAGCTCATGGCCACGCCGGAGCACCGCGACGAGCTGCCCTCGCCGGCGCAGATCATGGGCGCGGTCAGCCGCGCGCTCACGCCCAACCTGCAGCAGCTCGAAGCCTTCGTGACGCTGTGCCACCTGCGCATCGACACACGCGCGGGCACGCTGACGTGGGTGGGCTGCGGACACGAGGAGCCGGTGCTGCTGACGCCCGACGGCTCGCGCCGGGTGCTGGCCAACCAGCACCCGCCGCTGGGCGTGCTCGACGAGGACAGCTTCCAGCAGGACACGCTGCAGCTGGGCCCCGAGGAGTCGCTGTTCATGTGCAGCGACGGCGCGGTGGACGCGCTGCTGCCCGACGGCAGCCGCATGGGGCGCGAGCAGATCCTGGCGCTGGTGGCGGAGCTGCTGCAATACGTGCCCACGCCCGCGGCGCTGCTGCACCTGCTGCGGCGGCGGCTGCAGGACATGGGCGCGGAGTTCAAGGACGACGTGACGCTGGCGCTGGCCATGCGCTCGCTGAGCCAGCCGCTGCGCAGCCGGCGCGAGCTGCCGGCGCGGCTGGAGGCGATCTACGACGTGCGCGGCCTGGTCGAGTACCGCGCGCGCCAGGCCGGCCTGGCCGAGGACGAGCGCGCGCTGTTCGTGGTGGCCTGCGTGGAGGCCTTCACCAACGTCGTGCGCCATGGCCAGGGCCGGCCCGACGACGCGCCGGTGGAGCTGGTGGTGGCCATCGACGACACGGCCATGGTGGTGGAGATGGTGCACCTGGGCGAGGCCTTCGAGGCGCCCGGGCCCGTGGCGCTGGGCGAGCTCGACGACTACCCCGAGGGCGGCTTCGGCATGTTCATCATGCATTCGGCCAGCGACAGCGTGGAGCACCTGCACCGCAACGGCGTCAACACCGTGCGGCTGACGCACCGGCGCTCGCCGCGCGCGGACTGAAGCTGCCGGCGCGCCGCACCGCCCGGGCAGGGGCACGGGCGCGCGGGACGGCGACACAGTCCTGCAACGACCTTTTACATCTGGATTTTTAGAGTTCGTCCCATTGGAGCGGCATGCCGCCGCTCCCTTTGGACCGGACTCTCCATGACGTACCCGCAAGTTCTGCGCCCCGGTGGCGCGCTGCTCGCCGCGCTGGCCCTGGCGGCCGCGCTGGGCGGCTGCAGCAGCGACCGCGACGCCGGCCTCGGGCCCGAAGCCGCCGCGCTGGTGCCGGCTGCCGCGGCCGCGCCGGTGGCGGCGGACCAGGCCGCGCCGCGGGCCGCGGGCCGCGCGCCGGCGGAGTGGCTGCCGCAGCCGGGGGCGGGCTTCTTCATGGCCGCCTACGAGGACAGCGCGCCGCAGCCCGGTGATTACGACCTCAACGACCTGGTCGTCGCCTACCAGTACCGGCTCGGCCTGGATGCCGACGGGCGGATCGACCGCATCGAGGGCCAGGCCTTCATCGTGGCGCGCGGCAGCGATGCCGGCCACGACTGGACGCTGGACCTGCGGCTGCCGCCGGGCGCCGCCGCCACGGCCGAGTGCAGCACCGTCACCCCGGCCGGGCAGCCCCTGCCCTGCGCCATCACGGCCGGCTACGGCCGGCTGCGCTGGACCGCCTTCCGCGACACGCGCGCGGCGTTCCCGGCGCCCGGCGCCGATGCCGGCGCTCCGGTCAACACCTCGGGGGCCGACGCCTTCGTGCGCGGGCCCAAGGCCAGCTTCACGGTGCGCTTCGACCCGGCGGTGAGCCTGCACACCGTGGGCGCGGGCGAGCCGTGGCTGAAACTGCTGGCCAGCGGCCGGGAGCTGCGCGTGAACGACCGCAGCGACGGCGGACTGCCGCTGGCGCTGATGGTGCCCGAAGGGTGGGCGCCGCCGCTGGAGCGCATGGACCTGGCGCTGGCCTACCCGCTGCTGCCGCGCTTCGCCGCCACCGAGGGGCTGGATGCCCGCGACTGGTGGCGCGAGCCGCTGGCCGGGCGTACGCGCGCCCAGTCCAGCGCCGACTGGAGCTGGTGATGGACGGCCTGGTCGGCATGGCGGTGCTGGCGCTGGCGCTGCTAGTGGCGCTGCTGGCGCTGGCGCGCGCGCTGGGGCGCGAGCAGGCGCTGCGGCAGCGACTGCGCGAGAGCGAGCAGCGGGCGCAGGCCGCCGACGAGACCCGCACCCGTTTCCTGCGCACCATGTCGCACGAGCTGCGCACCCCGCTCAACGGCATCCTGGGCTACGCCGAGCTCATCCGCGACACCTCCACCGACCCGGAAGCGCGCGAGTTCGGCGGCATCGTGCACCACAGCGCCGAGCAGCTGCATGCGCTGCTGGGCACGCTGCTGGACCTGGCACGCATCGAGGCCGGGCGGCTGGGGCTGCAGCTGGAGACGGTGGCGCTGCCCGCGCTGCTGCACGAGATCACGGCCATGCACCGCGCCACGGCCGAGGCGCGGGCCCTGGCGCTGCGGCTGGACATCGCCCCGCGGGCGTGCGACGCCACGCTGGTGACGGACCGCTCGCGGCTGGCGCAGGTGCTCAACCACCTGCTGACCAACGCGCTGAAGTTCACCGAGCGCGGCGGCGTGAGCCTGGCGCTCGATGCCGAGCCCGAGGCCGTGGGCGTGCGCATCGAAGTGCGCGACAGCGGCATCGGCATGTCGGCCGCGCAGCTGGGCGCGCTGCGCTCGCCGCCGGCGGCCGGCGCCGCAGCCGCCGACTACGTGCACCGCGCGCAGGGGCCGGGCCTGGGCCTGCCGCTGGCGCGCGAGCTCACCGCGCTGCTGGGCGGCGAGCTGCTCATCGAATCGGTACCGGGACAGGGCACGTGCGCGCTGCTGCGGCTGCCGCTGGCCGCCCCGGCGGCCGCGGCCCGGACCCAGGCCCAGGCTCAGACCCGGATTGCGAACACGACCCCGAACGCGAACGCGAACGCAAACACGACCACGCCGGAAGGCGCGCGCCCCGGCGCAGCCGGGCGCGTCCAAGGAAACGACCAATGACTCAACAACCCAAGGCCCTCCTGGTGGATGACAACGCACTCAACAGCCGGCTGGCCGCCACGCTGCTGAGGCGCCTGGGCTGGCTGCCGCAGATGGCCGACGACGGGCTGCACGCGCTGGCGCTGCTGGCCGCCGAGCGCTTCGACCTGGTGCTGCTGGACCTGCGCATGCCGCTGCTCGGCGGCGAGGAGGTGTGCCGGCGCATCCGCGAGGACCTGCGGCTGCGCGAGCTGCCCGTGATCGCCTACACCGCCCACGGCATGCCCGAGGAGCAGGCGCGCATCGTCGCCGCCGGCTTCAACGGCCTGCTGCTCAAGCCCACTTCCTTCCACGACATGCGGCTGCTGTGCCAGCAGTACGCGCCTTCGGCGAGCCTGTGATGTCCGACCACGCTGTATCCATGACCGCGCCGCAAATTTCCCTGGGCCGCGCCTGGCTGCTCATCAACGATGCGGCGCATGCAGCCCAGATCGAGGGCGAGCTGCTGTCGCAAGGCTGGCAGGTGGAGCTGCGCCTGACGCACACGCAGCTGCTGCTGCTGCACCTGCACTGCGAGAGCGCCCCGCCGGACGTGCTGGTGTGCGGGCTGCGCTACGAGGACGGCGACGCCTTCCGGCTGATGCGGCTGCTCGCCGGCGACACGCGCGCGCCGGCCCTGTTCTTCACCAGCCGCCAGCAGCGCTCCGTGATCAAGAGCGCGGTGGCGATGGCCGCGGCCTGCAAGCTGGCGGTGGCGGGCTTCGCCGAGCGCCCCGTGGCGCCGCGGCAGGTGGCCGAGGCGCTGCGCGAGTACCGGCGCCAGGTGCCGGCGCAGGTGCGCGAGCAGCCGGCCGAGCTCACCGAGGCCGAGCTGCGCGCCATGCTCGACGAGGACCGCATCCAGGGCTTCCTGCAGCCGCAGCTGCGCCTGGACAGCCGCGAGGTCGTGGGCGTGGAGGCGCTCATGCGCGGCCTCGCGGCCGACGGCACGCTGCTCATGCCCGACCGTCTGGTGCCCGCGCTCAAGCGCCACGGGCTGCTGGAGGAAGCCACGCTGGTGCTGGTGCGCCGCACCTGCGAGTTCATCGTGCAGTGCCTGGAGGAAGGCATGCCGCTGAGCGGCTCCATCAACGCCTCGCTGCACTCGCTGTCCAGCCCGTCGTTCTGCAGCGCCCTGGAAGAGGCCGTGCAGCGCAGCGGCCTGGACCCGAGCTGGATGACCATCGAGATCACCGAGAGCGACGCCGCGGCCGACCAGCCCACCGTGATCGAGAACGCCTCGCGCATCCGGCTGCTGGGCTTCAACCTGTCCATCGACGATTTCGGCACCGCCTACTCCAGCCTGCTGCAGCTGTCGCAGCTGCCGTTCTCGGAGCTCAAGATCGACCGCTCCTTCGTCGCCGGCATCGAGGCCGACGCCGGCAAGCGCGTGATCGTGGACGCCTGCGCCCGCATGGCGCGCGGGCTCGGCCTGCGCGTGGTGGCCGAGGGCGTCGAAACTTCGAGCGAGCTGGCCGCGGTGCGCGCAGCCGGCTGCACCGAGGTGCAGGGCTACCTGCTGGAGCGGCCGATGTCGATGGAGCGCATGCGCGAGTGGCTGCGCGGGCTCGACTCGCTGCAGCTGCCCCTGGAGGGGCTGCCGGCCGCGGCCTGAAGCCTGCACGGGCAGGCCGGGCGGGCCCCGGTTGTGGCGAAGTCGGCAAACGCCGCGTCGGCTTGATGCGACGCGGGGTGCGGCGGCCTTATCACTTGTTATCCTTTCAATGGGTAACCAGTTGTTGAGGATTCGCCGCCATGAACACCAGTGCCGTCTGGACCGCCTTGCGCCGCCTCTGGGAGCCGACGCCGGAGGTGCCCGTGCGCACGGTGGACGAGACGACCCTCCGCGGCGAGGCGGCGGTGCAGCGCATGCTGCATCGGCTGGCCAAGGCTGGCGGCTCGGTGTCGCTGCAAAGCGAGGACGCGGCCTTCGACCACGCGGCGCGGCTGCTGGGCGAAGCCGAGACGGGCGGCCTGGCGCTGCGGCTGCTGCAGGGCCAGCAGCCGTGGCCGCAGGAGATGCCCGAGACGCTCAACGTCACCGCCTGCTCCGAGCAGGGCGTGCTGATGTTCTCGCTGCACCCGGTGGCCTACCGCGGCCAGGGCCGGCTGCGCGCGCCGCTGCCGGCGCAGATGATCCTGGTGCAGTCGCGGCGGCACTTCCGGGTCACGGGGCTCAACGGCCACCAGTTCCACGCCGAGCTGGCGCTGCCGGCCGGCAGCCAGGACCGGCGCGGCGGTGCCGGGGGCGGGGGCGAAGCCGACGGCGACGCGACCGAGGGCAAGGACGACAACCGCGTGCTGCGGCTGCGCAACCTCAGCGAGGAAGGCGTGGCCTTCGAGATGGCCGGGCCGGGCGTGCCGTCGGGCACGATCTACCGCGACGTGTCGCTGCGGCTGGACGACATGGTGATCGTCGTGCCGGAAATGAAGGTGGTGTACTGCCGCAGGCACGGCGAGGCGCAGTGGACGGTCGGAGCGCACTTCGAGCGCATCGGCGCGCAGGAGTCGCGCTTCCTGCGGCGCTGGATCGCCGCCGCGCAGGCGGCGATGGCCAACGCGCACCTGGACGACTGACCGGCCGACACGGCGCCGCTGCCGGCGCTGGCGCCGGGGCCGCGGCTTCAGGCGGCGGCGGGCACCTCGGTGCGCTCGAAGCGGTAGCCCACGCCGTACACCGGCACGAGCTTCCAGCCGCGGCTGCCGTCGAGGCCGAGCTTCTTGCGCAGGCGGCTGACGTGGGTGTCCACGGTGCGGGTGTCCACCTCGGCGTTGAGGCCCCAGATCTTGTTGAGCAGGTGGTCGCGCGAGAGCAGCTTGCCGGGGTTCTGGAACAGGTAGGCGCTCAGGTCGAACTCCTTCTGCGTCAGCACCACCGGCTCGCCGTCGAGCGACAGGCGCTGGCGCTGGATGTCGATCTCGAAAGCGCCCAGGCGCAGCACCGGCAGCCCGTTGGAGCGCACGCGCCGGCCCAGCGCGGCCACGCGCGCGAGCAGCTCGGCATGCTTGGGCGGCTTGACCACGTAGTCGTCGGCGCCGGCCTGCAGCGCCTGCACCACCGTCTCCTCGTCGTCGCGCGCGGTCAGCACCAGGATCGGCGTCTCCCAGCCCAGGTTGCCGCGCGCCCACTGCAGCAGGTCCGCGCCGGTGCCGTCGGGCAGCATCCAGTCGATGAGCAGCATGTCGAAGCGCTCGTGCTTGAGCGCGTCGAGATAGCTTGCGACCGTGGCGTGGGTGGCCACGCTGTGCTGCGCGCCTTCAAGCCACAGGCGCAGCAGGTCCTGCTGGTCGAGGTCGTCTTCTGCGATGGCGATGTGCATGACTGGTGTCGTCTTGTTTTCCCAACCGGGTTATCGGCTCAGCATAGCCACCTGCTTAGCGCGTTTCGGCACATGAAAAGGCCCGGGCGTGACGGGTTTGGCGTCCTGGCCGGCGGACGGTGGCGTGACGCGGTAGCCGATTGAGATGGATCAAGCGACAAACTACATACACGAAGCTCCCGGCCAACCCAGGTGTTGGTGATGCTTGGGCTGTGCGTGGTCGCGGCAGCGCCGGTTGAAGGGCACGAGAGGTGGCGACAGGCGGATCAGTGAGGTGAGCGGGTCGGTGGGGCCGCTGCGCCGGTCGTCACGTCACCGATCTGGTACGGGACTGTCCCGGTTGAATCGAGTATGTTGTTTCGCGGGCCGGCCGGCCCGGCGTGCGGCGGGTTCAGGGCCGGCGTACCGCCAGCAGCCGCTGCGACCAGTACGGCGCGCTCATGCGCTCCAGCCGCACCTGACCGCCCGTGGACGGCGCGTGCACGAAGCGGTCGTTGCCGACGAAGATGCCGGCGTGCGTGACGCGTCGCGAGGCGCCGAAGAGCACCAGGTCGCCGCTGCGCAGCGACTGCACCGGCACGTCGCCGCCCCAGCCCTGCAGCTCGGCGGTGGAGCGCGGCGAGGCGACGCCGGCGGCGTGCCGGTAGACGTGGGCGATGAGCCCGCTGCAGTCGAAGCCCGACTCCGGCGTGTTGCCGCCCCAGCGGTAAGGCGTGCCGACCAGTCCCAGCGCGTACACGGTGGCGTCGCGCCCCTGCTCCTCGCTCAGGCGCGAGATGCCCGGCGACGTGAGCAGCGGCCGTGGCGCCGGCGCGTTCGGCGTGGCCGGGCGCGGCGCGGGCGCCGTGGCACAGCCCTGGAGCAGCAGCGGCAGCACGGCCGGCGCGGCCAGGAGGGGCAGGAGACGACGACGGCTGGCTCGCATGGCGCGGCATTGTCCTGAAGGCACCCCGGGCGCGGCAACCGTCGGCGCGCGTGCCCGTCGCCCGACCGCCACGGCCTCAGTTCCTGAAGTTCTGCGTGACCATGAGCCCGCGCCGGCCGCCGTCGAGGATGCCGATGCCCACGCGCCCGAAGCCCGGGCGCAGGATGTTGGCGCGGTGCCCAGGCGAGTTCATCAGCCCGCGGTGCGCCAGGTCCAGCGTCGGCGCCAGCGCCAGGTTCTCGCCCGCGAGCAGGAAGCGCACGCCGCCGCGGCGCATGCGGTCGAAGGGGTCGGCGCCTTCGGGCGCGACGTGCGAGAAGTAGCCGCGGGCGAACATGTCGCGCGAGTGCAGCCGCGCCACCTCGGCCGCCTCGGGGTCGGCGCGCAGCGGCTTCAACCCCTCCTTCTCCCGCTCCCGGTTGATCAGCTCCAGCATGCGCGCCTCCAGCTCCGGGCGCGGGCGCGGGTCCTGGACGGTGTAGGACAGCTGGATGGTCTCGCCCGACTCCGGCCGCACCGTGAGCAGGTTGAAGGTGCGGCCCGCGGCCTCGTCGAAGATGGGCAGCAGCCGCGCCTCCACCCACTGCACGGCCGGCGCCAGGCGCTGCGCCAGGCGGCTGTCGCGCGTGGCGTTGCTCAAGTTGTCGGACAGCGGCAGCGCCAGCAACAGCATCACCGCCAGCGTGGCGTCGATCAGCCCGCTGGCCGCGCCCGGCAGCAGGCCCAGCGCGCGATTGGCTCGGTGCGCATGCACCGGTTGCGGCAGCCGCCGGGCGCCGGCCAGCAGCAGCCGGCCCAGCACGATGCGCACCAGCAGGAAGATGACCAGGAAGGCCACCGGCCGCGCCCAGGCGTCGTCCAGGTGCGGCTGCAGCGGCACGGCCGCGCGCGCGTAGCCCCACAGCGCCGCCAGCAGCGCCGCGGCCAGGCTCAGCAGCTCCAGCGTCGCCACCAGGAAGCCGCGGCGCCAGCCGCCCCAGGCGGCCAGCAGCACCAGCGCGGCCAGCAGCGCATCGACGTAGTTCAGTTCATTGAGCATGGGCATGGCAGGGGGAGCCGCGGCTGCGGCAAGGCTTGCGCGGCGCTGGCAGCCGCCGTGCCCAGGCCGCCCATGGCCGGCGGCGGCGGCGCCTCGCGCAGCGTCGCACGGGCACAACGCTTGCCGCGCCCGGTGCCCCGCCGCCGCCTGCGACACGCCGGACGGCCCGATCGAATGCCCTGACAAGACGGAGAACGGCACGTGGATTTCGGCTATCCCCGACCGCAACTGCAGCGCCCCCAATGGCAGTCCCTCAACGGCCCCTGGCGCTTCTGCTGGGACGATGACGGGCGCTACCACTCGCCGGCCGACATCGGCGAGTGGCCGCTGCAGATCACGGTGCCCTTCCCGCCCGAGGCCGCCGCCAGCGGCGTGGCCGACCGCGGGTTTCACAAGAGCTGCTGGTACGAGCGCGAGGTGGACATCCCGCCCGGCAAGGACCGCGTCATCCTGCGCTTCGGCGCGGTGGACTACCAGGCCCGGGTCTGGGTCAACGGCCGGCTGGCGGTCACGCACGAGGGCGGGCACACGCCGTTCTCGGCCGACATCACGCGGCTGCTGGCGGCCGACGGCCGCCAGCGCATCACGGTGCAGGCCATCGACGACCCGCACGAGCTGACCAAGCCGCGCGGCAAGCAGGACTGGCAGCTGGAGCCGCACTCGATCTGGTACCCGCGCACCACCGGCATCTGGCAGACGGTGTGGATCGAGCGGGTGGGCCGCATCTACGTCGACAAGATCCGCTGGACCCCGAAGGTCGAGGGCTACATGATCGGCTTCGAGGCCCGCATCGTCGGCGACCAGCTCGAAGACAGCCTCTCCGTCGAGGTCGAAATGCGCCACGGCGAGCGGCTGCTCGCGCGCGACCGCTACCGCGTCGTGCAGCACGAGGTGGACCGCATCGTCGTGTTCTCCGACCCCGGCATCGACGACTACCGCAACGAGCTGCTGTGGAGCCCGGAGCGGCCCACGCTCATCGACGCGCGCATCCGGCTGCTCGACGGCGAGACGGTGCTCGACGAGTTCACCTCCTACACCGCGCTGCGCTCGGTCACGATCCTGCGCGACCGTTTCATGCTCAACGGCAGGCCCTACACGCTGCGCATGGTGCTCGACCAGGGCTACTGGCCCGACACCATGCTGGCCGCGCCCAATGACGACGCGCTGCGCAAGGACGTCGAGCTGGCCAAGGCCATGGGCTTCAACGGCGTGCGCAAGCACCAGAAGATCGAGGACCCGCGCTACCTGTACTGGGCCGACCGCCTGGGGCTGCTGGTGTGGGAGGAGATGCCCTCGCCCTACCGCTTCACGCGCACCGCCATCAAGCGGCTCATCCGCGAGTGGACGGAAGCCATCGACCGCGACTACAGCCACCCCTGCGTCATCGTCTGGGTGCCCTTCAACGAGAGCTGGGGCGTGCCCGACCTGACCGCCATCCGCGAGCACCGCCATGCGGTGGAGGCGCTCTACCACCTGACCAAGACGCTCGACGCCACCCGGCCCGTGATCGGCAACGACGGCTGGGAGTCGAGCGCGACCGACATCATCGGCATCCACGACTACGACGCCAACCTGCAGCACATCAAGCAGCGCTACGGCGGCGAGACCAAGACCGATCAGCTCTTCGACCGGCGCCGCCCGGGCGGGCGCATCCTCACCCTCGACGGCTACCCGCACCGCGGCCAGCCGATCATGCTCACCGAGTTCGGCGGCATCCGCTACATCAAGACGCCCGAGCCCGGCGTGAAGAGCACCTGGGGCTACAGCTCGGCGATGGACGAGGAGACCTTCGCGCAGCAGTACGAGGGGCTGCTGCACACCATCATCCACACGGCGCTGTTCAGCGGCTTCTGCTACACCCAGTTCGCCGACACCTTCCAGGAGGCCAACGGGCTCCTGATGGCCGACCGCACGCCCAAGATCCCCATCGAGCGCATCGCCGCGGCCACGCGGGTGTCGGCGACGCACATCCCGGGCGTGGTGTGAGCGCGCCGCAGCCTTCCCCAGCGGCCCGTGCGCGGCCGGCGTCCGCGAGGTCCACCCCATGAGCACCACTCCCACCTTCCAGGACGTCTTCGGCAGCCGGCCGGAGGTCTACGCCCGCGCCCCGGGCCGCGTCAACCTGCTGGGCGAGCACACCGACTACAACGACGGCTTCGTGCTGCCCTGCGCCATACCGCAGAGCACGCGCGTGGCGATGCGGCGCAACGGTGGCGGCGCCACGCGCGTGCATGCCGCGGCCTACGGGCGCACGGTGGAGTTCGCGCCGGGCACCGACGCGGCCGAGGACGAGGGCAATCCCTTCGCGCTCTACGTCAGCGGCACGCTGATCGAGGCGGCGCAGGAGGGGCTGCAGGTGCCGGCGCTGGACATCTTCGTGGTGTCGGACGTGCCCATCGGCGTGGGCCTGTCCTCCAGCGCCGCGCTGGAGGTGGCGGTGCTGCGCGCGCTGCGCGAGCTGCTGGAGGCGCAGGAGCAGCTCGACGACGTGCGCATCGCGCAGGTGGCGCAGCGCGCGGAGGTCGAGCATGCCGGGGTGCGCTGCGGGATCATGGACCAGATGGCGTCGAGCCTGGCCGACACGCGCAGCGCCCTGTTCCTGGACACGCGCACGCTGCGCCGCCAGCTCGTCGCCCTGCCGGAGGGCAGCTCCGTCCTGGTCATGGACTCGGGCGTGGCCCGCTCGCTGGCCACCAGCGGCTACAACCAGCGCCGCGCCGAGTGCGAGGCGGCGGCCGCGGCGCTGGGCGTGCCGGCGCTGCGCGACGTGGAGTACCTCTCCGCCGTGGAGCAGCTGGCCGACGAGACCTTGCGCAAGCGGGCGCGCCACGTGGTCAGCGAGAACCAGCGCGTGCTCTCGGCCGCCGCGGGCTGCGACGCCGCCGGCTTCGGCACGCTCATGAACGCCTCGCATGCCAGCCTGCGCGACGACTACGAGGTGTCGGTGCCCGAAGTGGACCGCCTGGTGGACCTGCTGCAGCGGCAACCGGCCGTGTGGGGCGCGCGCATGACCGGCGCCGGCTGGGGCGGCGCCGTGGTGGCGCTGTGCCACCAGGACGCGGCCGAGGACGTGGCGCGCGCGGTGCTGCGCGAGTACGCGGCAGGGGGCGGCAAGGGGCGGGCGCTGGTGCCTGAACTGGCGCAGGACGCGAACAGCGGCGGTTGAACATCGCCCTGGTGGGGGTGGACGGCTGGCATGGGGTCCAGTGGCGCTCGTTGGAGAGATTATTTTGGCGTCCCGACAGCCGCGATGCCGCGTCCCTCGATCCGTCATTCCGGCGAAAGCCGGAATCCACGCGCACCGATACGGTGGAACGGGCGCCGCCAGCACGTGCCCGCGCCGGCCAGCGAGGCGCTGCGGCATTCGTGGATTCCGGCTTTCGCCGGAATGACGACATTTCTTCTCACGGCCTGTCAACCGGCGCGCCTATGCCGCAACTCCGGTATGCATTTCGAACGCCCCAAAGCAAAACGCCCCGACCATGTAATTGGTCAGGGCGTTTGCCGGGATATTAGCCTGACGATGTCCTACTTTCACACGGGAATCCGCACTATCATCGGCGCTGAGGTGTTTCACGGTCCTGTTCGGGATGGGAAGGGGTGGGACCACCTCGCTATGGTC
>NZ_VIDQ01000011.1 GCF_009760915.1 Azohydromonas aeria
CGCCGCGGGGCGGGCGGAGGCGGGCGCGGCGGCGGCGGCCGGGCCGGCCGGCTTCGCGCCGGCCTTTGCTGCGGCGGGCGCGATGGCGATGCCCCACCCGCGCGATGCCTTCACGCTGCCGGCGCTGCCGCGCCGCGGAGGCGATCACCTGCGCCCGATGCTGCTGGGGCTGCTGCTGGGCCTGGCCTGCGCCGCCACCGGCTGGTGGGTGCGCGGCCTGTGGCTCCAGGAACAGGAGCGCCACCGGGTGGACCAGCTGCTCGCCGGCGCCGCCGTCCCGTCATCCAGCGTGTTGCCGGGCTGGAGCGTGGACACGGCGGTGCCACTGTCCGGGCCGGATGCCGGTGCGGAGCCCGTGCAGCCGCAGCCGGCAGTGGCGCAGGCCGAGCCGGTGGTTGAAGCCTCGGCGCTGCCGCCGGAGCCTCCCGCCGTGCCCGCCGCGGCCGAGCCGCAACCACCGGTGGCGGTGGCCAGCACCGCGGCGCCGGCGGCCGCGGTCGCGGTGGCGGCGGTATCGGCCGCGACAGCCGCGACGGCTGCGCCAAACCAGGCCGCGGCGCGGCCCGCGCGTGCCGAGGCCGCACCGCGCCGCGGCGGAGCGGGATCGCGGCCCGTGGCTGCCGCCGCCAGCCCGGCCCGTCCTGCTGGCGCGCTGCGCGTGGGCGCCGGCGCGCCGCGCGCCGCCTGCAGCGCCCACGCCAAGTACGCGCTGCTGCAGTGCATGCAGCAGCAGTGCAGCCAGGCGGCCTGGCGACGCCACCCACAGTGCCAGCGGCTGATGCGCAACAACGAGATCAGCTCCTGAGGCGCGGACGCGCGCAGGAAAGGTCGAACGGGGCGTCGGCCGGGAGCTGATGCGGCAAGCCTGCTGCTTCTTCATCCCTGCGCAGGCGCGTTGATGTCCGGGGAAGACTCGACGCATCGCATCCCGTCAGCCACGATGCTTCGCACCCCAATCCGTCATCCCGGCTTCCGCCGGAATGACGAAACAGTGGGCGGGATGCCCGTGCTGTCGGGATGGCGGGATGCCGGTCGTTCCCCGCTTTCCCCAGCCAGCCCCGTGCGCCTTCGCGGAAATGACGGGCCGAGATGCGCGGCATCCCGACCGTCCGGCGGCGGGAAGCGGGCACCAGGGGCGGCACGGTCGCTGACCCCGGGAGCCTTCCGGCCCAGCCGCATCCTGACACCACTTGCAACCCCCGACCCCCGGCCGTGGCGGCCATAGTCGGGCCATGACCCCCTTTTCGAGCGAGGACCTGCCGTCCCCGGCGCCGGTGCGCGCGGTCGGCACGGTGCTGGCGGGCTGCCGTATCGAGGCCGTGCTGCACGCCGGGCCGGTGTGCACCGTCTACCAGGCCGGCGACGCGGTGGGCGCCGCCCGCCTGGCGCTCAAGGAGTACGCCCCGGCTGCCTTGTGCGTGCGCGACGCAGACGGCACGCCGCGCCTGCGCGACCCCGACGACGCGGCGGCCCGCGCCGCCTTCGAGACCGGCCGCGCCGCCTGCCTGGAGGAGCTGCGGCTGCTGTCGCGGTTGCGCCTGCCGGGCCTGGTGACCGTGCTGCAGGCCAGCGAGACCGAGGGCAGCCTGTGCGGCGTGATGCCGCTGCTGCCCGGCGTGACGCTGGACCGGCTGCCCCCGGCGCGCAGCGACGACGAAGTGCGCGAGCTGCTGCTGGCGCTGCTGGAGCCGCTGGCGCAGCTGCATGCCGCCGGCCTGGTGCACGGCGGCCTGCACGCGCGGCAACTGGTGTGGGCGCCCGGCCAGCGCCCGGTGCTGCTGGGCTTTCAATCCGCCGCGCGGGCATTGCGGCAGGCCGATGCCTTCCTGGATGCCGCGCCCGAAGTGCGCCCCGAGGGCGCGCACCTGCCGCGCGGACCCTGGACCGACCTGCACGCGCTGGCCTGCACCGTGCTGCGCCACACCACCAGCGGAGCCTGGGATGGCTCCACCACCACCGCCGCCGACGTGGCCCTGGCGCTGGAGCGCGCGCTGCCCGCGCCGGGCGGGCGCACGCGCCAGCGGCTGGTGCAGGCGCTGCAGGCCTGCCTGCGGCCGTCGCCCACCGAGCGGCCGGCCGGCGCGGTGGCGCTGCGCGCGCTGCTGGGCGACGCGCCCACGGCGGCGCCCTCGGTGCAGCCTCCGCACCCCGCCTTGCGCCGCACCGAGGCCGCGGCGGGATCCGCAGCGGCGGGCCTGGGCCCGGCTGCGGGCGCGCCGGCCCGGCCCGGCGCGGGCCGCGCGGCGCAGGCGCCACCGTCATCCGCTGCGGCGGGCATGCCGGCTTCCGGCCAGGACCCGGCACTGGCCGAGCGGCCCGGCGCCGCGGACGAGACCGCCGCGCCACGGGCGCCGCCGGCGCCCGTCGGCGCCCGGGACGTTGGCCGCGACCCGTTCCCGGCCGAGGCGCCCGACCGCCTGCCGGCGCTGTCCCGGCCGCGCGCCGGGCTGCGCGCCGCGCTGCTGGGCCTGCCGCTGCTGGCGCTGCTGGGCTATGGGGCGTGGTGGCTGCAGGAGCGCTGGCAGGCCGGGCAGGAGCAGGAGCGCGTCGGCCGGCTGCTGGCCCAGGCGGCCAGCCCGGCTTCCGCGCCCGCGCCGGTGCCGCCGCGGCAGCTGCCAATGCCGCCGGTCGAGGTGCTGCCCGATCCGCAAGCGCCGCGCGTGGCGCGGCCCGAGGCGCCGGCGCCGGGTGGCCTGGCCGGCGCGAGGCCGCCTGCGACGCTGCTGGGTGCGGGTGCGGGTGCGGGTGCGGGCACGGGCACGGGCACGGGCACGGCCGAGGTCGGGCCCGACGGTGCCGCGCCCGCCGTGGCGCCGCCCTCGGTCACCGGCCTGGGCGCGGCGACGCCTTCCGCGGCTCCGGAAGCGCCGGCCACGCCGCCCGCGCGGCAGCCGAAGGCAGCATCCCGCTCCGATGCGCCGCCGCCACCGGCGGCCGCGGCCGCGCCGGCCACGCCGCTGGCGGCCTGCGTCGCGCAGCCGAAATCGGTGCTGGAGCGCTGCATGCGCCAGCAGTGCGCGCGGCCGGCGTGGCGCGGCCACGTGCAGTGCGAGCGCTGGCTGGAGTGAGGCCGCGCGCCAGCCCGCCGCGGGCCGCAACCCCCTTCGGAGGGCCCCCCGAAGGCGGTGCGACAATTCCCGGATGAGCAGCCCGTCCTCCCCCCGCGTCCTGATCCAGACCGATGACTTCGACCTCGGCGCCGAGGTGCAGCGCCTGCGCGAGGGCGACGCCGGCGTGGGCGCGGTGGTCAGCTTCGTGGGCACGGTGCGCGAGCGCAGCGATGGCGCCGGCGTGAGCCTGATGGAGCTGGAGCACTACCCCGGCATGACCGAGAGCGCCATCGAGGCCATGATCGACGCGGCCCTGGAGCGCTTCGACATCCGCGCCGCGCGGGTGATCCACCGCGTCGGGGCGCTCAAGCCGCTGGACCAGATCGTGTTCGTGGCCGTCACGTCCGCGCACCGCGGCCAGGCCTTCCAGGCCTGCGAGTTCCTGATGGACTACCTCAAGACCCAGGCCCCGTTCTGGAAGAAGGAGCACACGCCGCAGGGCGCGCGCTGGGTCGATGCGCGCGTGACCGACGACGAGGCGCTGGCGCGCTGGGGCATCGCCGCGGGCAACGCGGCGTCGGCCTGAGGACGGTGGTTGCACGCGTGACTTCCCCTACCGCTTCCGCGCCTGCCACACCGGCCGCCGAGCTGCCGGGCACGCCGCTGCAGGCCGAGCTGCAGGGCGCCGTGGACATCACGCCGCAGGCGCTGCGCGGCGCGCTGGGCCGCTTCGCCACCGGCGTGACGCTCATCACCTGCGTGGACGCCGACGGCGCGCGCGTGGGGCTGACGGCCAATTCCTTCAGCGCGCTGTCGCTGGAGCCGCCGCTGGTGCTGTGGTCGCTGCGCCGCGCCAGCGCGAGTCTTGCGGCCTTCGAGCACAGCAGCCACTTCGCCATCAACGTGCTGGCGGAGGGGCAGATCGGGCTGTCGCGGCGCTTTGCCAGCGGCAAGGAGCCCGACAAGTTCGGTGAAGGCCTGTGGAGCGCGGGCCTGGGCGGCGTGCCGGTG
The DNA here is from genome assembly GCF_009760915.1 of Azohydromonas aeria. Lineage (GTDB taxonomy): Bacteria > Pseudomonadota > Gammaproteobacteria > Burkholderiales > Burkholderiaceae_C > Azohydromonas > Azohydromonas aeria. Next base: position 4,062 of record NZ_VIDQ01000011.1, read on the forward strand.
CTGGCCGGCTGCACGGCGGTGTTCGAGTGCGAGCGCGTGTCGGCGCAGGTGGCGGGCGACCACGTGCTCTTCATCGGCCGCGTGCTGCGCCTGGCCGACGCGGCGCTGCCGCCGCTGCTGTTCCACGGCGGGCGCTACCACCTGCTGGGCGAGATTCTTTGATGCGGATGCCGCGCGCCGCTCGCAGGGCCGGGCGCGGCGTGGAGGGCATGCATGGACGGGATTTGCGGCGCGGCTGACGCGCACATCGCGGGCGACGCCTCGCGCCTCACCGCCGCGCAGCGCGCCTGGGTGGCGCGCGCGGCCGATCTGGGCCCGCGCTTCGCCGCGCGCGCGGCGGTGCACGACGCGCAGGCCAGCTTCCCCCGGGAAAACTTCGCCGAGCTGCACGACGCCGGGCTGCTGGGGCTGGCGGTGACCACGGCGCGCGGCGGGCAGGGCGCCGACCTGCTGGGCTGCGCGCTGGTGGCGGCGGAGCTCGGCCGCTGGTGCGGCGCCACGGCGCTGTGCTTCAGCCTGCACGTCAGCACCACGCTGTGGAGCGGCTTTGTGGCCGAGTCGCTGGCCATGACCGGCGCGCAGCGCGACGCGCACGAGGCGGCGCGGGCGCGGCACGAGGCCGGCATCGTGGAGGGCGGCCAGCTCTGGGCGCAGACCTTCTCCGAGGGTGGCGCGGCGGACGTGGGCAAGGCGCCCTGGTCCACGCAGGCGCGGCGCGTGGACGGCGGCTACCTGGTCAGCGGGCGCAAGGTGTTCGCCTCGATGGCCGGCGAGGCCGACTTCCACGGCCTGCTGTGCACGCTGCAGCGCCCGGCCGCGACGCAGGCCGACGCGCTGTTCCTGGCCGTGCCGCGCGAGGCGCCGGGCCTGCGCGTGAGCGGCGAGTGGAACCCGCTGGGCATGCGCGGCACGGTCAGCCGCACGCTGGAGTTCCACGACGTGTTCGTGCCGGAGGCCGACCGGCTGCTGCCCGAAGGGCTGTATGCCCAAGCCGCGGCGCGCTGGCCGGCGATGTTCCTGATGAACAGCCCGGCCTACCTCGGCATCGCGCAGGCGGCGCACGACTTCACCGTGTGCTGGTTGCGCGGCGAGGTGCCGGGGCTCACGTCGGTGCAGCGGCGCATGTACCCGACCAAGCAGTTCGCCGTGGCGCAGATGCGGCTGAAGCTGGAGCAGATGCGCGCGCTGCTGTTCGACGCGCTCTCCGGTGCCGGGCCGGACCCGGACCGGCACGCCCGGCTGCGGCTGCTGGCGGCGCAGCACACGGTGGTGGAGCAGGCGGCGGAGATTTGCCAGCTGGCGCTGCGCACCTGCGGCGGCCAGGCGCTCACGCGCGCGCTGCCGCTGGAGCGGCTGCTGCGCGACGCGCGCTGCGGCGCGGTGATGCTGCCGTGGACGGCCGAGCTGTGCCTCGACCAGCTCGGCCGCGACAGCCTGTACTGGGCGGGCGAAAGCGAAGAAGAGATCGACGGGTAGGCGGCGCGCCGCGCCTGCCGGCATGGCGCCTGCCGCTCGTCCCGGCGCAAGGGCGCATCGCGTAAAGCCCTTCTGGCGCCCTTGAAATCGGGGGCCGCCGCCCAAACTCGATGCGCAACGGAGGATCGACATCCATGCGACTCGACAAGCTCACCACCGCTTTCCAGCAAGCCCTGGCCGAGGCCCAGAGCCTCGCCGTCACCAACGACAACCCGTACATCGAGCCCGCGCACCTGCTCGCGGCCATGCTGGCGCAGCCCGACGGCCCGAAGGCGCTGCTGGACCGCGCCGGCGCCAACACCGCCGGCCTCAAGACCGCCATGGACACGGCGGTGCGCAACCTGCCGCAGGTGCAGGGCGGCGGCGGCCAGGTGCAGCCCGGGCGCGACATCGTCTCGCTGCTGCAGGCCGCGGAGAAGGAAGCCAGCAAGCGCGGCGACCAGTTCATCGCGAGTGAAATGTTCCTGCTGGCGCTGTCCGACTCCAAGACCGACCTCGGCGCCGTGGTGCGCGGCCACGGCCTGACGCGCAAGGCGCTCGAAGCCGCCATCGAGGCGGTGCGCGGCGGCGCCAAGGTGGACTCGGCCGAGGCCGAAGGGCAGCGCGAGGCGCTCAAGAAGTACACGCTCGACCTGACCGAGCGTGCGCGCCAGGGCAAGCTCGACCCGGTGATCGGCCGCGACGACGAGATCCGCCGCGCCATCCAGGTGCTGCAGCGCCGCAGCAAGAACAACCCGGTGCTCATCGGCGAGCCCGGCGTGGGCAAGACCGCCATCGTCGAGGGGCTGGCGCAGCGCATCGTCAACGGCGAGGTGCCCGAGACCCTGAAGGACAAGCGCGTGCTGGTGCTGGACATGGCGGGCCTGCTGGCCGGCGCCAAGTACCGCGGCGAGTTCGAGGAGCGGCTCAAGGCCGTGCTCAAGGAGGTCTCGCAGGACGAGGGCCGCATCATCCTGTTCATCGACGAGCTGCACACGATGGTGGGCGCGGGCAAGGCTGAGGGCGCCATCGACGCCGGCAACATGCTCAAGCCGGCGCTGGCGCGCGGCGAGCTGCACTGCATCGGCGCCACCACGCTCGACGAGTACCGCAAGTACATCGAGAAGGACGCCGCGCTGGAGCGCCGCTTCCAGAAGGTGCTGGTGGAGGAGCCGTCGGTCGAGGCCACCATCGCCATCCTGCGCGGCCTGCAGGAGAAGTACGAGGTGCACCACGGCGTGGAGATCACCGACCCGGCCATCGTGGCCGCGGCCGAGCTCTCCAACCGCTACATCACCGACCGCTTCCTGCCCGACAAGGCGATCGACCTGATCGACGAGGCCGCGGCCAAGATCAAGATCGAGATCGACTCCAAGCCCGAGGCCATGGACCGGCTCGACCGCCGGCTCATCCAGCTCAAGATCGAGCGCGAGGCGGTCAAGAAGGAGAAGGACGAGGCCTCGCAGCGCCGCCTGGGGCTGATCGAGGACGAGATCGCGCGCCTGGAGCGCGAGTACGCCGACCTCGACGAGCTGTGGAAGAGCGAGAAGGCCACCGCGCAAGGGTCGGCCCAGGTCAAGGAGGAGATCGACAAGATCCGCTTCCAGATCGAGGAGCTCAAGCGCAAGGGCGACTTCAACAAGGTGGCGGAGCTGCAGTACGGCAAGCTGCCCGAGCTGGAGAAGCGGCTGAAGGAAGCGCAGGCCAAGGAGGCCGGCAAGGCCGCCGGCACCGGGCCGCAGCTGCTGCGCACCATGGTCGGCGCCGAGGAGATCGCCGACGTGGTGTCGCGCGCCACGGGCATCCCGGTGTCCAAGCTGATGCAGGGCGAGCGCGACAAGCTGCTGCAGATGGAGGACAAGCTGCACGAGCGCGTGGTGGGCCAGGACGAGGCCATCCGCGCCGTGGCCGACGCCATCCGGCGCTCGCGCGCCGGCCTGTCGGACCCGAACCGGCCGCTGGGCAGCTTCCTGTTCCTGGGCCCCACCGGCGTGGGCAAGACCGAGCTGTGCAAGGCGCTGGCGACGTTCCTGTTCGACAGCGCGGACCACATGGTGCGCATCGACATGAGCGAGTTCATGGAGAAGCACTCGGTGAGCCGGCTCATCGGCGCGCCGCCGGGCTACGTGGGCTATGACGAGGGCGGCTACCTGACGGAGGCCGTGCGCCGCAAGCCCTACAGCGTGATCCTGCTCGACGAGGTGGAGAAGGCGCACCCGGACGTGTTCAACGTGCTGCTGCAGGTGCTCGACGACGGCAGGCTGACCGACGGCCAGGGCCGCACGGTGGACTTCAAGAACGCCGTGATCGTGATGACCAGCAACCTGGGCTCGCACCTGATCATGCAGATGGCGGGGCAGGATGCCGGGCTGATCCGCGAGGCGGTGTGGGACGAGGTCAAGTCGCACTTCCGGCCCGAGTTCCTGAACCGCATCGACGAGACGGTGGTGTTCCATGCGCTGGACCAGAAGCACATCGAGTCGATCGCCAGGATCCAGCTGCGCGTGCTGGAGCAGCGGCTGGAGAAGATGGAGATGAAGCTCGACGTCTCGCCGGCGGCGCTGGCCGAGATCGCCAAGGTGGGGTTCGACCCGGTGTTCGGCGCGCGGCCGCTCAAGCGCGCGATCCAGCAGCGCATCGAGAACCCGGTGGCCAAGCTGATCCTGGAAGGCCGCTTCGGGCCGAAGGACGTGATCCCGGTGGACGTGAGCGAGGCCGGGGATTTCAGCTTCGGGCGGACGGTGCACTGACAACCAGGCACCGACACAGACAGGCCGGCCGGCGGGGTGACCCGCCGGCCGGCTTTTTCATTGCGGGAGCCAGCCCTCGGCGAGCACTTCGTCCTGCCAGGACCAGGGGCAGTTTTCAGGGAAGGCGTCCAGGCCGGTTTCCTGTTGGGCGAAGCGCACGGCATCCACCCACATTTCGTCCTGCCAATCCGGGTCGCTAAGCATGGGGCGCAAGCTGGGTGTTTTGTCCAGCCGCCGCTGGATGAGCCGCCGCTGGTCCCGGATGGTGCGCAGCCAGCTATTGCCGCGCCGCTGGGGCTGGTAGGCCCATTTCAGAAGGTGCGAAAGCAGCAGCGCCATGCGGCTGGCCAGTTCGTTTTGCTCACTCTTGCCCACGTCTTCGATCTCGTCAGCAATGCGCTCGATGTCCAGCAGGTCAAAGCGGCCTGCCCGCAGCAACTGCGCCTGTTCGTTGGCCCAAGCCACGATGTCCTTGTCGTAGGACTTCACAACACATCTCCTTTGCTGGAGGGGTCAGCGTACACCAGCGAACGCAAGCCCCTGAATGAAGAGGCTGCCGCTCCCGTTACGAGCGGCGAAGGCGGGTGCCGCAAGGCCGTGACCGGCGTTGCATCTGCACTCGGCATGACGTGTGGGTTGTGCTAACGGGCCTGCCCCGGCCGGTTCGTAGAATCGACCCTCCCTGCAATACCCGTTTCGTGTGATGAACCCCAATTTCGATGCCTCGTCGTCCGCCCCTGTAGTCATCGTGGGCGCCGGCCTGGCGGGCCTGTCGGTGGCGCTGCACCTGGCGGCCACGCGGCCGGTGGTGGTGCTGGCCAAGCGCGACGTGCACGAGGCGGCCACGGCCTGGGCGCAGGGCGGCATCGTCGGCGTGCTGGGCAAGGACGACAGCATCGAGAGCCACGTGCACGACACGCAGGAGGCCGGCGCCGGCCTGGTGGACGAGCACACCGCGCGCTTCATCGCCGAGAACAGCGCCCGCGCCATCGAGTGGCTGGTGGAGCAGGGCGTGCCCTTCACGCCCGACTCCGAAGGGCCGCTGGGCCTGCACCTGACGCGCGAGGGCGGCCACGCGGTGCGGCGCATCGCGCACGCGGCCGACGCCACGGGGCAGGCCATCCACGACGCACTGCTGGCGCAGATCCGGCGCCATCCCAACATCACGCTGCGCGAGCGCTGGATGGCGCTGGACCTGGTGACCTCGCGGCACCTCAAGCGCGACGAGCCCACCCGCTGCTACGGCATCTACGCCCTGGACATCGACGCCCAGCGCGTGGAGACGCTGGCGGCTTCGGCCATCGTGCTGGCCACCGGCGGCGTGGGCAAGGTGTACCGCTACACCAGCAACCCCGAGACGGCCACCGGCGACGGCATCGCCATGGCGTGGCGGGCCGGCTGCCGGGTGGGGAACATGGAGTTCATCCAGTTTCACCCGACCTGCCTGTACCACCCGCAGGACCGCACCTTCCTGATCACGGAGGCGCTGCGCGGCGAGGGCGGCCACCTGAAGCTGCCCGACGGCACGCGCTTCATGGCGGCGCACGACGCGCGGCTGGAACTGGCGCCGCGCGACGTGGTGGCGCGCGCCATCGACTTCGAGATGAAGAAGCATGGCCTGGACCATGTCTGGCTGGACGCGACGCACCTGGGCGCCGATTTCCTCAAGGAGCATTTCCCGACCATCCACGCCCGGCTCCTCAGCCTGGGCATCGACATCACCAGGCAGCCGATTCCCGTGGTGCCCGCGGCGCACTACACCTGCGGCGGCGTGGTGACCGACCTGGAAGGCCGCACCGACATTCCCGGCTTGTATGCCGTGGGTGAGACCACGTACACGGGTTTGCACGGCGCGAACCGGCTGGCGAGCAATTCGCTGCTGGAATGCGTGGTGGTGGGGCGCACCTGCGCCGAGCGCATCGAGCAGGACGCGCCCAAGGACGTGCCGCAATTGCCGGCCTGGGACGAGAGCAAGGTGGACAACGCCGACGAGCAGGTCGTGATCAGCCACAACTGGGACGAATTGCGGCTGGTGATGTGGAATTACGTCGGCATCGTGCGCACGAATAAACGGCTGGAGCGGGCGCTGCACCGCATCCACTTATTGCGCCAGGAAATCGACGAGTATTACGCGCATTTCCGGGTGTCGCGCGATTTGCTGGAGCTTCGCAATCTCGTGGAGTGCGCGGAACTCATCGTCCGCTCCGCGCTGAAGCGGCATGAGTCGCGCGGGCTACATTTCTCGCGGGATTATCCTTATACGCTGCCGGTGAGCTTTCCTACGGTGTTGATTGGGGATCATCGGACAAAGTGAAGGGTGCGCCAGGCATGGCTACGCGTCAAAAAGTCGCCGAAGTATTGATTGGGCTTGGGCGCGCAGCATCTTTCCTGGTTCTGGTGTTTTATCCCGGCTTGCTGATTGCCGGCGTGATGTCGCTGGGTGCGGGTTATGGCGGGTTGGTGCAATGCTATCGCAGTGTATTTGGCGCCTTTATTTGCACCGGGTTGATTTACCCTGTGTTGTACTTTGCGGGATATTGGGCTTCCAAGGCATTGATGGCAAGGCAACGGTATGTCGAGGCCGTTGTGTCGGTGTGGGGCATCTTTCTGGTATTCATGACGCTGCTGTTTGCGTCAGAGGTCGGCGACTCGTTGCTACGGAATTTGTTGAGAGGGTGAAAATCCTGTCTCATGGCCGAGAAATTGCCTGATTCAAAGGCCACTCATGCGTGAGCGAGCAAGGCCCGGATGGCACCGGCCAGCGCGGCACTCCGGTATTCGTGGATTCCGGCTTTCGCCGGAATGACGGGCCGGGGTGCGAGGCGTCGTGGCTGACGGGTTGCCAATATTTATGTTTTTGAGTGGCGAGATTGCGCGATGCGGATTGGGAATTCGGGGAACACGCGCTGTGGTTTGGGGGAAACGGCACATTGATTGCAATGCGCGCGCAACAACGCAGCCCGTGAGAATCAATGTCGTCATGCCCGCGCACGCGGGCATCCAAGTTTGGCCGTCCGGCAGGACGGCGGCTTTGCCCCATGAGCAAATGCTCGCGCGGGCCCCGGCAGGCCGGCCTGGCGGCCGGTGAAAGCATGGATGCCCGCGTGCGCGGGCATGACGAAGCAGAGGGCGGAGCAACTTGGCGGCGGAATGCCGACCCATCATCCTTCTCTCCGGACAGCTGCGAGTTCCAACCTGAATGACGGCGTTTTCATTGACGGCCGACAGGGTTCTCAAGCGGTTAGAGCAAGTCCTCTGGCATCCCAAGACGGAGGGACGCTACATTGCCAACACGAGTTGCCCACCGGTCGAATCACCATGGCTCAAAGGAAACCCCGCTTCAACCCGATTGCCCGCAACCTGTCGGCGTCCCTGCCTGCCGTGGATGTCGTCTGGTACACGCGGGAGGAATGGGGCAAGGTCAAGGCCAGCGCCGTGGACGCTGAGGTGTTTGAAGCCACTTACGACGAATGGCTGGCCATGGCGGAGGAGGCGGTCCAGGAATGGAAAATCGCAGGCCTGAACATTGAGAAAGTGCTTGTGAAGGCCGACGAGTTCGCTGCCTGGTGCATCGTGCACGGCAAGCCGAACAATGGGGCGTCACGCTCGGAATTCGTGGTCCAGCAAAGTCAGAAGCGGGCGTCACCGCAGGCTTGACGGCATTCGTCAACAAGAGTTTGAGCCGGTGGAACTGGCCCTCATCGTCATCCTCGGCGGCCTGTCCTGGTGGCTGATGCGCCCGCTGCGGGACTGGTACGTGGTGGAAATCCGCCGCGGGATGGAATGCGCCGGCCGGCAGGTATTCACGCAAATGGAAGCCGCCGAGCAGTCCTGGGTCGAATCCATTCAGGTCCTGCGCCAGGGTGACGATGTTTGCGAGATATCCCTTTGGCACATCGAGGCGCGCAGCCGCCGGCAGGCCTTGAGCGGAAAGTTGCCTGAAGGGCGAGAAGCGGTACTGCTGAAACGGGAAATTACTCAGAACTGATTTGCCATGGCGCCGCTGGCTTGGCGGACAGATTCCCTTGTCCCTGGTATTGAGAATGCCGGCGCACGTCCGTTGCTTGCGGCCACCCACTCAAGGTGTGTCTGTATCCGTTCCGGCCGTGTGAGCCGTGTGCCCGTGCCCAGGCCTGTGTCCCAGGCTGTGCCTGTGGTGTATCCGTGGTGTATTCGGGCTGTGTCTGTATCTGTGTCACGTGTCTCGCGCCCTGTGACGCTGTGTCAAATCCTGATAGACACACGCTGCCCCGTGTCTCGCGCCCCGGGGTTTCCAGCCGATCCGCAAATCATTTCCTCGGCATGATCGTGAACCCGATCAGCCGCGCCACCACGGTGGCCAGATAAAGCACCCCGGTCATCATTTCCACACTGGCAATGGCGCGCGCATGCGCCGACACGGCGACCACGTTGCCCATGCCGGTGCTAGAGAGCAGCGCGAAACTCAGGTGGTTCAATTCCGACCAGGTTCTGGCGACCGAGCCCGGGTCGGTCGAAAAGGCATGCGGCTGCAGCGACTGCACCAGCACGAACAGGTGCGTGAAGGCCCAGGCGAACAGGGTGAAGGTGGCGGCCGCGGCGAATAGCTCATCGCTGGTGGTACGGTAATCCGCCATCATGTAGGCGATCAGGCTGCCGGCGGCGTAGAAATAGAAGATGGCTTCCAGCGCGGAGGACCAGGGCAGCAAGTGGGGCATGTCCAGGGTCATCTGCAATATCAGCAGCACGACCGCCGGCGCGCCGATGAGCAAGCTCACGCCCGTGAGCCCCGGCGTGCGCCGCACCATGCGCGTGGTCAAAATCAGCACGAAAATGCCGAATATGTTGACGATGGCGTGGCTGTAGCGGGATTCCTCGATGAAGGGCGCGAGCAATATCCCCAATATCTGGACGATCAGCAGTATGGCGGAGGGGTGACGGCGGGTGCGGACCAGGAAGCGTTTCATCACGTGTCGCTTTCCATGAGTTCGCCGAAATGCGAACCAACGATCGACATGCCGTGCAGTTGAAACCCGCGTTTCACGGCGTGTCGCCGGCAGCAACCTGGAAGGGGTTGAGCAACGGTAGGCCGAAGCCGGAGAAGTCGGCAATATTGCGGGTCACGATCGTCAGTCCATGAATCTGTGCCGTGGCCGCGATCATGGCGTCTTCGTACAGCGTATCGGAGCGCCGGTGCATCAATCGCGCCCAAGCCCGGAATGCGGTGCCGTCCATGGGCAGGACGTTGTAGGACGCCGAAATACGTTCAAGCCAGTTCTCCAGGACGGCCGCCTTGACCGGGTCTTGCGTGCGCGTCTTCTCGATTCCGGCCTGGATTTCACCCAGAGTCACGGCAGAAAGGTGCAGGGCGCTGTCTGGCGTGGCTTGAACCCAGGCAACGACCGCACCATGGGGCTTTGGCTTTCGAAGTTCGGACACGACGTTGGTGTCGAGCAGGTACATGCCGATTACTCCGCCGGTTCCACCGGCCGTCGGCGCGCCATGCCGCGGGCGGGCAATTCAAGATCCGCTCGTCCTTCGTCCGACAACAGCAACTCCTTGAGCGACGGACGCGCCGCTGCTTGGAGCCGCCGCCATTCCTCTACTGGAACCAGCACGGCGGCTTCCGCTCCGCGCTTGGTCACCATCTGAGGCCCTTCAGTGATGCACGCTTCCAGGAATTCGCTGAAGCGAGCCTTGGCGTCTTGAACCGGCCATGAGTGCATGTTCAGCTCCTTCTGACTAGTGAGCTGACCAGTTTACCGGGCCTGCTGTTCTGCTTGTTCCGGGGACTTTCCAACGCAAAACGCCCGGATCGGCAAGCCGACCCGGGCGTTCGTCACGGCGCAAGACGCTGAACTGTCAGGCCGCCCCGATGTTCTTGACAAAGCCCCCGCGCTGCGGCTGTGCCAGCGCGTGCGGGTTCTTCGCCACGAAATCCAGCATGCGCTCGATGCAGCCCGCGGCCTGGGAGCGCACCGGCTCCGGCACGTGGATCTCACCCGTGCCTTTTTCCAGGCAGTCGATCACGCCCTGCAGCGCGTTCATCGCCATCCACGGGCAGTGCGCGCAGCTCTTGCAGGTGGCGCTGTTGCCGGCGGTGGGCGCTTCCAGCAGCGTCTTGGTGGGGGCGAGCTGGCGCATGCGGTGCAGGATGCCGTTGTCGGTGGCGACGATGAAGGTCTGCTCCGCCCCCTCCAGCACCGCCTTCAGCAGCTGCGAGGTGCTGCCCACCACGTCGGCCAGCGCCACCACGCTCTTGGGCGACTCGGGGTGCACCAGCACCACGGCGTCCGGGTGCTCCTGCTTCAGCAGTTCCAGCTCGATGCCCTTGAACTCGTCGTGCACGATGCACTCGCCGCTCCACATCAGCATGTCGGCGCCGGTCTGCTCCTGGATGTACCGCCCAAGGTGCCGGTCCGGCGCCCACAGGATCTTCTCGCCCTGGCTCTTCAGGTGCTCGACGATCGCCAGCGCGCAGGAGCTGGTCACCATCCAGTCGGCGCGCGCCTTCACCGCGGCGCTGGTGTTGGCATAGACCACCACCTTGCGGTCCGGGTGCGCGTCGCAGAAGCGGGCGAAGTCGTCGGGCGGGCAGCCCAGGTCGAGCGAGCAGGTGGCGTCCAGGTCGGGCATCAGCACGCGCTTGTCCGGCGAGAGGATCTTGGCGCTCTCGCCCATGAAGCGCACGCCGGCGACGACCAGCGTCTTGCTCGCGTGGTCGCGGCCGAAGCGGGCCATCTCCAGCGAGTCGGCGACGCAGCCGCCGGTCTCCAGCGCCAGGTCCTGGAGATCGCCGTCCACGTAGTAGTGCGCCACCAGCACGGCGTCGTGCGCCTTGAGCAGCTCGGCCACGCGCGCCTTGCGCTCCTGGCGCTGCGCGGGCGTCAACGCTTCGGGCACCTTGGCCCAGGCATGGGCGACGCAGCTCGCGCCGCTGGCGTCCTGGCGGGTGTAGTCGAAAAGCACCTGGTCCATGGATCTACTCTGCAGTCTCGGGCGCGCGGCCCAGGGTTCGGGGATTGAAATTCGGGGGGCGATGGTAGCCCACGCTGCGGGACGCCACGTCCGCGCGGGAAGCCGTCCCCGCCGACGGGCGCGCTTTGGCGCCGATACCATCCCATAAATGAATTCCATAAGCTCCGAAGTCAAGGTGGCACCGCCTTCGGCGCAGCGCCACAGCGACGTGCGCACCATTTCCCTGGTCGGCCTGGCGCACGGCAGCTCGCATTTCTGCCACCTGCTGCTGCCGCCGCTGTTCCCCTTCTTCATCCGGGACTTCGGCCTCACCTACGCCGAGCTGGGCCTGGCGGTGACGCTGTTCTTCGCCATCTCGGGCATCGGGCAGGCGCTCTCGGGCTTCGTGGTGGACCGCGTCGGCGCGCGGCCCATCCTGTTCGCCGCGCTGGGCTGCTTCATCGCCTCGGCACTGACCGCGGCCTCGGCCCAGGGCTACGCCGGGCTGCTGGTGGCGGCGGCGCTCGCCGGCCTGGGCAACGCGCCGTTCCACCCGGTGGACTTCACGATCCTGAACAAGCGCGTCTCCTCGCCCAGGCTGGGCCACGCCTTCTCGGTGCACGGCATCAGCGGCAACCTGGGCTGGGCCACGGCGCCGGTGTTCCTGCTGGGCCTGACCGAGCTGACCGGCTCCTGGCGCTGGGCCCAGGTCGGCGCCGCGGCGGTGGTCGCGTGCGTGATGGGGCTGTTGTGGTGGCAGCGCGAGGCCATCGACGACCGCCTCGGCGCCTGGAGCCACGAGAAGGCGGCGGCCAAGCCCGGCGCGGCGCCGGTCAAGGAAGAGCACCCGCTGGCCTTCCTGAAGCTGCCCTCGGTGTGGCTGTGCTTCTCGTTCTTCTTCTGGTCCACCTGCGCGCTGAGCGCGATCCAGAGCTTCGCCAGCCCGGCGCTGCACGAGATGACGGGGCTGCCGCTGTCCAGGACGGCGCTGGTGGTCACGGGCTTCATGCTGTCCGGGGCGCTGGGCATGGTCATCGGCGGCTTCCTGGTGGCGCGCGTGGAGCGGCTGGAGAAGACGATCGCCTTCTGCCTGGTGGTGGCCGCGGCCATGCTGGCGCTGGTCAGCACGGGCATGGTTCAGGGCTATGCCGCGCTGGCGCTGGTGGCCGCCGCCGGCCTGGGCGTAGGCCTGGCCGGACCCTCGCGCGACATGCTCATCAAGCGCGCCGCGCCGCCCGGCGCGACGGGGCGGGTCTACGGCACGGTCTATTCCGGGCTGGACCTCGGCTTCACGCTGGCCGCGCCGGTGTTCGGCTGGCTGATGGACCACCACATGCACGCCGCGGTGTTCCAGGGCGCGTCGCTGGCGCTGCTGGCCGGGGTGGCCTCGGCCGCGGCAGTGGGCGTGCGCATCGCGCCGCGGCGCGCCGCCACGGGGGCGGCGGCGTGAGCGCGGCGGCGCGTCCGGGCGGCCACCTGCTGGTCGAGGCACTGATCGCGCAGGGCGTGGACACCGTCTTCGGCGTGCCGGGCGAGAGCTTTCTCGCGGCGCTGGACGGCTTCCACGAGCACGGCGACGCGATCCGCTTCATTGCCTGCCGCCACGAGGGCGGGGCGGCCTTCATGGCCGAGGCGCAAGGCAAGCTGACCGGGCGGCCGGGCGTGTGCTTCGTGACACGCGGCCCCGGCGCCAGCAATGCCGCCATCGGCGTGCACACCGCATTCCAGGACAGCACGCCGCTGCTGCTGCTCATCGGCCAGGTGGCGCGGGACCAGCGCGACCGCGAGGCCTTCCAGGAGCTGGACTACCGCCAGGTGTTCGGCCCCGGCACGCTGGGCATGGCCAAGTGGGTCGCGGAAGTCGAGGACGCGGACCGGCTGCCTGAATACATTGCCCGCGCATTCCACGTCGCGATGCAGGGGCGGCCCGGCCCGGTGGTGCTGGCGCTGCCGGAGGACGTGCTCAGCGGCCCCGCCAGCGCCCCGGTGCTGCCGCGCGTGAAGCCGGCCGAGGCCTGGCCCGCGCCGGGCGCCTTGCGCGACCTGCGTGCGCTGCTGGTGCGGGCGCAGCGGCCGCTGGTGATTGCCGGGGGCAGCGGCTGGACGGCGGAGTCGGCGCTGGCGCTGCAGCGCTTCGCCGAGAACTGGAAATTGCCGGTGGGCTGCGCCTTCCGGTTCCAGGACACCTTTGACAACCGGCATCCGAACTACGCCGGCGACGTGGGCATCGGCATCAACCCGCGGCTGGCGCAGCGCGTGCGCGACGCGGACCTGCTCATTGCCGTGGGCCCGCGCCTGGGCGAGATGACCACCGGCGGCTACGCGCTGATCGAGGCGCCGCGGCCGCGGCAGCAGCTCGTGCACCTGCACCCGGGCGCGGAGGAGCTGGGCCGCGTCTATGCGGCGGACCTGCTGCTGCAGTGCTCGCTGGCGGCCGCGGGCAAGGCGCTGGAGGCGCTGACCGCGCCGCCGCAGGTGCCGTGGGAGGCCTGGACCGCGTCGGCGCGCGCCGATTACGAGGCGAACCGGGTGCCGCACGCGGTGGAGCCGCTGGACATGGCGCAGGTGGTGCTGGCCATCGAGCGGCTGGCGCCGGAAGACAGCCTGTTCACCAACGGCGCGGGCAACTACAGCGGCTGGCTGCACCGCTACCTGCGCTATCGCGGGCTGCACGAACATGGCCGCACCCAGCTCGCACCCACGGCCGGCGCGATGGGCTATGGCCTGCCGGCGGCGGTGGCGGCGGCGCTGCTGTATCCGCAGCGCACGGCCATCAACCTGGCCGGCGACGGCGACTTCCTGATGACCGGCCAGGAGCTGGCCACGGCCGTGGCCCATGGCGCGAACCGGGGCGCCGGGCGGCTGGTCAGCATCGTGGTGGACAACGGCACCTACGGCACGATCCGCATGCACCAGGAGCGGCACTACCCGGGGCGCGTCAGCGGCAGCGACCTGTTCAATCCCGATTTCGCCGCGCTGGCGCGCAGCTACGGCTGGCGCGCGGCGCGCGTGGAGCGCACGGCCGAGTTCGAGCCGGCGTTTGCCGAGGCGCTGTCGGAAGGCCCGCCGATGCTGCTGCACCTCAGGCTCGACACCGAGGTCAGCACCAGCCGGGCAACGCTGGCGCAGATCCGGGACGCGGCGCTCAAGGCCCGGGGCTGAGCCCCATGCACCATGAAAAACGGCCGCTCGCGCGGCCGTTCTGAGCTTCTCCGGCCGGGGCGGCCGGTGTCAGCGGGGGAGGCTTATTCCTCGCGGCGTTGCTGCTGGGAACGGTCCTGTTGTTGGGAGCGGTCCTGTTGCGAGCCCGACTGCTGCCCACGCTGGCTGGACTGGTCCTGCTGCCCCTGGCGCTGGCTGGACTGGTCCTGCTGGCCGCTGCGCTGGCCGCCTTGCGTCTGCGCCTGCTGGCCGCCCTGGGTGGACTGGTCCATCTGGCCCTTGCCGCTTTGCTGCTGGCTGCCCTGCTGGCCGCCCTGCAATCCGGACTGCGATTGCTGACCCGACTGGCCCGACTGGCTCTGCTGCCCTTGGCGCTGGCCCTGCTGGCCTTGCTGGCCCTGCTGGTTGCCTTGCTGGTTCTGCTGGCTCTGGTTGCGGTCTTGGCTGGTCATGTCGACTCCTTATCAGTCATCGGCCGGCGAGATTGCCGACGAGGAGCTTTCGGCAAGCGGAATGCCCGCGAACGCGGGGCATGCGCGGCCGTCCCGGCACTCGACTCCAGGATGGCACCCCCATGCTAGGCTGCCCCGCAACCTGACCAGCCCCGGGAGGAGCCCCGATGAACGACCCTGAAAAGACCTACGTCACCTGCGACATCTGCGACGAGCTCAAGGCCCAGGCCGGCAGCGACGCGCTGCGCGTGCTGCCGCCGGTGTTCCGCGATTTCGGCGCTCGCACCGCCTTCGCCGGCGAGGTCGTGACGGTGAAGTGCTTCGAGGACAACACGCTGGTCAAGGCCGCCTGCGACAGCCCGGGCCACGGCCGGGTGCTGGTGGTGGACGGCGGTGGCTCGCTGCGCCGCGCGCTGCTGGGCGGCAACCTGGGCCGCGCCGCGGAGAAGAACGGCTGGGCCGGGGTGCTCATCGACGGCTGCGTGCGCGACGTGGCCGAGCTCGGCACCTACGCCCTGGGCATCCGCGCGCTGGCCGCCATGCCGCTGCCCACCGAGAAGCGCAACGAGGGCCAGCGCGACGTGCCGGTGACGATCCAGGGCGTGCCGGTGCGCCCGGGCGACTGGCTCGTGGCCGACGCCGACGGCACGCTGATCCTGGGCCAGCGCCCGCGCTGAGGCCTGCACGCCGCCGCGGCCGCGAAAGCGCCGCGCGCCCGGCTACAATGTCCCTCTTCGGGGTGTAGCGCAGCCTGGTAGCGCAACTGCTTTGGGAGCAGTGGGTCGGATGTTCGAATCATCTCACCCCGACCACAATTTCCTCAATCAAATCAATGCCTTGGCAAACTTTCCGCAAAAAGTTTCCAAGGCATTTTGATTTTCCGGGCATGCCGTTTTCACGGCCCCTCGGCCCGCACCAAAGTGGGATGGACGAGTTGCTCGACGGGCGGCGTGGCGCGTTGCGCAGCGGTGCGAAGTGCGCGTGATTCAGGGCGGCTGCGCCGCCTGAAGCCGCGAACCGGAACGGAAGACGCCGTGGGACAACCCAGCCGCATGCGCGCCGTCGAGAACGCCGGCGTGGTCGGTCTGCGCCTGCTGATGAGCCACGTCATGGAAAGCGGCCAGCGCCGTGACGCGTCCGGCGCGCT
This sequence comes from Azohydromonas aeria, assembly GCF_009760915.1. Lineage (GTDB taxonomy): Bacteria > Pseudomonadota > Gammaproteobacteria > Burkholderiales > Burkholderiaceae_C > Azohydromonas > Azohydromonas aeria. The sequence continues at coordinate 19,964 of NZ_VIDQ01000011.1, forward strand.
GGTGCCGGCGCACCACGTCGAGCGCGTCGAGGTCGAGTGCGGCGGCCGCCCGGTGCTGCAGGCGCGGCTGGGGCCCTCGGTGTCGCGCGACCCCTACCTGCAGCTGCGCTTTCGCGGCGCGAAGGGCGAGCGCGTGGTGGTGCGCTGGGTGGACAACCGCGGCGACACGCGCAGCGACGAAGGGGTGGTCGGCTGAAGCCGGCCCCCGGATCCGCCGCTCAATCCGGCAGCGTCTCGCCCACGTAGCGCCTCACGCGCGGCGGCTGGTCGCCGCGGTGGAAGGCCATGCGGCGCGCGCGCAGCTGCATGTCGGCGGCGGTGATGCGGTCGATGCGGCGCTGATGCTCGACCCAGGACTCGTCCACGAAGTACTCGACGTGGCGGCGCGGGTCGGTGCTGTCGTGCAGCAGGCCCCAGCTCAGGGCGCCCTGGCGCAGCCGGGCGCGACGGCTGTCGCGCATGACGAGGGCGAACTCGGCGGCATCCTTCTCGTCCACGAAGTACTCGATGGTCACCATCACCGGGCCGGCTTCGGGCGGGATCTCGAAGGCCGGCGGCGGGTCGATGGTGATGGCATGCGGCGTCAGGTCCTCGGGCGGCAGCGCCTCCAGGCGCTGGCGGCGCAGCAGCAGCACCATCAGCACGGCCGTGGCGGCCGCCGCCAGCAGCGCGGTGCGCACGCTGGAGTGGCTGGCGACGTAGCCCCACAGCGCCGCGCCCACCGCGTTGCCGGCCATCAGGAACATCTGGTAGATCGACATGCCGCGCGCGCGCACCCAGTTGGGCAGCGTCATCTGCGCGGTGATGGTCAGCGAGTTGGCCACCGAGATCCACGCCGCGCCGGCCAGCACCATGGTCGGCGCCGCCACCCACACGTTGGGCGCCAGCGCCACGCCCACCATGGCCGCGGCGTTGATGAGCGTGCCGTACTCGACGAGCTGGTCGCGGTCCCAGCGCGCGCGCAGCTGCGGCAGCGCCAGCGCCGCGGCGATGGCGCCCGCGCCCATGCACGCCAGCAGCAGCGTGAAGGTGCCCGCGCCGCCGCCTTCCAGGCGCTGCGCCAGCAGCGGCAGCAGCGCGATCAGCGCCGTGGCCTGCAGGAAGAACACGAACACGCGCACCAGCACGATGCGCATGCCCGGCGACTGGCGCACGTGCTGCACGCCCACGCGCATGGCGCCCACGAAGCGCTCGCCCGGCAGCGCGGAGTGGCGCGGCTCATAGCGCCAGCGCCACACCAGCACGCTGGCCACCAGCGACAGCACGGCATTCAGCGCGAACACCCAGGCGCTGCCCAGGCTGGCGATGATCGCGCCCGCGGCGATGGGCCCGGCGATGCGCGAGGCGTTCATGGCCACGCCGTTGAGCGCCAGCGCCGCGCTGAGCTCGCGCTTGCCCACCAGCTCCGGCACGATCGCGGCGAACACCGGCCAGCGCATGGCCAGCCCGATGCCGTTGACGAACACCAGCACCAGCAGCAGCGGCGCCGACAGCATCCCGGCCAGCGACACCGCGGCCAGCACCAGGCCCACGGCCGCCACCCAGAGCTGCGTGAACATGAACCAGCGGCGGCGGTTGACGATGTCGGCCAGCGCGCCGCTGGGCAGGCCCAGCAGGAACACCGGCAGCGTCGAGGCCGACTGCACCAGCGCCACCATGGCCGGATCGGTGGACAGCGTGGTCATGACCCAGGCCGCGGCCACGTCGTTCATCCACATGCACACGTTGGCCGTGAGCCAGGCGCTCCACAGCATGCGGAACACGGGGATGCGGAAGGGAGCCAGGGCGCCGGAAGGGGCGGCGTCGGAGGGAGCGGGGGGAGCGGAAGACATGGACTGCGACCAGATCGGTATCCTGCTCACTGTACGCATCCACAGTGAGCAAAACGATGGGATACGCTCGCAAGGAAGACCTGTACCGCGCTCAGATCGCCCGCTGGATACGGATCAAGATCAAGGCTATCGAGTACAAGGGCGGTGTTTGCAGGCACTGCGGCGGCCGGTTTCCTTATCCGGCCATGCAATTCCATCACCGAAATCCTGGCGAGAAGGATGTGAACTGGAACAAGCTGCGACTTCGGGCCTGGGGCCGAATCACAGCCGAACTCGACAAATGCGACCTGCTGTGCGCCAACTGTCACGCCATCGTCCACTCTGCCGAGTGGCCCGTCCGGCAGGACTCGAACCTGCAACCCCCGGCTTAGAAGGCCGGTGCACTATCCGGTTGTGCTACGGACGGATGGAAGGTTTCGCCGGGACACCATGACTTGCGGTTGGGCGGCTTGAACTGCCGAAGCCGTGCATGGCAAGCGAAGTCCTGGATTGTAAGCAGTGGCAGCGCAGTCTCGGTTGCACGCTGTCAATGCTTGGCGTATTGCGTGGCGCCGAAGAGCGTCTCGCGCGCCTTGTCGTCCATCTGCGGCTTGCGCCGGTCGGCCAGCACCTCGACGCCGCGCTGCACCGCAGGGCGGGCGGCGATCTCGTCGAACCAGCCCTTGAGGTGGGGATAGTCGTTCCAGTCGATGCCCTGGTTCTTCCACGAGCGCAGCCACGGGAAGACGGCGATGTCGGCGATCGTGTACTCGTCGCCGGCGATGTAGCGGTGCCGCGCGATCTGGCGGTCCATCACACCGTAGAGGCGCCTGGCCTCGTTGGTGTAGCGGTTGACCGCGTATTCGATCTTCTCCGGCGCGTAGATGCGGAAGTGGTGCGCCTGGCCCAGCATCGGGCCCACGCCGCCCATCTGGAACATCAGCCACTGCAGCGTCTCGTACTTGCCGCGCACGTCCTGCGGCAGGAACTTGCCGGTCTTGCCGGCCAGGTACAGCAGGATGGCACCGGACTCGAACAGCGACATGGGTTGGCCGTCCGGGCCGTCCGGATCGACGATGGCCGGGATCTTGTTGTTGGGGCTGATGGCGAGGAACTCGGGGCCGAACTGGTCGCCTGCGCCGATGTCCACGGCATGCGCGCGGTAGGGCAGGCCGCACTCTTCGAGCATGACGTGGACCTTGTGGCCGTTGGGCGTGGGCCACGAATACACTTCGATCATCTCTGCTGTCTCCTCGCGTCACCGGGCGCCCCATTGTGCGCCAGCCCTCATGCTCGACGCCTTCAAGCAATGGTTCTCACGCCGCGCCGGCTTGCCGGGCGAGCGCGCCCTGGCCGACTGGGCGCAGGCGCAGGGACACCACTTCAAGCGCAGCCGCGACGCCGACGGCTTCATCGTCGAGGCGCAGGACCGCGCCTGGCGGCTTGAATGGGGCCCGTCGCAGCGGCGCTACATCCAGGGCCAGGAGCTGCGGCTGCGGGCCAACCTCACGGGTGCCACCGGGCTGCAGTTGCTGGTGCTCACGCGCGGCCTGCTGGAGCGGCTGGAAAGGGAAGTGTTCGAGCAGTACACGCAGGGGCTGCAGACGCGCGTGGACCTGGCCACGCCCGACGAGATGCGCTGGCTGGTGCTGCATCCGAAGCTGCAGTCGTCGGAGCTGCAGGCGCTGCGCGGGCACTTCGGCGCCGTGGGCCAGCCGCTGCCGGCGCTGGCAAGCTGGGTCGGCGGAGCGCTGGCGCCGGCGCTCACGGAACTGGTCGCCGCGCGCGACACGCCACCGCCGCCGTTGATGCTCATCGTGCAGCGCGAGCGGCTGACGCTGCGCACCGCGCTGCCCCGGGCCGAGCCCGAAGCCGTCGCGGCGCGGCTGGGGCTGTTCGAGACGGCGCGCCGCGAGGCGCAGCGCGTGGCCTCGCAATGGGGACAGCCGGGCACGGAAGACCCGGCCTCCACGCTCTGGCCGCACTCGGCCGACGGTCCCGACACCCCCGCGCGCTGAAGGCCGACTCGCAACGCTGACTCCCGCCTTTCATCGGGGAACCCCGTGCTAGAGTGGGTTTTCGTCTGCGGACTTGCCCGGAGGGAGGGATGTCCAGAAACATGCTGTTGCTGAGCTTGGCCGCCGCTTGCTGCATGGCTGTGGCCGTGCCCAGGAGCGAAGCTGCCGGCGCAGCCTCGGCCGAGGCCGAGGAAGCCGCCGAAGCGGCCCCGGGCCAGGCCACCGGAAAACTCCAGCAGCGCCTGCGCAGCCTGGAAGAACGCGTGCTGCAGTTGCAGCAACAGTCGCGGCTGGACCAGGAAGCCCTGGAGCAGGGCCGGCGCCGCCAGGCCGAGCTCGAAGTCGCCTCGCATGCCTTGCCCTGGTTGCTGGGGCTGCTGGTGGCGCTGGCGGCGGTCGCCGTCGGGCTGGCGTGGCGCGTGCAGGCCCTGTCGCAAAAGCGCCGCGACGTGTGGTGGGACACCTCCGCGCCGCTGGAGCTCGACGCGCCGCGCGAGGAGGTCGAGGCGCCCGTCACCGCCGCGGTCGTGTTCAACGAGCCTGCGCAGCCCGACCCGGCGCGGCGCGTGGCGATGCCGCTGGTTTCGGCCGTGCTGCCGGTGGACGAGCAGATCGCGCTGTCGCTGCAGGTGGCGCGGCTGCTTGCGCAGGCGCAGGACGACAAGGCCATCGAGCTGCTGCAGTCGCGCCTGGAGGCCGGTGCCCGCACCCCGTGGCTGCTGCTCAAGCTGCTCATGCTCTACCAGCGCAGCGGCCAGCGCGCCGCTTTCGACCGGCTGGCGCGCCAAGTGGCGGTGCGCTTCAGCTGTACCGTGCCGGTGTGGGATGCGCCGCCGTCGCCCGGGCTCGAAGGCGAGCCGCAACTGCTGCAGCAGCTGCAGCAGGCGTGGGAGTCGCCGGTGGATGCCCTGCAGATGCTGGGTCGGTTGCTGCTGCAACCACGTGCGCTGCCGTCGCTGGCGGCCTGCGAGGACCTGCTGCTGCTGTACCGCGTCGCCCATGAGCGGCACCGACAGGAACTCTCCGCCGAGATCGACCTGCCGCTGCCGCTGGCGCCCGACGAGGGCCGGCCGGCGCAACCGCTGCCCGCCGTGTCGGGTCGCGTCGCGCTGCAGCCCGCGCCCTGACCCTCAGTGGGCCGGCGCTGAGTCAGCGCCGGCTCAGAGCCGGGCCAGGCGCTGCAGCGCCAGTTGCAGCGTCTCGTCCTTCTTGGCGAAACAGAAGCGCACCACGCGCTGCTCGAAGCCCTCGGCATAGAAGGCCGACAGCGGGATTGCCGCCACGCCGACCTCCGTGGTCAGGAAGCGGCAGAACTCCGCTTCGGGCAGGTCGCTCAAGCCTGAGTAGTCCACGCACTGGAAGTAGCTGCCCTCGGTCTGCAGCGGGCGCAGCTTCGTGGCGCGCAGGCCCTCGCGGAACAGGTCGCGCTTGCGCTGGTAGAAGGCACCGAGCTCCAGGTACGGCGCCGGATCGGCCATGTAGCGCGCCAGCCCGTGCTGCATCGGCGTGTTGACCGTGAAGACGTTGAACTGGTGCACCTTGCGGAATTCCGCCGTGAGCGGCGCGGGCGCGGCCACGAAGCCGACCTTCCAGCCCGTGACGTGGTAGGTCTTTCCGAAGCTGGAGACGATGAAGGCACGTGCCGCGAGCTCGGGCACGGCCGCCGCGCTCACGTGCGCGCGATCGTCATAGACCATGTGCTCGTAGACCTCATCGCTCAGCAGCAGCGTGTCGGTCGGGCGCAGCAGCTCGGCCAGCCGCTGCATCTCCTCGCGCGTCCAGACGCTGGCGCCGGGGTTGTGCGGCGTGTTGATGATCAGCAGCCGCGTGCGCGGCGTCAGCGCCGCGGCGATCTTGTCGAAGTCCGGCCGGAAGCTGCCCGGCGTCAGCGGCACGCGCACCACGGTGCCGCCGGCGAGCTCGATGTTGGGCCCGTAGCTGTCGTAGCAGGGCTCCAGCACGATCACCTCGTCGCCCGGATGCACGCAGCACAGGATGGCGGTGAGGATGGCCTGCGTGGCGCCGGCGGTGACGGTGATCTCGCCGTCCGCGTCGTAGCGGCCGCCGTAGAGCGCGGCGATCTTGGCCGCGATGGCCTGGCGCAGCGCCGGCACGCCGGCCATGGGCGGGTACTGGTTGAGCCCGGCGCGCATGGCGTCGGTGACGGCGTCCACCAGGCGTGGGTCGCCCTCGAAGTCCGGAAAGCCCTGGCCCAGGTTCACTGCGCCGCGCTCCTGCGCCAGCGCCGACATCACGGTGAAGATGGTGGTGCCGACTTGCGGCAGCCGGCTGCGCAGCGCCGGCGTGCGCGGCGCTGCGCTCGGGGAAGGGTTCTGCATGGGAGCGGCTTCCAGTGAAGGGGAGGGGTCGGGCAGCGCGGCGCTCAGAGGTCGTAGTCCTCGCCGTCGCCGGCCATGGCGCGGCCGATGAGGCTGCGCGTGAGCCGGTCCGACAGCAGCTCGGCGAAGGTGAAGACGAAGTTGCGCAGGTAAGCGCCGCGCTTGAAAGCCACGCGCGAGACGTTCATGCCGAAGAGGTGGCCGGCCGGGCGCGCCACGAGGTCGCCGCCGGGCGGGTCGTCGCGCACCGCCATCTCCGCCAGGATGCCCACGCCCAGCCCCAGCCGCACGTAGGTCTTGATCACGTCGGAGTCGATGGCTTCCAGCACGATCTCGGGATGCAGCCGCCGCTGCGCGAAGGCCTGGTCGATGCGCTTGCGCCCGGTGAAGGCCGGCTGGTAGGACACCAGCGGCTCGCGCGCGAGCTGCTCCAGCGTCGGACGCTCCACGCTGGCCAGCGGATGCGAGGCCGGCACCACGATCACGTGCTGCCATTCGTAGCAGGGCAGCGTCACCAGGTCACCGAACTCGGAGAGCGACTCGGTGGCCAGCCCGATGTCGGCGCTGTCGTCGAGCAGCATCTGCGCCACCTGCTCGGGCGTGCCCTGGTGCAGGCTGACGCTGACCTTGGGATGGCGCTTGCGCAGCAGCGCCACCGGCTCGGGCAGAACGTAGCGCGCCTGGGTGTGCGTGGTGGCGATCGACAGCCGCCCCGCGTCCTGCTTGCCGAACTCCTCGCCGATGCGCTTGAGGTTGCCTACCTCGCGCAGGATGATCTCCACCGACTGCAGCACCTGCTGCCCGGGCTCGGTAATGCGCTTCAGCCGCTTGCCGTGGCGGGCGAAGATGTCCACGCCCAGTTCCTCCTCGAGCTCCAGGATGGCCTTGCTGATGCCCGGCTGCGAGGTATGCAGCGCCTTGGCGGTCTCGGTGAGGTTGAGGCCGCGACGCACGGCCTCCTGGACGAAGCGGAACTGGTGCAGGTTCACGGCTGGCTCGCCTCCGGGTCTGGGTCCGACAGCAGGGCCAGCGCAGCGCCGGCCATGGCCTGCACCACGGCGGGCAGTTCGCCCACGGCCGGGTGCAGCTCGAAGCGCACGCCCGCATGCTCGGCGCGCAGGGCGTCGAGCAGCCGCGGCAGGTCCTTGCGCACGTGGCCGCCGGCGCCCAGGAACAGCGGCAGCACCTCCACACGGGTGCAGCCCTCGGCCACCAGCTGCGCCGCCGCAGGCGCGATGCCGGGCTGCATGAACTCCAGGAAAGCCAGCCGCAGCGGCGTCCGCGGACGTTGCGCACGCACCGACTGGGCCACGGCTTCGAAGGGCCGCGCCCACTCGGGGTCGCGCGCGCCGTGGGCAAACAGCAGCAGGCCGCGGATGTCGGCGTCGTCGTTCATCGGTAACGTACCAGCCAGGTGAAGGCCGCCAGTGACAGCAGCAGGTAGAAGATGCTGGGCGCCGCGGCGGTGAGCCAGGGCGTCCAGTCGCGCAGCAGGCCGAGGTGTCCGGCCACGTTGTTGAGCAGCACGAAGCTGATGCCGAGCATGATGCCGCCGAAGACCTTGTAGCTGAGCCCGCCGGCGCGGGCATGCAGGTAGGCGAAAGGCAGCGCCAGCGCCACCATCACCAGGCAGGCGAACGGGTACAGCGCCTTGCGCCAGAAGCGAATGGCATGGCGCTGCGCCGCCTGCTCCTGCGTGGACAGGTGGGCCGTGTAGCGCCACAGCTCCAGCGTGCTCATGGTGTCGATGGGCAGCACCGCGGCAGCCACCACCGCCGGGTCCAGCGTGCTGCTCCAGCGCAGCTCGGACAGCTGTTGCACCTGCACCCGGACCTGCGCGGCCGGGGCGTCGGCCGCCGGCCACACGGTGCGCTGCACGTCCTGCAGCGTCCAGGTGTCCGACTGGTCGATGCGCGCGCGCGCCGCGGCAATGCGCTCCAGCAGCCGGCCCTGCGCGTCGAACTCGAAGATGCGCACGCCCTGCAGCGTGCCGTCGGACCCCAGGCGCTGCACGTTGAGCGAGATCTGGTGCGGCCCCTGCGGCGTGCTGCGGCGCTCGCGCAGCCACGCGCCGGTGCTGCCGAGGCTGCGCCCGCCGCTGGCCAGCGACTTCACGAGCACGCTCTGGCGCTCTGCGGCCGGCGCGATGAAGTCGCCCACCACGAAGGTGAACGCGGCAAAGGCCACGCCCAGCAGCACCAGCAGCGACAGTGCCCGCCCCGGCCCGAGGCCGCCGGTGCGCAGGATCGTGAACTCGCTGGACTGCGCCAGCCGCGCCATCGAGAAGATCGTGCCGATCAGCACCGCGATGGGCAGCAGCTCGTAGAGATGCCCGGGCATCTGCAGCAGCGTTGACAGCAGCGCCATCCCCAGCGTGTAGCCGTGGCGGCCCACGTCCTCGAGCTCCTCGACGAAGTCGATGAAGAAGAAAAGCGCCAGGAACGCCAGCGCCACGAACGAAACCGCCACGACGATGTCGCGGTAGAGCAGCCGCCGCACCGTCTTCATGAGCGTTGTCCTGAGCGACGGCCGAACAGGCGCAGCATCGGCGCGGTGTGGCCCTTCTCGCGCCACCACAGCAGCGCCAGCGCCAGCGCCGCCACGCTGCCGTGCAGGCCCAGCAGCGCGCCGAGCAGGGTGGTGCGGCCGCTGCCGACCCAGGCCTGCGAGAGGTTGATGAGGTTGTAGTACACGACGAAGCCGAGCAGCGCGAAGAGCAGGTTCCAGTTGCTGGCGCGACGCGGGTTGGCCGCCGACAGCCCGATGCCCAGCAGCACCAGGTTGCCCGCGCCCAGCAGCAGCCCGAAGCGCCAGGACAGCTCGGCCTGCTGGCGCGGCCAGGGCTGGCGCAACAGCTCGATGGTGCGCTGCGTCCTGGGCGAGCGCTCCTGGGCCTTGCCGGCCGCCTGCTCGTCCACCGTCACCCGGTAGCTGTCGAAGCGCGAGAGCGAGAGCTCGCCGGTCTCGCGGTTGGTCTCGTTGCGCTGCCCATCCTGCAGCACGAGCACGCGGCGCTGCTCTTCGTTCTCGACATGGCCGCTGTGCGCCGCCACCACGGTTTCGTGCCGGGCATCGTTGGACAGCACGAACACGTTACGCGCGCGCGTGGCGTCGTTGTCCGCATCGCGCTCGACGAAGAACACCCGGCTGCCGTCGCGCGACACCTGGAACATGCCCGGCGCCACGCGCGAGAGGTCGCTGCGCTGCTGGTAGCGTTCGCGCAGCTCGGCGCTCTGGCGGTTGCCCCAAGGCCACACCACCAGCACCAGCAGCCCGATCACCAGCAGCATCGGCCAGCTCGTCACCAGCACCGGGCGCACGAAGCGCGACAGCCCCACGCCGCTGGCGAACCAGATCGTCATTTCGCTGTCGCGGTACATGCGTCCCAGCGTGGATACCACCGCAATGAACAGCGACAGCGCCAGCATCGTGGGCAGGTGGCCCAGGGCCGTGTAGCCCAGCAGCAGCACCACGTCCTGGGGCGCCACCGAGCCCCCGGCGGCAAGCCCCAGGGTGCGGATCAGCATCATGGTCAGCACGATGGTCAGGATCACGACCAGCGTCGCGCCGAAGCTGCGCGCCAACTCTCGGCGCACGGTGGTATGGAATAACATCAGGCAATCAACGAACTTGCCGTCATTATGGACTTGCGTTCCCTCGTTCCCGGCGCTGCCGGAATGGCCGGTGTGGCCGCCGATGCATTGGTGCTGGTGGTGGCCGGCAGCGAGCCGCAGGCACTGGAGCCGGCGCTGGCGGGGCTGCTGGCCGAGAGCGTGAAAGCCGGCGATTTCGAGTTCAAGCCCGGGCGCAGCCTGTACCTGCACCGGCCTGCCGGGCTGAAGGCGCCGCGCCTGGTGCTGGCCGCTGCGGCCGATGCCTCGCCCAAGGCTTTCAAGACCGCGCTGGCCACGGCTCTGTCCGGCCTCAAATCCCTGGGCGTGCGCCACGCCGCCGTGGCGCTGGCCGCGCCTGCCGCGGCCGATGGCGTGCCGGCTCTCGACGACCGTCATGCCGAGGCGCTGGCCGCGGCCGTGGCCGATGCCACCTACGTCTACCGCCACACCAAGCCCAGCGCGCCCGAAGGCGCCAAGCTGCAGCGCGTGACGCTGCTGTGCGACAAGGCCAACGCCAGCGTGGTCAAGCGGGGCCTGGCGCGCGGCCAGGGCATCGCCGACGGCGTGACGCTGGCACGCGAGTGTGCCAACCGCCCGGGCAACTTCTGCACGCCCACCTTCCTGGCCGAGCAGGCGCAGGCGCTGGGGGCGCAGTACGGCTTCAAGATCGAGGTGCTGGGCCGCAAGGAGGTCGAGAAGCTCGGCATGGGCGCCTTCATCGGCGTGGCCCAGGGCTCGGAGGAGCCGCTGCGCTTCATCGTGCTGCGCTACGAAGGCGCGCCGCGCACGTCCGCGCCGCTGGTGCTCGTGGGCAAGGGCATCACCTTCGACAGCGGCGGCATCTCCATCAAGCCCGCGGCCGAGATGGACGAGATGAAGTACGACATGGGCGGTGCCGCCAGCGTGCTGGGTACCTTCAAGGCGCTGGGCGAGATCAAGCCCAAGGTCAACGTGGTCGGGCTCATCGCCGCCTGCGAGAACCTGCCCAGCGGTCGTGCCACCAAGCCCGGCGACGTGCTGCGCTCGATGTCGGGCCAGACCATCGAGGTGCTCAACACCGACGCCGAAGGGCGCCTGGTGCTGTGCGACGCGCTGACCTATGCCGAGCGCTTCAAGCCCGCGGCGGTGGTGGACATCGCCACGCTCACCGGTGCCTGCGTCATCGCCCTGGGCGCGCAGCGCTCGGGCCTCTTCAGCCCCGACGAGGAACTGGCCGCCCGGCTGCTGCAGGCCGGCGAGGCCGCGCTCGACCCGGCCTGGCGCATGCCCATGGACGACGAGTACGACGAGGCGCTCAAAAGCAACTTCGCCGACGTGGCCAACGTCGGCCCGCGCGGCGGCGGCGCCATCACGGCCGCGATGTTCCTCAAGCGCTTCACCAAGGCCTACCGCTGGGCGCACCTGGACATCGCCGGCACGGCCTGGAAGGGTGGCGCGGCCAAGGGCGCCACCGGCCGCCCGGTGCCGCTGCTCACGCATTTCGTGCTGGCCCACGCGCGTTGAGCGCCGTCCTCAGCACAAGCGCGCCGCGTGCAAGGGAAGGCCGGGCCATGGCGCTGACGGAAGTGGCATTCCACACCGGTGTGGACGACAGGATCGGCTACTGCTGCCGGCTCCTGCGCAAGGGCTACCGGCAGCAGGCGCGCATGGTGGTCGCAGGTGATCCTGAGGCGCTGGCACGGCTGGACCAGGCGCTGTGGGTCTTCGACGAGCGCTCCTTCATTCCGCACCGCCGCCTGCGTGCGGGTGAGGCCGTGCCCGCAGCGCTCAAGCGCACGCCGATCTGGCTGATCGAGCCCGGTGCCGAGCCGCCGCAGTTGGGCGTGCTGCTGAACCTGGGGCCCGAGGTGGTGCCGGGCTTCGAGCGCTACCAGCGTCTGATAGAAGTGGTGGGTTTGGACGAGGCCGACCGCGGCGCCGCGCGCCGGCGCTGGCGCGCCTACGAGGCGCAGGGACTGCGCATCACTCACCACGCCCAGGAGGGCGGTTAAGCGTTTTTTGGTGGCGCTGCCGATCCTGGTTTGTGCTGAGTCTGAGAATCGCTTTGCTGTCAACCGTCACCCTCCTTATTTGCGTTATCGTTATTCCTGCTGAAACTGTTACCGGTTTCTTTTTTTAACCCCCTCGGAGATACCGAATGCGATTCCAGATCAACGCCGCTCTTGCCGCTGCCGCGGTGCTGTTTGCCGGTGGCGTCAGCGCCCAGGAACTGGTGGTCAGGATCGGCCATGTGGGCCCGACCAGCGGTCCGATTGCCCACCTGGGCAAGGACAACGAAATGGGCGCGCGCATGGCGGTGGACGAGCTCAACGCCAAGGGCGTGACCATCGGCGGCAAGAAGGCCAGGTTCGAGCTGCTGGCCGAGGACGACGCGGCCGATCCGAAGCAGGGCACCGCCGCGGCGCAGAAGCTGGTGGACAGCAAGGTTCTGGGCGTGGTGGGTCACCTCAACTCGGGCACCACCATCCCGGCTTCCAAGATCTACAGCGACGCCGGCATCCCGCAGATCAGCCCCTCGGCCACCAACCCGAAGTACACCAAGCAGGGCTTCAAGACCACGTTCCGCGTCGTGGCCAACGACGAGCACCTGGGCGGCACGCTGGGCAAGTACGCCGTGACGCAGCTCAAGGGCAAGAGCATCGCCGTCATCGACGACCGCACCGCCTATGGCCAGGGCGTGGCCGACGAGTTCGAGAAGGGCGTCAAGTCCGCCGGCGGCAAGACCGTGGGCCGCGAGTTCACCAACGACAAGGCCACGGACTTCACCGCCATCCTGACCAGCATCAAGGCCAAGAAGCCCGACATCGTCTTCTTCGGCGGCATGGACGCCGTGGCCGGCCCGATGCTGCGCCAGATGAAGCAACTGGGCATCAACGCCAAGCTCATGGGCGGCGACGGCATCTGCACCGGCGAGTTGCCCAAGCTGGCCGCGGGCTCCATGGCCGACGAGCAGGTGGTGTGCGCCGAGGCCGGTGGCGTCGAAGGCGAGCAGAAGGCCGGCATGGACAAGTTCAAGGCCGACTTCAAGAAGAAGTTCAACGCCGACGTGCAGATCTACGCGCCCTACGTGTACGACGCCGTGATGGTGATGGCCGATGCCATGGTCAAGGCCGGCTCGCCCGAGCCGGCCAAGTACCTGCCGGTGCTGGCCAAGACCAACGGCTACAAGGGCGTGACGGGCACGATCGCCTTCGACGAGAAGGGCGACATCAAGAACGGCGCCCTGACCATGTACACCTACAAGGGCGGCAACCGCCAGCAGATCGCCGTGGTGCGCTGATCCCGGCAGCATCCCCCGCGACCGAAAGCGCCCGCAGCCGCGGGCGCTTTTTCTTTGCGGCATGGACCTTGCCGGAAACGCGGTTGCAGGCCGTGGAACGCCGTGAAAGCATCGGTGCAGCCGTTGGCCGGGGGGATTCCATGGCTTTGCGCACCTTGCTCTACCGCTACTTCTTCTTCGGCTGGCTGTTCCGCGACGCCAGCAGCGGCACCGCGCTGGAACGCGCCGCCGCCTGGCGTCACAACCGCAGCCAGGCGCGCTGGCTGCCGACCTACATGCGGCGCTGGTGCTTTTGCGGGCTGCTGCTGTATGGCCTGGGCGTGGTGGCGGAAAGCGTGCTGGGCGCGCCGCTGCTGTCCTCGCTGTTCTACGTCACCGGGCTGATGAGCGTGCCGGGCAATGCCGTGATGGCCGCCGCCTGGATCGGCTTCAAGGCCTTGTCGGGACCTTTCTGAACCTGAATGGCCCGGTGGCGGGCAGGATGCGCTGCCGTGCCGTCTCCAACATCTCCAATCTCCCCGCCGTCTCCGCTTTCACTCTCGATTGACGCGTTGCTGCGTGCCGCACTGCAACAGGCACCGCGCCGCTACCGCATGCCGCCGCTGCCCGCCGACGCCGGCGCCGCCGAGGCGGCCGGCCCGGAAGCCGTGATCGCCTTCACCTTGGCCGCGGCTGACGCTGGCACGGTGCCCGCCGATGATGGCGTCGCGCGCCTGTTCACCTCGGCGCTGGCCGCGCTGATCCGCTCGGCGCTGGACCCGCTCGATGGCGACCCCACTTTCCAGGCGCAAGTGCTTGCAGCCGGGGACGCTCGCGTGGCCGAGTACTTGCACCTGGCCGCGCAGGCCACGGGCGACGCCCGCACGGTGCGCGCTGCCGTCAATGCCTGGGCCCATCCCGGCAAGCTGCAGGGGCAACCGCCCGGTGCCCGGCCCGATGCGCTGGCGCCACTGCACCGCCTCGCCGCATCCGGCGCCTGGACAACGCTGCAGCAGGCACTCGATGACCTGCTGGCCGAGGGCTGGCTCGAAGACGGCCCCCTGCGCGATGCGCTGTCGGCGCTGCGGGACAGCCCGGCGCTGGCACGGCTGGCTCAAGCCGAGGCCTTGCTCGCGCTGGACGGCGTGCAGCGCTACCGGGCCCTGTGCGAGCGTGCCGGCCCCTCGGCCGGCAGCGCCGCGGCGGCGCAGCAGGGCCGGGCTTCGGCGCGCCTGGGTGCGGCGGCTGAAAGATCGACGGTGCAGGCACTGCTTGCGATGGCCGAGCTGATCCATCGTGCCGCCCCGGCGCTGCCTCGGCTCCACGTCGCGCAGGGGCTGCTCACGCCGCGCGGCTTTCCGGGGGTGAACGGGCGGGCCAAGGACGAGTGGGACGTGGCCCTGCTGCGCGAGGTCGGCCCGGACGGCGCCCGGGACGTCATGCTGCTGCTGGAAGTCAAGGCCGCGCCCGCGGCCGCCGCGTCCGACTACCCGCGCCTGCTGCGTGGCCTGCAGCGGCTGGCGCTGGCGCAGACGCAGGAGCGCTATGCCTTCGCCTGCGTTGGCGGCGAGACGCTGCTGCGCGGCGCCTCGCTGCGCGAGCTGGCGCCGCAGGGCGACGCGCTGCCGCCGCAAGTCCTCTACGCCTGCACGGCGCCGGCCGAGCCGCGCACGCCGCTGCTCAATCCCGTGGCCCGGGCGATGCTGCTGGCCGAGCCCGCGTGCATCGCTTTCGCCGCGAAGCTGGCCCGTGGCGCCGCGCCGCAGCCCGCCGAACTGGCCGCCTTGTGGGAAGAACTGCCGCGCGAGCCGCGCCTGCGCCCGGTGCTGCGCCAGTACGACACGGCCCGACGCGCGCGCGAGGCCATGCTGCATCCGGATGAGCTGCTCGCCGCCGCCGCCGTCGCGCTGCTGCCGCAGGCGCGGCAGCCCGAGCCGCTGCCCTAGAAGGCGTCCGCGTAGCGCTGCAGCTCCCAGGCGCTCACGTGCCGGGTGTACTCGGCCCATTCCTGGCGTTTCAGCCGCGCGAACTCGCGCACCAGCGCCGGGCTCAGCGCCTTGACCAGCACCTCGTCGGTCTCCAGCGCGTCCAAGGCCTGCGCCAGGCTGTGCGGCAGGGTGCGCAGGCCCAGCTCGGCCAGCGCCTGCGGCGCAGCGTCGAGCAGGTCGATGTCCACGTCCGGGCCGGGATCGAGGCGCCGCTCGATGCCGTCCAGGCCCGCCGCCACCAGCCCGGCGAGCATCAGGTACGGGTTGGCGCTGGCGTCGGGCAGCCGCCACTCGAAGCGCCCGTGCAGCGTGCGCACCAGCGCCGTGCGGTTGTCCACTCCCTGCGCCACGTACTTCGGGGCATAGCCCGGGCCGGAGAGGGTGGAGCGCAGACGCTTGTACGAGTTCACCGTGGGCGCGGCCAGCGCGCACAGCGCCTCGCTGTGCGCCAGCACGCCGCCGACGAAATGCCGGCCCAGCGCCGACAGCGGCCGGGTGCGGTCCACCGCGCCGTCGGGCAGGTGCGGCGTGAACAGGCTCACCGCGTCCACGCCTTCGCCTTCCCACAGCGACACGTGCACGTGCATGTCGCTGCCGGCCTGGTCGGCGAAGGGCTTGGGCATGAGCGAGAACAGCATGCCGTGCTGCTGCGCGATGGCATGCGCCGCCTGCTTGAACAGCATGTGCTGGTCGGCACAGGACAGCGCATCGGTGTGGCCGAAGTTGACCTCGTACTGCCCGGGCGCCTCGGCATGCTCCAGCTGCATCACGTCCAGCCCGCAATGCTCCAGCGCCTGGCGCAGCTCGTGCAGGTAGCCGGCCTGGCGCGGCAGCGTCTTGAGGTCGTAGCTGGGCTGGTCCAGCCGCTCCAGCGCGTCGGCGGGCACGAAGCTCCCGCCCTCGCGGCGCAGCAGGAAGAACTCCGGCTCCAGCCCGACGCGCACGGTCCAGCCCTGGTCGCGCAGCGGCGCCAGCGCGCGGCGCAGCGCCTGGCGCGGATCGGCGTCGAAGGGCTCGCCGGCCACGAAGCCGTCGGCCACGATGCGCGCCACGCCTGGCAGCCAGGGCAGGGCGACGATCGAGCTGGCCTGCCCGCGCGCGTGGTAGCGCGCCCGGGCGCCCGTGCGCGGCAGCGCGCTGCCCCAGACCGCCGGGCCGGCGAAGCCGGCCCCGTCGGTGAGCACGTCGTCCAGGTGCGCCAGCGGCACGAACTTGCCGCGCGCCGCGCCGTGCAGGTCGGCGAACTGCACCAGCAGCGTGTGGATGCCCTGCTTCTTCAGCCGCTCGCGCAGGTCTCTCATGGGTTCGCTCCGTCGATGCGCAGCCAGGTGGTCTTGAGCTCGGTGTACTTGTCGAAGGCGTGCAGGGATTTGTCCCGCCCGTTGCCGCTTTGCTTGAAGCCGCCGAAGGGCACGGTGATGTCGTCCTCGTCGTACTGGTTGACGTGCACGGTGCCGGCGCGCAGCGCGCGCGCCACGCGGTGCGCGCGGCTGAGGTGGTCGCTCCAGACGCTGGCCTGCAGCCCGTAGCTCGTGGCGTTGGCGATGCGCACGGCCTCCGTTTCGTCGCGAAAGCGCAGCACCGCCTGCACCGGCCCGAAGATCTCCTCCTGCGCGATGCGCATGCCGCCGTCCACGCCGTCGAAGAGCGTGGGCTCGACGTAATGGCCGCCGCTGTCCGGCCGCGCCTGGCGCCCGCCGGCCAGCAGCCGCGCGCCCTCCGACTGCCCGGACTCGATGTAGCCCAGCACCGTGCGCAGCTGCACGTCGTCCACGATCGCGCCCATGGTCGTGCCCGGCTGCAGCGGGTCGCCCGGTGCCCAGCGCGGCAGCTGCGCCGCCAGCAGCTCGACGAAGCGCTCGGCAATGTCGGCATGCACCAGCACGCGCGAGGGCGCGTTGCAGCTCTCGCCCTGGTTGAAGTACATGCTGCCCGCCGCGGTGGCGGCGGCGCGCGCCAGGTCGCCGCAGTCGGGAAAGACGATGAAGGCCGACTTGCCGCCCAGCTCGTTGAACACGCGCTTCAAATTGCTGCGCCCGGCGTACTCCAGCATGCGTCGGCCGGTGCGGGTCGAGCCGGTGAAGCCGATGGCGTCCACGTCCATGTGCAGCGCCAGCGCCTCGCCGGCCTCGCAGCCGTAGCCCGGCACGACGTTGAACACCCCCGGCGGAAGCCCGGCCTCCAGCGCCAGCTCGGCCAGCCGCAGCGCGGTGAAGGGCGACTTCTCGCTGGGCTTGAGCACCAGCGAGTTGCCCATGGCCAGCGCCGGCGCGATCTTCCAGGCCGCCATGATCATCGGGTAGTTCCAGGGCACGATCGCCCCGACCACGCCGACGGGCTCGCGCGTGATCAGCGCCAGCGCCGTCTCGGCCGTCGGCGCCACCTCGTCGTAGCGTTTATCAAGTGCCTCGGCGTACCAGGCGATGCAGCGCGCGGTGGCGGGCACGTCCACGCTGAGCGCAGCGCCGATGGGCTTGCCCATGTCCAGCGTTTCCAGCAGCGCCAGCTCCTCGCGCGCGGCCAGCACCTTCTCGGCGAAGCGCTGCAACACCTTCTTGCGCGCCGCGGGCGGCTGGGCGGCCCAGCGCCGGTCCTCGAAGGCGGTGCGCGCGGCATGCACCGCCGCGTCGATGTCCGGCGCGCGCCCGCGCGCCACCGCGCCCAGCAGCCGGCCATCCACGGGCGATGATTTGTCATAACACACGCTGTCTGCGGCATCGACGCGCCGGCCGTCGATGACGCAGCGACCGTCGGGCCGCAGGTCGGCGGCGCGCGCATGCCAGTCGGGAGCGGGGCGGTTCATGCGGCAATCCTCGTGAGCAAGGGTGCGGGAAAGCGCCGTGCCGGCAGCCAGGTCAGAGCCAGCCCTCGCGCCGCGCGTCGGCCAGCGTCAGGTCCAGGCAGCGCAGGATCAGCGCGCCCATCTCGTCGAGCTGCGCGCGGGTGATGACCAGCGGCGGCGCGACGATCATGCGCTGCCCCACGGCGCGCATGATCAGCCCGTTGGCGAAGCAGTGGCCGCGGCAGACCATGGCGATGTCCACCTCCGGCGCGAAAGGCTCGTTCGTGGCCTGGTCCTTCACCAGCGTCAGCGCGCCCATCAGCCCGCAGCTCTGGACTTCGCCCACCAGCGGATGCTCCTGCAGCCGGCGGTAGATCGCCGCCAGGTACGGGCCGGTGTCGTCGCGCACGCGCTCGACCAGGCCGAGCTGGCGCACCAGGCCCAGGTTGGCCACGCCCACGGCGCAGGCTACCGGGTGGCCGGAGTAGGTGTAGCCGTGCGCGAACTCGCCCCCGCGCTCGATGAGCGCCTGCGCCACGCGCTCGCCCACCAGCACGCCGCCCAGCGGCACGTAGCCGCTGGTCACGCCCTTGGCGAAGGTGATCAGGTCGGGCCGGCTGCCGAAGCGCTCGCAGCCGAACCAGTGGCCGGTGCGGCCGAAACCGGTGATGACCTCGTCGCTGACCAGCAGGACGCCGTAGCGGTCGCAGATGCGCTGGACCTCGGGCCAGTAGGTCTCCGACGGCACGATCACGCCGCCCGCGCCCTGCACCGGCTCGCCGATGAAGGCCGCCACGTTCTCGGCGCCGATCTCCAGGATCTTGTCCTCCAGCCACTTTGCCGCCTGCAGCCCGAAGTCCTCGCGCGACAGCCCCAGCGCGCGGCCATGCTCCCACCAGTGCGGCTGGTCGATGTGCACGATGCCGGGAATCGGCAAGCCCCCCTGCTCGTGCATGCCCGGCATGCCGCCCAGCGAGGCGCCGGCCATGGTCGAGCCGTGGTAGCCGTTCCAGCGGCTGATGATCACCTGGCGCTGCGGTTGCCCCATCACCGCCCAGTAGCGCCGCACCATGCGCACCACCGTGTCGTTGCTCTCCGAGCCGGAGCTGGCGAAGAACACGTGCTGGAACTGCGGCGGCGACAGCTCGGCCAGCAGCTCGGCGAGCTCGATGGCCGGCGGCGTGCTGGTCTGGAAGAAGGCGTTGTAGAAGGGCAGCTCCTGCAGCTGGCGGGTGGCCGCGTCGATGAGCGGCTGCTGCCCGTAGCCCACGTTCACGCACCACAGCCCGGACATGGCGTCCAGGATGCGGTGCCCTTCGCTGTCCCAGAGGTAGATGCCTTCGCCGCGGGTGACGATGCGCGCGCCGCGCGCGGCCAGCGCTTTGAAGTCGGTGAAGGGATGCAGGAAATGGGCCGCGTCGGCGGCCTGCCAGTCCCGGGTGCTGCGGCCGCGGAACGTCGGCCCGGCCGAGGCGTCGGTGGCAGTGGCGGCGTTGGTGACGGTCATGGGCGCTCCTCCGTGTTGTAGGTGTGGCTTCAGACGTGCAGCAGCAGGTGCTCGCGCTCCCAGGGCGAGATCACCTTCATGAATTCCGCGAACTCGGTTTCCTTGACCTCGGTGTAGACGGTGACGAAGGACTCGCCCAGCACCTCGGCCAGCGCCCCTTCGGCGCGCAGCTTCTCCAGCGCCTCGCCCAGGCTGCGCGGCAGCGCGTACTCGCCGAGATACGCATCGCCCTTGCATTCGGGCGAGGGCTCGATGCGGTTCTTGAGGCCCAGCCAGCCGCAGGCCAGCGTGGCCGCCAGCGCCACGTAGGGGTTGGCGTCGGCGCCGACGACGCGGTTTTCGACGCGCCGCGCCGCCGGCGGCGCCACCGGCGAGCGGATGCCCACGGTGCGGTTGTCGGTGCCCCACTGGATGTTGATGGGCGCGGCCGTGAAGCGCGCCAGGCGCCGGTAGCTGTTGACGTAGGGCGCGAACAGCGCCATTGCCGCCGGGATGTAGCGCTGCAGCCCGCCGATGTACCAGTAGAACTCGCGGCTGGGCGTGCCGTCGGGATTGCTGAAGATGTTCTGGCCCGTCTCCTTGCGCAGCACGCTCTGGTGGATGTGCATGGCGCTGCCGGGTTCGCCGGCGATGGGCTTGGCCATGAAGGTGGCGAACATGTCGTGGCGCATGGCCGCCTCGCGCACCGTGCGCTTGAAGAAGAACACTTCGTCGGCCAGCCCCAGCGGATGGGCGTGGAAGAAGTTGATCTCCATCTGGCCCGCGCCGATCTCGTGGATCAGCGTGTCCACGTTGAGCTCCATCTTCTCGCAGTAGTCGTAGACGTCCTCGAACAGCGGGTCGAACTCGTTGACCGCGTCGATCGAATAGGCCTGGCGCGAGGTCTCGGCGCGGCCGCTGCGCCCGATGGGCGGCTTCAGCGGCATGTCCGGGTCGGTGTTGCGCGCCACGAGGTAGAACTCCAGTTCCGGCGCCACCACCGGCTCCAGCCCGGCGTCGCTGTAGAGCTCGCACACCCGGCGCAGCACCGAGCGCGGCGCGAAGGGCACCAGCCGCCCGTCGCGGTCGAAGCAGTCGTGGATGACCTGCGCGGTCGGGTCGGTGGCCCAGGGCACGATGCGCACCGTGGCCGGGTCCGGGCGCAGGTGCATGTCGCGGTCGGTGGGGGTGATGACGTCGTAGTAGGGGCCTTCCTCCGGGAACTCGCCCGTCACCCCCATCGCCACCACGATTTCCGGGAGCCGCATCCCGCGGTCCTCGGTGAACTTCTCGCGCGGCAGGATCTTTCCCCTTGCCACGCCGGTGAGGTCAGGGACCAGGCACTCGATCTCGGTGACGCGGTGCTGGTCCAGCCAGTGTTCCAGGTCGCTGTACGTGAACGCTCTTCTTTCGACCATAGGCTATTCCTCCTGTCTGTCGTAGCGGCGCACCGCGCGCTGCGCGCAGGCGAGTCCGAAAGCCCGCAGCAGCTGCATCGACACCGGGTTGTCCCGGGCGCGCCACTCCGGATGCCATTGCACGCCCAGCGCGAATTCCATGCCAGGCACCGAAAAGGCTTCGATCAGTCCGTCCGGCGCCCGCGCTTCCACGCGCAGCCCTGGCGCGAGCCGGTTCACCGCCTGGCCGTGCACCGAGTTGACGCGGAAGCGCTCCTCGCGCACCACCGCCGCCAGCAGCCCGCCGGGCTCGACGCGCACCTCGTGCGCCGGGGCGTACTGCGCCTGTGCCGTCTCGCCCTGGCCGCGGTGGTCGAGGTGGCCGGGCAGCGTCTGCACCGCCTGGTGCAAGCTGCCGCCCAGCGCCACGTTGAGCTCCTGCGCGCCGCGGCAGATGGCCAGCAGCGGCAGCCGCCGCGCCAGCAGCTTCGGAATGAAGGGCAGCGTCCAGGCGTCGCGCGCCGCGTCCAGCGGTAGCGCCGCGTCGCGCACCGCCTCGCCGAAATGGCTCGGGTGCACGTTGGACGGCGAGCCGGTGAGCAGCACGCCGTCGGCCAGACCCAGCAGGGCGTCGAGCTCGCCGGCCGAGGCGTCGGGCACCACCAGCGGCAGCGCGCCGGCCAGCCGCACGGCGGCCACGTACTTGGCCCCGGCCACGTGGAAGGGGTGCTCGCCCAGCACCCGGTTGCATGCCGGCACGAGCACGACCGGCGGGCGGGTTTTGAGAGGGGTATCGGCAGTCATGCCGCGCGGCGCAGGGCGCCGGCCAGCGTGTCCACGATGCGGTCGATGTGGGCCTTCTCGATGATGAGCGGCGGCGACAGCGCGATGGTGTCGCCCGTGGTGCGGATCAGCACGCCTTGCTCCCAGCAGTCCAGGAACACGCCGAAGGCGCGCTTGGCCGGCGCGTCGGGCAGCGGCGCCAGCTCGATGCCGCCGACCAGCCCGACGTTGCGCACGTCCACCACGTGCGGCATGTCCTTGAGCGAATGCAGCGCGCGCCCGAAATACTCGTGCAGCTCGGAAGCGCGGGTCAGCAGCCGTTCTTCCTCGTAGGTTTGCAGCGTGGCCAGCGCGGCGGCGCAGGCCAGCGGGTGCGCTGAGTACGTGTAGCCGTGCGGGAACTCGATCAGCTGCTCGGGCCCGTGCATGAAGGCGTCGTGGATGGCGCGTTTCGCGAACACCGCGCCCATGGGCACGCAGCCGTTGGTCAGGCCCTTGGCCACCGTCATCAGGTCGGGCGTGACGCCGAAGGTCTGCGCTCCGAAGGGGTTGCCGGTGCGGCCGAAGCCGGTGATGACCTCGTCGAAGATGAGCAGGATGCCGTGCTTGTCGCAGATCTCGCGCAGCCGCTGCAGGTAGCCCACGGGCGGCAGCAGCACGCCGGTGGAGCCGGCCACGGGCTCGACGATCACCGCCGCGATGGTGCTCGGGTCGTGCAGCGCGCACAGCCGCTCCAGGTCGTCGGCCAGCTCCGCGCCGTGCGCGGGCTGCCCGAAGCTGAAGGCATTGCGCGCCGGGTCGTGGGTGTGGCGCAGGTGGTCCACGCCGGAGAGCAGCGTGCCGAACAGCTTCCGGTTGCCGACGATCCCGCCCACCGAGATGCCACCGAAGTTCACGCCGTGATAGCCGCGCTCGCGGCCGATGAGCCGGGTGCGGCTGCCCTCGCCGCGCACGCGGTGGTAGGCCAGCGCCATCTTCAACGCCGTCTCCACCGACTCCGAGCCGGAGTTGGTGAAGAACACCCGGTCCAGCCCGGGCGGCGTCAGCTTCACGAGCTCCTCGGCCAGCTCGAAGGCCTGCGGATGGCCCATCTGGAAGGGCGGGGCGTAGTCGAGCGTGGCGGCCTGCTCGGCGATGGCCTTGACGATGCGCGGCCGCGCATGGCCGGCATTGACGCACCACAGCCCGGCCACGCCGTCGAGCACCTGCCGGCCTTCGGGCGTCCAGTAGTGCATCCCTTCGGCGCGGGCCAGCATGCGCGGCGCCTGCTTGAACTGCCGGTTGGCGGTGAAGGGCATCCAGTGGGCGTCGAGCGACGCGCTGGCGAGGGTGTCGGTGGTGCGGTCGATGGTCATGGGCTTCTCAACGAACGTGCGCGGCGCGCGCAGCCGCGGGCCGTTCCAGTCTAGTCCCGGGCCCGACGGTGCCGCTGGCGGGTGGTCGCTTCGGGCTTGGTCGCACCGGGGCCGCCCCGCACAGCCGCGCGCCCTTGCGGCAAGCTGGCAGGTTTGATGGTGGGCCTGTGGCGTGACGCACAGCTTGCGCCTGCTCAAGCGCTTACCCTGACCCGGCCGCGGCCCCACGGTGCCGGTTGCGCGGGAATCCGCGGGCGCCGAGGCGTTCAAGGCAGTCGAAGAACGAACGAGGAGACGGCGATGGCGGTGGACGCGGGCTGGCTGGCGGCGCAGCGCGAGCTGGCGCTGGCGATCGAGCGCGAGGTCGGCCGCGTGGTGGTGGGCCAGGCGCGCGCCATCCGGCTGGTCAACACGGCCGTGTTCGCGCGCGGCCACGTGCTGCTGCAGGGCGACGTGGGCGTGGGCAAGACCACGCTGCTGCGCGCCTTCGCGCGCGTGCTGGGCGGCGCCTTCGCGCGGGTGGAGGGCAGCATCGACCTGATGCCGGCGGACCTCGTCTACCACACCCACATCGCCGCCGACGGCCGCCCGGCCGTGGACCCGGGCCCGCTGATCGCGCACGGCGAGGATTTGTCCGTGTTCTTCTTCAACGAGATCAACCGCGCCCGCCCGCAGGTGCACTCGCTGCTGCTGCGCGCCATGGCCGAGCGCAGCCTCTCGGCCTTCAACCGCGAGTTCCGCTTGCCGCATTTGCTGGTGTTCGCCGACCGCAACCGCGTTGAGCGCGAGGAAACCTTCGAGCTGGCCGTGGCGGCGCGCGACCGCTTCCTGATGGAAGTCACGCTCGACACGCCCGCAGGTGACGACGACCGCGCCGCGCTGGTGTTCGACCCGCGCTTCCACGACACCGACGCGCTGGTGGACACGTTGCCCGCGGCGCTGGTGCCGCACCGCGAGCTGGGCGCGCTGTCGGCCGCCCTCCAGAACCACATACAGGCTGCGCCCGCGCTGCAGCGCTACGCGCTGGCGCTGTGGCGCGCCACCGAGCGGCCGGCGGACGCCGGCGTGCGGCTGGCGCAGGCGCTGGAGCTGGACGTGTCGCAGCTGGTGCTCGCCGGCGCCAGCCCGCGCGGCATGAGCATGCTGCTGCGCGCCGCGCGCGTGGCGGCCTGGCTCGACGGGCGTGGCCATCTCGTCCCGGAAGACATCCAGGCGGTGTTCGAGGCCGTCCTGGGCCACCGGCTGGTGCTGCAGCCGGTGTACGAGCTGCGCCGCGCGGCGCTGGTGCCGGCGCTCACGGCCGCCATCCTGCAGGCCGTGCCGGCGCCCTGAATCGACCTGAGCCGTCCCGAAGCGCCATGGACGCCGCAGAGCCCGTGAATCCCCTGGAAAGCGTGCCGGCCGAGTTTTTCTACCGGCTGCCCGGCCCGGCCCAGGGGCAGCGCCCGGGCAGCCACCGCGCGGCGGGCGGGGAGGGCGGGCTGGAGTTCCGCGGCCATGCCGACTGGCTGCACGCGCCGGACGCGCGCCGGCTCGACATCCGCGCCACGCTGCGCGACCCCTTCCAGCGCTGGCAGGTGCGGCTGCACAGCCCGCCGCGCGCGCAGACCGTCTGGCTCGTCGCCGACGTCTCCGGCTCCCTGGCCTTCGGCGCGCCGCGGCGCAAGCTCGACGTGCTGGCCGACTTCGCCGCGTCGCTGGCCTGGAGCGCCTGGCGCGCGGGCGACGCCTTCGGCTGCGCCGCCTGCGACGACCGGCTGCGCGAGGACCTGTTTCACGCGCCGGCGCGCCAGGCCGGGCGGGCGCTGGCACTGGCAGCCCGGCTGCGCGCGCTGCACCCGGTCGGCCAGGGCAGCCGCGCGCTGCCGTCCGCGGCGCAGTGGCTGGGCCGCGCCCGCGCGCTGGTCTTCCTGGCCTCGGACTTCCACGTGCCGCTCGACGAGCTGCGGCAGTGGCTGGATGCCTTTGCCGCGCACTGGCTGGTGCCGGTGGTGCTGTGGGACGCCCGGGAGTTCGATCCGCAAGCCACCCCGGGCCTGCTGCCGCTGGTGGACGCCGAAAGCGGCGGCCGGCGCCTGCTGTGGTGGCGCCCGTCCCTGCGTGAGCGCTTCATCCGCTCCGGACAGGAGCGGCGCGCGGCGCTGCAGGCCTGCTTTGCCCAGGCGCGGCTGCGGCCGCTGTTCATCGAGGGGACCTTCGATGCCGATGCCGTCACGCGCCACTTCCTGCAAGGCTGAGGCGCCGCTGCCGTGGCTGCTTGGGCTGGCGCTGCTGGCCGCCACCGCGCCCGCGGCGGCCCAGGCGGCGCCGGTGGTGCAGTGGCGCGAGGACGCGCCGCGCACCTACGGCCACCAGATCGGCGACCTGGTGGAGCGCCGCGCCGCGGTCCGCGTGCCGCCGGGGCTGCGGCTGGATGCCGCCTCGCTGCCGGTGCCGCGCCCGGGTGCCTCGGTCGAGCTGCGCGAGGCCTGCTGGGAAGCGCCGCCCTGGTGGCGGCCCGGCGGCGAATCGACGCTGCTGCTGCGCTACCAGGTGCTGCGCTCGCCACCGGAGCCGGCGCTGCTGGAGCTGCCGCCGGTGCTGCTGCGCTTCGAAGGTGGAGAGCGTCCGCAGCAGCTGCGCCTGGACGGCGTGCCGATCCTGGTGTCGCCGCTGGTGCCGGAACCGGCGCCCGAGCGCCGCGGCTTCGGCGCGCTGCAGCCGGACGTGCCGCCGCCGCTGATCGACACGCAGGCGCTTGGGACCCGGCTGGCCCTGGAAAGCGGGACCGCGCTGGCATTGCTGGGCGTGCTGGCCTGGCGGCGCCTCGTCGTGCCGCGCCGCCGCGGCCTGCCGCCGTTTGAAGAAGCCTGGCAAGGGCTGCGCCGCCTGCCCGATACGCCTCAGGACGCGGCGGCCTGGCGCCAGGGCCTGACGCTGCTGCACCGGGCGCTGGACCGTAGCGCCGGGCAGCGGCTGTTCGCGCCCGGACTGGACGCCTTTCTCCTGCGCCGCCCGGAACTCGCACCGCTGCACGCGGACCTGGAGCGCTTCTTCGAGCAGTCCCGCGCAGCCTTCTTCGCACCCGGCGACACGCCGGCCGGCGACCTCGCCTGGCTGAAAGCGCTGTGCCGCCGGGCACGCGACCTGGACGCCGCCCGGAGCCGCGCGCCATGAGCCTGGCCCTGGCGCAACCGCTGTGGCTGCTGCTGTTGCCGCTGGCGCTGCTGCCATGGCGGCGGCCGGGCGAGCGGCCCGTGCTGCACGGCGCGCTGGCGCTGCTGCCGCCGGACCGCGCCGGGGACATCGTGGCGCTGCTGTTGCGCGTGCTGGGCTCGGTGGCGATCGCCGCGCCGGTGCTGGCGCTGGCCGGGCTGTCGCAGGGGGAACGCGTGGTGCAGCGCGTGGGCCGCGGCGCCGAGATCGTGCTGCTGCTGGATCGCAGCGGCAGCATGGACCAGGGTTTCGGCGGCAACCGCAATGGCGGCGGCGAGGGCGCGCGCAACGGCGGTCTCACGGGCGAAGGCGGCCGCGGCCGGCCCAAGCGCCAGGTGGCGCGCGAGGTGCTGTCAAATTTCGTGGCGCAGCGCCCGCAGGACCGCTTCGCGCTGGTCGCCTTCAGCACCCTGCCCATGCCGGTGCTCGGATTCACCACGCGAACCGAGGCGTTGCAGGCCGCCATTGCCGCCGGCAGCCTCGGCCGCGGCCTGGGCGAAACCGACATCGGGCAGGCGGTGATGGCGGGGCTCGACCAGTTCGCGCAGCGCCCCTATGCCGGTGCGCGCATCCTGCTGCTGGTTTCCGACGGCGGCGACCACGTCGAGCCGGCACTGGGCGAACGCATCGTGCAGCGCATGCGCCGCGAGCGGGTGCTGCTGTACTGGCTGTACCTGCGCTCCTCCGGCAGTCCGGGGCTGCTGCCGCCGCCGGGCAGCGATCCGGACGCCGGGTCGAACGTGCCGGAGGTGTTCCTGCACCGCTTCCTCGGCACGCTGGGCGCGCAGTACCAGGCCTACGAGGTCGGCGACCCGGCGGCGCTGCAGCGTGCCGTGGCCGACGTGGGGCGCCAGGCCGACCTGCCCAGCGCTTTCGAGGAGCGGCTGCCGCCGCGCCCGCTGGACACGGCCTGCCTGGCGGTGGCGCTGGGCGCGGCTTTGCTGCTTTGGGGGGCGCAATGCGCGCAGCGGATGCGGTGGGCATGAGGTCCGTGCTGCGGCGGTGGGCGCTGCCGCTGTTGCTCGCCGGGATGCTGCTGGCGCTGGCGCTGGATGCCGCGGCGCTGTGGCGCGCCCTGGGTTGGAACCGGGCCATCGAACAGGGCAGCGTCATCGCCGCGGCCGGGCCGCGCGCAATGGAAGATCCGGACAGCCTCCCGGCCGAAGTGCGCTTCGCCATGGCCGCCGAGCGCGCGGCCGGCGGGCAGGGCGACGCGGCGCTGGACGGCTGGCGCGCCCTGCAGGCCGAGCCCACGCCGCTGGGCCGGGCCGCGCGCTTCAATGCCGCGAGTGAACTGCTGCGCCAGGCCGAGCGGCTGCGTGCCGGGCAGCAGCCCGGGCAGGCCATCGCCCTGGTCGAGCTGGCCAAGGAGAGCCTGCGCGAGCTGCTGCGCCAGGAGCCCGGCCACTGGGCCGCGCGCTACAACCTGGAGCGCGCGCAGCGGCTGCAGCCCGACGCCGACGAGGCCGAAGCTGCGCCGGCCGCGCCGCCGCGCGATGCCGAGCGCGCGGCGACGACCATGCGCGGCGTGGGCCAGGGCCTGCCGTGAAAGGCGTGTCCGGGCTGAGGGCCCTGTCCGTGTGGGAACGCGTGCGCCGCCTGCTGCCCGGATCCGGCCGCCGCGCCTTGCCCGCCGCGGTGCTGCTGCTGGCCCTGGCCTTGAACAACGTACACGTTTCTCTCGTGCGGCCTCAGCTCGCGACCGTGGTGGTGCTCGACGTCACGCAGAGCATGGACGTCATCGACGTGCGGCTCGACGGTCGCCCGGTTTCGCGCTTGGCGCTGGCGCGGTCGGCGCTGCACGAGGCGCTGGGGCGGCTGCCCTGCGGCTCGCGCATCGGGCTGGGCACGTTCACCGAGCACCGCAGCGTGCTGCTGCTGGCGCCGCTTGAGGTGTGCGCGAACCTGCAGGAGCTGCGCGGGGCGCTCGCGCGCATCGACGGCCGCATGGCCTGGAGCGGCAACAGCGAGGTGGCCAAGGGCCTCAACGGCGCGCTGCGCCTGGCGCGCGCGCTGCCGGACGAGCCGGGGCTGGTGTTCGTCACCGACGGCCACGAGGCGCCGCCGCTCAATCCGCGCTACCGCCCGCCCATGGACCGCGAGGCGCAGGACGCCAGGGGCTGGCTGGTCGGGGTGGGCGGCGCGGCGCTGTCGCCCATCCCGCGCAGCGACCCGGAAGGGCGGCCGCTGGGCTTCTGGGGGGCGGCGGAGGTGCTGCAGGCCGATCCCTACAGCCGCGGGCGCAGCGGCAGTGTCGAAGGGGAGCAGATGGTGGAGGACGCCGCCCGTGCGCCGCCGCCCGACCTAGGCGCCACGCCCGGGCGCGAGCACCTGTCCTCGCTGCGCGAGCCCTACCTGCAGCGGCTGGCGCAGGAGACCGGGTTGCGCTACGCGCGGCTGGACGGCGCCGACGCGCTGGCGGCGCTGCTGCGCGACCCGGCGCTGGCGCAGCCGCGTCGGCAGGCCGTGTCGTTGCGGCCGCTACTGGCACTGCTGGCGCTGGCGCTGCTCGCGTCGCGGTACCTGGGCCGGCATCGGCCTGAAGGTTGAGCCCGTGCCGGTCTGGTGCGCCGGCGACGCTGCTCGAACACGGTATGGCCGAGCCCATCGCAGCGGGCAGGGCAGACGCCTTCGCACGGTGAAAAACGGCATTTCGCATCGTGAAGTGGAGCCTTGATGCAATGCAGCAATTCTTCCCATTACAGAAAATGGCTTATCGCATTGCGAGATGAAGAGCGCAAGTTGTTGATTTGTTTGGAGAAAAAATGTTGTCTTATATAAGACATAAGTCATGGGACTGACCGCTTTTGCCTTTAGGCTTTAGCCATCGATTCGCCACTTTTGTTTCCCCCCAAGCAAGGAGAAAGAAGATGACCAAGCTGACCCGTGAACAGCAGATCGCCGCCCTGGAGAAGGACTGGGTCGAGAACCCGCGCTGGAAGCTCGTGAAGCGCGGCTACAGCGCTGCCGACGTGGTGCGCCTGCGCGGCAGCATGCAGCCCGAGTACACGCTGGCGCAGGAAGGCGCGCGCAAGCTGTGGGAGAAGGTCAACGGTGGCGCCAAGAAGGGCTACGTCAACGCCTTCGGCGCGATCACCGCCGGCCAAGCGATGCAGCAGGCCAAGGCCGGCCTGGAGGCCGTGTACCTGTCGGGCTGGCAGGTCGCCGCCGATGGCAACACCTCCGAGACCATGTACCCCGACCAGTCGCTGTACGCGTACGACTCGGTGCCGACGATGGTTCGCCGCATCAACAACACCTTCAAGCGTGCCGACGAGATCCAGTGGTCGCGCGGCATCAACCCGGGCGACGAGAACTTCGTCGACTACTTCCTGCCCATCGTGGCGGATGCTGAAGCCGGCTTCGGCGGCGTGCTCAACGCCTTCGAGCTGATGAAGAACATGATCGCCGCGGGTGCCGCCGGCGTGCACTTCGAGGACCAGCTCGCCGCCGTCAAGAAGTGCGGCCACATGGGTGGCAAGGTGCTGGTGCCGACGCAGGAAGCGGTCGAGAAGCTGATCGCCGCGCGCTTCGCCGCCGACGTGATGGGCGTGCCCACCATCGTGCTGGCGCGCACCGACGCCGAGGCCGCCAACCTGATCACGAGCGACCACGACGCCAACGACAAGCCGTTCCTGACCGGCGAGCGCACCCAGGAAGGCTTCTACCGCGTCAAGAACGGCCTGGAGCAGGCCATCAGCCGCGGCGTGGCCTACGCGCCCTACGCCGACCTGGTGTGGTGCGAGACCGGCGTGCCCGACATCGGCTTCGCCCGCGAGTTCGCGCAGGCCGTGCATGCCGCCTGCCCGGGCAAGCTGCTGAGCTACAACTGCTCGCCCTCGTTCAACTGGAGGAAGAACCTGGACGACAAGCAGATCGCCTCGTTCCAGGAAGAGCTGTCGGCGCTGGGCTACAAGTACCAGTTCATCACGCTGGCGGGCATCCACATCAACTGGTTCAACACCTTCCAGTTCGCCCACGCCTACGCCCGCGGCGAAGGCATGAAGCACTACGTCAACATGGTCCAGGAGCCGGAGTTCCAGGCGCGCGAGCAGGGCTACACCTTCGTGTCGCACCAGCAGGAAGTGGGCGCGGGCTACTTCGACGACGTGACCACCGTGATCCAGGGCGGCTCCTCCAGCGTCAAGGCGCTGACCGGTTCCACCGAGGAAGAGCAGTTCCATTGATTCACTGAACCGCTTGGGGTGTGGACGGCCGGCGCACCAGGGCCGGCCCTTCAGTGAGTCCATGCGGCGGTGACCGCCACCGCATGCCGCCCGACGGTCCTACCCGGACCGTCGGGCTTTTTGCTTTCCGGGGCGCCTGCGGCGGCAGGGCAGGGCGCGCGGGCATACTCGCCGCCCGTCGCTTTTCCCTGGCTTTCCCGGACGGTTCCCGCTTGAGCTCACACCTTTTGACGCCGCAGATGGCCGGCCTGCTCTCGCGCATCTCGCGCGTGAAGACCGCGCCGCTGCACACCATGTCCCCGGCCGAGGCGCGCGCGGCCTACACGCTGCGCGCCGAGGTGCTGGACCCGCCGCGCGCGCCGCTGGCGCGGGTGCAGGACTTCACGATCCCCGCCGCCGACGGCACGCCGCTGCCGGCGCGCCTCTATGCCCCGTCGCACGAGCGGCTGCCGCTGCTGCTGTACCTGCACGGCGGCGGCTTCGTCATCGGCAACCTGGAGACGCACGACAGCCTGTGCCGGCAGCTCAGCGCTCGCAGCGGCGGGGCGGTGGTAGCGCTGGACTACCGGCTCGCGCCCGAGCACCGCTTCCCGACCGCGGTGGACGACGCCTGGGCGGCCATGCACTGGCTAGCCGCGCATGCCGGCACCGCGCTCGGCCTCGACGCCTCGCGCCTGGCCGTGGGCGGCGACAGTGCCGGGGGCACGCTCTCGGCCGCGTGCGCGCTGCATGCGCGCGACGTGGGGTTGCGGCTGGCGCTGCAGCTGCTGATCACGCCCGGCACCACGGCGCATGCCGACACGCCCAGCCACAAGCTCTTCGCCAACGGCTTCGTGCTGGACGCGGCGGCCATCGCCTGGTTCTTCGACCACTACATCGACCATCGGCATCGCCGCGACTGGCGCTTCGCGCCGCTGGAGGCGGAAGTGGACGACGTGGCGCCGGCCTGCCTGATCCTGGCCGAGTGCGACCCGCTGGTGGACGAGGGCCTGGCCTATGCCGACAAGCTGCGCGCCGCCGGCGTGCCGGTCAAGCTGGAGCTCTATCGCGGGCTCACGCACGACTTCATCAAGATGGGCCGGGCCATTCCGCAGGCCAGGGAAGCGCAGCAGGCCGCAGCCGAGGCGCTGCGCGAGGCCTGGGGCCTTTGAGGCCGGAAAACAGTGTCCAAGTTGCCTTGAAACAACGTACATGAATATCCCTGAACAGATTTTCCCTTCGGACCCAACACGGCTCCGCACCGGCAGCTGGCAGGAGCTGGGGCCTGCGGCGCAGTCGGTACGCCACGCCGTGTTCGTCGAGGAGCAGCGCATCCCGGCCGAGCTGGAGCGCGACCCGGCGGATGCCGGCTGCCTGCACGCCGTCGCCTTCGATGCGCAAGGGCGGCCCGTCGGCACCGGCCGGCTGCTGCCGCAGCCCGGCGGGGTGCTGAAGCTCGGCCGGCTGGCGGTGCTGAAAGCCTGGCGCGGCCGCGGCGTGGGCCAGGCGCTGCTGCGGGCGTTGCTGGACGCGGCCCGCGCCCAGGGCGCGCGCGAGGTGATGCTGCATGCGCAGCAGTCGGCGGCCAGCTTCTACCTGCCGGCGGGATTCGAGGCGCGGGGCGAGGAGTTCATGGAAGCGGGCATCCCGCACATCGAGATGGCACTGGCGCTGCGGCCGGGGCAGGGCGACGCCTGATCCGGGACTTCGGCTTCAGGGCGCGGCGCAGGCGTCCGCCACGTTCAGCGCGGCCGGTACGGCCGGCCAGCGCGGCAACCGCACGCGGGTTCGGAAGGGTTCCCGCGCGTGCGTCAGCTCGACCACCGTCAGCCGGCCGCCCGCGCGCTCGCGCACCAGCACCGTCGAGCAGCGCGTGGCGTAGTGCGGCTCGCTGATGAACACGGGAGACAAGTAGCGCTCCACCTCCAGCGCCACGCCGGTGCTGGGCAGGTGCTCGTCCGGGGCGCGGGTGCGGTCGGCCAGCGCCAGCAGCAGGTCGTCGATCAGCGCGTCGGCGCCGTCGTGGCGGCGCAGGGCGTCGTGCAGGGACTGCTTGAGCCGCTCGGTCTTGGGCCAGGGCGTGTCCAGCGCGGCGTTGGACAGGCCGTGGATGCCGGGCGGCAGCGCATGCGGCGCGGGGTGGTCGGTGCCGGTCCAGAAGAACTCGCCACTGGTGAGATCGGCGGCGATCAGGTTGAAGGGGTTGTGGCCGGCGGCCGTCAGCGCGGCGCAGAAGCCGGCGGCGTCGGCCCCGCCGTGCAGCCATTGCGGGACGATCTCGCCGCGCGAGGGCGCGTCCGGCCGCACCGCGCCGGGCCGGCGCATGTTGGTGAGCATGGCCAGGCGGCCGGCGGGCGTGAGACCCATCCAGGTGCCGCCGGCGCGCAGGTCGCGGCCGGCGAGGGTGCCGTCGCTCCAGCGGTGCAGCTCGGCGGCGGGTCGATCCAGGAACTCGTCGCGATTCGCGGCGATGACGAGGTCGAAGCGCGGGTGGGCGTCCCGCGCCAGCGCGATCAGGCACATGCTTCGAAGACTTCCACGTGGCGCGGGCCGGCGAGCCACGGTGCCAGGAGCGCGTCGGCCGCCTGCGCGATGCGCTCCTGCAATGCGGCGTCGATGCCGCCGGGAGACTCGTAGATCTCCATCAGCGTGCGCTGGCCGGTGGCCGGATCGGCCTCCGGGCGCTGCAGCAGGGTGCCGCGCAGGCCGGGATGGGATTGCGCCAGCCCTGCCTGCAAGGTGCGCACGGTGCGGACGCAGGCGTCCAGGTCCGGTGCGGCGACGCGGTAATACACGAACAGCTGGCGCCCGCCCGGGGCGCCGGGGGCGGTGTCAGGCGGCATCCAGCGGCACGTCGTAGGGCAGCGCCGCGCGCTGCAGCGCCGGGCCGTCGGGGCTGCGCAGGTGCAGCGAGGCGGCGTCCAGCGCCGCGAGCTTGAGCTCCACCAGCGCCGCGGTGCGGCCCTGCAGCGTGGCGGCGTCCACGACCCTGCCGGAGGGCTGCGACGGGTCGTCGCCGGCGGCGAACACTTCCTGGCCCGGGGCGGCCTCGGCCTGCGCGTCGAACAGGAAGGCGCGGCGCTTGGTGGTGCCGCGGTACTGGCTGCGCGCCACGACTTCCTGGCCGGGATAGCAGCCCTTCTTGAAGTTCACGCCTTCGAGCAGCTCCAGGTTCACCATCTGCGGCACGAACTGCTCGACGGTAGCGGCGGTCACGCGCGGCAGGGCGCTCTTCACTTCCAGCCAGCGCCAGGCCTCTTCGGACAGCGCGGGCAGCTCCGGCGCCTGGGCGGCGGCCAGCAGCCAGCGCGGCACGCCGTCCACGTCGGGCAGGCGGATCGCTTCCGCGTCGCGCACGCGCGCGCGCTGCCAGGTCTGGGTCGGTGCGGCCTCGCCCAGCCAGGCGGCGGCGCTCGCGCCGGCCAGGCCGTACAGGCGCAGGTCGGCGGCCTCGGCGAGCTTGCACTTGGCGCGCAGCACGAACATGGACAGGCGCTTCACGGTCGGGGCCAGCACGTCGGCGCTGCAGGCCAGCAGCACCTCGTCCGGGGCGGGGCGCCAGATGATGAAGCTGGCCAGGAGCCGGCCCTTGGCGCTGCAGTAGCCGGCCAGGCGCGCGGCGGCGGCGTCGAGGGATTTCACGTCCTGCGTGAGCTGGCCGTGCAGGAAAGTCGCGGCATCCTCGCCGCTCGCACGCACCAGGCCCCAGTGCGTCAAAGGCGCGGCGCCGTCGAAGGAACCTGCCTGAATGAGGGTGTCGGTCATCCGGCCATTATGATCAGCGGCTTTGCCCGGGGCGGTACTGGTGTGGTGATGAAGCGGATCTTGCTGGCCCTCGCGCTGCTGCTGGCCGTGGCCGGATTGGGTGCGGCGGGCACGGTGTGGTGGTGGCTGCAGCGGCCGCTGCCGCTGGCCTTGCCTTCGGTGGAACTGTCCATCGAGCCGGGCACCGCGCCGCGCCGGGTGGCCGAGGAGTGGGTCTACGCCGGTGTGCAGACGAATCCGCAATTCCTCTATCACTGGTTCCGCTGGTCCGGCCAGGACCGGCAGATCCGCGCCGGCAGCTACGAGGTCGAACGCGGCGTCACCCCGCGCCAGCTGCTCGACAAGATGGTGCGCGGCGACGAAGCGCTGGAGAGCGTGCGCTTCATCGAGGGCTGGACCTTCAGGCAGGTGCGTGCCGAGCTGGCCCGCGCCAATGCGCTGAAACCCGCCACGGCTGCGCTCAGCGACGCGGAGCTGATGGCCGCGCTGGGCCTGCCGGGCGTGGCGCCGGAAGGGCGCTTCTTTCCGGACACCTACGCCTACAGCCGCGGCGTGAGCGACCTGACGGTGCTCAAGCGCGCGCAGGCGGCGATGCAGCGGCGGCTCGAAGCGGTCTGGGCCGAGCGCCCGGCCGACACGCCGCTGCGCCGCATCGACGACCTGCTGACGCTGGCCTCCATCGTCGAGAAGGAGACGGGGCGGGAGTCCGACCGGCCCAAGGTGGCGGCGGTGTTCCTGAACCGGCTGCGCGTGGGCATGCCGCTGCAGACCGACCCGACCGTGATCTACGGCCTGGGAGAGCGCTTCGACGGCAACCTGCGCAAGCACCACCTGCTCGAAGACACGCCCTTCAACACCTACACCCGGCCCGGGCTGCCGCCCACGCCGATCGCGATGCCGGGCCTGGCCTCGCTGCGCGCGGTGGTCAAGCCGGACTCAACCAGGGCGCTGTACTTCGTCGCGCGCGGCGACGGCAGCAGCGTCTTCAGCGACAACCTCGCGGACCATAACCGCGCGGTCAACCAGTACCAGCGCGCGCCCCGCGGCGCGAGCGCGCCCTGACACTTCCTTCATCCGAGTCCCACGTGAATCCTGCTTTCATCACCTTCGAAGGCATCGACGGCGCCGGCAAGAGCTCGCACATCGAGGCGCTGGCCCAGTGGCTGCGCGCACGCGGCCGCGAGGTGCAGCTCACGCGCGAGCCCGGTGGCACGGCGCTGGCCGAGCGGCTGCGCGAGCTGCTGCTGCACGAGGCCATGGACCCGCTCACCGAGAGCCTGCTGGTGTTCGCCGCGCGCCGCGACCACCTGCGCCAGTGCATCGAGCCGGCCCTGGCGTGCGGCGCCACGGTGCTGTGCGACCGCTTCACGGACGCCACCTTCGCCTACCAGGGCGGCGGGCGCGGCTTCAACCTGGACGTGCTGGGCCGGCTGGAGAGCTGGGTACAGGAAGGGCGCCAGCCCGACGTCACCCTCTGGTTCGACCTGCCGCCGGACGTCGCGGCGCAGCGCCGCGCCGCGGCGCGGGCGGCGGACCGCTTCGAGAGCGAGGACGAGCGCTTCTTCAGTCGCGTGCGCGCTGGCTATGCGGCGCGCGCGGCCGCGGCGCCGGGGCGTTTCATCCAGATTGACGCGGATCAGCCGCGCGAGGCGGTGTGGGCGCAGATCGAGCGTTCGCTCCTGGAGCGCGGCTGGTGAGCGCGCCGTCGCTGCCCTGGCTGGACGCGCCGCTGCAGCGGGCCCTGCAGCAGCGCGCGCATGCGCTGCTGATTCACGGCCCGGCGGGGGTCGGGCAGTACGAGTTCGGCTTCGCGCTGGCCAGGGCGCTGCTGTGCGAGGCGGGCGAGGGCACGCAGCGGCCTTGCGGTCGCTGCACCGCCTGCCACCTGATGGACACGCACGGGCACCCGGACTTCAAGCTGCTGCTGCCCGAAGCGCTGCGCGAGCCGCTGGGCTGGCAGGACGAGGAAGCGCGCAAGAAGGATGCGAAGCCCAGCAAGTGGATCCGCATCGAGGACGTGCGCCAGGCCATCGACTGGACGCACCAGAGCCTGTCGCGCGGCATGGCCAAGGTGCTGCTGATCCACCCGGCCACCGCCATGCAGGAGGCCAGCGCCAACGCGCTGCTCAAGACGCTGGAGGAGCCTGCGCCGCAGGTGCGGCTGCTGCTGACCGCCACCGACCCGGAGCTGCTGCTGCCCACCATCCGCAGCCGCTGCCAGCGCCTGGCGCTGCCGTTGCCGCCGCGCGAGGCCGCGCTGGAATGGCTGCGCGAGCGTGGCCTGGCCCAGCCGGCGGTGCTGCTGGACGCCGCGGGCGGACGGCCGCTGGAGGCGCAGGCGCTGGCGGGCGAGGGCATCGACGCGGCCGCCTGGACCGCGCTGCCGCAGCGGCTGCGCCAGGGCGACGCCACGGCCGTGGCGCAGTGGCCGCTGCCGCGGCTGCTGGAGACGCTCTTGAAACTGTGTCACGACCTGATGGCGGTGGCCGCCGGCGGGGCGCCGCGTTACTTCCCCGCCGACTCGCTGCTGCCCGGCGCGGCTTTGCCGGCACTGGCTCAATGGTCGCGGGAGCTGACGCAGCTCTCGCGCCATGACGAGCACCCGTGGAATGCGTCGCTGCTGGCGGAGTCGCTGGTGGCGCAGGTTGCGGCGCTGTGGCCGGCAGCCAAGTCCGGGACCGGCGCCGGCCGCGCCCGCGTCACTACACTCGGTCGGTGATGAACACCACACCTGCTTCCGACCCGGGCGCGTCGCAGCCGACGCGGGTGCAACTCTCGTTCGAGGACCAGGCGGCGCTGTATGGCGCCTACATCCCGCTGTTCGGCGAGGGTGGCCTGTTCGTTGCCACGCCGCGCGAGCACCGGCTGGGCGATGCCTTCGAGCTGGTCCTGGCATTGCCGGGCGAGAGCGAGCTCCTGGCCGTGTCGGGCAAGGTGGCCTGGATCACGCCGGCGCACGCGCCGGGTGGGCGTCCGCAGGGCGTGGGCGTGGCCTTCGCGGGCGACGTGGCCTCGCGCGCTCTCAAGGCGCGCATCGAGGACATCCTCGGCGCCACGCTGGCCTCGGCGCGGCCGACGCAGGTTTTCTGACCTTCTGATTCCTTCGCCGGGCGTGCCCGGCTTGCCGGTTGATTGCGATGTACGTCGATTCCCACTGCCACCTGAGTTTTCCCGAGCTGCAGGCGCGGCTGCCCGAGATCCGCGCCGCCATGGCGGCCGCCCAGGTCGATCGTGCGCTGTGCATCTGCACCACGCTGGAGGAGTTCGAATCCGTGCACGCGCTGGCGATGGCGCACGACAACTTCTGGGCCAGCGTGGGCGTGCACCCGGACAACGAGGACGTGCTGGAGCCCAGCGTCGGCACGCTGTGCGAGTGGGCGGCGCGGCCGCGCGTGGTGGGCATCGGCGAGACGGGACTCGATTACTACCGTCTCAATGGGCGAACCGTCGAGGACATGGAATGGCAGCGCGAGCGCTTTCGGGTGCACATCCGCGCGGCGCGCGCCACCCATAAGCCGCTGATCATCCACACCCGCAGCGCCAGCGACGACACGCTGGCGATCCTGCGCGAGGAGGGCGGCGAGCAGGCCGGCGGCGTCTTTCACTGCTTCACCGAGACCGCGGCCGTGGCGCGCGCGGCGCTGGACCTGGGTTTTCACGTCTCGTTCTCCGGCATCCTGACGTTTCGCAACGCGGCGGACCTGCGCGAGGTCGCCAGGTTCGTGCCGATGGACCGGCTGCTGATCGAGACCGACAGCCCGTACCTGGCGCCCGTGCCGTACCGAGGCAAGGTCAACCAGCCGGCCTACGTGCCGCATGTCGCGGCGCAGCTGGCCGAGCTGCGGGGCTGCAGCGCCGAGGACATCGGCCGCGCCACCAGTGCCAATTTCGAGCGGCTGTTCAAGGTGACGGAGGCGGCGTGAGCCAGGCGCTTCGAAAGGTCCGTTTGGCGGAACCAGGTGCTGGCCGGCGCCGTTGCCTGGGTGCCGGACTCGCTGCCGGCCTGTGGCTGCTGGCCGGCCCGGCGCGGGCCGGCATCTACGAAGATTTCTTCAAGGCGGTCGAGCGCGACGACGGGCTGACCGTCGCGCGGCTGCTCAAGCGCGGCTTCGACCCGAACTCCCGGGACGAGCATGGGCAGCCGGCGCTGACGCTGGCGTTCAAGGAGGATGCGCTCAAGGCCGCCGAGGCGCTGTGGGCGCATCCGCAACTCGACCTGGAGGCGACCAACAGCGCCGATGAGACGCCGCTGATGATGGCGGCGCTGCGCGGTCACGTGGCCTGGATGCAGCGGCTGCTGCAGCGCGGCGCGCGCGTGCACCGCGAGGGCTGGGCGCCGATCCACTATGCGGCGACCTGTCCGGAGCCCGAGCCGGTGGAAGTCATGCTCAAGGCCGGCGCGCCGGTGAATGCGCTCAGCACGAACGGCAGCACGCCGCTGATGATGGCCGCCGGCTACGGCGCCATCGACGCCGCGAGATTTCTGTTGCGCCACGGTGCTGACGCCAAGGCACGCAATCAGCGGCAACTCACGGCGGCGGATTTCGCGCGCACGGCAGGGCGGGACGGTCTGGCGGCAGAGCTGGACGCGGCGGCGCGGCGCTGAGTCGCTGCTGGATCGAAGCGGGAGCAAGGATGGGATGAGGCTGGATCTCCTGGCCTCGCCGTGTCCAGGTCGTTGCGCCTCAATGCGTATTATGTGAAATCAGATGGAGAGGATGCTCTGCTCTTTCCGGATGTGACCTGTCCTGAAGTTGGCTGGTCCCGGGTCTGGGCCTCTTTCCTGCCGTGAACGCGGCATGTGTGTTTCGGTTGCTAGGCTTGGCTCATGAAGCATTCGGCCTCCACGCTCCAGCCCCTGTTGTTCGACGACGTGCCGTTGCCGCCAAAGGCAACGGTCCAGCCGGCGGTGCCCGACGCCGAGTGGCTGGCCTTGTCGCAGCAGCTCGACGCGCGCTGGGGTGGCCGGCTGCGGCTGGGGACCTCGTCGTGGAATTTCAGCGGCTGGTCCGGGCTGGTGTGGGCGCAGGCCTATCCGGAGGCGCGGCTGTCGCGCGAAGGCCTCCCGGCCTATGCGGCGCATCCGCTGCTGCGTACCGTGAGCCTGGACCGGGCCTTCTACCGGCCACTGGAAGCGGCCGCTTTCGCGGCGCTGGCGGCGCAGGTGCCGGCGGACTTCCGCTTCGTCGTCAAGGCGGCATCGGTGGTCAGCGACGCCGTGCAGCGTGATGGCGGCGGCCGCGCCGAGCGCAGTAATCCGCTGTTCCTCGATCCGCAAGTGTCCCTGGAGCAATGCCTGCGGCCCGCCATCGAGGGCTTGAAGGACAAGCTGGGCGTGCTGGTGTTCCAGCTCTCGCCGCTGCCGGCCGCATGGCTGCACGATCCGCGGCGGCTGCAGGCGCAACTGGAGCGGCTATGGCAGACGCTGTTGCCCGAATTGCCGGCGGGCAGCCGCCTGGCGCTGGAACTGCGTGACCCGGAGCTGCTGCAGCCCTGGCTGGCGGCACAGCTGAAGGCTTTCGGGGTGCGCTATTGCCTGGGACTGCACGACCGCATGCCGGCCATCGAGCAGCAGCTACCGATGCTGCGAGCCACCTGGCCCGGTGACCTGGTCTGCCGCTGGAACCTGCAACTCGGCCAGAGCTATGCGAGTGCCAAGGACCGGTGGGCGCCTTTCGACAAGCTCGTTGCGCCGGACCTGCCGACGCGCCAGGCGCTGGTGCGCGTGCTGGCTGGCACGCTGGGCGCCGGTCATGGCGCCTACGTCACCATCAACAACAAGGCCGAGGGCTGCGCGCCCTGCTCCGTGCTGGAGCTGGCCCGTGCGCTGGCAGCCGTGCCGTCTTGAGCTCGATTCGTTGACTTGAATTGAAGCGCCCTGCCCGCAGCGGATCTGGCGCGGCGCCGGCGCAGGCTTCATGGCCAGCACTGATTCGAGCCTCAAAAGCAAAAAGACCGAAGGCCCTTTCGGATCCTTCGGTCTTTTGCGTCTTGGCGGAGTCGGAGGGATTCGAACCCTCGATGCAGGTTTTGCCCGCATACTCCCTTAGCAGGGGAGCACCTTCGGCCACTCGGTCACGACTCCAGCGAAGCTCAGATTCTAGCAAGGTTTTTTTGCCGTTTCCAGCGCCTTGCGAATCTTTTTTTATCAGATTTCTTGTCAGGCCGCGGCGGCGGGTTCCTGGTCCAGTTCGAAGGCACGGTGCAGCGCGCGCACGGCGAGCTCCATGTACTTCTCATCGATCACCACGCTGGTCTTGATCTCGCTGGTCGTGATCATCTGGATGTTGATACCCTCGTCGCTGAGCGCGCGGAACATCTTGCTGGCCACGCCGGCATGGCTGCGCATGCCGATGCCCACGATGCTGACCTTGCAGATCTTGGTGTCACCCATGATCTGCGCCGCGCCGGTCTGGGGTACGACCTGGCTTTGCAGCAGGTCCACCGTGCGCTGGTAATCGTTGCGGTGCACGGTGAAGGAGAAGTCGGTCTTCCCGTCGTGCGACACGTTCTGGATGATCACGTCGACGTCGATGTTGGCCTCGGCCACGGCGCCCAGGATCTGGTAAGCGATGCCGGGCTTGTCGGGCACGCCCATGACGGTGATCTTGGCCTCGTCGCGGTTGAACGCGATGCCGGAGACAACGGCTTGTTCCATCTTTTCGTCTTCCTCGAAGGTGATCAGGGTGCCGGAGCTGGCTTCCTCTTCGATATCAATATCCCAGGGCGTGAAGCTGGAGAGCACGCGCAGCGGCACGCGGTACTTGCCGGCGAACTCCACCGAGCGGATCTGCAGCACCTTGGAGCCCAGGCTCGCCATCTCCAGCATCTCTTCGAAGCTGACGGTGGAAAGCCGCCGCGCTTCGGCCACGACGCGCGGGTCGGTGGTGTAGACGCCGTCGACGTCCGTGTAGATCAGGCACTCGTCAGCCTTGAGCGCCGCCGCTACCGCCACTGCAGAGGTGTCGGAGCCGCCACGGCCCAACGTCGTGATGTGACCGTCAGAGTCGATGCCCTGGAAGCCGGTGATGATCACCACGCGGCCCGCAGCCAGATCGGCACGCACGCGCGCGTCGTCGATGCTCTGGATGCGCGCCTTGGTGTAGGCCGAGTCGGTCTGCACCGGCACTTGCCAGCCGGTGTAGCTGATGGCCTCGCAGCCTTCGGCCTGCAGCGCGATGGCCAGCAGGCCCACCGACACCTGCTCGCCAGTAGCGGCGATCATGTCGAGCTCGCGCAGCAGCGCCGAGGTGCTCTGCTTGGGCGAGAGCTCCTTGGCCAGGCCCAGCAGCCGGTTGGTTTCGCCGCTCATCGCGGAAGGGACGACCACCATCTGGTGGCCGGCGCGTGCCCACTTGGCCACGCGCTTGGCGACGTTGCGGATGCGCTCGGTAGAGCCCATCGACGTACCGCCGTACTTGTGAACGATCAATGCCATGGTGTGTGAAACAGGCCCGGGTTTGCCGCGAGGCTCCAGCGGCCCGCGAACCCGGGATTCTAGCCGGGCGTATCGGGCACCCATTCCAGGGCGAGTTGCGGCGTGCCCGGCGGCGCCTGGTGGCGCGCGTCGATGCCCAATCCGGGCACGAACAGCAATTGCTCGCCCCGCCACAACAGTGGCCCACCACGCCGCCATGCGGGCACGCCCAGGGCTTGGTACTGCTTCTTGAGGCTGCGCGGCATGCCGCGCGTGCTCAGCTGGAACTGCTCGCCGCCGCTGCGCGCGCGCGGCTCGCAGCCGCGCAGTTGCGCAGGCGCCACACCGCCTTCGTCCACGGCCCGGACCTGCAGGCTGCCGCCCCAGGCGTCGAGACGATGGCAGCCGGGCTCATCCAGTAGCGGCAAGGTGCACGGCACCTGGCCGGTCGCCACGCCAGGATCTGGGCGCGGTTCACAGCGCAACCGGCCGCGGTAGCGCAGTAGCACATGCCCGCCGGCCGGCCATCGTGCGGGTGCTTTGCCGGGCAGTTCGTCAACGAGGCGTTCGACCAGCGATTGCGCCGGCCCGCGGCTCGTGCGCAGGCGCAGCCAATGTCGCAGCAGGTTCGCCCGCCGCGACGGTGACAGGGCCGCCAGTGCCTCCAGGCACAGCTCATCACCCTGCTCCACGCGAGCCAGGTCCAGTGCCGCCAGGTCGTCCAAACATTCGCGCGCCTGCTGCGCCTGACGCGCCGCCGCGGCCAGCGCCGGCTCGGCCTGCTCAAAAGCCGAGCACAGCGCCGGCATCACCGCGTGGCGCAGCCGGTTGCGGGCAAAGCCGTGGTCGTCGTTGCTCGGGTCCTGCACGAAGGTCAGACCGTGGGTCTGCACATAGGCCTCGATGGCTTCACGCGGCTTGTCCAGCCAGGGTCGCACCCAGAGGATGCCGTCGCGCAACGCCTGCTGCGGCATAGCCGCCAGCCCCGCCACGCCGCCGCCGCGCAGGGCTTGCAAGATGAAGGTTTCAGCTTGGTCGCGGCGGTGATGCGCCAGGAGCACCAGGCGCGTCCCGCCGGCGCGTGCCATGCGTGTCAGCGCCGTGTAGCGCTCGCGCCGGGCCCAGGCCTCGACGCTGTCGCCGCGTCCAGGCCGGCCGTCGAGGTGGCACCAGTCGAATTGCACTGGCAGCCCCAGCGCCGCCCAGTCGCGGCACTGGCGCTGCAGCCGCTCGACCCATCCGTCGGCCTCGGGCAGCAGTCCGTGGTGCACGTGCAGCGCAAGCACGCGCAAGCCCTGCGCGCGGGCGGCGCGGGCCGTGGCGTGCAGCAGCGCGGTGGAGTCGCGGCCGCCGCTGGCGGCGACGGCGACGCAGGGGACGTCAGCGCTCGGTGGTGTCGGCGAAGCGTCCATAGGACTGCAACCGCTCGTAGCGACGCTGCAGCAGTTCGCGCGGCTTGAGGTCCACCACCTGGCGCAGCGCGTCGTTGAGCGCGCGCTTGAGCGTGGCAGCCATGTGGCGCGGGTCGCGATGCGCGCCGCCCACGGGCTCGCTGACGATCTTGTCGATCAGCCCCAGCGCCTTGAGCCGGTGCGCCGTGATGCCCAGCGCCTCGGCGGCGTCGGAGGCGCGCTCGGCCGTCTTCCACAGGATCGAGGCGCAACCCTCCGGCGAGATCACGGAGTAGACCGAGAACTGCAGCATCAGCACCTGGTCGGCCACGCTGATGGCCAGTGCGCCGCCGGAGCCGCCTTCGCCGATGATCGTGGTGACGATCGGCACCTCCAGCTGCGCCATTTCGAAGATGTTGCGGCCGATGGCCTCGGACTGGCCGCGCTCCTCGGCGCCAATGCCCGGATACGCGCCCGGCGTGTCCACGAAGGTGAACACCGGCAGCCCGAACTTTTCGGCCAGCTTCATCAGCCGCAGCGCCTTGCGGTAGCCCTCGGGGCGGCTCATGCCGAAGTTGCGCGCGGCGCGCTCCTTGGTGTCGCGGCCTTTCTGGTGGCCGAGCACCATGCAGGCCTGGCCGTTGAAACGCGCCAGGCCGCCGACGATCGACTGGTCGTCGGCGTAATGCCGGTCGCCATGCAGTTCCTGGAAGTCGCTGAAGATTTCGTTGATGTAGTCGAGCGTGTAGGGACGCTGCGGGTGGCGGGCGATCTGCGTGACCTGCCACGGCGAGAGGTTGGCGTAGATGTCCTTGGTCAGCTGCAGGCTCTTCTTCTGCAGCCGCTCGATTTCCTCGGAGATGTCCACGGCGGACTCGGTCTGCACGTAGCGCAGTTCTTCGATCTTGCCTTCCAGCTCGGCAACGGACTGTTCGAATTCGAGGAAGTGTTTCTTGCTCATGAAAGGTTTTCCTTGCCGGAGAGCGTCAATCAGTATTCAACGGGCACGGGGTCGAGGCTGCGCCACAGGTACCAGGTGGCCACCGAGCGGTACGGCGTCCAGGCATCGCCCACTTCGCGCGCTTCCGCCCGGGATACCGGCTCGCCGCTGAAATAGTTGAGGCTGATGCCGCGCAGCAGTCCCACGTCGTCCAGCGGCAGCACGTTCGGGCGCATCAGGTGGAAGATCAGGAACATCTCGGCCGTCCAGCGACCGATGCCGCGCACGGCCACCAGTTCCTCGATGATGGCCTCGTCGTCCATCTGTTGCCACTGGCGCACGTGCACCGTGCCGTTGCTGAAGTGCGTGGCCAGGTCGCGCAGGTATTCCACCTTGCGTGCCGACAGGCCGGCCTCCCGCATGGCGGGCACCTCCAGAGCCAGTACCGCTGCAGGCTGCAGCCGCGTGGCGCGGCCGCCGGCCACGACTGCAAAGCGTTCCCACACCGCCTGCGCCGCGCGCACCGAGATCTGTTGCCCGACGATGGAGCGCGCCAGCGTGGTGAAGGCGTCGCCGCGGCACTGCAGCCGCGCCTCGCCAAATTGCGGGATGAGCTTGCGCATCACCCGGTCGCGCTTGGCGAGGTGCTTACAGGCCTCGTCCCAATAGGCGGGCGTGACCACGGCGGCCGGACGCACCATTCAGGCTTTCACCCAGGTCGTGCCCTGCGGCGAGTCCTGCAGCACGATGCCACGCTCGGCCAGGTCGCGGCGGATGGCGTCCGCCGCGGCGAAGTCGCGCGCCTTCTTGGCCGCTGCGCGCTCGCCGATCAAACGTTCGATCTCGGCCTCGTCGAGCGTGCCGCCGCCCTGCAGGAACGCACG
The DNA here is from genome assembly GCF_009760915.1 of Azohydromonas aeria. Classification (GTDB taxonomy): domain Bacteria; phylum Pseudomonadota; class Gammaproteobacteria; order Burkholderiales; family Burkholderiaceae_C; genus Azohydromonas; species Azohydromonas aeria. Next base: position 64,554 of record NZ_VIDQ01000011.1, read on the forward strand.
TGGCGGCTGCTGCAGCAGCCCCAGCGTGGCGCCCAGCGCCTTGAGCAGAGCCGCCGCTTCGGCCGAACGGCTGCGGTTGACCTCGCCGGCCAGCTCGAACAGCACCGCCACGGCGCCGGGCGTGTTGAAATCCTCGTCCATCGCGGCACGGAAAGCCGCGGCCTGGGGCTGCGTCCAGTCGATACGCTCCAGCGCCGGTACGTCCCCCACGCTGGACAACGCGGTGTAGAGCCGGCGCAGCGCCTGGCGGGCGTCTTCGAGGTTGGCGTCGCTGAAATTGAACGGGCTGCGGTAGTGCGTGCGCAGCATGAAGAAGCGCACCGTCTCGCCGTCAAAGCTCTTGAGGACGTCGCGGATGGTGAAAAAGTTGCCCAGCGACTTCGACATCTTCTCGTTGTCCACGTTCAGGAAGCCGTTGTGCATCCAGACGTTGACAAAGGGCTGACCGGTAGCGCCCTCGCTTTGCGCAATCTCGTTCTCGTGATGCGGGAACTGCAGGTCCATGCCGCCGCCGTGGATGTCGAAGTGCTCGCCGAGCAGCGCGCAGCTCATAGCCGAGCACTCGATGTGCCAACCTGGGCGGCCGGGGCCGAAGTCGCTGTCGTACTTGGCATCGGCCGGCTCTTCCGGCTTGGCGGCCTTCCACAGCACGAAGTCCAGCGGGTCTTCCTTGCCTTCGAGCACTGCCACGCGCTCGCCGGCGCGCAGCTCGTCCAGGGACTTGCCCGAGAGCTTGCCGTAGCCGGGGAACTTGCGCACCGCGAAGTTGACGTCGCCGCCGGGGGCACGGTAGGCCAGGCCCTTGGCCTCCAGCTGCCCGATCATGTGCAGCATCTGCGGCACGTATTCGGTGGCGCGCGGCTCGTGCGTCGGTGGCTCGATGCCGATGGCGCCGATGTCCTGGCGCATGGCGGCGATCATCTCGTCGGTGAGCTGGCGGATCGTGATGCCGCGCTCCAGCGCGCGGCGGATGATCTTGTCGTCGATGTCGGTGATGTTGCGCACGTAAGTCACGTCGAACCCGCTGGCGCGCAGCCAGCGGCTCACGACATCGAAGGCCATCATCATGCGCGCGTGCCCGACGTGGCACAGGTCATAGATGGTCATGCCACACACGTACATGCGCACGCGGCGGGGTTCGATGGGCGTGAAGGGCTCAACCTGTCGGGTGAGCGTGTTGTAGATGCGAAGGGTCATCGACGGGAGGGCGACAGCAGGCGCCAAGGAGAGAACGCTCCTGGCACAACCCGCCCGGCAGGCGCCGGCCGGGAAACGGGCGCCGGGGGCTTCAGTAGAATGGGTCAGTATAGCCAAGGACACGCCCCACCCCCATGAGACGACTCTCCGCCCTCGCCGCTCTGGTCACTGCTTCTACCCTATGCATGACCTTGCCGGCCGCATGGGCCCAGAAGGTGAAGCTGCAGACCACGATGGGTGACATCGTGATCGAGCTGACGCCGGAGAAGGCGCCCAAGACGGTGGACAACTTTCTGCAGTACGTGCGCGCCGGCCACTACGACGGCACGGTCTTCCACCGTGTCATTCCGAGCTTCATGATCCAGGGTGGCGGCATGCAGCCCGACCTGAAGGAAAAGCCCACCCGCGCGCCCATCCCGCTGGAAAGCCGCAACGGCCTGTCCAATGTGCGCGGCAGCGTCGCCATGGCACGGACCATGGTGCCCGACTCGGCCACGGCGCAGTTCTTCATCAACACCGTGGACAACACGTTCCTCGATCAGGCCAACTCCCGGGACGGCCACGGCTACGCCGTGTTCGGCAAGGTGGTGTCGGGCATGGAGGTCGTGGACAAGATCCGGCAGGTGCCCACGGGCAACAAGGGCCCGCATGCAGACGTGCCGCTGCAGCCCGTGCTCATCAACAAAGCAACCGTAGAGAAGTGAACATGACCAAGACCGTCGAAATGACCACCAACGCCGGCACGATCCGCATCGAGCTCGACGACGCCAAGGCGCCCGCCACGGTGGAAAATTTTCTGAGCTACGTGCGCGCGGGCCACTACGACGGCACCGTGTTCCACCGCGTCATCCCCAACTTCATGATTCAGGGCGGCGGTTTCGAGCCCGGCATGAAGCAGAAGCCCACCGGCGCGCCGATCAGCAACGAGAGCGCCAATGGCCTGCGCAATGAGAAGTACACGATCGCCATGGCACGCACCAGCGCACCGCATTCGGCTACGGCACAGTTCTTCATCAACACCAAGGGCAATCGCTTCCTGGACAAGGACAGCTCGCAGGACGGGTGGGGCTACGCCGTGTTCGGCAAGGTCGTCTCGGGCACCGAGGTCGTGGACGCCATCGAACGCGTGGCCACAGGCAACCGCGGCGGCCATGGCGACGTGCCGGTGCAGGACGTCGTCATCGAGCGCGTGACCGAGGTCGCCTGATCAACGCGGGCACCATCGCGGCCGCCGGCGCGCTGCCGGCGCCGCAGGTCCTCACCGCCCCGGCGCACTGGGACTGCATCGACTTCGTCAGCGACCTGCATCTGGACGCAACGCGCCCGCGAACCTTCCAGGCGTGGATTGACTATCTCGCCGCGACGCCGGCGCAGGCGCTGTTCATCCTGGGAGACCTGTTCGAAGCCTGGGTGGGGGACGATTGCGCATCCCAGCCTGGCTTCGAGGCAAATGCCATCCGGGCGCTGCGTGAGGCGTCCCGGCAGCGCTGGATCGGTTTCATGCCAGGCAACCGGGACTTCCTGCTGGGCTCCGAGTTGCTGGGCGCCTGTGGCGTGGCGCTGCTCGACGATCCGACTGTGCTCCAGGCCCATGGCCGCCGCGTGCTGCTGTCGCATGGCGACCAGTTGTGCCTAGCCGACGTCGAGTACCTGCACTTTCGCGCCCAGGTCCGCCAGCCCGCTTGGCAGGCCGATTTCCTGACCCGCTCCTTGAGAGAACGGTTGGATCTGGCCCGGGCCATGCGCCACGCCAGCCGCCAGCATCAGAGCGACCCGGTTGTTTGGGCCGATGTCGATCCGGCAGCGGCGCTAGCTTGGATGCGCGAGACTCAGTGCAGCGACCTGGTGCATGGTCACACGCATCGCCCGGGACGGCATGAGCTGGCGCCTGGTTTGCAACGCCTGGTGTTGAGCGATTGGGAAGTCGACGGGCCGGGAGATGCCCGGGCCCAGGCGCTGCGATTGAGCCGCACCGGCTTCGAACCCATGAATTTGGGCGTTTGAAGACGTGCTCGGCTGGCTTCGTCAATCGCTGCAGCAGCGGCGGGAAGCGCGTGCCCTAGAGCGCCGCCCTATTCCGGATACCCTGTGGCAACTCACACTCCGGCGATTCCCCTTTCTGTCCCTACGCAGCGATGCCGACCTGCTGGCGCTGCGGCGGCTGTGCAGCCTGTTCCTGGACAGCAAGGAGTTTCACGGCGTTGATGGGTTCGAGTTGCGCAACGACATTGTCGTGGCCGTGGCTGCGCAGGCCTGCCTGCCGGTGCTCAAGCTTGGCATCTCCTGCTACGAAGGATTTGTGGGCATCGTCATGCATGCCGACTCGGTAGTGGCGCCACGAGAGCTTCGCGACGAGGCCGGCGTGGTTCATGTATACGACGAGGTTTTGGCCGGTGAAGCAGTCGGGGGCGGGCCTGTGATGCTCAGTTGGAACGATGTCTACGGCACAGCGCCAGCAGCACAAGGCCAGCCAGCCTACAACGTCGTCATCCACGAATTTGCTCATGTACTGGATATGCGTGACGGCGTCGCCGATGGCGTGCCGTTGCTGCCAGATGCTCAGACCCAGGTTCGCTGGCGCGACGTGTTTGAGCCGGAGTTCAAACAGTTCTGCCGTTGGGTGGATCGCGGCGTGGAAACCGCCATTGACCCTTACGGCTGCGAAGGTCCGGAAGAGTTTTTCGCCGTGGCTAGTGAGGCCTTTTTCGTCACGCCACTGGCGCTAAAAGAACAACAGCCGGCGATGTACCGGCTGTTGATGTCGTACTACCTGCAGGACCCAGCGGACCACGCCCACCGGGGCTGAATTTCAACGCATCGTCAGGAGGTCGTAGCCGGTTCGGCCCGCGGCCGGTCGCTCTTGCGCGGCTCGATCTGCAACTGCACCTCTTCCTTATCGTCGAGGTCTACGGTCAAGCGACCGCCCTCGACGAGTCGGCCAAAGAGCAGTTCGTCAGCCAGGGCGCGGCGGATCATGTCCTGGATCAGGCGCTGCATCGGGCGCGCGCCCATGAGCGGATCGAAGCCCTTCTTCGCCAAGTGTTTACGGAGGGAGTCGGTAAAAGTGACTTCCACCTTCTTCTCGGCGAGTTGACTCTCCAACTGCAACAGGAACTTGTCCACCACACGCAGGATGATTTCCTCGTCCAGGGCGCGGAAACTGACTGTGGCATCCAAGCGGTTGCGGAACTCAGGCGTAAACAGGCGCTTGATGTCGGCCATCTCGTCGCCGCTTTCGCGCCGGGTTGTGAAGCCGATGGTTGCCTTGTTCATCGTCTCGGCACCCGCATTGGTCGTCATGATGATGATGACGTTGCGGAAATCCGCCTTGCGCCCATTGTTGTCGGTCAGCGTGCCATGGTCCATGACCTGCAACAGCACGTTGAAGACGTCAGGATGCGCCTTCTCAATCTCGTCGAGCAGCAGCACCGCGTGCGGCTTCTGGGTCACAGCCTCGGTCAGGAGACCGCCCTGATCAAAACCGACATAGCCTGGAGGCGCGCCAATGAGGCGGCTCACCGCATGGCGCTCCATGTATTCGGACATGTCAAAGCGAATCAGCTCGATGCCCAGGATGAACGCAAGCTGCTTGGCTACCTCAGTTTTGCCCACGCCGGTCGGACCGCTGAATAGGAACGAGCCGATCGGCTTGTCGGGTTTACCCAGGCCGGAGCGTGCCATTTTGATGGCCGCAGCCAGCGCATCAATGGCTGGGTCCTGGCCGAACACCACGCTCTTGAGATCACGATCCAGTGTCTTGAGCTTGCTACGATCGTCGCTCGACACCGAAGCCGGCGGGATGCGGGCGATCTTGGAGACGATCTCTTCTACCTCAGTGCGCGTGATTGTCTTCTTCTGCTTACTCTTGGGCAGGATTCGCTGCGCTGCGCCGGCCTCGTCAATCACGTCAATGGCCTTATCAGGCAGGTGCCGGTCATTGATGTACTTTGCCGATAACTCTGCAGCCGCCTGCAGGGCACCCAACGCGTACTTCACGCTGTGGTGTTCCTCGAAACGGGACTTCAGGCCCTTGAGGATTTCCACCGTCTGTTCCACCGACGGCTCGACCACGTCCACCTTCTGGAAACGCCGCGACAGCGCCGCATCCTTCTCGAAGATGCCGCGGTACTCGCTAAAGGTGGTGGCGCCGATGCACTTCATTGCCCCGGAACTCAGCGCCGGCTTGAGCAGGTTGCTGGCATCTAGAGTACCGCCCGACGCGGCGCCCGCACCGATCAGGGTATGGATTTCGTCGATGAACAGGATGGCGTGCGGCTGGTCCTTGAGTTGCTTGAGCACGCCCTTGAGCCGCTGTTCAAAGTCGCCGCGATACTTGGTACCTGCCAGGAGTGCACCCATGTCAAGCGCGTATACCGTCGAGCTCGCCAGCACCTCCGGTACATCACCCTGCGTAATGCGCCACGCTAGGCCTTCGGCGATGGCGGTCTTGCCGACGCCGGCTTCGCCAACCAACAGCGGATTGTTCTTGCGGCGCCGGCACAGCACCTGGATGACCCGCTCGACTTCGCCTTCCCGGCCGATAAGGGGATCAATCTTGCCAGCGCTGGCCAGCGCATTCAGGTTCTGCGTGAACTGATCCAGCGGGGAGCCCTTGCCCTCGCCGGCCTCTTCCTTTTCCGATTCGTTGCTACTGCTGTTGTCGTTGGAACGGGTCGGCTCAGGTGGATCTGACTTCTTGATCCCGTGTGCGATGAAGTTAACCACGTCCAGTCGTGTCACGCCCTGCTGGTGGAGGTAGTACACCGCGTGCGAGTCCTTTTCGCCAAAAATGGCGACGAGCACGTTGGCTCCGGTAACTTCCTTCTTGCCGCTGCCCGTGCTTTGCACATGCATGATGGCCCGCTGGATCACGCGCTGGAAGCCTAGCGTGGGCTGAGTATCGACCTCGTCTGTACCGCCTACCGTCGGCGTGTTCTCCTTGATGAACGCCGAGAGGCTCTTGCGCAGGTCATCGATGTTGGCGGCGCAGGCACGCAGCACTTCAGCTGCAGAAGGGTTGTCGAGCAATGCCATGAGCAGGTGCTCTACGGTGATGAATTCATGCCGCTGCTGGCGCGCTTCCACGAACGCCATGTGCAGGCTAACTTCCAGTTCTTGCGCGATCATGCGGCCTCCATAATGCACTGCAACGGGTGACCAGAGCGGCGTGCCGCTGCCAGTACGAGTTCAACCTTGGTAGCCGCTACGTCTTTGGTGTAAACACCACAAACGGCCCGACCTTCATGGTGGATCTTCAACATGAGGTGCGTGGCGGTCTCCAGGTCGCGCTTGAAGTACTCCTGTAACACCATCACCACGAACTCCATTGGGGTGTAGTCGTCGTTGAGCAAGACGACTTGGTACAAGCGAGGCGGACGGGTGCGCGCCGTCTTGCGCTCCGCCACCACGGCGCCGTCGTCGCGCCCAGGTACAACAGGGGCTCGTGAAGGGAGCTTGGGAGGTTCCGAGGGCATGGTTTCATTCTATCGACTTGGTCTGCATTGGCATCTGCTACGGATATTGCACTTGCCGCGATGGCCGCAAGGACAGGATGCCCATTGGATGTGTCAATTTGTATGAAGATGGTGACGTTGCTCATTGACACGAGCGGAATGCCCCTAACAAAATCTGCTGCACCGCAGCAAAAAACTTGGAGGGAAGAAGATGGCTATCGGTACTGTCAAGTGGTTCAATGACGCCAAGGGTTTCGGGTTCATTCAACCTGCAGATGGTGGAGCAGACGTGTTCGCGCACTTCTCTGCCATCCAGATGGAGGGCTTCCGTACGCTCAAGCAAGGCAGTCGCGTGAGCTTCGAAATCGTCAAGGGCCCAAAGGGCGAGCTGGCTCAAAACATCCGTGCCATCGACTCGCCCGCATCGGCCGTAAGCAACACGGACCTAGGCTGAACTTGTCTAGTGCAGCCTTTCGAGGCGGCGGTCGCTTCGAAGGGTGAACTCCTGCAGTTCCTCATTACTTGGTTCTCAACTGGAACGGGCATCGTGTCGTAGACACCATGTCCGGACAGTCGGGAATTTCTGATCTTTTCCGTTCGCCTGTGCAGCAGGGATCATCTTCCTCATGAGCCCGCCGCTGCCTTGGCTGGAAGACGAATGCACGCCGTTGCCAGCGCCGACCAAGGCGCTGGGAATTGACTCGCATGCGCCTGGGCTGCTGGCTGCGGGCGGCCAACTCACGCTCCGGCGATTGTGCGAGGCCTATCGCAACGGCGTCTTTCCGTGGTTTTCTCAAGGACAGCCCGTGCTGTGGTGGTCGCCGGACCCGCGCATGGTGTTGCCCGCTACCGAATTCCGCCTGCACCGTTCGCTGCGCAAGACGCTGCAGCGCTTCATCGCAGCGCCGGATTGCGAAGTTCGCATCGACACCGCTTTCAGTGACGTGTTGAACGCGTGCGCCAACAGTCCTCGCGAGGGGCAGGACGGCACCTGGATCGTGCCCGACATGCAACGCGCCTACACCGCTTGGCATGGCGCAGGCTGCGTGCACAGCTTCGAAACCTGGATTGATGGCGAGCTTGCTGGCGGGCTCTACGGCGTTGCGCTGGGCCGAATGTTCTTCGGCGAATCGATGTTCTCGCGCCGCACGGACGCTTCCAAGATCGCGCTTGCGGCACTGGTGTGCTTTTGCCGGGTGCAGGGCATCAGGCTTATCGATTGCCAACAGAACACGTCGCATCTGGCTTCGCTGGGTGCGCACGAGATGCCGCGCGCCGAGTTTCTGCGCCACGTGGCGAACACCGTGGATGCCGAACCCGTGCGGGACTGGACCTATCATGAAACGATGTGGACGCAGCTGGGCCTGCGTCCGACGCTTCGAGGTGCTCGCGCGTGACCGCTCCCAAGGAACTTCCCCTCGCGTCGCTGCAGTTCTATGCCACGGCGCCCTACCCTTGCAGTTACCTGCCGAGCCGGCTGGCCCGCTCCCAGGTCGCAACGCCCAGCCACCTCATCCATGCCGACGCCTATTCCGAACTGGTGGCGCGCGGCTTCCGGCGCAGCGGGCTGTTCACCTACCGGCCTTACTGCGATGGCTGCCGCTCCTGCGTGCCGCTGCGGGTGCCGGTCCGCGAGTTCACACCCTCGCGCAGCCAGCGCCGCGCCTGGAAGGCCCATCAGGGCCTGGTGGCGCGCGTGCTGCGCCTGTGTTTCCTGCCCGAACACTACCAGCTCTACCTGCGCTACCAGTCCGGACGACACAGTGGCGGTGGCATGGACCACGACAGCGTGGACCAGTACACCCAGTTCCTGCTCCAGAGCCGCGTCAACTCGCGTCTGGTGGAATTCCGTGAACCCAGCGAATCTGGCCTGGGCGCCCTGAAGATGGTGTCGATCCTCGACGTGCTCAGTGACGGCCTGTCCGCCGTCTATACCTTCTACGAGCCCGACGACAGCGCCAGTTACGGTACCTACAACATCCTCTGGCAGATCGAGCAGACCCGCTTGCTGCGCCTGCCCTACCTTTACCTGGGCTACTGGATCGCTTCCAGTAACAAGATGGCCTACAAGGCCCAGTTCCGCCCGCACGAACTGCTGGTCGACGGACGCTGGCAGTCAGGTTCCGACAGCTGATTGCTTCTGGGTCCAAGTTCGACGTTGGGATGTCTTTTTTGTTTTACAGCCATGTATGTTGTTTAAATTGAAGCATGTCCGCGTCTCGGGTCTGTCACAGCTCCATACCCACAGCGCTGCTTGGCATCCGTCACCAGGCGGCCGGGGCCGTGCCCTTTACACCCGCAGCATCCACGCAGCCGTGGCCACCAGCACCAGCGCCATGGCACGGTTGAACCACAGCAGGCGCCGCCCTTGCGCCAGCCAGCGCCGCAGCACGGAACCCACGAGCGCATAGCTGAAGTTGCTGCTCCAGGCGAACACCACCATCACCACGCACACGATGGCCAAGCGCTGCCCCGGATTGGTCGCGGGCAACCCATGGGCGCTCGTCACCCAGCCGCCGGCCAGCGCCAGGGCCAGCATCCAGGCCTTGATGTTGAGGAACTGCAGTCCCACGCCCTGCCAGAAGCCGACGTCCAGACGCCGCTCGTCCGCCTGCCCCAGTTGTGCCGAGTGCGACAGCTTCCAGGCCAGCCACAGCAGGTAGGCAATGCCACCCGCCTTGACCGCGCCCCGCGCCGCCGGCACCGCCAGCAGCAGCCCGCCCAGGCCCAGTCCGCACAGCAGCATCAGCAGTGTCCAGCCCACCGGGACGGCGGACACGAACACCAGCGCGCGGCGCAGCCCGAAGTTCACGGCCAGCGCGGTGGACAGCGTGGTGTTCGGCCCGGGCGTGAAGCTCATGGCCGTGGCCAGCGTCAGCAGGGCCACGAATTCATCTGCACTCATCCGGTGCAGTCTATCGGGCGATCACGGCCTGCCGTCCGGCGCCCTCACCTGGTCGCCGCAAGGTTGAACAGGCTCGTCGCCTCCAGCTCCAGCGCCTGGCGTCCATCCTCATGCAGCAGTTCCCAGCGCCAGCGCAGCACGCCCAGGTCCGGCTTGCTCTGCGAACGCCGCACCTCCAGCACCGTGGCTTCCAGCCGCATGGGCTCGCCCGGCCGCACCGGGTTCGGCCACTTGACGTAGGCAATGCCCGGCGAGGCAAAGCTTTCCGACCCGTCCAGCGCCGCCACGCAGGCCAGGCGCATGGCCAGGCCACAGGTCTGCCAGCCGCTGGCAATGAGCCCCTTAAAGGGCCCGCGCTCGGCGGCGGCCGGATCGGTATGGAACCACTGCGGATCCCAGGCTCGCGCGAACTCGACGATCTCCGCCTCGCTCAGCGCCACGGGCCCCGCCGTGATGCGCTGCCCCGCGTGGAACTCCGCGAACTTCAAGCGCCACCCCCGATGCATTCCACCTCGTGCGTGCCCTGCCCCCAGGCGCGCAGGCGCAGTCCCGGGCTGACGCGGTAGCGTTCACCGCGGTAGTGCGCGTCCAGCGCATCGAGCAGCGCGATCACCGCCGCTGCGTCCCAGCCGCGCAGCCACTCGAAGGGCCCTTTCGGATAGTTCACGCCCAGCTTCATCGCCGCATCCGCCCCGGCTTCGTCGCACACGCCCTGGTGCACGGCGTCGGCCGCCTCGTTGATGAGCATGGCGATGGTGCGGGCCACCACCAGCCCCGGGGCATCCGCCAAGCGCTGCGCGGAAAAGCCCAGCGCCCGCAGCCAGCGCGGCGCCGCCTTGACCCAACCGGCCGAGGCTTGCACCGCCGGCGCCCACGCCAGCACCGCGCCCGGCTCGGCCGCCAGCGGCAGGTCGAACACCGCCACCTCCGACACCTCGCCCGCGCCCACCTGCGACGCGGGCCGCCCGTCGGTCAGCCGCAGCTGCGCGCCGTCGATTTCCAGTCCGACCCAGTCGCTGTCCGGGACCGGCTCGAAGCCGCGCCCCGCCGCCGCCAGCGCCGCGCCGATGCGCCGCGCCACCGCGCCGCGCCCGTGCAGGCTCAGGAGGGTCGCCGCCGGCAGCTCCACCGGCTCGAAGGCCGGCAACGCGGGTTTCACCGCCCCTTCGGCGTAGTCGTAGAAGCCGCGCCCCGACTTGCGGCCGAGCAGCCCGCCATCGACCAGCTCACGCTGCACCAGCGAGGGCACGAAGCGCTTGTCGAAGAAATTGGCCTCGAACACCGACTGCGTGACGGAGAAGTTGGTGTCGTGCCCGATGAGGTCCATCAGCTCGCACGGCCCCATCCTGAAACCCGCCGCGCGCAGGCAGGCGTCCAGCAGCGCCGGCTCGGCGGCCCGCTCCTGCAGCAGCGCCAGCGTCTCGGCGTAGTACGGCCGCGCGATGCGGTTGACGATGAAACCCGGCGTCGAGCGCGCGTGCACCGGCACCTTGCCCCAGCGCTTCGACAGCTCGAAGATGGCCTGCGCCACGGCCGGCTCGGTCTGCAGCCCGGACACCACCTCGACCAGCTTCATCAGCGGCACCGGGTTGAAGAAGTGCATGCCCACCAGCCGCCCGGGCCGCTGCAGCCCGTTGGCAATGGCCGTGACGGAAATGGACGAGGTGTTGGTCGCCAGCACGCAGTCCGCACCGACGATGCCTTCGAGCTGCCGGAACAGCGCGCGCTTCGCATCGAGCTTCTCGACCACTGCCTCCACCACCAGCCGCGCCGTGGCGGCGGCGTCGAGCGAGGCCACCGGCTCGATGCGCGCCAGCGCCTGCCTCACCGCCTCGCCCGTCAGCTTGCCCCTGGCCACCAGCGCCTCCAGGCTGGCGGCGAGCTGGTCCCGGGCCTGCGCCGCCGCGCCCTCGCGCAGGTCGAACAGAAACACCCGGTGCCCGGCCTGTGCCGCCACCTGCGCGATGCCCGCGCCCATGATCCCCGCGCCCACCACCAGCAGCGGCGCGTCCTGCAGCGAATCGACGTTCATGCCCTGACTTTCATGCTGTCTTCACTCCTTCGGCATCCAGTGCGGCGGGCGCTTGGCCAGGAAGGCATCGAAACCCTCGCGCGCCTCGGCCGTGGCGCGCACGCGCGCGATGGTCTGCGCCGTGAGCTCGCGCACGTCCTCCGTAATCGGCCCGACCTGGAGCTGTGCGAACAGCCGCTTGATCTCGCCCTGGGCCTGCGGCCCGCCCACCAGCAGCTCGGCCGACACGGCGTCCACGGCGCTGTCGAGCCCGTCCAGCGGCACCACCTTCTGCACCAAGCCGATGTCCAGCGCCTCCTGCGCGCCGATGCGGCTGGTGGTCAGCGCCAGCCGCAGTGCCTGGCGCTTGCCCACGGCGTTGACCACGTACGGCCCGATCACGGCGGGCAGGATGCCGAACCTGGCCTCGCTCACCGCGAACTTCGCATCCTCCCCGGCGACGGCGATGTCGCAGGCACAGGCCAAGCCCACGCCGCCGCCCAGCGCCACGCCCTGGACGCGCGCGATGGTCGGCTTCGGGCACTGCTGGATGGCGGCGAGCATGCCGGCAAAGCGGCGCGCGTCCTGCAGGTTCCACGCCTGCGTGGCGGCGCTGGCGCGCTGCATCCACTGCAGGTCGGCCCCCGCGCTGAAGGCCTTGCCCGCACCTTCCAGCACGATCACCCGCACGGCCGCGTCCCCGGACAGCTGCGTGAAAGCCTCGTGCAGCGCCGCGATCATGCTTTCGTCGAAAGCGTTGAACACCTCCGGCCGGTTCATGCGCACGCGCGCCACGGCACCGCGCTCGACGACGACGCTCATGTCAGTAGGTCTCCAGGTGCAGCCGGCCTTCGCGCTTGAGCTGCTGGTGCAGCGCCGGCCAGTCCAGCTCGTGGCGCTGCGCCACCTCGCGCAGCACCTCCAGCACGCCCGCCTCCATGCCCTTCAGGCCGCAGACGTAGAAATAGGTGTTCGGGTCCCGCAGCAACGCGGCCAGGTCGGCGGCGCGCTCGCGCATTGAATCCTGTACGTAGCGTCGCGGCTGCCCGGGCGTGCGCGAGAAGGCGAAGTTGATGTCGATGAAGTCCTTGGGCAGGTTCATCAGCGGACCGAAGTACGGCAGCTCCTGCTGCGTGCGCGCGCCGAAGAAGAGCATCAGCTTTCCGCCCTCTCCCTTGCCGCGGCGGCGGCGGCGGCGCTCGGTCATGGCGCGCATCGGCGCGCTGCCGGTGCCGGTGCAGATCATCACCAGGTGGCTGCCGGCATGGTTGGGCATCAGGAAGCTGGCGCCGAAGGGGCCGATCACCTGCACCGTGTCGCCCTTCTTCAGGTCGCACAGGTAGTTCGAGGCCACGCCGCGCACCGGCCGGCCCTGGTGGTCCTCGGTGACGCGCTTCACCGTGAGGGACACGTTGTTGTAGCCGGGGCGCTCGCCGTCGCGCGGGCTGGCGATGGAGTACTGGCGCGCGTGGTGCGGCCGCCCGTTGGCGTCCACGCCCGGCGGCAGGATGCCCAGCGACTGCCCTTCCAGCACCGGGAACGGTTGCGGGCCGAAGTCCAGCACGATGTGGTGCGTGTCGCTGTCGGTGCCCAGCTCCGTGACGCGGTAGTTGCCCGCCACGGTGGCCGTCACCGGGTTCTTGTGCCCATAGAGGTTGACGTAGGGATGCGACGCCGACCACGGCGGCACCTGCGCGCCGTTGACCGCGTCGGACAGCGGGCTTTCGACCGCGGCCTGCGCCTGCACCTGCGGCCCCGCCGCCTCGGCCGCGGTATCGGTGACCAGTCCCAGCGCCTTCTCTCCGGGCAGCTCTTCCCAGCCGAACTGCTCCTCCAGCGAGTACGCCTCCAGCCGCAGCACCGTGCGCCAGTTGTCGATGGCGCCGGTCGGGCACGGCGGCACGCAGGCCATGCACGCGTTGCACTTGCCCGCGTCCACGACGTAGTTCGTGCCGTCGTGCGTGATGGCGTCGATCGGGCAGGTCTCTTCGCAGGTGTTGCAGCGGATGCAGATCTCGGGGTCGATCAGGTGCTGCTTGAGCACCTCGGGCAGCGGGGCGTTCACGGTCGGTTCCGCCTTCAGTTGAAGCGCACGTACTCGAAGTCGATGGGCCGGCGGTTGATGCCCATGACCGGCGGCGCGATCCAGTTGGCGAACTTGCCGGGATCGACCACCCGGCCCATCAGCGAGGCGACGAAGGCACGGTCCTCGGCGCTGGGCAGCCAGTTCTTCTCCTGCGCCGCCCATTCCTCGCCGCTGACCACGCGCCCATCCGGCGTGACGTTGGCGCCGGCGAGCGAGCCGATCCTGCGGTTGAAGGCCTTGTGCGGCGCCACCAGCCGGAACGGGATGCCGGCCTTCTCGATGACCTTGTTCCAGCGGTTCACGCCGCCGATCGAGTCCTTGATGTAGTCGTCGCGCAGCACCTCGTTGAGCGCGTTGAGCATCGGCACCTCGCGCTCGACCAGCTGGCCGCCGGACCCGTTCTTCTCCACGCCCAGCACCTTGTAGGTGCGGCCGTGCAGCCGGTGGTCGTCCTCGCGCTTGGTCTCCTCGAACCGGCCCTTCAACCCCGAGTTGTAGAAGATGGCCGCGTTGCTCGACTCGTCGGCGCCGAACAGGTCGATGGTCACGCTGAAGTGGAAGTTCAGGTAGCGCTGGATCGTCGGCAGGTCGATCACGCCGGCGGCGCGGATCTTCGCCGGGTCGTCGGTCTTGAGCTGGTTCATCACCTCGCAGGTGCGGGCGATCACGCGCGACACGCCGGACTCGCCCACGAACATGTGGTGCGCTTCTTCCGTCAGCATGAACTTGGTCGTGCGCGCCAGCGGGTCGAAGCCGCTTTCAGCCAGCGCGCACAGCTGGAACTTGCCGTCGCGGTCGGTGAAGTACGTGAACATGTAGAACGACAGCCAGTCCGGGGTCTTCTCGTTGAAGGCGCCCAGGATGCGCGGGTTGTCGGCATCGCCCGAATGCCGCTCCAGCATCGCGTCGGCCTCCTCGCGACCGTCGCGGCCGAAGTACTTGTGCAGCAGGTACACCATGGCCCAGAGGTGGCGGCCCTCCTCCACGTTGACCTGGAACAGGTTGCGCAGGTCGTACTGCGACGGCGCGGTGAGCCCCAGGTGGCGCTGCTGCTCCACGGAAGCGGGCTCGGTGTCGCCCTGCGTCACGATGATGCGGCGCAGGTTGGCGCGGTGCTCGCCGGGCACGTCCTGCCAGGCTGCCTCGCCCTTGTGCTCGCCGAAGTTGACCTGGCGGCCCGCCTCCTGCGGGTTCAGGAAGATGCCCCAGCGATAGTCCGGCATCTTCACGTGCCCGAACTGCGCCCAGCCCTGCGGATCGACGCTGACCGCCGTGCGCAGGTACACGTCGAAGTTCTGCGAGCCGTCCGGGCCCAGGTCGCTCCACCACTGCAGGTAGTTGGGCTGCCAGTGTTCGAGTGCGCGCTGCAGCGTCTTGTCCTCGGACAGGTTGACGTTGTTGGGGATCTTCTCGCTGTAGTTGATGGCGGACATGGCGGTGTCTCCTGAGATGTCGTGATCCGTATCCCGTTCGTCCCGAGGTATCGAAGAATGAACGGCCCTGACCGGTATGCAGCCAACCGAGCCTGTCGGATTCGGCCTTCGATACCTCAGTCCGAACGGACCAAGGTGCTGGGACTCATGGCGATGCTCCTCAAACGCGGTTCAGGTCGAACTGCGCCTTCTCGCCCTTGCCGTAGACCTTGAGCGCGCCCTTGTCGCCCACGGCGTTGGGGCGCTGGAAGATCCAGTTCTGCCAGGCGGTGAGCCGGCCGAAGACGCGCGTGATCATGGTCTCCGGGCCGTTGAAGCGCAGATTGGCCTCCATGCCCGTGAGTGCGTCGGGCGACATCGCGGCGCGCTCCTCGATGGCCAGGCGCACCTCGTCGGCCCAGTCGATGTCGTCGGGGTTCGACGTCACCAGCCCCAGCGCGAAGGCGGCGTCGGCGTCCAGCGGCTGCCCCAGTTGCGCGCGCACCGCCTCCAGCGCCGGCGCTTCGTCGTAGAAGCGGCGGCCCAGGCGCGACTGGTTCGTCGCCATCGGGAACAGGCCGAAATTGGATTCGGTGACGGTGAGCTTCGGCGCCGCCGCCTCGTCGTCCGGCAGCGCCAGCATGTAGCTGCGGTCCGCCGCCAGCGCCAGCTCCAGCAGCGGCCCGGCGAAGCACGAGCCCGGCTCGATCAGCGCGAACAGCGTGCGGGACGAGACGTCCAGCCGCGAGAACACCCGGCGCAGCAGCCCGGTGGTCTCGCGCACCAGCCAGTGGCCCTGGTTCGCCTGCAGCACCGCGTCGGCATCGAGCACGGCCTGCGTGTCACCGGCGGTCTTGAGCAGCCAGGTGCCGATCTCCGGCTCGTTGGTGCGCATGGACAGGATCGCGTCGTCGATTTCGCGCGCCACCTGCAGCGGCCACCAGGCCACGCCCGCGGCCTCGATGGCCGCCACGTCGGCCGGCTGCGCGCCTTCGGGCGCCTTGACGGTGAAGGTCGCGGCGCGCCGGGCGCGGTCGATCTCCACCGTGACGCAGCCGTAGCGCAGCGCGTCGGCCTCGATCACGCGCTGCAGCGGCGTGAGCTGCACGCCGCGGGCCTCGGCCGGACGGTCGCTCTGCTCAGCCAGCTGCCGCGCCCGCTCGTGCACGCGCTGCGCGAACTGCGCGGGCTTCACCACCTCGTCCACCAGGCGCCAGTCCTTGGCCTTCTTGCCGCGCACGCCCTCGGTGGTGGTGCAGAAGATGTCGGCCAGGTCGTGGCGCACCTTGCGCTTGTCGGTGACGCGCGTGAGTCCGCCCGTGCCTGGCAGCACGCCCAGCAGCGGCACCTCGGGCAGGCTCACCGCCGAGGAGCGGTCATCGACCAGGATGATCTCGTCGCAGGCCAGCGCCAGCTCGTAGCCGCCGCCGGCGCAGGCACCGTTCACAGCGGCAATGAACTTCAGCCCCGAATGGGCGCTGGAATCCTCCATGCCGTTGCGGGTCTCGTTGGTGAACTTGCAGAAGTTCACCTTCCAGGCATGGCTGGAGACGCCCAGCATGAAGATGTTGGCCCCGGAGCAGAAGATGCGCTCCCTGGCGCTGGTCACGATGACGCTGCGCACCTCCGGGTGCTCGAAGCGGATGCGGTTGAGCGCATCGTTGAGCTCGATATCGACCCCGAGGTCGTAGCTGTTGAGCTTGAGCTTGTAGCCCGGGCGCAGCCCGCCGTTCTCGTCGATGTCCAGCGTCAGCGTGGCAATGGCGCCCTCGGTGCGCAGCGACCAGTGCCGGTAGCGCGACGGCTCGGTCTGGTAGTCCACGCGGGCGGTGTTGTCGGCCACAGCAGTCATCTCGTCTCCTCGGCACTCCGTTTCCGGAAGTGCATCATCGTGCAGAACTGATGTTCGGCATGATAGTGCAGCAAACCAACAGGTCAACCCGCCAAAAGCACTTTAGTGCATGTCACCGGGAAAACACCGAGCAGCGGCTGATGTCCCCGCTCAAACGCCCGCGTGCTGGCGCAGCGACTGGCGCAGGCCGGCGAAGGCGTCGGACAGCGTCTTGCCGCTGGTATCGAAGCTGAGGTCGGCCTTGCCGTAGAACGCGGCGCGGCCTTCGAGGATGCGGCGCAGGTCCTCCATCGCCTCCCGGTTGCCGGCCATCGGGCGCAGATCGCCCTGCTCGACGACACGACTCATGTGCTCCTGCGGCGAGGCCTTGAGCCACACCGTGTAGCAGTGCGCCAGCAGCAGGTTGAGCGTGGCCGGGTCGGACACCAGACCGCCCGGCGTGGCGATGACGGCGTCCGGATAGAGCTGGATCGTCTCCTCCAGCGCGCGGCGCTCGTAGCGGCGGTAGGCGGTGGGGCCGAGCAGGTTGTGGATCTCGCCCAGCCCGCAGCCGGCCACGCGCTCGATCTCGCGGTTCAGCTCGACGAAAGGCACGTTCAGGTCGTCGGCCAGCAGCTGCCCCAGGCTCGACTTGCCCGCGCCGCGCAGCCCCACCAGCGCGATGCGCGCCGTGCGCGCGTCGGGCGGCCCGGCCTGGACGTACAACTCGCTCAGTGCCACCCGCGCGCGGCGCAGTTCCTCGTCGCTGCGCCCGCGCAGCAGCTCGCGGATCAGCAGCCACTCCGGGGCGTTCGCACTCTCCTCGCTGAGCAGGTCGGACAGCTCGCAGTCCAGCGCCCGCGCCACCTGGCGCAGCACCAGCACCGAGGCATTGCCCACGCCCAGCTCCAGGTTGGCGAGGTGCCGCTCCGACACGTCGCTGGCCAGCGCAAGCGCGCGCCGCGTCAGGCCCTTGCGTGCGCGCAGCGAGCGCACCCGCTCGCCCAGGGCCGCCAGGAAAGGGTCGCGCTGGACTTCCGTCCGTTCATGTTGGTCTTGGGTGGAGGCGTCCATGGCAGTCGGTGTTTACCCGGCTCATGCACTATATTGCTTGACCGGGCAATGGGGTGCCGCTAACTTTCAGCCATGCACTTTAGTTCAACAACCGGGGTTCGCCCGGAGACGGAACAAGCTCCCGCCGCTGCCATGCCGACCACGACGCCAGAAACCTTCCAGGACCTGATCGCCTCGCTCACGGCCACGCTCGAAGGCCAGCCCGTCGACGACCGCCTGGCCGAGCGGCTCAATGCCGAGCATCCGGCCGGCAGCCCGGTGTTCGAAGCGATCTTCGGGGCCTGCCGCGAGGCCATTGCCGCGGGCTGGATGTGCAGCCGCGAGAACGACGGCATCCGCTGGGGCCGTGTGGTGAAGCCCGGCGCCGCCACGCACGGCTTCTCGGTGGACGTGGTGGACATGCGCGACCTGGCCGGCCCGCACCACGTGCACCCCAACGGCGAGATCGACATGGTCATGCCCATCCAGGACGACGGCACGCCCGGCGGAGAGGCGCGCTTCGACGGCCAGGGCGCCGGCTGGAAGGTGTACCCGCCCGGCAGCGCGCACCGCCCTACCGTCAGCGGCGGCCGCGCCCTGGTGCTGTACCTGCTGCCGCAGGGCGCCATCGAGTTCAGCCGCGCCGCCGCGTAGGCGCACGGCGCGACAGCGCCGCCGGCACCGACGCGCCCGACAGAGGCGCCGGCCGGCGGCTCGATCCGGAGAACCTTTCGAGGAGACAAGCCATGGCCCACCCCGCGCCGCCCCCCGCGCGCTTCAACTTCGCGCAGCACCTGTTCGCGCGCAACGAAGGCCGCGGTGCCAAGGCCGCCTACGTCGATGACCACGGGACACTCGCGTATGTGGCGCTGGCGGACCAGGCGCGCCGCGTCGCCGCCGGCCTGGCCGCGCTGGGCCTGCGCCGCGAGGAGCGCGTGCTGCTGCTCATGCACGACGGCAACCACTGGCCCGTGGCCTTCCTGGGCTGCCTGTACGCGGGCGTGGTGCCGGTGGCCGTCAACACGCTGCTGACGGCCGACGACTACGCCTACATGCTGGCGCACAGCCGCGCGCAGGCCGCGCTGGTGTCCGGCGCGCTGCTGCCCACGCTGCAGTCGGCCATGGAGCGCGGCCCGCACGAGGTGAAGCAGCTGGTCGTGTCGCGCGGCAGCGCGCTGCCCGCGGGCGCGCACGACTTCGAGTCCTGGCTCACGGCGCAGGTCCCGGCCGCGAGATGCGCCGACACCGGTCCCGACGACATCGGCTTCTGGCTCTACTCCTCCGGCTCCACCGGCCGGCCCAAGGGCACCGTCCACACCCACGGCAACCTCTACTGGACGGCCGAGCTCTACGCGCAGCCCGTGCTGGGCCTGCGCGAGGACGACGTCTGCTTCTCCGCCGCCAAGCTGTTCTTCGCCTACGGCCTGGGCAACGCGCTGAGCTTCCCGCTGAGCGTGGGCGCCACCACCGTGCTGATGGCCGAGCGCCCGACGCCCGACGCCGTGTTCCGGCGCTGGACGCAGCAGCGCCCGACCGTGTTCTTCGGCGCGCCCACCGGCTATGCCGGCATGCTGGCCGCGCCGAACTGCCCCACGCGCGATCAGGTGGCGCTGCGGCTGTGCTCGTCGGCCGGCGAGGCGCTGCCGCGCGAGATCGGCGAGCGCTTCAAGGCCCGCTTCGGCGCCGACATCATCGACGGCATCGGCTCCACCGAGATGCTGCACATCTTCCTCTCCAACCGCCCCGGCGACGTGCGCTACGGCACCTCGGGCAAGCCGGTGGAGGGCTACGAGGTCGAGCTGCGCGACGATGCCGGCGCCGTCATCGAGGGCGCGGACCAGGTCGGCGACCTCTACATCCAGGGGCCCAGCGCCGCCCTGATGTACTGGTGCAACCGCGACAAGAGCCGCGACACCTTCCGCGGTGCCTGGACCAAGAGCGGCGACAAGTACTTCCGCGATGCCGAGGGCTACTACGTCTACGCCGGCCGCAGCGACGACATGCTCAAGGTCAGCGGCCAGTATGTTTCGCCGTTCGAGGTCGAGTCCACGCTGATGCAGCACCCCGCCGTGCTGGAAGCGGCCGTCATCGGCGTCAATGACGACAACGGGCTGACCCGCTGCAAGGCCTGCGTGGTGCTCAAGGACGCGCGCGACGCCGGCGAGGCCATGGCCAAGACGCTCAAGGAGTTCGTCAAGCGCCAGCTCGCGCCGCACAAGTACCCGCGCCAGATCACTTTCCTGCACGAGCTGCCCAAGACGGCCACCGGCAAGATCCAGAGGTTCAAGCTGCGCGAGCGGGAGGCGCAGCCATGACGGCGCAGCGCCCGGCCCACGGCTTCGCGCACATCCACGCCGCCGGGCGCGACCTGCGCATCGAGCTCGGCTGGGTCAACGACGCGGCGCCCGCCGATGCGCCGCTGATCGTGTTCCTGCACGAGGGCCTGGGCTCGCTGGCGATGTGGAAGGATTTTCCTCAGCAGCTGTGCGAGGCCGCCGGCGCGCGCGGGCTGGTGTATTCGCGCCCGGGCTACGGCCGCTCCACGCCGCGGCCTCACGGGGAGCGCTGGGGGCCGGACTTCATGCACGTCCAGGCGCAGCAGGTGCTGCCGGCGCTGCTGGACGCGCTGGGTGTGCAGGCGCCGTACTGGCTCTTCGGCCACAGCGACGGCGGCTCCATCGCGCTCATCCATGCCGCGGGCTTTGGGCAGCGCGTGGCCGGCGCCGTCGTGATGGCGCCGCACATCCTGGTCGAGGAATTCGGGCTGGCCAGCATCCGCGAGGCGCGCCGGGCCTACGTCGAGGGCGAACTGCGTGCGCGGCTGGGCAAATATCACGATGACGTCGATTCCGCCTTCTGGGGTTGGAACGGGATCTGGCTGGATGCGGAGTTCCCCCGCTGGACGATCCAGGCGCTGCTGCCGACCATCGCCTGCCCGGTGCTGGCGATCCAGGGTGTGGACGACCCTTACGGGACCATGGCGCAGATCGACGGCATCGCGCAGGCGGCACCGCAAACCCAGCTCCTGAAGCTGCCGGACTGCGGCCACTCGCCGCACCGCGACCAGCCCGAGGCCGTCACGGCCGCGACCCGGGCTTTCATACAACGACATTCCACGGAGACGACGCGATGAAGTACCCCCACACGCTGGCCGCGCTGGCCGCTGCTGCGCTGCTCGCCGCCCAGCCGGCTTTCGCCCAGGCACCGGCCAAGCTGAAGGTCGGCTTCATGCTGCCCTACACAGGCACCTTCGCCGCGCTGGGCAACGCCATCGAGAACGGCTTCCGGCTCTACGTGCAGGAACAGGGCGGCAAGCTCGGCGGGCGCGAGCTGGAGTTCGTGAAGGTGGACGACGAGTCCGACCCGTCCAAGGCCACCGACAACGTCAACAAGCTCATCAAGCGCGACCAGGTGGACGTGATCATCGGCACCGTGCACTCCGGCGTGGCCATGGCCATGGCCAAGGCCGCCAAGGAAAGCAACACGCTGCTGATCGTGCCCAACGCCGGCGCCGACGCCGTCACCGGCCCGATGTGCGCGCCCAACATCTTCCGCAGCAGCTTCTCCAACTGGCAGCCGGCCTACGCCATGGGCGAGGTCGCGGCCAAGAAGGGCCACAAGAAGGCCGTGACCATCACCTGGAAGTACGCCGCCGGCGACGAGTCGGTGGCGGGCTTCAAGGAGGCCTTCGAGAAGGGCGGCGGCCAGGTCGTCAAGCAGCTCACGCTGCCCTTCCCCAACGTCGAGTTCCAGGCGCTGCTCACCGAGATTGCCGCCACCAGGCCGGACGCGGTCTACACCTTCTTCGCCGGCGGCGGCGCGGTGAAGTTCGTCAAGGACTACGCCGCCGCGGGCCTGAACAAGAGCATCCCGCTCTACGGCGCCGGCTTCCTCACCGACGGCACGCTCGAAGCGCAGGGCGACGCCGCGCAGGGCCTGCTGACCACGCTGCACTATGCCGACGGCCTGGGCACTCCGCGCGACAACGCCTTCCGCCTGGCCTACGCCAAGACCTTCAAGCTCCAGCCCGACGTGTACGCGGTGCAGGGCTACGACGCGGCGCAGATGCTGGGCATCGGCCTGAACGCCGTGAAGGGCGACGTGAGCAAGAAGGCCGAGTTCGCCGCCGCGCTGAAGGCCGCCAAGATCGACAGCCCGCGCGGCACCTTCACCATCGCCAAGAACCACAACCCGGTGCAGGACTTCTACCTGCGCCAGGTCTCCGGCAAGGAGAACAAGAGCACCGGCATCGCCGTGAAGGCGCTGGCCGACCCGGGACGCGGCTGCAGGCTCTGAGCCTTTGCCCAGGGGCCCCGCGCGGGCCCTGTTTTTCGCTCTCACCGAAGTACCCGCCCGCGGCCGGCGCCGCGGGCTTTCCTGCAGGGGCCGCCATGGACGTCGCGACCTTCCTCATCCAGTGCCTGAACGCGGTCCAGTACGGGCTGCTGCTGTTCCTCGTGGCCTCGGGGCTCACGCTGATCTTCGGGATCATGGGCGTGATCAACCTGGCCCACGGCAGCTTCTACATGATCGGCGCCTACATGGCCTACGCGCTGGCGCCCTGGGTCAACACGCACCTGGGCGGCGGCTTCTTCACCACGCTGCTCGTCGGCCTCGTGCTCTCGGTGCTGCTGGGCTACGTGCTGGAGTGGGTGTTCTTCAGCTACCTCTACGAGCGCGAGCACCTGCAGCAGGTGCTCATGACCTACGGGCTCATCCTCGTGTTCGAGGAGCTGCGCTCCATCCTCGTGGGCAACGACGTGCATGGCGTGCAGCCGCCGGAGTGGCTTTCCGGCTCCATCCCGCTGGGCGGGCTGATGAGCTATCCCGTGTACCGGCTCTTCATCTCCGGCGTGTGCATCGCCGTGGCGCTGGCGATGTGGGCGCTGATCACGAGGACGCGGCTGGGCATGCGCATCCGCGCCGGCGCCAGCAACCGCGAGATGGCGCGCGCCATGGGCGTGAACATCCGGCTGCTCTACCGCATCGTCTTCGCCATCGGCGTGGCGCTGGCAGCACTCGCCGGGATGATCGCGGCGCCGGTGTCCAGCGTCTATCCGAACATGGGCGCGGGCGTGCTCATCATCTGCTTCGTGGTGGTGGTCATCGGAGGCATCGGCTCGATCAAGGGCGCGCTGGTGGCCGCCCTGCTGGTGGGCTTCGTGGACACCTTCGGCAAGGTGCTGCTGCCCGAGGCCGCGGGCCTGGCGGTGTACGTGCTGATGGCCGTGATGCTGCTGTGGAAGCCCGAAGGGCTGTTCAAGGCCGGCTGAAGTCGAGGAGGCAACCATGAACACGACCACGCTTTCGTCCTCGCTGCCCGTCGCGGCATCGGCCCCACCGGCGCGCGACGCCTGGCTCAAGGCGCTGCCGGTGCTGCTGGGCTTCGCCGCGCTGGCGCTGCTGCCGCTCGGGCTCACCGGCTTCTACGTCGAGCTGACGATGAAGATCATGATCCTGGCCCTCTTCGCGCTGAGCCTGGAGCTGCTCGTGGGCCAGACCGGGCTGGTGGCCTTCGGCCATGCCGGCTTCTTCGGCATCGGCGCCTACGTCGCGGTGCTGCTCACGCCGCAGTCGGGCGGCGCGTCGATCTGGACGCTGCTGCCCGCGGCCATGGGCGCGGCGGGGCTGTACGCGCTGGCCGTCGGGGCGCTGTCGCTGCGCACCAAGGGCGTGTACTTCATCATGATCACGCTGGCCTTCGCGCAGATGGCGTACTTCGTCTTCCACGACACGCCCATCGGCGGCGGCAGCGACGGCATCTACATCTACTTCAAGCCCGAGGTGGCGCTGTTCGGCATGCAGCTGCTCGACCTGGACGCCGGCGCCAACTTCTACTGGTTCGTGCTGGCCTGCCTGGTGGCTACCTTTGCCCTGCTGGCGCTGCTGCTGCGCAGCCGTTTCGGCCGGGCGCTGGCCGGCATCAAGGCCAACGAGCAGCGCATGCGCGCGGCGGGCTTCGCCACCTACCCGTACAAGCTCGCGGCCTTCGTGCTCTCGGCCATGCTCGCCGGCCTGGCGGGCTTCCTCTATGCGCTCAAGGACGGCTTCGTGAACCCGGAGATCCTGTCCTGGCACCAGAGCGGCGCGGTGCTGCTGATGATCATCCTGGGCGGCCTGGGCCACCTGCGCGGCGCGCTGCTGGGCGCCCTCGCCTTCACCTTGCTGCAGGAGCTCTACCAATCCGAAGCGGTGTTCGGCGCCTTTGCCAAGCACTGGCAGCTCTCGTTGGGCCTGACCATCATCGCCTTCGTCGCCCTGCTGCCGCACGGGCTCATCGGGCTGTTCCAGCGCAAGGGAGACCGGCCATGAGCGCCGTCATGAACGCATCCGCCGACACGCGCGCGCTGCTGGTCGCCACCGAGGTGTCGCGCCGCTTCGGCGGCCTGAAGGCCGTGGACGGCGTCTCGCTCACGCTGGAGCGCGGCATCCTGCACGCCGTCATCGGCACCAACGGGGCGGGCAAGTCCACGCTGATCAACCTGCTGTCCGGGGAGATCGCGCCCAGCGAGGGCCGCGTCACGCTCATGGGCCAGGACGCCACCGCGTGGAGCCAGCCCAGGCGCGCGCGCGCCGGGCTGGGGCGCTCCTACCAGCGCAACACCATCTTCCTGAACTTCACGGTGCGCGAGAACTGCCGCCTGGCGGCGCAGGCGCGCTGGCAGCGCGCGTGGGACTGGTGGACGCCGGCGCAGCGCTGCGCCAGGAGCCAGGCCGCGGCCGAGGACGCGCTGCGCAAGGCGGGGCTGTCGGCGCAGGCCGAGCGCATCGCCGGCGCGCTCTCGCACGGCCAGAAGCGCCAGCTGGAGATCGCCATGTGCCTGGCCGGCGCGCCGCAGGTGCTGCTGCTCGACGAGCCGCTCGCCGGCATGGGTGCGGAGGAAACCGAGCGCATGCTGGCGCTGCTGACCGAGCTCAAGGGCGAGCACGCCATCCTGCTGGTCGAGCACGACATGGACGCCGTCTTCCGCGTCGCCGACCGCATCACCGTGATGGTCAACGGCCGCGTGATTGCCAGCGACACGCCGGCGGCCGTGCGCGCCAACCGCGAAGTGCAGATCGCCTACCTCGGGGAGAGCCACTGATGGGCACCAACACGAGCGCCGACGTCCTGCTCGAAGCCGCCGAGCTGCATGCGCACTACGGCCAGAGCCACGTGCTGCAGGGCGTTTCCCTGCGCATCGCGCGTGGCGAGGCCGTGGGGCTGCTGGGCCGCAACGGCATGGGCAAGACCACGTTCATCCGCACGCTGCTGGGCCAGGTGAAGGCCAGCGGCGGCCGGGTCAGCGTCACCGGCCGGGACATGACCGGCCAGCCGACCGAGCGCATCGCGCGGCTGGGCATCGGCTACGTGCCCGAAGGCCGCGGCGTGTTCCCGAACCTGAGCGTGCGCGAGAACCTGGTGATGGCCGCGCGTCCGGGCCTGAAGGGCCAGCGCGACTGGACGCTGGAGCGGGTGCTGAAGACCTTCCCGCGCCTGGCCGAGCGGCTGGAGCACGGCGGCGGGCAATTGTCAGGGGGTGAACAGCAGATGATGGCCATCGGCCGCGCGCTGATGACCAACCCCGACCTGATGATCCTCGACGAGGCCACCGAAGGCCTGGCGCCGCTGGTGGTGGCCGAGATCTGGCGCGTCATCGGCCTGATCCGCGCCAGCGGCATCGCCTCGCTGGTGGTGGACCGCAACTTCCGCAAGGTGCTGGCGCACACCGACCGCTGCGTGGTGCTGGAAAAGGGCCGCGTGGTGCTGGAGGGGCCCTCCAGCGAGCTGGCGGCGGACGAGGGGGCGCTGCATCGGGTCCTGGGCGTCTGATTGCCTTGCGGCGCTCAGGCGCCGTGCCGCTCCCAGAACTGTGCGGGCGTGACGATGGGATACCGGCTCGACAGCGCCAGCAGGTCCTTGTCGCCGGTGATCAGGTAGTCCGCCCTCGCCGCCAGCAGCGTGAGCAGCACGGGCTGGTCCGCCGGATCGCGCAGATCCCCGTCCGGCTGGCCCATGGGCTCGACCACGTCGGCCAGGAACATGAAGCTGTCGGCGAGGTCACGAATTTCCGCAGGCGTCATTTGAATTCGGGGCAGGCGTGGCAGCACCCTGACCATCTCGTCCAGGATGTAGCGCGACAGCACCACCTCCAGGCCGCCCTGGCGCCAGGCGGTGACGATGCGTCCCGACACGCTGCCCGGATAGGCCAGCCCCGACACCAGCACGTTGGTGTCGAGCACGGCACGCAGGCCCGGCATCAGCGCTGCTGCCGCTCTGCCGCCACCGCGGCCTCGATCTCGGCCAGTCCTTCCTCAGCCGGCACCTCGGCGTAGGCCTCGGCGATCCGCTCGCTGAGGGCATCGAAGCGGGCACGCATGCGGCGAATGCGGGCAAAGAGCTCAGCGTCCACCAGGGCGGCCACCGGCTTGCCGTCCTTGTTGATGACGATGCTGTCGTTGCGGTACTGCACCTGGTTGAGCATCTCGCCCAGGTTCTGACGGAAGTTCACGGCGCTGACTTCGGTGATCATGCAAGCTCCAAGCCATATTGATCAATATGGTCATTATGCGACTTGGTGGCAGATCACTCATGGCCACATAGCCGACCACGGCTTCGTACCACCCCCGCCGCCCGCCGCTTGTGCCCCCACCGCATCACCCCCGTGACCGCCAGCGCCAGCGGCAGCAGCCCCGAGGCGAAGACGACGATGCGCCCCGCCAGCCCGAAGGCCTCGCCGCTGTGCAGCGGGTGCAGCCACTGGTTGAACTTGTCGGCACCGCGCAGCGCCGACGGCGCCCGCGCGGCCAGCACGTCGCCGCTGCGCGCGTCGGCCCACACCACGCCGGCCGGGAAGCGGTCGCCCGGCTCGCCGGGCCAGCGCACGCGCAGCCGGTAGGCGGCCGCTGGCTCGGCCGCGCCCGGCACGTCGATCCAGCGCGGCTGCGTCTGCGGAAAGCGCGCCTGCACCCGCGCCAGCACGGCGTCCACCGGCAGCCGTGCGCCGGCCGGGTCGGAGCGCGAGAGCGGCGTGCGCTGCGCCGCCGGCGCGCCCAGCAGGTTCACCCAGGGCGCATGCAGCTGCGGCCAGGCCAGCACGCTGCCCGTCACGCCCAGCACCAGGAGCAGCGGCAGCGCCAGCAGGCCGCTCCACTTGTGCAGGTCGTACACGCGCCGCGGCGCGCTCGCCTCGCGCTTGAAGGCCAGCGCCTGGCGCCAGCGCCCCGGCGCGGGCCACCACAGCCACAGCCCGCTGAGCAGCGACAGCGCCAGCGCCACGCCCACCAGCGCCACCGCGCAGCGCCCGGGCAGGTCCAGCAGCAGCGCGTAATGCAGGTCGTAGAGCCAGGTCATCGCCGTCTCGCCCCAGAAGCGGCTGGCCACGACTTCATGGGTGTTGGCGTCCACGCTCACCAGCAGCGGCGCGAAGGCATGGCCCTCGCGTTCCTGTGGCTTGAGGTAGCGGGCCGTCACCAGCGCCTGCCCCGGCGCCGGCAGCTCGATGCGCCAGCCGCCGCCGCGCTCGGGGTGCGCGGCCTGGAGCGCCTGGAACACCGCCTCGATGGACACGGGCCGCTCGGCCGGGCGCGGCGCCACGCGGGCGTCGAACCAGGGCTCGATCTCGACGTAGAACACCAGCACGCTGCCGCTGAGCCCCAGCAGCACGAGCCAGGCACCCAGGCCCAGCCCCAGCCAGCGGTGCAGCCGCAACCAGGCCGCGCGCAGCGCCCTGCGCGTCATCACAGGCTCGCGCTGAGCGCCACGAACAGCGCGCGCCGCATGCCGGGCGAGTGCAGCGACTGCGTGCCGTCCCACCACACGTACTCGCTGAAGCGGTTGGTGACGTTGCGCACCTGCGCCTCCAGGCGCCACCGGTCGCTGAAGGCCCAGGTCGCGCCGACGTTGAGCAGCGTGTAGCCGCCGAAGCGCCCGCGCGCGTTCTCGCGCTCGATGTAGTAGTCGCCCTGCCCTTGCGCCCAGGCCGAGAGCTTCAGCGCAGGCGTGGCGTTCCAGTCGATGCCGGCATTGAAGACGTGGCGCGGCACGTGGTCGATCTCCTTGCCGCGCGTGGCCGGCGCGGCCGGGTCCGGCTCGACGATGAGCGCCTCCTGCCGCGTCAGCGCAACCCAGGCCTGCACCGTGTCGGCCGGGCGCAGCGTGAGCTGCAGGTCCACGCCCTGGCGCCGTGTCCTGCCCAGGTTGTCCGAGTCGCCCGTGGGCGAGTTCAGGTTGCGCTTGACCTCGTCGGAGGCCGTCTGCGCCCAGCGCGCCAGGCGGCCTTCCAGCCACGGCGCGGGCTGGAACTTCCAGCCCAGCTCCCAGCCGTCGTTGATGGACGGGCGCAGGTCCGTCACGCGCGGGGGCACCTTGTAGGCGCCGGCACCCACGCCGAGCTGGAAGGTGCGGCCCCAGTTGGCATACAGCGCCTGGCCCGCCGCCGGCGTCCACACCATGCTGAGCTTGGGCTGGCGGATGGTGCCGTAGTCGTTGATCTGGTAACGCGCGCCGTTGAGGCCGTTGTCGAGGCGACCGCGCACGGTATCGACGCGCAACGCCGGCACCAGCTTCACGCTGGCCACCGGGCGCAGCACGCCCTGCACGTAGGCGCCGTAGGTGTCGAACGTGAAATCCTGGTCGCGGGTCTGGTTGGTGCGCACGCGGCCGGCGCTGAGCCAGCGGTCGCTGCGGTTGCGCTGCTGCTCGGTGTCGATGCCGCCTTCCAGCGCGAACTCGTGCAGCGCCTGCACCCTGGGTCGCCAGCTCAGCGAGGCGCGCGCGCCGCGGTGCGTCTCCTCGGCGATGCGCTCCTGCTGCGCCACGCCGGCCGAGAAGCGCACCCAGCGCGTGTCGTCGAAGCGGTTCAGGTACGCCAGCGCCTGCCAGCTCAGGTCGTGGGCGGCCGTGCCTTCGGCCTGCACGCCGAGCTGGTCGATGCGGCGCTCGCCGCCGTCGGTGGCGACGAAGGCATAACTGCGGCGCGGCGTCGCGCGGGCGTCGGCCGCGGTCAGGTAGCCCGGCTCGTCGGCGCGGTGCTCGAAGTGCCGCGCCGTCACGCCGGCGCGCCAGCCGCCGCCCTCGGCCGTGTAGAACCACTTGCCGGCCAGCGTGAACTTGCGGCTGTCGGCATGGTCGCGCCAGCCGTCGCCGGCCTTGTAGCCGAAGAAATAGTTCTGGGCCCAGGCGCCCTGCTCGATGCCCTGCGCGGCCTGCAGCTCGCGGCTGTTGAACGAGCCGGCCCCCACGCGGCCCAGGCTCTCGTTGCCGCCCTGGCGCGTGACCAGGCTGACGTTGCCGGCGATGTTGTGCAGCCCGTAGCGCGCGTCGTTGGTGCCGCGCACGGTCTCGATGGCCTGCAGCTCCAGCGGAAACACGGCGTCCAGGTAAGGCATGTTGCCGTCGTTGCTGTTCGACGGGATGCCGTCCACCAGCAGCTTCACGGCGTTGACCTCGCCCTCGCCGTTGAAGCCGCGCATCGAGACCTTGCCCGAGGTCGTGCCCTGGTTGTAGTTGGTGAGCAGGGTGCCCGGGCTGAGCTGGAACAGCTCCCAGGTGGACTGCGTGCTCTGGCCCTGCAGCGTCTCACCCTGCACCACGTCCACCGAGGTCAGCAGGCTGCGCGAGCGCAAGGGGCCCTGGCGCCGCTCGGTGACGGTGATGCGGCCCAGCTCCAGGCTGGATTCGCCGCCGGACACCGCGGCGGGCGCATCGGCTGCGTCAGGAGCGCCGGACTGCGCCAGCGCGGCGGCCGAGGACAGGGCGAGAAGCGCCAGCGCGACGGGCGTGCGCGCGGGGCGGAAGGGTCTGCGGTTCATGAATGGGCAGTGCGCGATGGAGCACGCGCGCGGCCCCTTTCTTCAGTCAGGGGCCACGGCGGGTGATCCAGGAATTCGGAGTCGTCCGGCGCCGCGTCGCACTGCGGCGCATCGCGGCGCAGCGGCGGACGGACGTGAGCGCGCCGGCACCGGCCCGCTCCAGGCGAGCGGACCGCGCGGCGCATCCAGTCAGGCGCGCAGCGGGGGCCCGTGCTTGAGGCGCGCGACCCAGAGCGCGCAGCTGTCCCGCGGCGCGGCGGCCGCGGCGGTCGGCAAGGCGGCGCCCTGCCAGGGCACGGCGGCCGGGATGGCCACCGCATCGAAGGGCGACAGGGCCAGCGCCGCGAGCGCGCCCAGCGCGCAGTGCTCGCCGTGGTGGGCGCCACCGCTGTCGGAGCCGTGATGGCCGGACCCGGCCTCCGGCGCCGCCGCCTGTGCCAGGGCGGCGTGGTGTTCATGGGCCTCGTGCCCGGCCGGCCCGGCATGGCCGCCGCCGTGGCCGCCATGGGCGCCGTGCGCATGGGTGGCCTTCGGCGCGGCCAGGGCCACGCCGTACACGCCGCACACCTCGGCCACCGGCACGCCGCGCAGCGCGGCCGCGGCGCTGGCCAGCAACGGCACGGCGGCCTTGAGCAGCAGCGCCAAGATGGCCAGGTGCACCAGCCAGCGCGCCTGGCCGCGGGCCTGGTGCGTTCGGTTGCTGCGCTGGGCCGGGTTCATGGGGCCCGATTGTCGGTGCGCGCGGGCACGTGCCGGCGCCGGCAATTCCACCGCATCGGTTGCGCGTGGATTCCGGCTATCGCCGGAATGACGGATCGGGGTGCGAGGCATCGCGGCTGACGGGATGCCTCGGGCTGAAACAAAAAAGGGCGGCAGCTTGCGCTGCGCGGACCGGGAAATGCGGCTTGCAGGGGGAGGAGTAGTCACCCGGCCCGCGGTTCGCCCTGAAAGGGGTTTGGTGACAGCACATGCTGCGCGACCACCGTTGCCCGAATGTTGCTCGCCCAGAATTAGGCGAGGCTTAGAGCAGCCGCGGCGTAGCCCCCAGCCCAGCGAAGGCGTCCGGGCCGCAGCGGTTTCGTCCCACGACCTGGACACGGCGGCCTACCCCGGGACGGGGTGGACCGGCATGGGCCAGCGCCTTGCTGCACCGCCGCAATCGCAGGCGTTGGAGCCGCGCCGTCGGCGCGGGCGCCCTGCGGATACACAAGGAGAAACCAGGCATGCAGGGCTGGGCTGACTTCGACGGGTTCACATCCACCACGTTCCTGGGCGTCTCGGCGCTGAACTGGGCCGCGGCGCTGGCCGCGGCGCTGGCGAGCTGGATCGCGATGCAGCTGGCGCTGAAGCTGCTGGCGCGCCGCGCCGCCGTGGTGGCGCAGCGCACCACCAACCGCGTGGACGATCTGCTGGTGGATCTGCTGCAGTGCACGAGCCGCGCACTGCTGGCGGTGACGGCGCTGCTGATCGGCCTGTCGATGCTCGACCTGCCCGCACGCTGGAGCACGCGCGTGAGCCAGCTCTGGTTCCTGACGCTGGCGCTGCAGTTCGGGCTGTGGGGCAACCGCGCCATCGTGCTGGGGCTGCGCCAGTACCGCGAGCGCCACGGCGACGGCGGCATGGCGCGGCCGGTGGACACCTCGGCCACGCTCATGTCCTGGGGGCTGCGCACGGTGCTGTGGGCGGTGGTGCTGCTGGCGATGCTGTCCAACCTGGGCGTGAACATCACGGCGCTGGTGGCCAGCCTGGGCGTGGGCGGCGTGGCCGTGGCACTGGCCGTGCAGAACGTGCTGGGCGACCTGTTCGCCTCGCTGTCCATCGCGGTGGACAAGCCCTTCGAGGTCGGCGACTTCATCACGCTCAGCGGCGTGGCCGGCACGGTGGAACAGGTGGGGCTCAAGACCACGCGCATCCGCGCGCTCAGCGGCGAGCAGGTCGTGATCTCCAACACCGAGCTGCTCAAGCAGACCATCAACAACTACAAGCGCATGGAGCAGCGGCGCATCGTGTTCAAGTTCGGCATCACCTACGACACCACGCCGGAGCAGGCCGAGGCCGTGCCGGACGTCGTCAGGCGCGCCGTCGAGGCCCAGGACATGACGCGCTTCGACCGGGCGCACTTCGTGGGCTTCGGCGACAGCTCGCTGGACTTCGAGGTCGTCTACTTCGTGCTGTCGGCGAACTACAACACCTACATGGACATCCAGCAGGGCATCAACCTGGCGCTGCTGCGCGAGTTCCGCAAGCTGGACGTGAGCTTCGCCTTCCCCACGCGCACGCTGCAGATGCCGGGGCTGGAAGCGCGGCTGGCGGCGCAGCCGCAGCCCGAGGAGCAGGCCGCGATGTTGCGGCCGCGGCGCGTGGTGCCTTGAGGGCCTCGAGACATTGAGACGCTGTTGAACGGCAGCCGCCGTCGCGGCGGCGCCACGCCGCCCTTGAAGGGGCGGCGGCCCCCTTAAGCTTCGGGACGTAGTCACCACCGCCTCCGAAGCAGCAGTAGCAGCAGCGCCCGCGCGGCGCTTTGCGGTGCCGTACCGGCCGCCTCTCGATGTCGTCGTTCCCCGCAGTCCTCCGCCCTTCCCTTTCCTCCTCCCCCCGCTCCTTCATCCCGCGATGGCTGCCGGCCCTGGGCCTGGCGCTGCTGGGCACGCTCGCGCAGGCGCAGGGTTTCAAGCAGTGCAAGGAACTCTTTCCGACGCCGCAGCCGCCGCGCGTGGCCGCCGCGCCGGCGCAGCCCACGCGGGAGCTGTGCTACGACGCCTTCGCCACGCTCTACTCCGGGCGCAGCAAGACGCCGGTGTTCACGGTGGAGCGGCTCACGCGCGAGCAGCTGCTCGATGCACGCGACGAGGAGCGGACGAACCGCTTCTTTCCTGACGCGCGGCTGCCTCGGGCGGAGCGCTCGACGCTGGACGACTACAAGGGCAGCGGCTTCGACCGCGGCCACATGGCCGCCGCGGCCAACATGCCCACGGCGCAGGCCATGGCGCAGTCCTTCTCGCTGGCCAACGTGGTGCCGCAAGCGCGGCTGAACAACCAGCGCACCTGGGCCGAGATCGAGAAGTCCACGCGCCGCTACGCGCTGCGCGCCAACGGGCCGGTGTACGTGTTCACCGGCCCGGTGTTCCGCGCACCGCAGCCGCAGACCATCGGCGACGGCGTGTGGGTGCCGACGCACCTGTACAAGCTGGTGTACGACGCCACCACGCGCCGCGCCTGGGCCTACTGGGTCGAGAACCGCGACGACGCACGCGTGACCCCGCCCATCAGCTACCAGGAGCTGGTGCAGCGCACGGGCATCGAGTTCCTGCCGGGCGTGCTGCCGGGGCCGTGAGGCCGGGCTTCAGGCCGGCGCGCCTTCCGCCTGCAGCACGCCGCGGCGGATCTGGTCGCGCTCCATCGACTCGAACAGCGCCTTGAAGTTGCCCTCGCCGAAGCCGTCGTCGCCCTTGCGCTGGATGAACTCGAAGAACACCGGGCCGAAGAGGGCCTGCGAGAAGATCTGCAGCAGCAGCCGCTTCTCGCCGCCCTGGGTGTTGCCGTCGAGCAGGATGCCGCGCGCCTGCAGCTCCGGCACCGGCTGGCCATGGCCGGGCAGCCGCTCGGACAGCATCTCGTAGTACACCTCGTTGGGCGCGGTCATGACCGGGATGCCGGCCAGCTGCAGCTTGTCCACCGAGTCGAAGATGTCGTCGGTGAGCAGCGCCACGTGCTGGATGCCCTCGCCGTTGAAGGCCATCAGGAACTCCTCGATCTGCCCGGCGCCCTGCTTCGATTCCTCGTTGAGCGGGATGCGGATCAGCCCGTCCGGCGCCGTCATGGCCTTCGAGGTCAGGCCGGTGTACTCGCCCTGGATGTCGAAGTAGCGGATCTCGCGGAAGTTGAAGAGCTTCTCGTAGAAGCCGGCCCAGTACGCCATGCGGCCGCGGTAGACGTTGTGCGTGAGGTGGTCGATGACCTTGAAGCCGAAGCCTTGCGGATGGCGCTCGACACCGGGCAGGAACTCGAAGTCGATGTCATAGATCGACTTGCCGTCCTCGAAGCGGTCGATGAGGTACAGCGGCGCGCCGCCGATGCCCTTGACCGCGGGCAGCCGCAGCTCCATCGGGCCGGTCGGGATGTCCACCGGCTGCGCGCCCAGCTCCAGCGCGCGGGCATAGGCCTTGTGCGAATCCCTGACCCGGAAGGCCAGGCCGCAGGCCGAGGGGCCGTGCTCGGCGGCGAAGTACGCGGCGACGCTCTTGGGCTCGTTGTTGACGATGAAGTTGATGTCGCCCTGGCGGTAGAGCAGCACGTCCTTGGAGCGGTGCCTGGCCACCAAGGTGAAACCCATCTTCTCGAAGATCGGCTCCAGCACGCCGGGCGTGGGCGAGGCGAACTCGACGAACTCGAAGCCCATCAGGCCCATCGGGTTGTCGAAAAGGTCCTTGTTCATGGTGACTCCCTTCAATTGCGAACGAGTTGGTCGAGCGTGAGCGCGTAGGCGGTGCGCGCCAGCCCGGTGGGTTCCGCCGAGCGCTCGCGGCAGCGCTGGAGTGCGTCGCCGATGGTGCGGGACACGTCCTCGAAGACGGCGGCGTCGGCGCCTTCGGCGGCCTCGCCCATCAGGTAGGCGAAGGCGCGCGCCATGCCGCAGTTGGCAATGAAGTCCGGGACCACGGCCACGCGGCCATCGGCATGCTCCTGGATCGGGCCGTAGAAGATCTCGCTGTCGGCAAAGGGCACGTTGGCGCCGCAGGCGATCAC
This sequence comes from Azohydromonas aeria, assembly GCF_009760915.1. Taxonomy (GTDB): domain Bacteria; phylum Pseudomonadota; class Gammaproteobacteria; order Burkholderiales; family Burkholderiaceae_C; genus Azohydromonas; species Azohydromonas aeria. Next base: position 99,041 of record NZ_VIDQ01000011.1, read on the forward strand.
TTCCAGCCCGGCCGCCACCATCGCGTCCACCTGCTCGCGCGTCACCAGCCGCGAGGCGGCACAGGGCAGGAACACCTCCGCGCCCAGGCTCCAGATGCGGCGGTTCACTTCCTCGAACGGCAGCAGGCCGTCGGCGGCGAGCTGGTTGCCGCGCCGGTTCAGGAACAGCGTGCGCACCTCGTCGAGCGTGAAACCTTCGGGACGCAGCAGGCCGCCCTCGCGGTCGATGATGCCCACCAGCGTCGCGCCGGCCTGCGCCAGGTAGTACGCCGCGGCGGCGCCGACGTTGCCCCAGCCCTGCACGATGACGCGCTTGCCCTTCAGCTCACGGCCCCACAGCCGCTGCTGGTGCCGCACCGACTCGGCCACGCCCCAGCCGGTGATGAGGTCGGCCACCGTGTAGCGCCGCGCCGCGTCGGGCGTGTAGCGCGCGTCCTCGACCGCGTGCGAGACGCCGCGGCGCAATTGGCCCACACGGCGGATGCGCTCGCTCTCGCCCGGATTGAAGTGGCCATTGACCACGCCTTCCTGCGGATGCCACAGGCCGTGGCTCTCGGTGATGGGGATGACCTCGTGCACCTCGTCCACGTTGAGGTCGCCGCCGGTGCCGTAATAGCTCTTGAGCAGCGGCGCGACGGCCTTGTACCAGCGGCGCAGCACCTCCTCCTTGCGCGGGTCGGCCGGATCGAAGTCGATGCCGGACTTGGCGCCGCCGATGGCCGGGCCGGACACGGCGAACTTCACTTCCATGGTCTTGGCCAGGGATTCGACCTCGCGCCGGTCCAGGCCACGGCGCATGCGCGTGCCGCCGCCGGCAGCACCGCCACGCAGGCTGTTGATCACCACCCAGCCGCGCGCGGGCGTCTGGTCGTCATGCCACTCGAACACGATCTCGGGCGGCTTGTTCTCGAAGCGTTGCAGCAGGTCTTTCATGGGGGTCTCCGTCATTCGTTCAATGCGTCGGGTGCCGCGGCTCAGGCCAGCAGCAGCTTGTCGTCGTCGATGCGCTCGCCGCGGGTGCGCTCGAACAGGCGCAGCAGGTCGGGCACGTCCAGGCCCTCGCGCTGGGTGCCGGACACGTCCAGCACCACGCGGCCCTGGTGCAGCATCACGGTGCGATGCCCGTGGTCCAGCGCCTGGCGCATGCTGTGCGTGACCATCAGCGCGGTGAGCCGCTGCTCGTGGACGATGCGGTCGGTGAGCTCCATCACGAACGCGGCCGTGCGCGGGTCCAGCGCCGCGGTGTGCTCGTCGAGCAGCAGCAGCTTCGAGGGCTGCAGCGAGGCCATGAGCAGGCTCACCGCCTGGCGCTGGCCGCCGGAGAGCAGCCCCATGCGGTCGGCCAGCCGGTTCTCCAGGCCCAGGTTGAGCGTGCGCAGCTTCGCCCGGAACTCCTCGCGCAGGCTGCGGTTGAGCGTGAGCGAGAGGCCGCGCGCCGCGCCGCGCTTCCAGGCCAGCGCCATGTTCTCCTCGATGGTCAGCGCCTCGCAGGTGCCGGCCATCGGGTCCTGGAACACGCGCGCCACCAGCGCGCTGCGCTGCCAGGCGCTCAGCCGCGTCACGTCCTGGCCGGCGATCTCGATGCGGCCGCTGTCCACCAGCAGGTCGCCGCTGATGGCGTTCAGGAACGTGGACTTGCCCGCGCCGTTGGAGCCGATGACGGTGACGAACTGGCCGGCGGGGATCTCCAGGTCCAGCCCGCGCAGCGCGCGGTTCTCGATCGGCGTGCCGGGGTTGAAGGTGATTTCCAGTCGTTGCGCGCGCAGCATCACAGGGCCTCCTTGGCGGCGGTGGTCTTGGTCGGGGCGGCGCCTTGCGCCGGGCGCGGCAGCCGCTTGCCGAAGCGACGCTTCAGGCGCGGGCTGAGCAGCGCCAGCGCCACGAGCACGGCGGTGACGAGGTTGAGGTCCTGCGCCTGCAGGCCCAGGAAGTCGGCGTTGAGCGCGCCGGCGATGAAGAAGCGGTAGAGCACGGCACCCAGCACGCAGGCCAGCGTGGCCAGCACCAGGCCGCGGGCGGGCAGCAGCGTCTCGCCCACGATCACGGCGGCCAGGCCGATGACGATGGTGCCCACGCCCATGGAGATGTCGGCCCCGCCCTGGCTCTGCGCGAACAGGGCGCCTGCCAGTGCCACCAGCGCGTTGGACAGCGCCAGGCCGTAGATGGTGAAGCGGTCGGTGCTGATGCCCTGGGCGCGCGCCATGCGGGCGTTGCCGCCGGTGGCGCGCATGGCCAGGCCGGCTTCCGAGGCGAAGAACAGGTCGATCAGCCCCTTCACCGCCGCCACCACCGCCAGTAGCAGCAGCGGCTTGAAGACGTAGTCGGGCCAGTCGTTGAAGGCGAACAGGCTGAACAGCGTGGGCTCGGTGATCAGCGCCACGTTGGGCTTGCCCATCACGCGCAGGTTGATCGAGTACAGGGCGATCATCACCAGGATGCTGGCGAGCAGCTGCATGATGCGCAGTCCCACGTGCAGCCAGGCAGTGAGCGCGCCGGCGGCGGCGCCGGCAAGCACCGCCACGCCGGTGGCGGCCAGCGGGTGCCAGCCCGCGACGATCAGCGTCGCCGCCACGGCGCCGCCCAGCGGAAAGCTGCCGTCCACCGTGAGGTCGGGGAAGTTGATGACCCGGAAGGAGATGAACACGCCCAGCGCGACCAGGCCAAAGATGAGGCCGATCTCCAGGGCGCCCAGGGAGGCGATGAGGGACATGTCAAGCAGTTGGTAAGTTGGGATGTCGGACACCTGCCCAACCGTTCGTCCTGAGGTATCGAAGGACGAATCCGGCAGGCTGGGGCGGCACCCGGAAGTTGCTGGTATGCGAACCCGTTCGCACTGAGGTATCGAAGTGCGAATCCGGCAGGCTCTCTATGGCGGCGCCACGGCCTGGGCCGTTCATCCTTCGATACCTCAGGACGAACGGAATACGGGTTCGAGAAATGCTTGAGTCCTGTTACTTCTGCGCGACGACCACCTTGGCCGCCTTGAGCAGGTCCTCGGGCAGCGTCACGCCTTGCTTCTGCGCGGCCTCGGGGTTCACGTGCAGCTCGAAGCGCTGGCTGGTCTGCGCGGCGATGGCGCCGGGCTTCTCGCCGCCCAGGATGCGCACCACGATCTGCCCGGTCTGGCGGCCCAGCTCGTAGTAGTTCAGGCCCAGCGCGGCGACGGCGCCGCGCTTGACGGCGTCGGTATCGGCCGCAACCACCGGCAGCTTCGCCTGCTGCGCCACCTTGACGATGCCCTCGAAGGCGGACATCACGTTGTTGTCGGTGGGCGCGTAGATCACGTCGGCCTTGCCCGCGAGGCTCTGCGCGGCGCCGGGCACGTCCACCGTGCGCGGCGCGGCCGCCTCGACCAGGGTCAGGCCGGCGGCGGCGGTGGCCTTCTTGAGCGACTCGACGATGGCCACCGAGTTGGCCTCGCCCGGGTTGTAGATCACGCCCACCTTCCTGGCCTGCGGGCGCACGCGCTTGATGAGCTCGACGTGCTTGTCCAGCGGCGAGGCGTCGGACACGCCGGTGACGTTGCCGCCCGACGGCTCCCAGCCCTTGACCAGGCGCGCCGCGACGGGATCGGTGACGGCGGAGAACACGACCGGGATGTCGCGCGTGGCGGCCACCGCGGCCTGCGCCGACGGGGTGGCGATGGCGACGATGGCGTCGGGCCGGTCGCCCACGTACTTGCGCGCGATCTGCGCCGCGGTGCCGGTGTTGCCCTGCGCGCTCTGGTATTCGAAGGTCAGGTTCTTCCCCGGCTCGTAGCCGGCGGCCTTGAGCGCGTCGCGCACGCCGTCGCGCGCGGCGTCGAGCGCCGGGTGCTCGACGATGGCGGTGACGGCCACGCGCTTGGTCATGGTTGCGGCGGCAGCGGGGGTGTCGGCGGCCAGTGCGGCGCCAGGCAGCAGCGTGGCCAAGCTCAGGGTCGCCAGCGCGGCGCGGAAGAAACGTTGTTGCATGGGCGGTGTCTCCAGGGTGTCGCTCCGCTTAGGGCTCTCGGCCGGGTGCGGCAGTCGTTTCGAACAGGCGAAACTGTAGGGACGGCCCGGCGCAATTGCCTTGCATCAAGCGCCGGGGAATTCCCCGAAACGTGAGACACAATTTCCCCATGTGTCTAAGACGGAGAAATTTCCGTGCATGCGCTTGATCTGGATCGTGTCGACTGCCGCATCCTCGACCACCTGCAGGCCCATGGCCGGGCCTCGAACCTGGAGCTGGCGGAAGTCGCCGGGCTGTCGCCGGCCCAGGTGCACCGCCGGCACCGGCGGCTGGAGGAGGCAGGGCTGATCGCCGGCTACCACGCGCAGCTCGACGCGCGCCGGCTCGGGCTGACGGTGGTGGCCTTCATCCACATCGGCATGGAGAAGGGCCACCTGCGCGAGCTGCCCAGCTTCCAGGGCCTGGTGGCCGACCTGCCGCAGGTGCTGGAGTGCTACTCGGTGACGGGAGACTTCGACTACGTGCTGAAGGTCGTGGCGCGCGACCTCAAGGCGCTGTCCACCTTCCTGATGGACACGCTCATGCGGCTGCCCGGCGTCAACAGCGTGCGCTCCAGCGTGTGCCTGGACGAGATCAAGTGCACGGGGACGCTGCCGCTGCAGGGCTGAGCGCACCGGGAACAGCTGGTTTCGGGCGCAACGGGCTGGCAGCACGCATTTGATAAAGATGACAGGCAAGGCCCTGACCCGCGTCCCGGATGCTCACCTGTGCAACCCGGAAAACAAAAAGCCCGGTGTCTTGTGGACACCGGGCTTCGGTTTTCTTTGGTCGGGGTGGCGGGATTCGAACTCGCGACCCCTTGCACCCCATGCAAGTGCGCTACCAGGCTGCGCTACACCCCGACTGCTGAAGCCGCAGATTATAGCCCGCCGCGCGGGCCGATCTCCAGCCGCATGCATCTTTTGTTGAGGGCACAACGGCAAGGAAACTTCCCCCGCCCTTGCCTGACCCCAAAACGCCCTGCCGTCGTCATTCGCACGAAACGTGCACGACGCGACAAGCCCGCTTCGGCGCCCCAAAGCAAAAAGCCCGGTGTCTTGTGGACACCAGGCTTTGGCTGTTTCTTGGTCGGGGTGGCGGGATTCGAACTCGCGACCCCTTGCACCCCATGCAAGTGCGCTACCAGGCTGCGCTACACCCCGACTGCTGAAGCTGAAAGTATAGCACCAATCTGCTATTTCTGGTCAAGCAGTGCGCGAATCTGCAGGAGTTCAGCTCGCAGCTCTTCGAGCATGCCCGCCTCCATCGCGTCGGCGGCGACGAATCGCGGCAGCGGCGGTGCCCCGGCCCCGCTCATGCCTTGATCCGTCTCACCGCCCTCGGCGTCCGGGAGCTCGAAGGCCTCATCGCCCCCGGTTGCCACGGACGAGCCCTGGCCGGCCAGGGCTTGCGCCGCCGCGCGCAGCGCCGCACCGCGCGGAGACTCGTCGGCCAGGCGGTTGCGCGCGCCGTTGATGGTGAAGCCCTGCTCGTAGAGCAGGTCACGGATCCGCCGGATCAGCAGCACCTCGTGGTGCTGGTAGTAGCGCCGGTTGCCGCGGCGCTTCATGGGCTTGAGCTGCGAGAACTCCTGTTCCCAGTAGCGCAGCACGTAGGGCTTGACGCCGCAGAGCTCGCTGACCTCACCGATGGTGAAGTAGCGCTTGGCGGGGATCTCGGGCAGCGGCGTCTTGTCCATCGCGGCAGTTCAACGGGGGAACTTGCGCCGCCGCGCTTGCACGCGGCGGTGCCTGCGGCCCGAAACCACCTGGCCGCTCGTGGGCGGACGCTTACTCGGCGTCGTCCTGTGCGTCGGCATCGCCCTGCACCAGGCCCTTGAGCTTGTGGCTGGCGTGGAAGGTGACGACGTTGCGCGCGTTGATGGGAATGGTCTCGCCGGTGCGCGGGTTGCGCCCCGGGCGGGGCGCCTTGCGGCGGATGTTGAAGTTGCCGAAGCCCGAGAGCTTGACTTCCTGGCCCTGCACCAGCGCGCCGTGCAGGATGTCGAAGAAGGCCTCCACCATGTCCTTGGACTCGCGCTTGTTCAGGCCCAGCCGCTCGAACAGCAGCTCCGACAGCTCGGCCTTGGTCAGCGTGGGCGTCTCGATGCTGGGCAGCAGCACGGACTCGGGCGGATTGGTGATGTCGTTCATGGGTCTCCCTCCTCGGCCTTCTCAGCCGCGCAGCCGCACGCCCAGGCGCTGCTGCAGCCGCTGCAGCAGCGCGGCCACGGCGGCGTCGATGCGGTCGTCGGTGAGCGTCGCTTCCGGATCCAGCAGCTCCAGCCGCACCGCCAGGCTGCGCTCGCCAGCCTCGATGCCGGCCACCGCCGCCGTGGGCTTGTACAGGTCGAACAGCCGCGCCGACCGCACCAGCGCGCTGTCGTCGTCCAGGATCACGCTCATCAGCGCATCATGGCCGAGGTCCTCGCGGGCCACCAGCGCCACGTCGCGCACGGCGGACTGCTGGCGCGCGATGGGCTTGAACTCGGGCACCGGGCGGCGCAGCAGCGCGTCCAGGTCGATCTCAAACAGCACCGGCGCCTGCGGCAGCTCGTAGGCCTGGCGCCAGCGCGGATGCAGCTCGCCGATCCAGCCCACGGCCGCGCCGCCAAGCTCGATGCGGGCGCTGCGCCCCGGGTGCAGCGCCGGGTGCGCAGCCGGCACGAACGTCGGCTGCAGCGGCGCCAGCAGCGCTTCCACGTCGCCCTTGGCGTCGAAGAAGTCCACCGCGCGCTCGCGCTGGCCCCACTGCAACTCTTGCGCGCTGCCGAAGGCCAGGCCGGCCAGGCGCCGCGGCTGGCGCACGCCGGCGACGCTGGTGTCACTGTCAGGCACCGCGGCGTCGCGCTGGAACACGCGCCCGATCTCGAACACGCGCACGCGCGCGGCCTTGCGCGCTAGGTTGTAGCGCAGCACCTGCACCAGGCTGCCCAGCAGGCTGGAGCGCATCACCGCCAGCGGGGTGGCGATCGGGTTGAGCACGCGGATCGGGTCAGTGTTGCCGGCGAGCTCGGTCTCCCAGCGCTCCTCGACGAAGCTGAAGTTGATCGTCTCCTGGTAGTCCAGTGCCGCCATCAGGTGGCGCAGCGCGTGCGTGCTGCGCTGGCTCTCCGGGCGCACGTGCGCCGTGACCGGGGCGATCGGCGGCGTATCGGGCAGCTGGTTGAAGCCGATGACGCGGATCACTTCCTCGATCAGGTCTTCCTCGATCTGCAGGTCGAAGCGCCACGTGGGCGGCGTGACGGTGAGCGTGCCCTCGCCTTCGCTGAACTCCAGCCCCAGGCGGCGGAACACCTCGGCGCACTGCGCCTGCGTGACCGGCATGCCGATCACGCGCGCGGCGCGTGCGACGCGCAGCGTCACGGGCGCGCGCTCGGGCAGCCGCGTGACCTGGTCGTCCATCGGGCCGGGCTCGCCGCCGCAGATGTCCAGGATCAGCCGCGTCAGGTGCTCGATGTGCTCGACCGTCTGCGCCGGGTCCACGCCGCGCTCGAAGCGGTGGCCCGCGTCGGTGCTGAAGTTGTAGCGGCGCGAGCGCCCGGCCACGGCCTGCGGCCACCAGAAGGCGGCCTCGACGTAGACGTTGCGGGTGTCGTCGGACACGGCCGTGGCGTCGCCGCCCATGATGCCGGCCAGCGACTCCACCGCCTGCGCGTCGGCGATCACGCCGACCTGATCGTCGAGTTCGATGGTGCTGCCGTTGAGCAGCTTGAGCTGCTCGCCCTGGCGGCCCCAGCGCACGACCAGGTTGTCGTGGATCTTGTCGAGGTCGAAGATGTGGCTGGGCCGGCCCAGCTCGAACATCACGTAGTTCGAGATGTCCACCAGCGCGCTGACCGGGCGCTGACCGCAGCGCGCCAGGCGCTCGACCATCCACGCCGGCGTCTTGGCCTGCGGATTGATGCCGCGGATGACGCGACCGGAGAAGCGCCCGCACAGGTCGGCGGCTTCGATGCGCACCGGCAGACGCGCGTCGTTGGCCACGGCCGCCGGCTCGAAGCGCGGTGCCTTCAGCGGCGCGCCGGTGAGCGCGGACACCTCGCGCGCGATGCCGTACACGCTCAGGCAGTGCGCCAGGTTGGGCGTGAGCTTCAGCGTGAACAGCGTGTCGTCGAGGTTGAGCACCTCGCGCACGTCGGCGCCGACGGGCGTGTCGGCGGCCAGCTCCAGCAGGCCGCCGTGGTCCTCGGACAGCTGCAGCTCGCGCGCCGAGCACAGCATCCCCTGGCTCTCGACGCCGCGCAGCTTGCCCAGCTTGATCTCGAAGGGCTTGCCGTCTTCACCCGGCGGCAGCTGCGCGCCCACTAGCGCCAGCGGCACGCGGATGCCGGCGCGCGCGTTGGGCGCGCCGCAGACGATCTGCAGCGGGCCGTCCTTGGAATGCTCGCCGGCATCGACCTTGCACACGCGCAGGCGGTCGGCGTTGGGATGCTGGACGGCTTCGAGGATCTCGCCGACGACGATGCGGCTGAAGGCAGGTGCGGCCGGGCGCAGCTCTTCGACCTCCAGGCCGGCCATCGTCAGCGTGTCGGCCAGCTCGGCGGTGGTCAGCGGCGGGTTGCAGAACTCGCGCAGCCAGGACTCGGGAAATTGCATGGTCGATCTCAGCCTTTACTTGAACTGCGAGAGGAAGCGCAGGTCGCCGTCGAAGAACAGGCGCAGGTCGTTGACGCCATAGCGCAGCATGGTCAGCCGGTCCGGGCCCATGCCGAAGGCGAAGCCGATGTGCTCCTCCGGGTCGAGCCCGAAGTTGCGCACCACGTTCGGGTGCACCTGGCCCGAGCCGGCCACTTCCAGCCAGCGGCCCTTGAGCGGGCCGGCGCCGAAGGCGATGTCCACTTCGGCTGAGGGCTCGGTGAAGGGGAAGAAGGACGGGCGGAAGCGGATCTGCAGGTCGTCCGTCTCGAAGAAGTTGCGGAAGAAGTCGGCGAAGACCGCCTTCAGATCCTTGAAGCTGACGTTGCGGCCGATCCACAGGCCTTCGCACTGGTGGAACATCGGCGAGTGCGTGGCGTCGCTGTCCACGCGGTAGGTGCGGCCCGGCGCGATGACGCGGATCTCGGGCATCTCGCCGCCCTTGGCAGCGTGCGCCTTGACGTGCTGCACCGCGTGGCGCACCTGCATCGGGCTGGTGTGCGTGCGCAGCAGGTAGCCGCCGGCGGGGCCCTTCGCATCGACGTAGAAGGTGTCGTGCATTGAGCGCGCCGGGTGGTCGGCGGGCGTGTTCAGCGCGGTGAAGTTGAACCAGTCGTTCTCGATTTCCGGGCCGTCCGCCACGGCGAAGCCCATGGAGCCGAAGATGGCCTCGATGCGCTCCAGGGTGCGCGACACCGGGTGCAGCCCGCCGCTGCCGCGCTTGCGCCCGGGCAGCGTCACGTCCAGCGCCTCGGCCTGGAGCTGGCGCTCCAGCTCGGCGTCGGCCAGCGCCTGGCGCCGGGCATTGAGCGCGGCCTCGACCTGCTGTTTGAGAGCGTTGATCTCGGCGCCGCGGGCCTTCTTCTGCTCGGGCGGCAGCGCAGCCAGGCCTTTCATCAGTTCGGTCAGGCGGCCGGTCTTGCCGAGGTAGCGCGCCTTGGCGTTCTCCAGCTCGGCCGGCGTGGCGGCGGCGGCGAAGTCGGCACGCGCGGACGACACCAGGGGATCGAGGTCGTTCATGGGATGCGGGACGGGGCGATAAAAAAGGCCGGACACCAGGTGCCGGCCTTCGAAAGATGCGTCCGGCCCGTGAGGGGCCGGGGCGGCGCGCGGCGCGATGGCCGCTCAGGAAGCGGTCAGCACGCCACGGGCCTGACTCAGGCGAGCTGAGCCTTCACCTTCTCGACGATGCTGCCGAAGGCGGCCGGATCGTTGACGGCCATGTCGGCCAGGACCTTGCGGTCGAGGTCGATGTTGGCCTTCTTCAGGCCGGCCATGAACTTGCTGTAGGTCACGCCGAGCGAACGGGAAGCCGCGTTGATACGGGCAATCCACAGCTGGCGGAACACGCGCTTCTTGGCACGGCGGTCGCGATAGGCATATTGACCCGCCTTCATCACCGCCTGCTTGGCGATGCGGAAGACGTTCTTGCGGCGGCCGCGGAAGCCCTTGGCCAGGGCCAGGACCTTCTTGTGGCGAGCGCGGGCGGTTACACCACGTTTGACGCGAGGCATGGTTCTACTCCTTTAACCTTGAAGCTCAGAGGCCAGCGAAGGGCAGCATCGCAGCGATGTGGCCCATGTTGGTCTCATGCACGTTGACGGCGCCACGCAGGTGGCGCTTGTTCTTCGTGGTCTTCTTGGTGAGGATGTGGCGCTTGAACGCCTGACCGCGCTTTACGGTGCCACCCGGACGGACGCGAAAACGCTTCTTCGCGCTGCTCTTGGTCTTCATCTTGGGCATGACTGCTCCTTGTAAGTGACCCTTGCAGGCGACCGTGGAACAAGCTCCACGGTACTTGTCGGCCTGCAACGGCTTCTGTGTCTCGGCCACTGCGGAAAGCAGCAACCGGACTGTTGGCGCCACCGGCGGGTTGCCCCACTGGCAATGCCGAACTCTTGCGAACGGTGCTTACTTGCGCCGCGGCGCCAGCACCATGATCATCTGGCGGCCTTCGAGCTTGGGCATGTGCTCGACCACCGCCACGTCGGCCAACTCGTCGCGGATGCGCTCCAGCAGCCGCATGCCGATTTCCTGGTGCGTGATCTCGCGACCACGGAAACGCAGCGTGACCTTGCCCTTGTCGCCGTCTTCCGCGATGAAGCGGCGCAGGTTGCGCATCTTGATCGCGTAGTCGCCTTCGTCGGTACCGGGTCGGAACTTGACTTCCTTGACCTCGATGACCTTCTGCTTGGCCTTGGCCTCGGCCGCCTTCTTCTGTTCCTGGTACTTGAACTTGCCGTAGTCCATCAGGCGGCAGACCGGGGGATCCGCCGTGGCGGCGATTTCCACCAGATCGACGTCGGCCTCGCCGGCCATGCGCAACGCCTCCTGGATGCTCACGATGCCCAGCGGCTCGTTGTTGGGGCCGTTGAGACGAACCTGAGGCGCCATGATCTCCCGGTTCAGCCGGTGCTTGCGCTCAGCGTTCGGAGTGCGACGATCGAAAAAAGTAGCGATGGTTGGAACCTCGTATCAGCCGAAGGCGGCGGCCGTGGAATCGGTCAGAACGCGAAACGGGGCCTCTCAGCCCTTGTTGGCGATGGACTCGGCGATCTTTTGGCTGAAGTCGGTCGAACTCATCACCCCAAGGTCCTGATTGCCCCGGGCGCGCACTGCAACGGCCCCGTTTGCCTTCTCCTTGTCGCCCACGACGAGGATGAACGGAACCTTTTGCAAAGAATGCTCGCGGATTTTATACGTGATCTTCTCGTTGCGCAAATCCGCCTGGGCTCTAACTCCTTGTTTTTGAAGCTGTTTCACCACTTCCTGGGCATATTCCGCCTGCGCGTCGGTGATGCAGGCCACCACGGCCTGCACCGGCGCCAGCCAGGTCGGCAGCGCACCGGCGTGCTGCTCGATCAGGATGCCGATGAAGCGCTCCATGCTGCCGACGATGGCGCGATGCAGCATCACCGGCGTGCGGCGCTCGCCGGACTCGGCCACGTACTCCGCGCCCAGGCGCTGCGCCATGGAGAAGTCCACCTGCATCGTGCCGCACTGCCACTGCCGGCCCAGCGCATCCTTGAGCGTGTACTCGATCTTCGGCCCGTAAAAGGCGCCATCGCCCGGGGCGATGACGAACTCGCAGCCCGAGCGCTTGAGGCTCTCGATGAGCGCCTGCTCGGCCTTGTCCCAGATCTCGTCGGAGCCGATGCGCGCCTCGGGCCGCGTCGCGACCTTGTAGAGGATGTCGGTGAAGCCGAAGTCCTTGTAGACCTTCTGCAGCAGCGCCGTGTAGGCCACGCACTCGTCGAGGATCATGTCCTCGGTGCAGAAGATGTGGCCGTCGTCCTGCGTGAAGCCGCGCACGCGCATGATCCCGTGCAGCCCGCCGCTGGGCTCGTTGCGGTGGCACTGGCCGAACTCGCCGTAGCGCAGCGGCAGGTCGCGATAGCTCTTGATGCCCTGCTTGAAGATCAGGATGTGGCCCGGACAGTTCATCGGCTTGAGCGCGTAGTCGCGCTTCTCCGACTCGGTCGTGAACATGTTGTCGCGGTACTTGTCCCAGTGGCCGGTGGCTTCCCACAGCGAGCGGTCGATGATCTGCGGACCCTTGACCTCCTGGTAGCCGTTGTCGCGGTAGACGCGGCGCATGTACTGCTCCACCTCCTGCCACACGGTCCAGCCCTTGGGATGCCAGAACACCACCCCCGGCGCGTGGTCGTCGATGTGGAACAGGTCGAGCTCGCGGCCGAGCTTGCGGTGGTCGCGCTTCTCGGCCTCTTCCAGGCGATGCAGGTACTGCTGCAGCTCGTCCTTGCTGGCCCAGGCCGTGCCATAGATGCGCTGCAGCATCTCGTTGCGGTGGTCGCCGCGCCAGTACGCGCCGGCCACCTTCATGAGCTTGAAGTGCTTGAGCTTGCCCGTGGAGGGCACGTGCGGGCCGCGGCACAGGTCCTCGAAGCTGCCCTCGCGGTACAGCGACACGTCCTCGCCCTGCGGGATGCTGCTGATGATCTCGGCCTTGTAGTCCTCGCCCAGGCCCTTGAAGTAGGCCACCGCCTCGTCGCGCGGCAGCACGCGGCGCGTCACGGGCTCGTCCTTTTTTGCCAGCTCGGCCATGCGCTTCTCGATGGCCGCAAGGTCGTCGGGCGTGAACGGGCGCTTGTACGAGAAGTCGTAATAGAAGCCGTTTTCGATGACCGGCCCGATCGTCACCTGCGCCTCCGGGAACAGTTCCTTGACCGCGTAGGCCAGCAGGTGCGCGGTGGAATGGCGGATGAGCTCCAGCCCGTCGGGGTCCTTGTCCGTGACGATGGCCAGCGGGGTGTCGTGCTCGATGCGGTGGCTCAGGTCCACCAGTTTGGCTTCCTTGCCGTGGCCGATGCGCCCGCCCAGCGCCGCCTTGGCCAGGCCGGCGCCGATCGAGGCGGCCACTTCGGCGACGGTGACGGGGGCGGGAAACTCGCGGCGCGAGCCGTCGGGCAACTGGATGGCAATCATCGGGAACTCCGGAAATGAAAAAGCGCGGTGGGGAACCGCGCTTCGAGAACGAAAAGGCTGGACGCGCGGAACCGACTAGGCAAAAACCTCGGTGCTGGTCGGGGTCGGCGTTCGCGGTGTCATAACCAAGCTGCCTTTCTCGCTCTTGCTGATTCGTGGGTGAATGGCCCGGATTCTAGGCCAGGCCGCCTGGCCCCTCCGTTGCGGTGTTGTAGCGGCTCAGTATCGATAGAGCTGCCCGTTCTGCAGCCGCACGCGGTCGCCCACGCGCAGGTCGCCGAGCTCGGCGTAGTCGAAGGCCCGCGCGCTGCCGTCGTCGAACTGCACGGAAACGCGGATCGCCCCGTTGCTGCCCTGCCCGCGCTCGATCTGGTTGCCGATCAGCGCCCCGCCCACGGCGCCCAGCACCGTGCCGGCATTGCGCGCCGACGAGCTGCCGCCAAACTGCCGCCCAACCACCGCGCCGACCACGCCGCCGATGACGGCACCGCCGCCGCTGGTCTCGCTGCCCACGCGCCGGATGTCGGTCACCCGCCCGGCCTGGGCATAGGCCGGCTGCGGCTGCGGCGTGCCCCAGCCGTAACCCGGCTGCGGGTACTGCGGGTAAGACGGCGCCCTGCCCACCGGCTGCTGCGCGCAGCCCGCCAGCAGCGCCGCCGCCAGCACCACTCCCATCGACTTTCTGGATTGCATTGCCTGCTCCACGCGCCTGACAGCGGCGCGCCTGCATCAGCAACGGGCGACCAGCACCCGCGGTTGATGCTCGCGGCCCGGCAACTGCAACCGGATGTGCCCTCAGCGCCGAGCGATCACGCCGCAGCCGACGCGGGCGCCGGAGTTGCCCGCCGGCTGGCTGCGGTAGTCGTCGGGCTGCGCATGCACGACCACCGAGCGGCCGACCACGTCGCTCATGCCGCCCGTGCCCACCGAGACGCCGCGCAGCATGACGCGCACGTCCACGTTGCCGCTGCCATCGGCGCGCAGGTTGGGCATGTCGCCGGCGTGGCGCGGGCCGTCCTGCGGGCCGTGCGGCTGGTTGTCCGGGTTGAAATGGCCACCGGCGCTGGTGGCGTCGGGCGCCGAGCAGTCGCCCTTCTCGTGCACGTGGAAGCCATGCTCGGCATTGGGCTTGAGGCCCGAGAGCCGCGCATGCACCATCACGTGCCCGCCCATGTCGTGGAAGCCCACCATGCCGCTGACGGTCTGCCCCTGCGTGGGCGCGACCGTGGCCATGGCCGAGGGCATGTTGGCCATGCCGCCATGGCCGTGCATGCCGCCCTCCGGCCCGCCGTGCCGGTGCCCGGCACAGCCCGCCAGCGCCGCGGCCAGCGCCGCCAGACCCGCGAACCTGCTCCAAACTGTGATGTTCATGCCGTTCTCCATGCCAGAGTCATTGAGGCCGCAACGATAGCGCGGTCCGGGGCGGCTGCCGCCCCGGGCTCGCTCAGCGAGGCTTCTGCAGCTTCGCGAACGCCGCCGCCATGGCGCCCTGCGGCGCCGGCGCGCCGCCACCGCCGCCGCGGCCCGCGCGCTCCTGGCGCCCGGCCGGGCGGAAGGCGTTGCCCCCCGCATTGCCGGCGCCACCGCCGCCGCGCGTCGCGCCGGCGTCGCTGCGCATGGACAGCGCGATGCGCCCGCGCGCCAGGTCCACCTCGACCACGCGCACCTTGACGATGTCGCCGGTCTTGACCACCTCGCGCGCGTCGGCCACGAACTTGTTGGCCAGCTGGCTCACGTGCACCAGGCCGTCCTGGTGCACGCCCAGGTCCACGAAGGCGCCGAACTGCGCCACGTTGCTCACGGTGCCTTCCAGCACCATGCCGGGCTGCAGGTCCTTGATGTCCTCCACACCCTCGTTGAAGCGCGCGACCTTGAAGTCCGGGCGTGGATCGCGCCCCGGCTTGACCAGCTCGGCCAGGATGTCGCGTACCGTGATGGCGCCGAAGCGCTCGTCGGCAAAGGCCTCGGGCTTCAACTTGCCGATCACGTCGGCGTTGCCCATCAGCGCATCGATGGGCCGCCCCGCCGCGGCGATGATCTTCTCCACCACCGGGTAGGTCTCCGGGTGCACCCCGGACAGGTCCAGCGGGTTGTCGCCGCCGCGGATGCGCAGGAAGCCCGCCGACAGCTCAAAGGTCTTCGGGCCCAGCCCCGTCACGTCCAGCAGCTGGCGACGGTTGCGGAAGGCGCCATGCTGGTCGCGCCAGCGCACCACCGAGGCCGCCACGCTGGGCGACAGCCCCGAGACGCGCGCCAGCAGCGGCGCCGAGGCGGTGTTGAGGTCCACGCCGACGGCGTTGACGCAGTCCTCGACCACGGCATCGAGCGTGCGCGCGAGCTGGCCCTGGTTCACGTCGTGCTGGTACTGGCCCACGCCGATGCTCTTGGGCTCGATCTTGACCAGCTCCGCCAGCGGGTCCTGCAGCCGCCGCGCGATGCTCACCGCGCCGCGCAGGCTCACGTCCAGCTCGGGCAGCTCCTTGCTCGCGAACTCGCTGGCCGAGTAGACCGAGGCGCCCGCCTCGCTCACCACCACCTTCTCCACGCGGAGGTCGGGCGCAAGCTGCTGCAGCCGCTTGATCAGGTCGCCGGCGAGCTTGTCGGTCTCGCGGCTGGCGGTGCCGTTGCCGATGGCGATCAGGTTGACGCCGTGCGCCGCGCACAGCCGCTGCAGCGTGTGCAGCGCGCCGTCCCAGTCGCGCCGCGGCTCGTGCGGGTAGACCGTGGCGGTGTCGAGCACCTTGCCGGTGTCGCTGACCACGGCCACCTTCACGCCGGTGCGGATGCCCGGGTCCAGGCCCATCACCACGCGCTTGCCCGCCGGCGCGGCCAGCAGCAGGTCGCGCAGGTTCTCGGCAAACACCTTGATCGCCACGGCTTCGGCCTGCTCGCGCAGCCGGCCGAACAGGTCGCGCTCCAGGCTCAGCGACAGTTTCACTTTCCAGGTCCAGGCGATCGTCTTGCGGATCAGCTCGTCGGCCGGGCGCTTGCGGTGGCTCCAGCCCAGGTGGATCGCGATCTTCCCCTCGGCCAGCGAGGGCTGCCCCGGCACCACCTCCTCGTCGAGCACCAGCCGCGCGTCCAGGATCTCCTGCGCCCGGCCGCGGAACACCGCCAGCGCGCGGTGCGAGGGCATGGTGCGGATCGGCTCCTGGTGGTCGAAGTAGTCGCGGTACTTGGCGACCTCGGCGCTATTCTCGTCCTTGCCGTCCACCCGCTTGCTGCGAATGAAACCTTCGGTCCACAGCCACTCGCGCAGCGGGCCGACCAGCGCGGCGTCCTCGGCCCAGCGCTCGGAGAGCAGGTCGCGCACGCCGTCGAGCACGGCAAAAGCGTCGGCGAAGCCGGCATCGGGATTGAGGAAGGCGGCGGCCTCGGCCAGCGGATCGAGCGCCGGGTCGGCCAGCAGCTTGTCGGCCAGCGGCTCCAGCCCGGCCTCGCGCGCGATCAGCCCCTTGCTGCGGCGCTTGGTCTTGTAGGGCAGGTACAGGTCTTCGAGCTCCTGCTTGGTCGCCACGGCCTCGATGGCGGCGCGCAGCTCCGGCGTGAGCTTGCCCTGCTCCTCGATGCTCCGGAGCACCGCCGCGCGGCGGTCTTCGAGCTCGCGCAGGTATGACAGCCGGGCTTCGAGCTCGCGCAGCTGCGCGTCGTCCAGGGCGCCGGTGGCTTCCTTGCGGTAACGGGCGATGAAGGGGACGGTGGCGCCACCGTCGAGCAGCTCCACGGCTGCCTGCACTTGCGCGGGACGAACCTTCAGCTCGTCCGCAATCTGCAACAGGATTTTTTCCAACTCGGGTCGCTTCGGGGGTCTGGGAAAGCGCGCGAGTGTGCCACGTACCCCTGACACCGCCGACCGTCCGCAACCCCGGTGGTGTCAACGCGGGTTAACCACAACTCGTTGCACCCCCGCAGGACTGAAACGTGAGGTTTGCACGCGGCGGGCTAGTCTGCGCTCGCCCCGTTCAGGTGCATCCCCCGGCACGTTTCGTGCCACTGCGACCCCCATGGATCGAGATCGCGACGCCGCTTCTCCGCGGCGCCCGGTCGGAATCGGGTTTGATTTTTCCGGAACGGCGCCGCCCCTTGGCGGCGCCCGGCGCGCATGCGGCCTGTGGAGCTGCGCGCTCGGTTCAACGTAGCACCCAGGTGCTGAAGTGAGACATGGAGTCACGCCATCCCGCCGCAATGAGCGTTGAGAAGAACGCCGCGGCGACCGCCGCCACCGCGCCGCCCATCCACAGGCGGCCGATGATTCCCCGCCGCTGGTTCGGCCCTTACGCCGCGCTGCGCGCCTGGCTCGACATGGCCGGCGGCGGCGAGCGCGCCCGGCCCCGGCCGCATTCGGGAACGCCGCAACCCGCCTGGCGCGCCGCCGCGCGCCGGCGCCGCGCCGGGCTGATGTCGGCTACGGTGCTGTCGGCCGCCGCCGCCACGCTGGTGCTGGCGCAACCCGCCACCGCGGACGGGCTGGACTGGGCCGAGGCGGTGCACCTGCTGCTGTTCTTCCTGCTCTTCGGCTGGGTCAGCGCCGGCTGCTTCACGGCGCTGGCGGGCTACGTCAGCCTGCGCCGCGGCGATCCGTTCGCGCTGTCGGCCGACCGTCTCCCGGCGGGCGCCGCGCCGGACCCGGCCGCGCGCGTGGCGCTGGCCATGCCCATCTGCAACGAGGACGTGGCCACCGTCTTTGCCGGGCTGCGCGACACCTGTGAGTCGCTGCGCGCCACCGGACGCGACGCCGATTTCGACGTCTTCATCCTCTCCGACAGCAGCGACCCCGCCCTGCGCGCCGCCGAGCTGCGCGCCTGCCGCGAGCTGCGCGAGCTGCTCGGCCCGGGACTGGGCGAGCGCGTCTGGTACCGGCACCGGCGCCGGCGCACCAAGCGCAAGGCCGGCAACGTGGCCGACTTCTGCCGCCGCTGGGGCGCGCTCTACCGCTACATGGTCGTGCTCGACGCCGACAGCGTCATGAGCGGCGAGTGCCTGGTGAAGATGCAGGCCCTCATGGAGGCGAATCCGCGCGTGGGCATCCTGCAGACGCAGCCCGTGGCCCGCGGCCACGACACGCTGCACGCCCGCGCCCAGCAGTTCCTCGGCCGCGTGGCGGCGCCGCTGTTCGGCGCGGGCCTGCGCTGCTGGCAGCTGGGCGAGTCCCACTACTGGGGCCACAACGCCATGCTGCGGATCGAGCCCTTCATGAAGCACTGCGCGCTGGCGCCGCTGCCGCGGCGCGGCGGGCTGGGCGGCGAGATCCTCTCGCACGACTTCGTCGAGGCCGCGCTGATGCGCCGTGCCGGCTACGAGGTCTGGCTGGTGGACCTGCCCGGCAGCTACGAGCAGCCGCCGGCGCATCTGCTCGACGAGTTGCAGCGCGACCGGCGCTGGTGCCAGGGCAACCTGCAGAACGTGTGGCTGGTGGCCGAGCCGGGCTTCGCCGCCGTGCACCGCGCCATGTTCTTCAGCGGCGCCCTGTCGTACATGGCCTCGCCGCTGTGGCTGACCTTCATGGTGCTGGGCGTGGTCAGCGGCGACGACGCCACGCACGTCTTCGCCGCCGCGCCGCTGCTGTGGGTGCTGACGCTGGCGATGCTGGCGGCACCGCGCGCGCTGGGCGTGGCGCTGATCCTGCGCCGCGGCCAGGCCGCGCAGTACGGCGGCGCGCCGCGGCTCATCGCCGGGGCGCTGCTGGAGGCGGTGCTGTCGGGGCTGCAGGCGCCGCTGCGCATGCTGGCGCACACGGTGTTCGTGCTGGGCGCGCTCACCGGGCTGAAGCTGGACTGGAAGTCCCCCGCGCGCGACGCGGTGGCACTGCGCTGGCGCGATGCGCTGCGCCGCTTCGGTCCCTGGGCGCTGCCGGCCGCCGTGGTGGCGTGGTGGGGGCAAGTGCCGATGCTGGCCCCCGTGTGGCTGCCGCTGCTGCTGGCCGTGCCGCTGGCGGTGTGGACCAGCCGCCCCGAGGTCGGCGCCTGGCTGCGCCGCCACAGCTTGTGGCTGACGCCCGACGAGGTGCAGGCCGGACTGGCGCCGGCACCAGCGCCGACGCCCGTGCCGGTGCCTGTGCCTGTGCCGGCACGCGCCGAAGCGCGCCGCGAAGTGCGCCGCCCGGCTCCGGCCGGTTCCACCGGCCTGGCCGCGCTGCTGCAGTCGCTGGTGAGCATGCCGGCGCTGCAGCCGCAGCGCGCCCTGGCGCGCGCGCTGGCCATGGTGGCGCTGGCGCTGCCGGTGGTGCCGGCCGTGCTCACGCCCGAGCGCACGCGCGTGTCGGTGGCATACCTGATGGCCGAGCCCGCGCCCTACGAAGGGCGCACCGCCGCGGCCACGCTCGACATGCGCAAGAAGGCGACCAAGAACGTGAAGCGGCGCTACGACCAGCGCAACGTCTCGACGCGGCTGTGACGGGGGCCTCCTGGACGGCTGCGGCGCTCAGCCGCCGCTGCCCAGGGCCCGGATCACCCCATCGGCCGCCGCCACCCCGCTGGCGAAGCTGGCGGTGAGCAGGTAGCCGCCGGTGGGCGCCTCCCAGTCCAGCATCTCGCCGGCGCACCACACGCCGGGCAGCGCGCGCAGGGCGAGCGTGGCCGGGTCCAGCGCCTCGAAGCGCACGCCGCCGGCGGTGCTGATGGCTTCGGCCACCGGGCGCGGGCGCAGCAGCGGCAGCGGCAGCGCCTTGATCGCCGCGGCCAGCGGCGCCGGGTCGGCGCCGTGCGCAAAAACTTCCTTCGGCAGCAGCTCGTGCAGCAGCGCAGCCTTGACGCCGTCCAGGTTGAGCCGGCTTTTCAGGTGCGTGGACAGCGAGCGCGCGCCACGCGGGCGCGCCACCTCGGCGGCGACGAACTCGGCGCCACGGTCCGGCAGCAGGTCCAGCGTCGGCACGGCGTGGCCCTGGCGGTTGATCGTCTCGCGCAGCGCGGCGGAGGCGGCGTAGACCAGGCTGCCCTCGATGCCCGTCTCGGTCAGCACGCACTCGCCGCGCTGCTCGAACCGCACCGCGCCGTCCTCGCCCACGAGGCGCAGCGCCACGGTCTTCAGCGGCGCGCCGGCGAAGCGGCCGCGCAGGAACTCGCTCCAGCCCGCCTGGAGGCTGCCGTCGGCGCCGGGACGCGCAGCGTCGAAGCCGCAGTTGGACGCCTGCAGCGGGGCGATCTCCACGCCGCGCTGCGCCAGCAGCGGCACCCAGGCGCCGTCGGAGCCCAGCCGCGGCCAGCTCGCGCCGCCCAGCGCCAGCACCACGGCGCGCGCCGCCACGGTGCTTTCGCCCTGCGGGGACTCGAAGCGCAGCGCCGGCGGCGCGCCCGCGCTGGCCGGTGCAGCGTCCGCCCAGCCGACCCAGCGGTGCCGCATGTGGAACGTGACGCCCAGGCCGCGCAGCCGCTGCAGCCAGGCGCGCAGCAGCGGCGCGGACTTCATGTCCGTGGGAAAGACGCGGCCGGAGGTGCCGACGAAGGTGTCGATGCCCAGCTCGGCGGACCAGCGCCGCAGCGCGTCGGCGTCGAAGGCGCGCAGCAGCGGCTCGATCTCGGCGCGGCGCTCGCCGTAGCGGGCGACGAAGCGCTCGAAGGGTTCCGAGTGCGTCAGGTTCAGGCCGCCCTTGCCGGCCAGCAGGAACTTGCGGCCGACGGAGGGCATGGCATCGAACACGTGCACGCGCAGCCCGGCCTGGGCCAGGCGCTCGGCCGCGATCAGCCCGGCGGGACCGGCGCCGACGATGGCGACCGAAGTGTCAGGGGGGGTATTCATGAGGCGGCGCAGTGTGCCACCGCGGGACCCGTGGCCGCCGGATTCGCCAGGCTCAACCGTGACGGCCTGCCCGGCCGTCAACTTTCAAGGCCGCGCCCGCTCCAGCAGCAACTCCACGTCGCAGCCCGGCGGCAGCAGCCCGAACACGTCGGAAGCCGCGTCGAGGCGCGCGGCGCAGAAGGCGGCGAAAACGCCTTCTGGCGCCTGCCGCCGCAGCAGCGCCGCCTGCAGCAGCAGCGCCACGTCGCGCGCCAGGCGCCGCGCCTGGCCCTCGTCGGCCGCGGCGCCAAGCCGGTCCGGCAGGGCAGCCGCCATCGCCTCGGCGCCGCGGTGCGCGCCGCGCAGCGGCTCCAGCTCCACGCGCAGCATCTCGGCCACGCCCGGCGTGCGCAGCGCGCGCAGCAGGTCCAGCGCCATGACGTTGCCGGCGCCCTCCCAGATGGAATTGAGCGGCATCTCCCGGTACAGGCGCGCCATGACGCCGTGGCCGTCGTCCTCGACGTAGCCGTTGCCGCCCAGGCACTCCATCGCCTCCTGCCCGAAATGGCTGCCGCGCTTGCAGACCCAGAATTTCGCGATCGGCGTGAGCAGCCGCCGCAGCGCCGCCGCGTGCGCATCCGGCGCGTGCTCGCCGGCGTCCCCCGCCGCGGCCAGGCGCATCACCAGCGCCGTGGCGCCCTCCACTTCCAGCGCCAGGTCGGCCAGCACGTTGCGCATCAGCGGCTGGTCGATCAGCAGCCGGCCGAAGGCGCGGCGCTGGGCCACGTGGTGCAGCGCCAGCGCCAGCGCCTGGCGCATCAGCCCGGCGCTGCCCAGCGCGCAGTCCAGCCGCGTGAGCGAGCCCATCTCCAGGATCTGCTGGATGCCGCGCCCCTCCTCGCCCACCAGCCAGCCGAAGGCGCCGTCGAACTCGACCTCGGACGAGGCATTGGCGTGGTTGCCCAGCTTGTCCTTCAGGCGCTGGATGCGCAGCCCGTTGCGCGTGGCGTCCGGCAGCAGGCGCGGCATGAAGAAGCAGGTCGGGCCGGCGCCGGTCTGCGCCAGCACCAAGTGCGCGTCGCTCATCGGCGCGGAAAAGAACCACTTGTGGCCGGTGAGCCGGTAGCAGCGTCCCCAGGCCGTGTCCTGGTCGAACTCGGCGCGGCTGGTGTTGGCGCGCAAATCCGAGCCGCCCTGCTTCTCGGTCATGCCCATGCCCATGGTCAGCCCGGCCTTGCGCGGGCCCGGCAGCGGGCGCGGGTCGTAGGCCGGCGCGCACAGGCCGGGGCCGAATGTCTCGAACACGGCCGGGTTGCCGCGCAGCGCGGGCGTCGCGGCATAGCTCATGGAAACCGGGCACATCGTGGCCGCCTCCAGCCCGTTGAAGAGCAGGAAGCCGGCCGCGCGCAGCAGGTGCGCGCCGGGGCCGCGCGCCCAGGGCGCGGCCTGCAGCCCGTGGCTCGCGGCGCTGTGCATCAGCGCGTGGTAGGCCGGGTGAAACTCGACTTCGTCGATGCGCCGCCCGGCGCCGTCGAAGGAGCGCAGCCGGGGCGGGAACCGGTGCGCCAGCCGCGCCTGGGTGAGCATCGCGCCGCTGCCGACCTCGCGGCCCAGCGCGTGCAGCGGCGCCAGGTCCAGCCCCGGCGCCAGCGCGCGCAGCGCCTCCTGCAGCGGCCGGTGCCCGGCAAAGGCATCCACGTCGGCGAGCTCGCTGCTCTGGTTGAAGACCTCGTGGGTGGGCTGCTGCTGCGCCATGGCCGGCCTTTCCGCGGGCGGGGCCCGTCCTGTCCGGACATGCTAGGCCAGCGGACCCGGCCGTGTGGCCGAATCCGCGTGCCGGGGCTTACAGGTAGAAGTTGCTGGTGGTCAGCGCGTGCACCCCGATGAGCTTGATGCTCATGTCGGCCACCCGGTCGCCATTCACGTCGGCCTGGACGTAGGTATCCGTGGCCGTGGCCGTGTAGCGCAGCTCCCCGGCCGAGCCCGAGAAGGCGCTCGTGCCCACGAACTGGAACGACGAATTGCTCGACGTGTCCGTGGTGCTGGCGTCGATAGCCGAGAGGTCGAGGCGGTCCACCGAATACCCGGACGACACGAAGTTGCGGATCGTGTCCATGGCCGAGGCGGCGGAATCGGACGGCTGGTTGAAGACGAAGACATCGGCGTAGGAATCGATGCCGCCGTCCAGCGTGTCGGCGCCACCGCCGCCGGTGAGGGTGTCGGCCCGCAGCGAGCTGCCCGTGAGGCTGTCGGCGTAGCTCGACCCGATGGCGGCCTCGATGCTGATGAGCTGGTCGGTGCCGGCGCCCCCGCTGGCCGTGCCGGCCTGCAGGTTCACCGACACCGCGCCCGCCGCGCCGCTGTAGTCCACCGTGTCGGCATAGCCGTAGCTGAAGTTGCCGCCGTTGAGCACGTCGTTGCCGGCGCCGCCCACCAGCGTGTCGCCGCCATAGCCACCCACCAGCGTGTCGTTGCCGGCGCCGCCGTCGAGCCATTGCCCCGTGGAGCTGCTCTTCGTGCCGACCCAGGCAATGTTGTCCGCGCCGGAGGTGCCCACGATGCGCTCGATCGAAACCAGCGTGTCCGAGCCTTCCGTGGCGGTGGTGACCACGCCGGTGCTCAGGTCCACGCTGATGGCGGCGGCCAGGTGGGCATAGGACACGGTGTCCGTGCCGTAGCCGCCGTCGAGCAGGTCGTTGCCCGCGCCGCCGGCGAGCGTGTCTTCACCGGAGCCGCCATAGAGCGAGTCGTTGCCGCCCGCGCCGCTCATCAGGTTGGCGCCGCTGTCGCCCGTCACCGTGTCGGCGAAATCCGAGCCCAGGAAGTTCTCGAAGTCCGAGGTGGCGTCGCCGTCGATCAGGTCGGAGTACGTGCTGTTGAGCGTGCCCTTCACGCCGCTGGCGTGGCCGGCATAGCTCAGCAGGTCGATGCCCTCGCCGCCGGACAGCGTGTCGGCCTCGGTGCCCGTGCCGCCGTTGAGGGTGTCGTTGCCCGCGCCGCCGGTGAGGCGGTTGCGCACCGCGCCGCCGGTGATGTTGTAGAGCGCGCCGCCGGCCATGACGGCCGTCTCGATCTCGCCCAGGCTGCGCGTGACGGTGCCGGCGGCGATGTCGAAGTAGACCGTGTCCGCCCCGCCCGCGGCCGCTTCCACCAGCACGTCCGACGCCGAATCGACGTAGTACACGTCGTCGCCCAGCCCGCCGGAGAGGCTGTCGGTGCCGGCGCCGCCGTGGAGCGTGTCGTTGCCGTCGCCGCCGGCCAGGGTGTCGTTGCCCGCGCCGCCGACGAACCACTCGTTGGCTGCGCTGCCGGCCATGGAGTCGGCATGACCCGTGCCGATGACCTTCTCGATGCCGCTGATGGTGTCGTTGTCGGTGTTGGACGTGCCCACCGTGGCGCGGCCCGTGACCAGCGACACCGAGACCGCGGCGCCGGAGCGGGAATAGTCGGCCACGTCCAGCGCGCCGGCGCCGCCGATCAGCTGGTCGTTGCCCAGGCCGCCGATGAGCGTGTCGTTGCCGGCGCCGCCGTCGAGCGTGTCGTTGCCGGCGCCGCCGTCGAAGCGGTTGTTCACGCCGGAGCTGGTGGTGTCCGTGATGCGGTCGCCGAAGGCCGAGCCGGTGATGCCCTCGATGTCGCTGTAGTTCAGGTAGTCGGTGCCCTCGCCGCCGTTGGCCGAGGTGGCCGTGCCGAAATAGCCGACGCCGGAGATGTAGCTGGAGCTCAGCGACACCGTCATGGCGGCCGTGGCGGCGGAATAGTCGACCGTGTCGAGCCCGCCGCCGCCGTGGATGGTCTCGTTGCCGCCATTGCCGCGGAAGACGTTGTCGCCGGCGTCGCCCTTGAGCAGGTCGCCGAAGGCGCTGCCCCAGGCGCCCTCGATGCCAACGAGCTGGTCGGCCTTGCCGGTGGCCGTGGCGCTGCCCTGGGACAGGTCCACCGTCACGGCCAGGGCCGAGGCGGCATAGCTGGCAATGTCCTGGCCATAGCCGCCCACCAGCGTGTCGTTGCCGCCCAGGCCGCTGAGCACGTTGTTAGCCAGGTTGCCCTCGATGCGGTTGGACAGCGCGTTGCCGGTGGCGTCGATGCTGTTCGAGCCCAGCAGCACCAGGTTCTCGACGTTGGCCAGCGCCGTGCTGTTCAGGGAGTACGAGAAGGTGACTTCGACCGTGTCGGTGCCCTGGCCGGCCAGTTCCACGACGGTCTTGCCGGCGCTTTCGATGTGGTAGGTGTCGTTGCCCAGGCCGCCGGCCAGGGTGTCGTTGCCGGCGCCGCCGTCGAGCGTGTCGTTGCCGGCGCCGCCGACGAGGCTGTCGTTGGACACCAGGGCGCCGACGCTGACCTGCTGGCTGGTGGCGATGTAGCTGGACGCCCCGTCGTTGAGCACGAGCCGGGTCTCGATGGTGTCGGCCCCGGTGGTGCTCAGGCCATTGACGGTGACGGAGTAGCGCAGGCCAAAGGGCGTGTCGGTGAGCTGCGCCGGCTTGAGCGTGGTGAACAGCACGCCGTTCTTGTAGATCTCCAGTTGCTGGATGTCGGCGACCTTGACCTGCGAGGCCAGCAGGTTCGCCGTCAGGCTGCCGGGCGTCTTCACGTCGATGGCGCTGCCGTTGGCCAGGCCGTCGTCGAGCAGGTCCAGCACGTTGAGATAGCCGCCCGAGCCGGCCTCGATGCCCACGGAGCGGATGGTGGCGTTGATGCCGGCCTTGTCGCGCAGCGTGCCGAGCTGCGCGGCGTAGCTGTCGGTGGGCTGGCCGTCGGAGACGAAGAACACGAAGTTGCTGCCCGACGGCGAGCCGTTGAAGAACTCGATGGCCTTGCCCAGGCCGGTGCCGTAGTTGGTGCTCCCGGCGTCGTCGAGCGTGTAGGCCGCGTCGATGACGTCGGCCACGCCGTTGCCATTGGCGTCACTGGTGGGCGTGCCGATGGCGAGGATCTCGGCCGTCGAGCTGAAGGGAATCAGCCCGATGCGCACCATGTCGCCGAGGCCGGCGGCCTTGATCGAGTTGACCAGCGCGTTGAAGGAAGCGATGGCGGCATCGACCTTCTCGTTGGCCGTGCCGTCGCCGTTGACGTCGCCGATGCTGGAGCCCGTGAACCGGCTGGACATGCTGCCGGAGATGTCGATCACGAAAGCGAGGTTGAACTTCTCGGCCCCGAAGGCGGCGTTGTTGACGTAGCCGGTGACGGTGGTGGAGGTGGTGGTGGAGACCTCGGGCATGGTCATCGACACCGTGACCGGCAGTGCGGCATTGCTGGGCGACACGCCGCTGGCGCTGGTGGTCACGGCGCTGGCGCCGGCGTCGCCGATGAGCAGGTCGTTGCCGTTGCCGCCGTCGAGCGTGTCGTTGCCGTTGCCACCGGACAGCGTGTCGTTGCCGTCCAGGCCGCTGAGGCGGTCGGCGCCGCGGTTGCCGGTGATCGTGTTGTCCAGGGCGTTGCCGGTACCCGTGGCGTTGGCGATGGCGGTGAAGACGAGGTTCTCCACCTGGGCACCCAGGGTGTAGCTGGCCAGGCTGGTGCGCACGCTGTCCGTGCCGCCGCCGGCGACCTCGACGACGCGGTCCGCAGCGCTGTCGACGACGTAGCTGTCGTTGCCGCTGCCGCCCTGGAGGGAGTCGTCGCCCGTGCCGCCGTCGAGGGTGTCGTTGCCGTAGGAGCCGAAAAGGGTGTCGTTGCCGCCGCCGCCCTCCAGGCGGTCGTTGCCGGCCCAGCCGTAGAGGCGGTCCGCGCCGGCAGAGCCGACCACGAGGTCGTGGCCCGCGCCGAAGACGGCGCCGAGGTCGGCGTCAGCCACCGCTGCCTGGAAGTCGGCATAGCGCAGCGACAGGCCCGTGACCGAGAACTCGGGCGTGGCCGTGGCCGCGCCGGCGGCAAAGGTCGAGTACGTCAGCCCTGTGACGGTGCCGCCCACCGGGGTGGTGCCCGACAGCGTGAAGCTGCCCGCCAGCACGAGCACGCCGCTGCCCAGGCGCAGCGTCACGGCCGTGGCGGTGGCGGTCACCGCGGCGTCGGTCCAGTCGCCGAGCTGGAACTGACGCCCGATGTCGAACGCACGGGAATAACTGATCTTTGCCACGATGGGTCGTCCCTCTCTCAAAATTCAAAACCATTGTTTTTCTGGCCGCGACTGGTCGGCCGCCGGTCCGAAACCGGCGGCAGTGCAAGGCAGGCATCAGCTTGAGCGGCGACGAGGCGGATCCTCGGAACCCTGTCCTTTGCCGCGCGGCCCGTCTCAGGAGCGCATTGGCGGCGCCTCGGCGCCGACCCGCTTACCTCCCGAAACTACTTCGGACGATAGCAGCTGAAATTGAGCGCTACCGGTCACTCCGGTGCCGGCCCGCGCAAGGTTTTCAATTGCCGCCCTGCCGGCAGCAGGCGCATGTACTTGAAGGTGGCGGTGGCATGGGCGCAGCGCCGGCCCTGGGCGTCGAAGACACTGCCCTCGCAGAAGGCCATGGTCGCGGTGCGGTGCAGCACCTGCGCCACGGCGCGCAGCCGGCCCTCGCCGGCGCGCATGAAGCTGGTCTTCATCTCGATCGTGACCACGCCCGGCACGTTCGCCGCCTCGCGCGGGTCGGTGCCCGGCGCCACGCCGTGGCTGCGCGCGGCATGGGCCATGGCCACGTCCAGCATCGTCATCACCACGCCGCCGTGCGCCACGGCAAAGGAATTCAGGTGCGCGTGCGCCAGGTCGAGCTGGATTTCCGCTTCCCCGCCGCCGAAGGCGTGCAACTCCAGGCCGAGCTCCTCGACGAAGGGGATGTGGATGGGGAAAGGCAGCGGGGCAGGCATTTCGGGTGCGGGGGTGTCACTCATGGCCCGGGATTGGACACCAGCCGCAACCAGCTCCCGGCCGTGCTCAGCCGCCCTGCCTCACCAGCCAATCCTTGTACTTGGCCCGCAGCGTCAGCTTGCTCAGCTTCCCCGTCGCCGTGTGCGGCAATTCCTCGACGAACACCACGTCGTCGGGCGTCTGCCAGTGCGCGATGCGGCCCTTGTAGAAGCTCAGCAGCTCCTCGCGCGTGACGGTCGCCCCGGGCTTCAGTTGGGCCAGCAGCAGCGGGCGCTCGTCCCAGGTCGGGTGCGTGGCGGCGATCACGGCGGCTTCCTGCACGGCCGGGTGCGACATGGCGATGCACTCCAGCTCGATCGAGCTGATCCACTCGCCGCCGCTCTTCACCACGTCCTTGCTGCGGTCGGTGATCTGCATGAAGCCGTCGCCGTCCATGGTCGCCACGTCACCGGTGGGGAACCACTCGCCGTGTTCCTTGACTTCCACCAGCGGCGAGGCGTCCTCGTTCCAGTAGCGCTCGATCACCCACGGCCCGCGCGCCACCAGGTGGCCGGCGTGCTCGCCGTCCCAGGGCAACACCTCGTGCGCGTCGTTGATCACCTCGATATCCACGCCGTAAATCGGCTTGCCCTGCTTCTCCAGCAGCTTGTGGCGCTCGCCGGGCGAGAGCGCCGCGTGCTTGGGCTGCAGCCGCGCGAGCGTGCCCAGCGGCGACATCTCCGTCATGCCCCAGGCGTGGATGACGTGCACGCCGTACTCCTCCAGCGCGCGCATCAGCGAGGGCGGGCAGGCCGAGCCGCCGATGACGGTGCGGCGGAAGGTCGAGAACTCCAGCCCGTGGCTGCGCACATGCTCCATCAGCCCCAGCCACAGCGTGGGCACGCCGGCGCTGAAGGTGACCTTCTCGGCCTCGAACAGTTCATACAGCGAGGCGCCGTCGAGCCTGGGTCCGGGCAGCACCAGCTTGCAGCCCACCAGCGCCGCGGTGTAGGGCAGGCCCCAGGCGTTGACGTGGAACATCGGCACCACCGGCAGCACCACGTCCGAGGCCGAGCAGGCCATGGCGTCGGGCAGCGCCGCGGCGTAGGCGTGCAGCACCGTGGAGCGGTGACTGTAGAGCGCGCCCTTCGGATTGCCCGTGGTGCCCGAGCTGTAGCACAGGCTCGACGCGCACTGCTCGTCGAAGCTCGGCCAGGCGTAGTGCCCGTCCTCGGCGGCGAGCAGCTCCTCGTAGCACAGCAGCTTCGGCAGCCCGGTCTGCGCCGGCATGTGGGCGCGGTCGGTCATCAGCACGAAGTGCTCGACGCCCTTCAATTCCGGCGCCAGCTTCTCGACCAGCGGCAGCAGGTTCAGGTCGAAACACAGCACCTTGTCGGCGGCATCGGCCACGATCCAGGCGATCTGCTGCGGGAACAGCCGCGGGTTGATGGTGTGGCACACCAGCTGCGAGCCGGAGCTGCCGTAGTAGATCTCCAGGTGCCGGTCGGTGTTCCAGGCCAGCGTGCCGACGCGGTCGCCCGGCCCGCAGCCCAGCCGCGCCAGCGCCTGCGCCAGGCGCCGCGCGCGCTGCTCCACGGTGGCCCAGCTGCTGCGGTGGATCTGGCCCTCGACGCGGCGGCTGACGATCTCGGTGTCGCCGGCGTGGCGCGAGGCGTGCGTGAGCAGCGAGGAGATCAGCAGCGGCATCTGCATCATCCGGCCGTACAGGGTGCTCATGGGACGTCTCCGTGGTGTCGTGTTGCGTGGACTGAATGCGCCGCGGCCAGTGTCCCGGGCCGATCACCCCGGCGGCAGCCGGTTAACCCCTGATGCAGGGCGTTGCACAGAGCGCCTGACTACACTCCATGCGGGCGGCGCGCCCGGGCTTGACCCGGGCGGCCCTGCCGCACCGGCGTACCGGTGGGGCCGGCGCGAGCCGCTATCCTGCGCCCCTTGACGGTCGCCGCCTTCCTCGAGCGGCCGGCGGAGAACCCCCTGATGAAGCACGACCCGCATCCGCACGACGACCCGCGCTACCCGGTGCGGCACAGCGACGCCGAGTGGCGCGCCAGGCTCGACCCGATGCAGTACCAGGTGGCGCGCCACGCCGCCACGGAGCGGCCCTTCACGGGCAAGTACTGGGACCACGCCGAGGACGGCATCTACCGCTGCATCGGCTGCGGCGCGCCGCTGTTCGACGCGCGCACCAAGTTCGATGCCGGCTGCGGCTGGCCCAGCTACTTCGAGCCCATCGAGGGCGAGGTCGTCGAGCGCGTCGAGGACCGCAGCCACGGCATGGTGCGCGTGGAAGTGCGCTGCCGGCGCTGCGGCACGCACCTGGGCCACGTCTTCCCCGACGGCCCCGCGCCCACGGGCGAGCGCTACTGCATCAACTCCGCCGCGATCGACTTCGAGCCGCGCCACGACACCCCGGACGGCCAAGGCCAAGCATGAAGCTGCTGCTCGATTTCCTGCCCATCCTGCTGTTCTTCGGCACCTTCAAGTACGCCGGCGCGCACGCGCAGCAATCGGCCGACTTCGCCACCGAGCACTTCGGCTTCCTGGTCTCCGGCGGCGTGGTCGGCGCGGCCGAGGCGCCGGTGCTGCTGGCCACCATCGTGGTCATCATCGCCACGCTGGCGCAGGTGGCCTGGATCGTGGCGCGCGGGCGCAAGGTGGACACGATGCTGTGGGTCAGCCTGGCGCTGGTGGTGGTGCTTGGCGGCGCCACGATCTGGTTCCACAGCGAGACCTTCATCAAGTGGAAGCCCAGCGTGCTGTACTGGGTCATGGGCACGAGCCTGTGGCTGTCGCACGTGCTGCTGCGCAAGAACCTGCTGCGCCTGCTGCTGGGCGAGCAGCTGCAGCTACCCGATGCCGTGTGGCAGCGCCTCAACGGCATGTGGGTCGCCTTCTTCGGCGTGATGGGCCTGCTCAAC
This sequence comes from Azohydromonas aeria, assembly GCF_009760915.1. Lineage (GTDB taxonomy): Bacteria > Pseudomonadota > Gammaproteobacteria > Burkholderiales > Burkholderiaceae_C > Azohydromonas > Azohydromonas aeria. The sequence goes on from NZ_VIDQ01000011.1 coordinate 129,523, forward strand.
ATCTGGGTTGCCTACACCTTCTCCACCGATGCCTGGGTCAACTTCAAGCTCTTCGGCGGCATCGGGCTGATGCTGCTGTTCACGCTGGCCCAGGGCCTCTACCTCAGCCGCTACCTGCCCGACGAGTCCGCCGCGGCATCCAAGGACAAGGCACGCCCCGGAGCCCAGTGACATGGCCGTGAACGCAAACGACATCGAGGCCGCGCTGCGGCAGGCGCTGGCGCCCCAGCATCTTGAAGTGATCGACGACAGCAGCAAGCACGCCGGCCATGCCGGCGCCGGCGAAGGCAGCCACTGGACGGTGCGCATCACCAGCGAGCGCTTCGCCGGGCTGGGCGCCGTGGCGCGGCATCGCCTTGTGTATCATGCCCTCGCCTCGCTCATGCCCGCGGGCATCCATGCCCTGGCGATCCAGGCGCGCAGCCCCGGCGAAGCTGACTGACTTTTCTCAAAGACCACCACTCTTCCATTCGCGGCCGGTTGGAGACCAATCCCGGCGCGCTCCCAGAAAGGATCCCATGAAGCTCAAGTCCTCCGCGCTGCGCGTGGCGCTGCTGTCCGCGTCGCTGGCGCTGCTCAGCCCGATGGTTGCGCAGGCACAGAACGTGGCCATCGTCAACGGCAAGGCCGTGCCCAAGGCGCGCGTGGACACGCTCATGCAGCAGGCCATGCGCAGCGGCCAGGCGCAGAACACGCCGGACCTGGAGCAGCGCGTGAAGGAAGAGGTGGTGCTGCGCGAGATCTTCATGCAGGAAGCCGAGAAGCGCGGCCTCAACGCCTCGCCCGAGTTCCGCAACCAGATGGAGCTCGCCCGCCAGACCGTGCTCATCCGCGAGCTCTTCGCCGACTTCCAGAAGAAGAACCCGGTGACCGACGCCGAGGCCAAGGCCGAGTACGACAAGTTCAAGGCTCAGTCCAGCGGCACCGAGTTCCGCGCGCGCCACATCCTGGTCGAGAAGGAAGAGGAGGCCAAGGCCGCCATCGCCCAGCTCAAGGCCGGCGCCAAGTTCGAGGACCTGGCCAAGAAGATGTCCAAGGACCCCGGCTCGGCCGAGAACGGCGGCGACCTCGACTTCGCCAAGCCCGATGCCTACGTGCCCGAGTTCGGCCAGGCCATGGCCAAGCTCAAGAAGGGCGAGATCACCGAGACGCCGGTCAAGACGCAGTTCGGCTATCACGTCATCAAGCTCGAAGACACGCGCGAGGCCAGCTTCCCGGCCTTCGACGAGGTCAAGCCGCAGATCCAGCAGAGCCTGCAGCAGAAGAAGCTGCAGGACTTCCAGCAGTCGCTGCGCGCCAAGGCCAAGACCGACTTCAAGTTCACCGAGCAGTGATGCCCGCCAGGCCGCTTCGGGCGGCTTGAGAACGACGACGAAGGCGCCCCGCGGGGCGCCTTTTCTTCTTCACGTCAGCTCACCAGCCGCCCCGCCTGGATCTCCAGCTGGCGCTCGCAGCGCGAGGCCACCTGCGCGTCGTGCGTGACCAGCAGCAGCGTGGTGCCGGCCTCCTGGTTGAGCTCGAACATCAGCGCCATCACCGTCTCGCCGGTGGCGTGGTCCAGGCTGCCGGTGGGCTCGTCGGCCAGCAGCAGCGCCGGGCGCAGCACGAAGGCACGCGCCAGCGCCACGCGCTGCTGCTCGCCGCCGGAGAGCACGCGCGGATAGTGGCCCAGCCGCTCGCCCAGGCCCACGCGCCGCAGCATGCGCACGGCCTCCTCGCGCGCGTCCTCGCGGCCCAGCAGCTCCAGCGGCAGCATCACGTTCTCCAGCGCCGTGAGGTTGGACAGCAGCTGGAAGTTCTGGAACACGAAGCCCAGCTGGCGCGCGCGCACCGCGGCACGCGCGTCCTCGTCGAGCGCGAACAGGTCCTCCCCGGCGATCCTCACCGTGCCCTGCGTGGGCGTGTCCAGGCCCGCGATGATCGACAGCAGCGTGCTCTTGCCCGAGCCCGAGGCGCCGACGATGGCGGCGGACTCCCGGGGCCGAAGCTGGAAATCGATGTCATGGAGAATCGTCAGATCGCCCGTGGCATCGCTCACGCGCTTGCTGATGTGCTGGACCTCGATGATCGGTGGCTTCATGAATCTCAATGGTGTGAAGGCGCGGCCCGACGCGGGCCGTCGCCGCTGGCTGGCCCACTGTAGCGCGCTGGCGCTGGCCCCGTGGCTGGCGGGGCCGGTGGTTGCGAAGGCACCGGCCGTGATCCTGGTCGTGGGCGACAGCCTCTCGGCCGAGTACGGCATCCGGCGCGGCAGCGGCTGGGTGGCGCTGCTGGAGCAGCGCCTGGAGCGCGAGAAGCTCGACGCGCGCGTCGTCAACGCCAGCATCAGCGGCGACACCACCGCCGGCGGGCGCTCGCGGCTGCCCGCGCTGCTCAAGCAGCACCGGCCCACGCACGTGATCCTGGAGCTCGGCGGCAACGACGCGCTGCGCGGCCAGCCGCTGTCGGCCACCGAGGCCAACCTCTCCGAGATGGCGCGCGCCGCGCGCGCCGCCGGCGCCCGGGTGCTGATCGCGGGCATGCAGCTGCCGCCCAACTACGGCCGCCGCTACGGCGAGGACTTCGCGCAGCTCTACGCGCGCGTGGCGAAGGAGCACGACGCGGCGCTGGTGCCCTTCTTCCTGCGCAACGTGGCCGACGTGGGCGACCCCACCGCGCTGTTCCAGGCCGACCGCATCCACCCGCGCGAGGAGGCGCAGCCGCTGCTGCTGGACAACGTCTGGCCGGTGCTCAGGCCGCTGCTGAAGTAAGGCCGCGGCGGACCGTGCCCGGGGCCCGGCCCGCCGGTGCCCTCACCGCTCGCGCGGGCCTCCGCCGGGCTGCCCGGCACCCGGCCCGCCCTGCCAGGCGCGGCCCGGCCCCGCACCACCGCCCTGGCCGCCCCCGCCCGGCGCCCCCGGCCCGGGCGCATGGAGGGCCGGCGGCGCCATCGGCATCTGCATCTGCGGCCGGGGCGGCGCGGCCGGGCTGGGCGGCTGCGGCATCGGCCGGGGCTGCGCCGGCATGGGCGGCGGCGCGATAACGCGCGGCGCGGCCGGCTCGACGGGCACCACCGGCGCCGGCACCACCACCGGCGCGCGCCGCTCCACGCGCGGCGCCTCGGGCGGCACCCGGTCGCCGGGGATGGTGGGCATAGGCGAGCGCGGGTTGTTGAAGTCGGGAGGCAGCGGCACGGCGCGCTGCGCGGGCGGGATCTGGTCGCGGCCGACACGCGGCAACGCTCCCGGCTCCTGACGCTCCACGCGCGGCGCCTCGGGAGGCACCCGGTCGCCGGGGATGGTGGGCATGGGCGAGCGCGGATTGTTGAAGTCCGGCGGCAGCGGCACGGCGCGCTGCGCGGGCGGGACCTGGTCGCGGCCGACACGCGGCGGCGCTCCCGGCTCCTGCGCCTGCAGGCCCGGCGCGCGCTGCAGCGGCGGCGACGGCCGCGCCGCGCCGGGCGGCTCGGCCACGACCACCCCGGGCGGCGCCGTCACCACGCCGCCGGGCGGCTGCGGCCGCTCGCGGACGCCTCCGGGCACCGCCACGGCGCCAGCCGGCTCGGAACGATCGGGCCGGTCAGGCCGGTCAGGCCGGTCGGGCCGGTCGGGTCGTTCCGGTCGGTCCGGCCTATCCGGCCGCTCGCGCACGACGCCAGGCAGCGTCGCCGCGCCGCGTCCCGGCGCCGGCACCGCCGTGCCCGGCGTCACCACGTTCGGATGCGTCACCACGGCGCCCGGCGCGGGCGGCGCCACCACGCCCG
>NZ_VIDQ01000110.1 GCF_009760915.1 Azohydromonas aeria
CCGTTCGCCACTCGCCGCCAGGATTGCTCCCGCGCTGCCGTTCGACTTGCATGTGTAAGGCATGCCGCCAGCGTTCAATCTGAGCCAGGATCAAACTCTTCAGTTCGATCTTGAAAAAAAATCACTGCTCAAAGGAAATCAACAAAGACAAAGCAAAGCTCCATCTCAATCAATTTCTCAGAGCGTTCGAGACCAGTAAAGGCCCCAGGAACCCCGGGCATCCCCGAAGCTCCGATGTGTCAGGCACCTCACCCAACGCCTCGAACGCCCACGCTTATCGGCTGTATGTTTTTAAAGAGCATCGACTTTGTTCAACACTTCGCAAACTGCTGCCGGTAACCCGGCTTGCTGCCTGCGTCGCGTTTCGCTGTTTCGATCAGCGAAGCCCAAGATTCTAACACGTTTTAAATCAGTGTCAAACACTCGGACTTTCCTGGCGTCGATCGCAAATTGAATCGCAATCTCTGCCGCTTCGCTGCCGTCGTCTTGCGTCGTCAGCAGCGAAGAAATGAATTCTGACATAAGGGTAAACCCTAGTCAAATGCCGGGGCATTCGACGCCGGAACTTTCGTTCCGCCGCCCGTTGCCATTTCGGGCGGCTCGCCGGCCGGCCGGCCCGAACCCCGGCGCACGGCAGCGGACATTCCAGCTGCCCGGTTCAGGACAGTCGTCGCTGCATCAGGTGCAAGGGGTTTCAGGCCCGGTTCCTGAAGGGTCAGGAAGGCACCGTGAAAACGGCGTCGAACCGGGGCTGGTCTGCGAGGGGCGCGAGTATAGCCACGTTCGCGGGGCCTTCCGGCGCGGCGGCGGGAATTTTCCACGCGGCGGCCCGGTCGCCCGCGCACCGCGCGCCTGCTGGCTACCCTGCGGCCCTGCACGGCCGCCGCGCCGGCCCGGCCTGGATGGCCGGCCCGCCGCATGCCCCTTGCCCGGTCCGGCCCGGCCCGGCTTTATTGCGAAGGAGCTTTCCATGCACCCCAGGACACCCGTTCGCCGCCGGCTGCTGGCGCTGGGCCTGCCGGCCGCCCTGGCGCTGGGCTTCCCGGCCGCCGCCGCCGCGGCGCAGCCGGCGCCCTCGGAGGCCGACGCCTGGCGCGCGCTGCACGACGGCGCCGTCGTGCTCTACCGCCACGCCGAGGCGCCGGGCGTGGGCGACCCGCCGGGCTTTCGCCCGGGCGACTGCGCCACGCAGCGCAACCTCAGCGAGCGCGGGCGCGAGCAGGCGCGGCGCATGGGCGAGCAGTTGCGCCGGCAACGCGTGGCGGTGGGCGCGGTCTGGACCTCGCAGTGGTGCCGCACCCGCGACACCGCCACGCTGATGGACGTGGGCGCGCCGCGCGACGAGCCGGCCTTCAACTCGTTCTTCGCCGGGCACGGCGACGAGGCGGCGCAGACCGCGGCGGCCAGGTTGAAGCTGCTGGCGTGGCGCGGCCCCGGCGCGCTGGTGGTGGTGACGCACCAGGTCAACATCACCGCGCTCACCGGGCTGAACCCCGCTTCGGGCGAAGGCATCGTGCTGCGGCCCCGGGGCGACGCGCTGGAGCCGGCCGGGCGCATCGAGCCGCCGCGCTGACGCTCCCCGGGCAGGCCCTCAGCGCAGCGGCAGCCGCCACAGCACCGCCGTGCCCTGACCCGGCTGCGACTCGATGTCCAGGCGCCCGCCCAGCGCGCCCATGCGCTCCTGCATGCCCAGCAGCCCCCAGTGCGAACGCCCGGCCGACGGCGCGGCCGCCTGCGCCGCGTCGAAGCCCACGCCGTCGTCCTCGACGCTGCCCACGAGCTGGCCGCGGCGCCGCTCCAGGCTCAGGCTCACGCGCGTGGCGCGCGCATGCTTGGCCACGTTGTTGAGCGCCTCCTGCACCACGCGGAACACCGCGGCTTCCACGGCCGCGTCCAGCCGCGCGCCCTCCAGCCCGCGCAGCTCCATGTCCACCGCGATGCCGGTGAGCTCGCCCCAGGTCTGCACGTAGGCGGCCACGCCCTCGCCCAGGCCGCAGTCGTCCAGCGCGGTGGGCCGCAGCCGGAAGACGATGCCGTCGAGCTCGCGGTCGAGCTGGTGTAGCAGTCCCGGCAGCCGGTCCATGCGCTCGCGCGCCGCGGCGGCGTCGCCGGCGCCGGTGGTGCCCCGCAGCGCGCTCACGGCCAGCGCCACCGCGGACAGCGCCTGCCCCAGGCCGTCGTGAAGCTCGCGCGCGATGCGCCGGCGCTCCTCGTCCTGCACGTTCTCCACGCGCAGCAGCAGCTGGCGCAGCGCCTGCGTGCGCTCGGCCACGCGCTGCTCCAGCAGCTCGCGCGACAGCCGCTGCTCGTGGATGTCCGTGACCGAGCCGAACCAGGCGCTGACCGGGCCCTGGCCCTCGCCCTCGCGCAGCGGCTGCGCGCGCGCCAGGAACCAGCGCCAGCTGCCGTCGCCCGCGCGCAGCCGGTGCTCGTGCTGCAGCGGCTGCCCCGTGCGCAGCGACTCGGCCCAGGCCCGCAGCGTCTCGTCGCGGTCCTCGGGATGCAGCACCTGCGCCCAGCCCTGGCCCAGCGCCTCGTGCGGCGCCTGCCCGGTGTAGGCGTACCAGCGCTCGCTGAACCACTCCACCCGCCCGGCCGCGTCGCTGCGCCAGAGCAGGTCGGGCACGAGGCTGACGATGGCGTGCATCTGCGCCTCGCGCCGGCGCAGCGCGGCTTCGGAGCGCTCGCGCTCCAGCGCGGCCCAGGTGCGGTCGCCCACCTCCTGCACCAGCGTGACCTCGTCGGGCGTCCAGGCGCGCGGCGCGTCCGACACGACGCTGAGCACCCACACCAGCCGGCCCTCGCGCACCAGCGGCACCGCGAGCAGCGCGCCGATGCCCAGGGCCCGGTAGCTGGCGCGCGTGGCCTCGCCCAGCTGGGCCGCCTCCCGCATGTCGGCCACCACCAGGGGCCGCCCGGACCGCAGCACCGCCGCGCCGTCGCCGTAGGCCGCCAGCGCGTAGCGCCCGGCCAGGCTGGCCCGCCCCGGGCGCACGAAGTCGCGGTGCACGTCGGCATAGCCGCCCTCCGTGTCGTGCAGCTCGCCGTAGTGCACGGCGTCGGCGCCCAGGTGCTCGCACAGCAGCCGCGAGGCCTGGTACTGCAGCTCCAGCGGATCGCGCAGCGGGCGCAGCCGGTCGTTCAGGCGCAGCAGGAAATCCTGGCGCCGCGCCCACTCGCGCAGCCGCTCGTGCAGCGCCTGGGCCTCGTGCTGCGCGGTGACGTCCTGCGACACCGCCAGCACCGCCCAGACCTGCCCGGCGGCGTCGCGCAGCGGCACGCCGCGGGTGCGGTAGCGGTGGCCGAAGTCCTCGTGCTCGACCTCGAAGGGCTCGCCGGCCAGCGCGCGGCGGTAGCGCGGCTCGGCCTCGCGCGCCAGCGCCGCGGGCAGCGCCTCCCCCACTGTGCGGCCCACCAGGTCCTCGGGCCGCAGCCCCGCCGCGCGCAGCGCGTCGCCCTCGGCCACCAGGTAGCGCAGATCGCGGTCCACCACGAAGGCCGCGCCGCCGCCGAAGCGGACCGGGGGATCGGTGTCGAGCAGGACGCGTTCGCTCATGGCCTGGGACTTCCTTCTGCTGGCGCACCGCGGGCAGTGCGGGGCCATTGTCGGCCCGACCACGCCCGCCATGCGGTGGCAGGCGACGCAGGCGTACTGCGTCAGCGCCAGCCGCGCGCTCACGTCGGCATCGCGCGGCTGCAGCGGCTGCTGGGCGGCGGTGGCGACCGCGGGGCAGCGGGTGCCGGGAAGGCAGGCCGCGTCGCGCAGCGAGGCGGTGGGGCACTGCAGCGGCCGGGCCTGGCGCGGACGGGGCTGCTGGCCTGCCAGGGCTTTTACATGGTGCTGATGGCGCTTTTCGGCGCGTACCTGGCGCTGCGCATCTGGCACCGCCTCGTGACGCCGCGCCAGCGCGCTACCTGGGACAACCTCGCGCTGCTGTGGTGGGGCAGCTGCGCGCAGGGCGTGGTCGTGGCGCTGCTGCCGCATGCCGCGGCGGCGCGTGGACGCCGTGATGAACGCCTCTCCCGCCTCTTCGCGCGCCGGCTTCTTCGCCGGGCTGCGCGCCGGCGCGGCGCCGCTGCTGCTGTGGGCGGCGCACTTCGCCTTCTGCTACGTGGCGGTGGGGAGGGCTGCACGGCGGTGCTGCAGGGCAGCGGCGCCGGCGCGCCGCCAGGTTTCACTTGGACATCGAGTCCTGTCCGTACGGCACGCAATGCCGGGCATGGAATTCGTCCTTGTCCATGTCTTGGTCGCCCACGGGTTTCATCAACTCCTCGTGGACGAAAGAAATCATGAAATCCACGAACCGCTCGTTCCAGATGTCGTTATGGCCGTCTATCAACCTTTTGTCAGCCGACATGACCAGGTAGGGATTGTTGTAGGGTAGCTCCTGTCCCTCGGGCCTCGCCCGCTGCTCAAGCCTCACGTCCTTGTAGTTGTAATAGACCCGCTGACTCTTCGGGTCCACGTTGGGATGCCTGAGCCCGAAAGCTGGCATTGCATTTCTCTCCGACGACTGCGCCAAAGCCTGCGGCACGGCTTTCACCGCATTTTGCGTGGTCGTAGGCTGCAATTCCTGATGGACTGCCAGCGCGGGGTTGCTGCCGTTGTACAGGAGGTCATGTGTTATGTACCGATCAAGGTGGCCCACCGTATGCATGACCGCCTCGCGTTCTCCGGGCTGTTTCGCGGACTGGGCTACGGTATACAGGCGCCCGGCGGGAAAAGCCATTTTCGTGGCCAGATCGGTCTTGGAGGTCACGATGGCCATCACCGGTCGCTGCGACGCCGAATAGCAGCGCGACCGGGCCGCGACCGCCAGCGGCTCGTAGGTCGAGCCTTCGAAGGCCGGATTCACCAGCAGCACGAAGTCACCAAAACTCTTGGCCATGTCATAGCGGAAACGTATGCGCCTTTCCTCCTTCACCAATTCCGGTTCGATCCTGAGAGCGCGCTCCATGAGTCCGGTATGCAGAGCGTGGTACATGAGCATGCCGCCGAAGCTGTGGCCAATCAGGATCAGCTGGTTCTCGGTAGGACCGGCCAGACGGCCGGGACTTTCGTCCAGGACGAGCCTGTAATCTTGAGGGTTGCTGCCTTCAATCTTGCTCCTGTCGTTAAGGAAATTTCGGTACTCGGCAAGCTGCATCAGGAACTGTTTGGCGGATCGGCCCCCGACCCGTTCTCCGGTATTCTTCCGGGTCCAGAAGGTCAGGTTTTCAACGAAGGGGGCCGTCCAGGACGCGCCGCGCCAGCCGAGATAGACACCGACCACCTTGCGCGCTTCTTCGGGTCTTCCGCGGAGTTTCGCTTTGCCCTGCTCAAGCACCGTCAGGCGTTCCAACAGCCTGCGAAAATCCCGGACGTTGGAATCTCCCGGGTGGGCATTGTGCTTCCAGCCATGGGCGAACGCTACAAAAAGGAAACTTCTTGAGGAATGCTCGGCACGGTACGCCTGAAGAGCCTTGAAGAAATTCGTGGCCTGAGCTGGCTGGTGGAACCAGCCTTGATCGTCAAACTCCACAAAACCGAGGATGTACTTGCCGCGTTCCTTGGTGTCTTGAGTTTCAAATTCCATCATCTGCACAGACGCGGGCTGCGTGCAATCGGTATTTCGGGAGCATTCGCTCCACGATCCCGACGCCTCGGGCGCAGGCCGATAGGCCTGGTCCGATGCGCAACCTGACAAGGCCATCGCTGCCGCCACCGCCACTGCCACTGCGGGCCCCGGAACGGAAATCTTGCCCATGGATTGCTCCTCCACCAGCCGAAGATCGGCCTGCAAAACGGCCGCTGGTGTTGTCCGGGCATCAGCGCCACGGCGCGGCAACGACCGGTAGGTCAAGCTAGGTCGGCTCCATGGGGTGGTCAATGGTCGATGGGCACTGCCGCCGCCGGACCGCACGGTGTTGTTGCGCGGTTCTCGGGGCGGTCATGCGCCAGCCCGAGGCCCGGCGCTGCCGCGGCGGACCGGGCGCACCCTATCGGTTCAGGTCGCCCTCGCCGCGCTCGCCACCTTGAGCTGCTCCCCCACCGGCAGCCGCCGGATGCGCACGCCCGTGGCCGCGAACAGCGCGTTCGTCAGCGCCGGCGCGATGGCCGAGGTGCCGGGCTCGCCGATGCCGCCGGGCTTGTCGCTGCTGGGCAGGATGTGCGTCTCGATGCGCGGCGCCTCGTTCATGCGCATGACGCGGTAGTCGCCGAAGTTGCTTTGCTGCACCCGGCCCTGCTCCAGCGTGACCTCGTTCCACAGCGCCGCGCCCAGGCCGAACACGATGCCGCTCTCCAGTTGCGCCTGCACCGTGTCCGGGTTCACCACCTGGCCGCAGTCCACCGCGCACACCACGCGCCGCACCCGCACCCCGCCCTGCGCGTCCACCGCGGCTTCCACCACCATCGCCATGTAGCTGCCGAAGGCGTATTGCACCGACACGCCGCGCCCCACGCGCTCGCCCGCGGCCGCGCGCAGCGGCTGGCCCCAGCCGGCCTTCTCCGTGGCCAGCTTCAGCACGGCCATCAACCGGGGCTCCTTGCCCAGCAAGGCCATGCGGTAGCGCACCGGGTCCTGCTTCGCGGCCGCCGCCAGCTCGTCGATGAAGCTTTCGACCACCCAGATGTTGTGCGTGGGCCCGACGCCGCGCCAGAAGGCGGTGGGGATCGGCGGCTCGTGGCGCACGTACTCCACGCGCACGGCCGGGATGGCGTAGGGAATGTCGCGCGCGCCCTCCACCGCGTCGGGGTCCACGCCGTTCTTGACCAGCGGCGGCGCGAAGCGCGACATGATCGACGAGCCCGTGATGCGGTGCAGCCAGGCCGCGGGCAGGCCCTGGTCGTCCAGCGCGGCGGCGATGCGGTCCACGTAGAACGGCCGGTACATGTCGTGCTGGATGTCCTCCTCGCGGCTCCACACGAACTTCACGGGGTGGTTGACCTGCCGGGCGAAGCTCACGGCCTGGACGATGAAGTCCACCTCCAGCCGCCGCCCGAAGCCGCCGCCCAGGTAGTGGTTGTGCACGACGACCTTGTCGTCGGCCAGCCCGGCGGCCTTGGCCGCCGCGGACTGCGCCAGCACCGGCACCTGCGTGCCCACCCACAGCTCGCAGCGCTCGCGCGTGAGCGAGACGGTGCAGTTCATCGGCTCCATGGTGGCGTGGGCCAGGAAGGGCATGTGGTACTGCGCGCTCACGCCGCGGCTGGCGGGCGTGCCGGCGAGCACTTCCAGCGCGTCGCCGTCGCTGCGCGCCACGGCGCCGTCCTGGCGCGAGGCGGCCTCCATGTCGGCCACGATGCCGGCCGTGCTCACGGCCGAGTTCGGCCCGCCGCTCCAGGTCGGCGCCAGCGCCGCCAGGCCCTGCTTCGCCGCCCAGTAGTGGTCGCCGACCACGGCCACGGCGTTGTTCAGGCGCAGCACCTGGCGCACGCCGGGCACGGCCAGGGCGCGCTGCTCGTTCATGCCGGCGATGGAGCCGCCCACCACCGGGCTGGCCGCCACCGTCGCCACGCGCATGCCCGGCACCTTGGCGTCGATACCGAACAGGGCGCGGCCGTTGACCTTGTCGGCCGAGTCCAGCCGCTTCACGGGCTTGCCGATGAGCTTGAAGTCTTTCGGGTCCTTCAGCGCCACGTCCTTCGGGACCGGCAGCTTCGCGGCCGCGTCCACCAGCTCGCCGTAGTGCAGCGTGCGGCCGGTGGCGGCATGCGTGACGGCGCCGTTGGCCGCGCGCAGCTCCCTGGCATCGACGTTCCAGGCCTGCGCCGCGGCCTGCACCAGCATCACGCGCGCGGTGGCGCCGACGCGGCGCAGCGGCTCCCAGGCGCCGCGGATGGAGGTCGAGCCGCCGGTGACCTGGCCGCCCAGCAGCGGGTCGGCATAGAGCTTGTTGTCGGCCGGCGCCTGCTCCAGCCTGACGGTGGCCGGGTCCACCTCCAGCTCCTCGGCCAGCAGCATCGGGATCGAGGTGAAGGTGCCCTGCCCCATCTCGACCTTGTGCACGATGAAGGTGACCTGGCCCTGGCGGTCGATGCGCACGAAGCCGCCGGCGTCCAGCCGCGGTGGGTCCTGCGACACGGCGGTGCTGGCCTGCCCGACCGCGCTCTCGGGCGGCTTGCGGTCGCGCTCGCTGCCGGGGCTGCGCAGCGGGTCCAGCGGGATGCCGGCGCAGCCCGGCAGCGTGAAGGCCAGCACCAGCCCGCCGCCGGCGGCCGCGCCGGCACGGATGAAGGCGCGCCGGGACGGGTTGGCGGCGCCGGCAGCGGCGTCGCGGTAGTCGAAGGCACCCATCTCAGGCTCCCCGGCCCGGCACCGCGATCTGCGAGGCGGCGAGCTTGATGGCGGCGCGGATGCGCTGGTAGGTGCCGCAGCGGCACAGGTTGCCCGACATGGCGTTGTCGATGGCGGCGTCGTCGGGGTTGGGCGTGGCGCGCAGCAAGGCGGTCGCGGCCATGACCTGGCCGCTCTGGCAATAGCCGCACTGCACCACGTCGAGTTCGCGCCAGGCGGCCTGCACGCGGCGCCCGACCGGGTCCTGGTCGATGCGCTCGATGGTGATGACGCGCTTGCCCGCCACCGCCGACAGCGGCGTGACGCAGGCGCGCGCCACCTGCCCGTCCAGGTGCACCGTGCACGCGCCGCAGGCGCCGATGCCGCAGCCGAACTTGGTGCCGGTCAGGCCGGCCACGTCGCGCAGCGCCCACAGCAGGGGCATGTCGGCGGGAAGGTCCAGCGTGGTGGGCTGGCCGTTGAGGGTGAAGGTGGGCATCGCGAATTCCCCTGGGACGGTGCGCCGCCGGCACGGCAGCCCCGGCGAACGGCAAGCGGCGTGCCCCGCCAGCGCATCGGCGCCCGGCCGGCGCCGGGCATCACCCCGGCGCCGCAGGAGATCGCGCGGACGCCGTCAGCCGCCCGCGCCGGCCCGGTGGCCCGGGCGCGTCGCGCGGCGCCGGGCGCCCACCAGCCCCACCACGCCCGGCAGCAGCAGCGCCAGCGTGCCCGGCTCCGGCACGGCCGCCGCGACCAGCGCCAGGTTGTTCGGGTCGGTCGGGTACTGGTAGTTGTTGGCGCTCTGCAGGCTCAGCCCCGGGATCGGGTTGCCGCCGGAGTCCGTCGCCACGATCTGCAGCAGCTTGACCGTGTGGCCGAACGCGCCTTCGATGCTGGCGGTGACGAGGTCACTGCCTTGATCGGCCACCTGGTCCTCGTACAGCGGCGCCAGCAGGCCGTACAGCGAGATGTAGAGCGTCGGGTCCACCGGCCCGCCAAAGGGCAGCTCGGCGTAGGTCAGGGTGACCGTCTCAGGCAGCACCTGGCCCGGAGCGAAGCAGGTGCTGGTGAAGGTGCCAATGCCCTGCGGCAGGCCGAGCTGGGCGCAAAAGCTCAGCGACAGCAGGCCCTGATGGGTGGCCGACAGCAGGCCGTCAAGGCCCAGCACGTAGCTCAGGCTGTACGCCCCGGTGCCGCCCGTGACGGTGACCTGGTCGGTCAGCGTCACCGTGGCCGTGGCCGTGGTCGTGACGTAGCTGTAGGGATCGCCGTTTTGGTCAACGTCCGGGATCCAGACGTAGTTGCCGCGCGCATAGTCCTGCACCGACAGCGACATCGTCATCTTCCACGTGTCCAGCGTGGCGCTGACCGTGGTGAGGCCCGTGAAGCGCTGGTCCGCGTCGCCGGGGTTGAGTCCCGGCAGCGACACCGCGTAGTCGTTGACCAGTACCGTGCCGTCGCCAGGACCGCTGACGATCTGGCACGTGCCGGTCTCATCCGGCCTGGAGACGGAACACAGCTGGCTCGATGTCGTCAGCGACGCCCAGGCCGAAGGCGCGAACAGACAGGCGGCGGCAAGGCCCGCCAGCTTCAACACGTGTCTGGCCATGATCATTTCCTCCCTCTTGAATGCGCACGCCCCTGCACCGCGGACGACCTGCACCAGGCAGGCATGGCAGCGCAAGCAGGCCAAAAGACTGCGTGGAACGACCCATAAATCGATCCGCTGTCAACTGCTTGTTCGTGGGTTTCATTATGGAGAGTCGATCAAGGACAAACTTTAGGTATTTTTTGTAAGCGCAAGCAACAAAGTGGCGTGCCGGCCGTGTGCTCCACCGCCTTCAGCCTCGTCGCGACGCCGGACCACGACCCGGCCTGGCGGCTGCGGTTCGGCGAGGCCGCCGGCAGCCGGGGCTCGCCGGCCGGCGCCATTGCTTCATGCCGTGAAGCATCGCCGCCGCGCCGCGCGTCCCTTGGCGGCCCCTGCGCCGCCCCGGCGCACCTGGCCGGCAAACTCCCAACGACCGGCCACCGACATTTCCGGCCGCGCAAGGCAAATCAAATGCCCAACCGCGATATGGCCGCCGTAAAACCCTGCGGTACAGAAGGATTCAATATTTCAGGGCCGATACATCACGCTGTAACCGGACCAGTTTTCCACATGGCGGCAAACCGGGGTGGTTGAATCGTTGCAGTTTGAAAATCGGGCCGGTCCCGCAATGTTTCTTCATCAAGCAGAAACATGGTTCAGGACCCGCGCAGCCCGCCAGGTTCCGTCGACGCGGCCCGCATCCGTGGCCCCTTGGGCCATGGGGTTTGCAGGGGGGCTCCCCTCTCAAGAATGCCGGTTGGACCCGCGGTGGCGCGTGGCCTGCACGCCGGCGCGCCAAGGCGGGTCCGCCTGTGCTGCCACCGGCGGGAAAAGCCGGGGGCAGTTTCGTCAAAAGCCTTTCATTCGTGAAAGGCCACTGGAGAGCACCATGAAAATGAGATCCCTCGTCCTGGCCGGCCTGATGGCGGCCGGCGCCGCCGCGAGCCACGCGGCGTCATTTTCGATATCGCTGTCGCCCGACACGCCGCTGAGTTTCGGGCGCTCCGACATCACCGAGACCAGCGTCATGGACGAAATATCGTTCACGGGGCTGGGCGAGGGCATGTACAAGCTCACGGCCAGCCTGTTTTCCACCGACGGGCTGAGCTTCGGCAAGGTGTCGATGGGCGACAAGTCCTTCAGCTCCATCAGTGCCGGCAACTTCTCGACGGCCTTCTTCAGCGGCAAGCACGGCGGTGACTGGACGCTGAAGCTGGCCGGCACCGGCGACGGCTCGGCCTCCTACACCGGGCTGGTGTCGGTGGCCGCCGTGCCCGAGCCCGAAACCTACGCGCTGATGCTGGCGGGCCTGGGCCTGGTCGGCGTCATCGCCCGCCGCCGCCAGCGGCGCTGAGGTCCGGCCGGCGTCCGGCCGGCTTCGGCGCCGGCGCCACCACATGGGGGGCCGGCGCCGCCTCCTCCTGGGTTCGCGGCTTGCTGCCCGGACCCTTTCGTTCCGGCACGGCGCGCCGTCCGCGCCAGCGACGGCCCGCCGTGCCAATCACCCAGCATCACCCAGGTTTCCAGGGAGCGCCCGCGATGTCCGACCTCACCCGCCGCCAGTTGCTGGCCGCCACCGCCGCCGCGGCCTGCACCCCCGCGCTGACCCGGGCCCAGCCCCGGGGCAACGGCGGCGGCGGCAGCGGCGGCAGCGGCGGCAGCGGCGCGGTCATGAAATGGCACCCCGGCCAGTACCTGCACCTGCCCAGCCGCGGCGGCGTCGAGGCGGTGGAGGACACGCTGGCGCAGATCCGCGACGTGCCCGCCGCGCGCGGGCTGCAGCTGCGCTACAACTGGGCCGAGCTGGAGGGCGACGAGGGCCGCTACGACTTCGGCCGCATCCAGCGCGACCTGGACCGCGTCGCCGGCAGCAGGAAGCGGCTGCACGTGCTGCTGATGCTGAAGTCCTTCGGCGGCGGCGCGCGGGCGGTGCCGGAATACCTGGAGCGCAAGGCCGAGCGCGGGCCCGCCACCTTCGGCATCGGCATCCAGGAGAAGCAGGCCCCGGGCGGCCCGCGCCAGCGCGCCGGGCAGAACCTCGCGCTGTGGGAGCCGCGCGTGCGCGACAGCCTGCAGGAGTTCATGGTGGCCATGGGCCGCGCGCTGGACGCGCACCCGGCGCTGGAGAGCGTGGCGCTCAACGAGAGCGCGCTGGGCCAGGCCGACCGCGGCATCGACGCCGACGACCGGCGCCGGTTCTTCGAGAACCTGGCCGCCGTCAACCGCGGCATGCGCCAGGCCTTCCCGAGCACGGTGGTGATCCAGTTCGTCAACTTTCCCAAGCAGGCCATCCCGATCCTCACCGGCCCGATGCCCACTACCGGCGTGGGTTTGGGCGGGCCCGACACGTTCCTGGACGACCGCTCGCTGCGCGACAACGTCTACACCGTCTATCCGCGCCTGGCCGGCGTGGTGCCGATCGCGCCCTCGGTGCAGAACGAGAACTACCAGGCGCTGGCGCACCAGGGCCAGCGCCTGAAGGTGCCGATCGAGGACCTCTACGAGTTCGCGCGCAACCAGCTGCGCGCCAACTACATCTTCTGGACCCGCCCGCAGCCGTGGATGAAGGAGCGCTGGCCGGAGCTGCTGAATTTCCTGAAGACCCACCCGCAGGGCTCGACCCTCACCGGCGGCCTGGCCACGGCGTGCCCGTCGGCCTTCGGCGGGCGGTGCGGCAGCGTGGGGTGAGGGGCGGGGGCGGCGGCTGCGTTCGTGGTGGCGCAGGCTGAAGAAGGGCTGTTGTCCGGGGAAGGTTCAACCCATGGCATCCCGTCAGCCGTGACGCTTCGCACCCCGATCCGTCATTCCGGCGAAAGCCGGAATCCACGCGCGCCGCTGCGGTGGAATGGCTGACGTGGGCCCATGCCGACACCGGCCAGCGAGACATTGCAGCGTTCGTGGATTCCGGCTTCCGCCGGAATGACGAAACAGTGGGCGGGCCGCCCAGGCTGTCGGGCTGCCGGTCGTTCTCCACCGTCCCCCAGGCAGGAGAACGTGACGAACCCGGGGTCACTGGAACTTCGGCGGGTCCTTGACCGGCGGCGACTGGCTCGGAGCCGGCGGGTCTTCCACCGCGGGCTCGGCGTCGGGCGGCGGCGGGGCCGGCGGCTCGGGCACCGGCGGGTCGGGCGGGATGTCGTGCAGGCGCTGGCGCGTGGGTCGGTTCATGCGGCGGCTCCCGGCTCAGCGCTGCTTGCGGGCGATGGCGCGCGCCAGGTCTTCCTTGCTCATGGTCGAGCGCCCGGCGATGCCCAGGTCCTTCGCCCGAGCGTAGAGCTCGGCCTTGGTGTGGCCCAACACGTCCACGCCGCCGAAGGTCTCGCGCGGATGCTCGCGCGCCTCGCGCCCGCCGGCGGCGGCCTGCGGGTCGGACGGGCCCTTGTGCGCCTTGGGCTCCCAGTGGTCGCCCACCTTCTCGAACGAGTGCTTGAGCGAGGCCAGCGCCGTGCGGTGCGCGCGCTCGCCCGGGCCGTACTCGGCCTCGGCGTTGCGCAGCGTCCTGGCGTAGGTGCGCTGCGCCTGCACCGGGGATCGCTCCAGCGTGGACGGCAGCGCCACGCCATACCTCTGCTTGCTCATGGTGTCCTCCTGCGGCGGGCCGGCGCGAAAGGGCGCCGGCGCTTGGCCGCGGATCGGCAACCCCCGTTCCCGCACCGTCCCCGGCCCGCCGCCGCGGGCGTGCAAGACTGCGGCCGCCGGTGGCGGCGCATGGGCGCCGGACCGCGTTTTCTCCACTGCTGAAGGAGCTTTCCATGGACCTGGGACTGCAGGGCAAGCGCGCCCTGGTGACGGGATCGACCGCCGGCATCGGCCTGGCCACGGCGCGGGCGCTGGCCGCCGAGGGCGCGCACGTGTTCATCAATGGCCGCACGGCCGCTCGCGTGGAGGCCGCCGTGGCGCAGCTGCGCGCCGAGCTGCCGCAGGCGCAGCTGGAGGGCATCGCCGCCGACCTGGGCAGCGCCGAAGGCTGTGAGCGGATGACGCGGCAACTGCCCGAGGTGGACGTGCTGGTCAACAACCTGGGCATCTTCGAGCCCAGGCCCTTCGAGCAGATCGCCGACGCCGACTGGCTGCGCTTCTTCGAGGTCAACGTGCTCAGCGGCGTGCGGCTGGCGCGGCACTACGTGGCGGGCATGCGCGCGCGCGACTGGGGCCGCATCGTCTTCGTCTCCAGCGAGTCGGGGCTGAACATCCCCACCGAAATGATCCATTACGGCATGACCAAGACGGCGCAGCTGGCGGTCTCGCGCGGGCTGGCCGAGACGCTCGCGCGCACCGGCGTGACCGTGAACTGCGTGCTGCCCGGACCCACCGCCAGCGAGGGCGTGGGCGAGTTCGTGGCGCGCATGGCCGCCGAGCGCGGCATGGACGCCGCCGCGATGGAGCGCGAGTTCTTCAGCACCGCGCGCCCGTCGTCGGTGCTGCAGCGCTTCGCCAGCCCCGACGAGGTCGCCTCGCTCATCGCCTACGTGTGCAGCGCGCGCGCCTCGGCCACCACCGGCGCGGCGCTGCGCGTGGACGGCGGCCTGGTGCGCAGCATCGCCTGAGCGGCCGCGCCGGCAACCGATCGACACGCCTCATACGCCTTGCCGCGGTCCATTCACGAGCGCAGACGCGCGGGGCGCGGTTGGTCACAGCGCGGCACCACGCCGGCGCGCGGCACGGCCTAGCATCCCTGCCCCGCGCCCGACACCCGGGCGCGCCAGGCCGAGGAGCACGCCATGGCACCGTCGTCGAGTCTTGGGGTCCTGTTCGCACTGGCCTGCGCCGCCGCCGCGGCCCAGGCCGCGCCGCCTGCCGTGCGCTGGGTGGACTGGACCGGCGCCGACACCCTGGGCGCCAGCGCCGGCAACGTCGTCACCGGCCACCTGCGCCCGCCCGGCGCCCGAGTGGACGTGAGCTACACCGGCCCGACCAGCTTCGTGCAGCTCGATCCGCTGCCCAGCACCGACTACTGGAGCGAGGGCGTCCCGCCCGCCTACCGCAGCACCGGGCGCCCTGCCGGCAGCGACCTGATCGCCCTGGACGGCGGCGACGCCAGCGTGCACGCGCTGCGCTTCTCGCGCCCGGTGGCGAATCCAGTCCTGGCCATCCTCAGCCTGGGCCAGGCCGGGCTGCCGGTCGGGTACGAGTTCACCCAGGCGCCCGTGCTGCTCGATTCCGGCGTGGGCTACTGGGGCGGCTGCGCCGGCTGCCTGTCGGTGGACGGCCGCACGCTGCGCGGCGAGGAGGGGCACGGGCTGATCCGCTTCACCGGACTCGTCAGCGAGATCTCCTGGACCGCGCCCACCTTCGAGCACTGGCACGGCTTCACCGTGGGCGTGGTGCCCGAGGCCTCGCGCGCGGGGCTGCTGCTGGCCGGGGTGCTGGCGCTGGGCGGCGTGGCGCAGTGGCGGCGGCGGCGGCGCGCGCCGCGCCACGCCGGCGCCTGAAGCGCGCCGACGCAACCGCCGCGTCCTCAATCCCGCAACTCCTGCGCACCTTGCCGCGCCGCGTCGCCCTGGCATAGCCGATACGTCCTGTTGCACCCGCCACAATGTCGCCTTCGACCGCCCACCCCAAGAAACGGCGGCATGCGAGGGAAGGAAAGACATGGCGCAAGCCAGGAACAACGCGCCGCGGGCGCCGGGTGCGCCGGCGCGGCCGGACGCGGCCACGCCGGCTTCCGAGGCGGGGCGGCCGCTGCGCTGGTCGCCCGGGCCGGGCTTCTTCGCGCTGGGCGCGCCGGTGGCGGCGCTGGCGCTGCTGATCATCGGCGCCGCGCTGCACGTGCCCGGCGGCTGGGGCATCGAGGACTTCCTGGGCTGGACCGAGGGCCGGCGCGGCGGCGCCGGGCCGCTGCTGGTGCACCTGTGGGCGCAGTCGGGCCGCACGCTGCTGGCCTGGCTGTACCTGGGGCTCGACAGCCTGGTGTTCGTGCCGCTGTACGGCGGCGCGCTGCTGGCGCTGGCGGTGCGGCTGGCGCAGGCGCTGGGCGCGGACCGCTTCGCCGAGCGCGCGCGGCGCGAGGACATGGCGCTGCGCGCGCTGGTGCCGCCGGTGCTGGCGCTGGCGCTGGTGGACCTGATGGAGAACGGCATCGGGCTGTCGCGCATCGGCTCGGCCGGGCCGTGGCTGGCGCTGGCCAGCACCGGGCTGGGGGCGGCGCTGGTGCAGTGGGGCGGCACGCTGCGCCACCTGATGCCGCGCGTGGGCGGCGGCGCCAGCGCCACCACGGCGCTGCTGGCGCTGGGCACGCTGGGCGCGGCCACGGCCGGCGTGCCGGCCTGCCTGCCGCCGGGCGCGGAATGGCTCAGCGCGCTGGGCTGCGGCGCGCACGCGGGCAAGGGCTGGCTGGCGGCGCTGGTGGGGGCGCTGTTCGCGGCCACGGCGCTGGGCTGGCTGGCCGGCGTGGCGCTGCCCGCCGACGCGCCGGCCGAGCTGCGCGCGCAGCGCCTGCGCCTGCGCAGCGCCGTGCGCGACATGCTGCTGCGCAGCCGCTACGTGCTGCTGGCGCTGGCGGCGCTGGCCGTGCTGCTGCTGGGCCCGGACGCGGGGCGCGACGCGCTCTACGCCATCGCCGCCTCGCCGTTCCGCGCCGCGCAGGCCGACCTGGACGAGCGGCTGCTGCGCGCTTTCGGCACGCTCGGCGCCTTCGCCGTCACGGCCGCGGCGCTGTGGACGCTGCTGTTCGCCTGCTGGCTGTGGACGCGCGCGGCCTGCCAGCTGCGCCGCGCCCACAGCCCCGTGCCGGCGCCCGGCGCGGCGCCCGCGCCGGGGCATGCGCTGGCGCGCGACTGGGCCGCCATCGTCTCCTTCATGCCGGCGGCGCTGGTGGCGCTGCTGACGGCGCAGGTGGTGCGCGAGGCGGCGCTGGCGCAGGCCGCCGGCGCCACCGCGCCGTGGCTCGGCCCGGTGCTGCTGCTGGCGGGCTTCGGCCTGGCGGTGCTGGCGCTGGGCGCGGCCAGCGTGGCCTGGCAGCGGCAGGCCGACACCGACGCGGCGCCCGGCTACGACGCGCTGTCCTGGGCGCAATGGGCCGCGGCGGCCGGCGTGCTGTGCCCGCGCGGCGACGCGGCGCGGCCGGCCGCGGCCTGGCGCTTCGCCGCGCTGGTGCCGCCGCAGGGCCTGCTGGCGCTGCTGCTGGTGGCGCTGCTGCTGGTGCGCGCCATCGACCTGCTGCCCGCCGCCGGCCTCGCGTGGCAGCTCGACCGCCTGCCCACGCTGGGCCTGGCCGCGGCGCTGCTGTCGGTGGCGCTGTGGCTGTGCGTGTTCGGCTGGCTGTCGCTGCTGGAGGTGGCCACGGCGCGGCCCTGGGTGCTGCTGCTGGTGCCGGCGCTGGCCTTGCTGGCGGCGCTGGGCTGGACCGCCAACGACGCCGTCTGGCCGGCCGTGGCCCATGCCGACGCCGCCGTGCCCGCCGGCGGGCTGCGCATGCTGGCCTTCACGGCGCTGCTGGGCGGCGTGCTGCTGCTGGCGCAGGCGCTGCTGCTGGCGCGCGCGCGGCGCCGCGCCGCGGTGGCGCAGGGCCTGGCGCCGCGCGCGGCGCCGGGCTGGTCGGCGCTGCTGCCCGCGGCGCTGGCGCTGCTGCTCGGCGGGGTGCT
>NZ_VIDQ01000111.1 GCF_009760915.1 Azohydromonas aeria
CCACGGTCCAGCTGACCAGCGCGCCCACCATCAGCACCTCGCCGTGGGCGAAGTTGATGAGGTTGATGATGCCGTAGACCATCGTGTAGCCCAGTGCCACGAGCGCGTACATGCTGCCCAGCACCAGGCCGTTGATGACCTGCTGAAGAAATATGTCCATCCGAGGGATCTCCTGCTGCTTCCTGCCGGCGCATGGCTTGCGCCTTCTTTCGGCTCGTCGTGGGTATCGCGGCCCGGCGGGGGATACGCACGGGCCATGCCGGCTTCGCGGTGAACGCTGCCGGCAGCCGAAAAACGGCGGATTGTAGGTGCGCGCGGCAAGCCCTCCGCTGAGGGGTTGCCCGCGCGCCGCAGGTCAAGTGCGGAAAACTTCGTTTACATCAAGCTGGATGCAATCAGCGCCTAACGGTCGTCTTCTTCGCGCGCGGCGGCATCCAGGCGCCGCAATTCCGCCAGCTTCTCGCCGATCCTGATTTCCAGCCCGCGTGCCACGGGCTCATAGAAGCGCTCCTCCACCCCGTCGGGCAGGTAGCGCTCGCCGGCGGCATAGGCGCCGGCCTCGTCGTGCGCGTAGCGGTAGCCGCGCCCGTGGTCGAGCTGCTTCATGAGCGCAGTGGGTGCATTGCGCAGGTGCAGCGGCACCGGGCGGGTGCCGTCGCGCTTCACGAAGGCGCGCACCGCGCCCCAGGCCTTGTAGACGGCGTTGGACTTCGGCGCCACGGCCAGGTAGATGGCGGCCTCGGCCAGCGCCAGCTCGCCTTCGGGCGAGCCCAGCCGCTCGTAGGTCTCGGCCGCGTCCAGCGCCAGGCGCAGCGCGCGCGGGTCGGCCAGGCCGATGTCCTCGGCGGCCATGCGCACCAGGCGCCGCGACACGTAGCGCGCGTCCACCCCGCCGTCGAGCATGCGCGCCAGCCAGTACAGCGCGGCGTCGGGGTTGGAGCCGCGCACCGACTTGTGCAGCGCCGAGATGGCATCGAAGAACTGGTCGCCGCCCTTGTCGTAGCGGCGCAGCTGCTCGCCCAGCGTGCGCTCCAGCAGCGGCTCGTCGAGCTCGGCCGCGTCGCCGGCCAGCGCCACGAGGTTGTCGAAGGCATTGAGCAGCCGGCGCGCGTCGCCGTCGGCGTAGCCGATGAGCCGCGCCTGCGCCGCCTCGCTCATCGGCGGCGCCTGCAGCGCCACGCGGGCGCGCTCGATGAGCGTGCGCATGTCGTCGTCGTCCAGCGACTTGAGCACATGCACCGTGGCGCGCGACAGCAGCGCGGCGTTGACCTCGAAACTGGGGTTCTCGGTGGTCGCGCCGATGAAGGTGAACAGGCCTGACTCGACGTGCGGCAGGAAGGCGTCCTGCTGGGCCTTGTTGAAGCGGTGCACCTCGTCGACGAACACCACCGCGGCGCGGCCCCGGGCCTGCGCGGCGCGGGCGCGCTCGACCGCGTCGCGGATCTCCTTGACCCCGCCCAGCACCGCCGAGATGACGATGAACTCCGCGTCGAAGGCCTGCGCCATCAGCCGCGCCAGCGTGGTCTTGCCCACGCCCGGCGGCCCCCACAGGATCATCGAGTGCAGCCGCCCGGTCTCGAAGGCGCGGCGCAGCGGTTTGCCGGGGCCCAGCAGGTGCTGCTGGCCGATGACTTCATCGAGGCTGTGCGGACGCAACCGCTCGGCCAGCGGCACGGCCGCCGCCGGCCCGTCCGGTGGGGCAGACCCGGCGGATGGTCCGCCAAACAGGCTTTCCTGGGCATTCATGCATGGATTGTCTCAGCCGGCCCCCGAGCGCGTTCCGCGTGACACCTTGCGCGCCGCAGTGACCTGCATGGCCCTCCACGGGCAGCAATCCTCGCCGGCCACGCTAGGCTGTCGGGCTGCCTTCTGCCGTGCCTGCCATGCGCCTGCTGCTGATCGAAGACGACCCCGTGATTGCCCATGAGCTCTCGCTGCGCTGGCGCGCGCGCGACTGGGCCGTGCTGCACTGCGCCTCGCTGGCACAGGCCGACGTGGCGCTGGCCGACGGCGGCTACGACCTCGTGGTGCTGGACCGCGGCCTGCCCGACGGCGACGGCCTGGACTGGCTGCTGCGCGTGCGCGAGCGCGACCGCCTCACGCCCGTGCTGGTGCTCACCGCGCGCGACCGCGTCGCCGACCGCGTGCAGGGGCTGCAGGCCGGCGCTGACGACTACCTCGTCAAGCCCTTCGCGGCCGAGGAGCTCGACGCGCGCGTGGAGGTGCTCACGCGCCGCGGCGCGGCCGCGCGCGGCGAGCTGCTGCAATACGGCAAGCTGCACTGGTTCGGCCGCGAAGGCCGGGTGCTGGTGGACGGGCGGCAGCTGGAGCTGTCGCCGCGCGAGTTCGAGGTGCTGGGACTGCTGGTGCGGCGCGCGCCGCACGTCGTGCCCAAGCGCGTGCTGATCGACGCGCTGGCCGAGCGCAACCTGGAAGTCGGCGACAGCGCCGCGGAGGTGTACGTGTCGCGGCTGCGCCGCCGCCTGGCCGGCTCGGGCACCGGCATCCAGACCGTGCGCGGCTTCGGCTACCGGCTGGTGCTCGACGACACCGCGGCACAGGCCTGAACGCGCACGTTTGCCGGACCGAACCCGGACTGATCCCGGAGTGACGCCATGCCGAACGCCGGCGGACGCCTGCTGCTCAAGCGCGAGCTGCTGCTGCGGCTGATGCTGCCGCTGCTGGCCATCGTGGCCGCCACCGGCATGGTGGGCAACTTCGTGGCGCAGAAATTCACCGACCGCGTCTACGACCGCTGGCTGCTGGACGTGGCGCACTCGCTGGCGAGCCAGGTGCACTTCGACGCCGGGGGGCGCGCGGTGCTGGAGCTGCTGCCCGGCGTCGAGGCCTTCCTGGGCTACGACGAGCTCGACCGCACCGCCTATGCCGTGGAGCAGGACGGGCGCCACGTCGGCGGCCACCTGGGCGTGCCGCTGCAGGGTGCGCGCGAGCGCGTGTACGACCACGGCCGGGCTTTTGACGCGCTGCTCGATGGCCAGTCCGCCAGCGTGGCACGCGTGGAAGTCGACAACGGTGCCGGCCACCGCGCCGTCGTGGTGGTGGGCGAGACGCTGCTCAAGCGCCAGCGCACGCACAAGAACATCGTGCTGATGCTCACGCCCGCGGCGCTGCTGGCGGGCGTGGCCGCGGCGCTGTCCATCATCTGGGGCGTGCGGCGCTCGATCCGGCCGCTGGAGGCCATTGCCGCCGGCTGGAACGAGCGCTCGCATGCCTCGCTGGCCCCCATTCCCGCCGGCGACCTGCCGCATGAGCTCCTGCCCTTCGGCACCGCGCTCAACAACCTGCTGCGCCGCATCCGCGACATGCTCGCGCGCGAGCGCCAGTTCGCCGCCACCGCCGCGCACCAGCTGCGCACGCCGCTGACCGGGCTGCAGCTCGGCCTGGCACGCGCGGCCGAGGCGCCCGACCTGGAGAGCACCCGGCGCGTGCTGCGCGAGCTGGAGGAGAGCACCCAGCGCAGCGCGCGCATGGTGCAGCAGCTGCTGTCGCTGGGCCGGCTCGATCCGGAGCTGCGCGGCGCGCTCGACGGCCAGCCGACCGACCTGGTGGCGCTGGCCGGCGACGTGGGCAGCTCCTTCATCGACCGGGCCTACGACGCGCACATCGAGCTGGAGCTCATCGCGCCGGAGCAGCCGCTGTGGGTCACGGTGCAGCCCGAGCTGATATCGGAGGCGCTGGGCAACCTGATCGACAACGCGCTGCGCTACACCGGCGCGGGCGGCCGGGTGTGGATCGACTTCGAAACCAACCCGCCGGCGCTGCGCGTCAACGACAGCGGCCCCGGCGTGCCCGAAGCGCAGCGCGAGGCGGTGTTCGAACGCTTCGTGCGCGGCGACAGCGCAATCGGGGACGGCAGCGGCCTGGGGCTGGCCATCGTGCGCGACATCGCCGAGCTGCACGGCGCGCACGTGAGCATGGGCGTCTCGGAAGCGGGCGGAGCCTGCGTGACGCTGCGTTTCCCGGCGCCAGCCACCGACCCGGTGGCACGGGCGGCGGCTTGAAGGGCTTCCCGGCGGCTACTCGACCACCGCCACGCCCTTGGGCGGCACGAACCTGAAGCTCTCCGGCGGCACCGCGACGTTGGTGGCCATCTCGCTGAATTCCAGCCGCGAGTGCTGGCCGAAGCTGTCCACGATCTCGATGGCCGCCAGCGCGCGGCCCCTGAAACCCACGCGCAGCGACTGGAACGCGGCTTCCTTGTCGCGCGGCGTGGCCTGCACCCAGTCCAGCCCCTGCGCCGAAGGCAGGTTGGAGAGGTTGAAGTCCTTGTCCAGCGCACCGCCGGCCAGCAGCGCCGCCGGGGTGGAGCCCAGCGCCTGCGCCAGCGGCCGGGCGCTGGCCTGCTGCAGGTCGGCGTCGAAGATCCACACCTTCTGCCCGTCGGCCACGATCAGCTGCTCGTAGGGCTTGCGGTACTCGAAGCGGAAGCGGTTCGGGCGCGCGAACTCGAAGCTGCCGCTGGAGGTCTTCTTCTTCGCGCCGTCCGGCGCCGTGACGGTCTGGGTGAAGGCGGCGCGGCCGGTCCTGGCCTCGCGCACGAAGTCGCGCAGCGACTCCACCGCGTCGGCCCGCGCCGCGCCGGCCGTCGCCAGCAGCAGCGCCGCCGCGGCCAGGGCACGCACGCCGCGCCCGCTCATGTGCTTGTTCATACCTCTTCGCGCTTCGGAACGATGATGTCCCGGTTCCCGTTGGTGGCCATGGCCGATACGAGCCCGGACTTCTCCATTTGTTCCAGCAGCCGCGCGGCGCGGTTGTAGCCGATGCGCAAGTGGCGCTGCACCAGCGAGATCGAGGCGCGCTTGTGCTGCAGCACGATGGCCACGGCCTGGTCGTACATCGGGTCGGACTCGCCGTCGGACTCCACGCTGGCGCCGATGCTGGTGACGCCGTTGCCGCCGTCGCTCTCCAGCACGCCGCCTTCGAGGATGCCCTCGATGTAGTTGGGCTCGCCCTGCTGCTTGAGGTAGTCGACCACGCGGTGCACTTCGTCGTCGGAGACGAAGGCGCCGTGCACGCGCACCGGGATGCCGCCGCCGGGCGTGAGGTAGAGCATGTCGCCCTGCCCCAGCAGCGCCTCGGCGCCCATCTGGTCGAGGATGGTGCGCGAGTCGATCTTGGAGCTGACCTGGAACGACAGCCGCGTCGGGATGTTGGCCTTGATCAGGCCCGTGATCACGTCCACGCTGGGCCGCTGCGTGGCCAGCACCAGGTGGATGCCCGCGGCGCGTGCCTTCTGCGCCAGCCGGGCGATCAATTCCTCGATCTTCTTGCCCACCACCATCATCAGGTCGGCGAGCTCGTCGATGACGACCACCACGAACGGCAGCCGCTCCAGCGGCTCGGGCTCCTCCGGCGTGAGGCTGAAGGGATTCGGGATCGACTCCTCGCGCTCGGCGGCCTCGTCGATCTTCTTGTTGTAGCCGGCGAGGTTGCGCACGCCCATCTTGGACATGAGCTTGTAGCGCCGCTCCATCTCGGCCACGCACCAGTTGAGCGCGTTGCCGGCCTGCTTCATGTCCGTCACCACCGGGCACAGCAGGTGCGGAATGCCCTCGTAGACGCTCATCTCCAGCATCTTCGGGTCGATGAGGATGAGGCGCACCTCGTCGGCCTCGGCCTTGTAGAGCAGCGACAGGATCATGGCGTTGATGCCCACCGACTTGCCCGAGCCGGTGGTGCCGGCCACCAGGCAGTGCGGCATCTTGGCCAGGTCGGCCACGACCGGCGCGCCCACGATGTCCTTGCCCAGGCCGATGGTCAGCAGCGAGCCGGCCTCGCGGTAGGCGCGCGAGTCCAGGATCTCGGTCAGGCGGATCATCTGGCGCCGCGCGTTGGGCAGCTCCAGCGCCATGGTGGTGCGCCCGGGGATGGTCTCCACCACGCGGATGCTCACCAGGCTCAGCGAGCGCGACAGGTCCTTGGCCAGGTTGACGATCTGCGAGCCCTTCACGCCGGTGGCTGGCTCGATCTCGTAGCGCGTGATCACGGGCCCGGGCGAGGCCGCCACCACGCGCACCTCGACGCCGAAGTCCTTGAGCTTCTTCTCGATCAGGCGCGAGGTCATCTCCAGCGTCTCGGCCGAGACGCTCTCGCGCTGCGCCGGCGCGGCGTCGAGCAGGTCCACTTCCGGCAGCGTGGTGTCGCCGACGGGGGCGCGCGGCATCGGCGGCACGACCGCCGGGGCGGCGGTCCTGGCCGGCGCCTTGGCGGCCGGAGCCGCGGGCGCCATGGGCGCCATGGGCGCCACGGGCGCCGCCGGTGCGGCCGGCTTCGGCGCCGCGGCGGCGGGCGCAGGCATGGGCGCGGGTGCGGCCACTTCCTCGTCGTCGCCCAGGTCGATGAAGGGCTCCGGGTCGGTGCCGGGACGGGCATCGCCGTCCTCGGCCCAGGGCGGCTCGGCGGCCGGGGCCACGGTCGGCGCCGGGGCCGGCTCGGGCCGCGGCTTCAGCTCGGTGAAGGGCACGTCCACCACCAGCGGGTCGGCCGCCGCGGCGCCGGGGGCGGCATCGTCGTCGGGCGCCAGCACCGGCTCCACGGGCTGCGCCGCCGGCTTGGGCACGGGGCGGCGGCGCGGCGGACGCGGCGGCGGCGCCTCGGCGGCGGGCTCGTCCTCGTGCAGCGGATCGATGCGGATCGAGTGCGGCTCCTGGCCCTGGCGCTCGGCCAGCTCCTCGCGCTGGCGCTCGCGCTGCGCCTGGCGGCCGGCATGGCGGTCGGCCACGCCCTCCACGACCTGGCGCAACGCCTGCGCCACGCCTTCGACGGCGGCGCCGATGCGGTCGGCAAGTCCGACCCAGGAAAAGCGCAGCGACAGCGACAGGCCCAGCACCAGTGCCACGATCCAGCCCACGCCCGAGCCGGCGAAGCCCAGCCACTTCAGGCTCCAGGGGCCCAGCAGGTAGCCCAGCACGCCGCCGGCATGGCCGGGCAGCCCGTCCTCCCAGCGGTACAGCCGCGTCCACTCCAGCGCGCAGCTGGCCGACATCAGCAACACCACGCCGGCGCAGAAGGCCAGGCGTCGCGGCGGCGGGCCGCCCTCGCCACGCAGCAGCCGCGCCAGCGTGCCCAGCCACAGCCGCAGGCCGATCACCGGCAGCCACCACACCGACCAGCCAAAGAGGAACAGCCCCAGGTCCGCCCCCCACGCGCCCAGCAGGCCGACCTGGTTGTTCACCAGCGGCCGGCCGTCGCCGGAAGTGGAGAAGCCAGGGTCGGCGCCGTCGTGCGTGATCAGCGCCAGTAGCGCCAGCAGCCAGAAGATGGCGCCGCCCATGAGCCACAGTTGCGTGCGCCAGCGCGGCGGCGCGGGCGGCGTGGGCTCGGTGGCGCCGCCGGGACGGCGCCGGTAAGTGGTGGGGGACTCGGTCAGGGAACCCAGCGGAAAGCTCATCCCCGAATTGTGGCCCGGCCGCCGTGGCCGGCCGCCTCGTTCACCAGCGGATACCTGCGCGGCGTGACGCAGAGGGCGCGCGGTGCCGGCGCAAGGCCGCGCCGCGCGCACCGCCGCAAGAGGCTTCGATCAGTCGGCCAGCAGCCGGTCCTTGAGCACGACGGCGCCGCTTTCCTGCGTCTCGATCATGCCGCGCTCCTCCAGGTCCTTCATGACGCGGCTGACCATCTCGCGCGAGGCGCCCACGACCTTGGCCATGTCCTGGCGCGAGACCTTGCCGCGGATGACCTTCACTCCGTTGTCGTCCTCGGCCATGTCCAGCAGCGTGCGCGCCACGCGCCCGTACACGTCCAGCAGCGCCAGCGACTCGATCTGGCGGTCGGCGTTGCGCAGCCGCGCCACCAGGCCGCGCAGGATGGCGTAGGCCAGGCTCGACCCTTCGGGCAGGCAGCGCGCGAATTCCGGGCGATTCAGGATCAGCATGTCCGTCTGCACCTCGGCGCGCACGGTGGCGGAATGAGGCTCACCGTCGATGAGGCTCATCTCGCCCACGTAGTCCCCGGACTGCAGCACGGCCAGGATCACCTCGCGCCCGCGCGAGTCGGCCGTGAGCACGCGCGCGCGGCCATTGAGCAGGATGAACAGCGCATTGCTCTTGCGGCCCTGCTCCACCACCAGCTCGCCGCGCCGGAAGCGGCGCTTGACGACGCTGTCGGCAATGGTCTGCGCCTGCTCGGTGGTCAGCAGCGAGAACAGCGGCACCCGACGGATCAGGTCCAGGTTCGACAGCAGCAGCGACATCGGCATCCTTTCGAGAAATCGGCGCAGCGCACACACGAGCCGCGCGCCATGGGAGTGAGGCCACAGCCTCCGGAACCCCGCCCCGGGGTTTCCGACTGTGTCCATCGGCTATTGTGGCGTTTGACAAGTCCAAATATCGAGGGCCGCGCGCCATGTCAGACTCCCCGCCCGGGCGGTCCGACGCGCCGCACCCGACTCCAAATAACCCGACACCATGAATGACAGCACCCTTCATGCCCAGGTCCTGATCCTGGGTTCCGGCCCTGCCGGCTACACCGCCGCCATTTACGCCGCCCGCGCCAACCTCAAGCCCGTGCTGGTCACCGGCATGGCCCAGGGCGGCCAGCTCATGACCACCACCGAGGTTGACAACTGGCCCGCGGACGTCATGGGGGTGATGGGTCCGGACCTGATGCAGCGCTTCCAGCAGCATGCCGAGCGCTTCAACACGCAGATCGTGTTCGATCACATCAACGCCGTGGACTTCAGCCGCCGCCCGTTCACGCTCAAGGGCGACTCGGGCGTCTACACCTGCGACACGCTCGTCATCGCCACCGGCGCCAGCGCCAAGTACCTGGGCCTGCCCAGCGAGGAAGCCTTCATGGGCCGCGGCGTCTCGGGCTGCGCCACCTGCGACGGCTTCTTCTACCGCGACCAGGAGGCCTGCGTGATCGGCGGCGGCAACACGGCGGTGGAGGATGCGCTCTACCTCTCCAACATCGCCGCCAAGGTGCACCTGATCCACCGCCGCGACAAGTTCCGCGCCGAGCCGATCCTGGTGGACAAGGTCATGGAGAAGGTGGCCGCCGGCAAGATCGAGCTGCACCTGTGGCACACGCTGGAGGAAGTGCTGGGCGACCAGACCGGTGTCACCGGCGTGCGGCTGCGCAACGTGCAGGACGGCTCCGCTCGCGAGCTGCAACTGCAGGGCGTGTTCATCGCCGTGGGCCACTCGCCCAACACGCAGATCTTCGAGGGCCAGCTGGAGATGAAGGACGGTTACATCCTCACCCGCAGCGGCTCCGAGGGCTTCGCCACCATGACCAGCGTGCCCGGCGTCTTCGCCGCCGGCGACGTGCAGGACCATGTCTACCGCCAGGCCATCACCAGCGCCGGCACCGGCTGCATGGCGGCGCTGGACGCGCAGCGTTTCCTGGAGCAGCAGTCGAGCTGATTGGCGCTGAAGTCCGCAGCGCCGAAGGCGCCGCGGCAGAGTCCACGGCCGTGCGTGCGGCTTATTGCCGACGCTCCCGCACGGCCAAGACCGCGCAGCACTGCCCGACCCCGGCCGTTTGTGGCTATAATCGCCGTCTTTGCCGAGAAGTGGCCTGTACTGCGTTCCCAGGATTTTTCTTGCGGGACGCTGGCGTGGGCCCTCGAAGGGTGTGCATCAGGGGAGCCGGCGCCTTGCCGAGCTAGCGGCCGGAGCGGTTGGCTGTCCTGCGCTGTGCACCGCTCCCGAAATCCGAGAGAAAGTGGAGAAGCGTCATGGCACGCGTCTGTCAAGTCACGGGCAAGCGCCCGATGGTGGGGAACAACGTCTCCCACGCCAACAACAAAACCAAGCGTCGCTTCCTGCCGAACCTGCAGTACCGCCGCTTCTGGATGGAGAGCGAGAACCGCTTCATCCGTCTGCGCGTGTCCAACGCCGCGCTGCGCCTGATCGACAAGGTCGGCATCGACCAGGTCGTCGCCGACCTGCGCGCCAAGGGCGAGCTGTAATCAGCCGCCGCAACCACTAGGAGCACATCATGGCCACCAAAGGCGGACGCGAGAAGATCAAGCTGGAATCGACGGCCGGCACCGGTCACTTCTACACGACCAACAAGAACAAGAAGACGACGCCCGAAAAGCTCGAATTCATGAAGTTCGACCCCAAGGCGCGCAAGCATGTCCTGTACAAGGAAATCAAGCTGAAGTGACCTGACCCCAGGTTCCCAGCGCCCAAAGAAAAGCCCGCAGCAGCGGGCTTTTTTCATTGGCCACGCGAAAAGCAATGCCGCCGCAACGGCAGGCCCTGCCGCCCTGCCCTGCTGCAACCGGATGCCCCAGACCTTTGAACGCCGAACAGGGCGCCGGCATGCGGGACATGCCCGCCCGCTCTCCAACGCCCTTCCCCTTGCGCTGCGCCCATGAAAAAGCCCGCCGAAGCGGGCTTTGCCATGCGTGTCCGCAGACACGCAGGAAGAGCAGCGATCAGGCGTGCGCGGCGCGCAGCTTGCGGGAGAAATCCTGCAGCGCGGCGATGCCACTTTCCTCGGCACGGCGGCACCAGGCCTGCAGGTCCAGCACCAGCTGCTCGGCCGAGACGTTGGTGCGCGTCCAGAGCTGGCGCAGCTCCTCGCGCATCGCCACCAGCTTGGCCAGCGCCGGACTGTCCGCCACCGCGCGCTGCATTTGCACCTTCACGGCGCTGGGGATCTTGTCCTCGTCGCGGTGCAGCCAGCGCTTGGCCAGGCGCAGCTCGGTCCACTTGGCGGTGTTCTGCGCGCCCTGGGCCTTCAGGTGCTCCAGCTCGGCGGCACAGGCGCGCTTGAGCTCCTGGGCGTAGCGGGCCATGACCTCGTAGCGGTTGGCGATCACGGCTTCCAGCGTCTTGCCGTCGGCCACGGGCTTGATGGCGCCCAGCTTGAGCTGCGGCGCGGTCTTGCGCACCTTGGCCAGGCCCACCATTTCCATCGCGCGGATCCATCCCCAGCCGATGTCGAACTCGAAGGGCTTGACCGAGAACTTGGCCGAGGTCGGGTAGGTGTGGTGGTTGTTGTGCAGTTCCTCGCCGCCGATGACGATGCCCCAGGGCGAGACGTTGGTGGAAGCGTCCGGCGCCTCGAAGTTGCGGTAGCCCCAGTAGTGGCCGATGCCGTTGATGATGCCGGCGGCGTTGATGGGGATCCACAGCATCTGGATGGCCCACACCGACAGGCCGATGGCGCCGAAGAGCAGCACGTCGATGATCAGCATCAGCGACACGCCCAGCGCGCTGTAGCGGGTGTAGAGGTTGCGCTCGATCCAGTCGTCCGGCGCGCCGTGGCCGTACTTCTTCATCGTCTCGGCCACCTTGGCCTCGGCGCGGTAGAGCTCGGCGCCCTGCAGCAGCACGGTCTTGATGCCGCGCGTCTGCGGGCTGTGCGGGTCTTCCTCGGTCTCGCACTTGGCGTGGTGCTTGCGGTGGATCGACACCCACTGCTTGGTCACCATGCCGGTGGTCATCCACAGCCAGAAGCGGAAGAAGTGTGCCGGCAGCGGGTGCAGGTCCAGCGCGCGGTGGGCCTGCGAGCGGTGCAGGTAGATGGTCACCGACAGGATCGTCAGGTGCGTCACCACCAGCGTGTACACCAGCACCTGCCACCAGGAGGCCTTGGTCAGGCCATACGCCAGCCAGTGCAACAGCGCATCGCGCACCACCAAAAGTTCGTTCATGTGTCCCAGCCTTGCGCCCGCAGTTCGGGCGGCGTGAATTTTACGGGGGTTGACCCTGATCCTCGACCCAGGAGCCGCGTAAGCCTTGGGTTTGCGTACCACAAATCACACGCGCCTTGACACGGCGGACCCGCAGCCGGGTGCCGGAGCGTGGAATCAGAAGGGCTGGAGCAGGCCCGATGCCCGTGCCGACAGCCCCTGGAGACACCTCAGCGCCGCTGCCAGGCCGCGGCAAAGAAGCCGTCGGTGGCGTGGCGGTGCGGCCACAGGCGCAGGAAGCCCTCGCTGACCAGCGCTTCGGCCTGCGGCACCTGTGCCTGCGCCAGCAGCGCGGCGGCGTCGAGCGGTTCGAAGTCCGGGTGCGCAGCGCTGAACTCGCGCGCGATGTCCTCGTTCTCCGCCGGCAGCAGGCTGCAGGTGGCATAGACCAGCCGCCCGCCGCTCTTGAGCAGCCGCGCCGCGCTGGCCAGGATGGTCGCCTGCTTGGCGCGCAGCTCCTGCACCGCCTGCGGCGACTGGCGCCACTTCAGGTCCGGGTTGCGGCGCAGGGTGCCCAGGCCCGAGCACGGCGCGTCCACCAGCACGCGGTCGATCTTGCCGGACAGCCGCTTCACGCGTTCGTCGCGCTCGTGCGCGAGCTGCGCCGGGTAGACGTTGGACAGCCCGCTGCGCGCCAGCCGCGGCTTGAGCGCATCGAGCCGGCTGCCCGAGACGTCGAAGGCGTAGAGGCGCCCGGTGTTGCGCATGGCCGCGCCCAGCGCCAGCGTCTTGCCGCCGGCGCCGGCACAGAAGTCCACCACCATCTCGCTGCGTTTCGGCGCCAGCAGCAGTGCCAGCAGCTGGCTGCCCTCGTCCTGCACTTCCACGGCGCCGCTGGTGAAGACCTCCAGCCGGTTGAGCGCCGGCTTGCCCTGCACGCGCAGGCCCCAGGGCGAGTACGGCGTGGGCTGCGCCTCGATGCCCGCGGCCTGCAGCGCCGCCAGCGCCTCCTCGCGCTTGGCCTTGAGCAGGTTCACGCGCAGATCCAGCGGCGCGCTGTCGTTGAGCGCGCGCGCCAGCGTCATGAACTCTTCCTCGCCGAGACGCTCGCGCAGCGGCTGCGCGACCCAGTCCGGCAGGTTGTGGCGCAGCTTGTCGGCCAGCGTGGCCGTGTCGATGGTGCGCACCTGCTGCAGCCACTGCTTCTCCGGGGGCGTGAGCGCCACCTGCAGCAGGTTCTCCGCGCCCTGCCAGCCCAGGATCGCCAGCCGGCGCTCCATCGGGCCGGCACCGCTTTGCGCCAGGTGCTGCAGCCGCAGCCGCTGGCGCAGCACGTGGTAGGTGGTCTCCGCCAGGGTGTGGCGCTCGCGCGAGCCGAGCTTGCCTTGGCGGCGGAAGAAGGCCGACACGACGGCGTCGGCGGGCTGGTCGAGTTTCAGGACGGCGCGCAGCAGTTCGGCGCTCAGGTCCAGCAGGGCATTCGGGTGCATATTCCCGCGATTATCCCAGCCGCCTCCCCGGCCGCCCCGGCGCGGGGCTGCTGCGCGGTCCCGCGCGGGATCAGACCAGCAGCTGCGCCGCGCCGCCGACGTGGTGCACGACGCCGCCTTCCACGCGCAGCTGCCCTTCCACGAACCAGCGCACCGCCATCGGATACATCCGGTGCTCCTGGCGCAGCACGCGCCCGGCCAGCGCCGCCTCGTCGTCGCCCGGGAGCACCGGCACGACGGCCTGCGCCACGATCGGGCCGTGATCCAGCTCGGCCGTGACGAAGTGCACGGTGGCGCCGGCGAGCTTGCAGCCGGCCTCGATGGCGCGGCGGTGCGTGTGCAGCCCGGTGAAGGCCGGCAGCAGCGACGGGTGCACGTTGAGCATGCGGCCCTCGTAGTGGCGGGTGAAGTCCGCGCCCAGGATGCGCATGAAGCCGGCGAGCACCAGCAGGTCCGGCGCGAAGGCGTCGATGGCCTCGCGCAGCGCGGCGTCGAAGGCGGCGCGCGTCTCGAAGCGGGTGTGATCCACCACGGCGGTGGCAATGCCGCGCTCGGCGGCCCAGGCCAGGCCGGCGGCTTGCGGGCGGTTGGAGACGACGGCGGCGACGGTGGCGGGCCAGCCCTCGCGGGCACAGGCCTCGGCCACGGCCTGCATGTTGGAGCCGCGGCCCGAGATCAGGATGACGATGCGCTTCATGGGGGCAGCGAGTGTAGCCGCCTCCTTAGAATGGCCGGTTTACCTTCGCACGCCACTTGCCGTCTCCCGCCACCATGACCGAACGCGTTCTCACCGGCATCACCACCACCGGCACGCCGCACCTGGGCAACTACGTCGGCGCCATCCGGCCGGCGATCGCCGCCAGCCGCGCGCCCGGCGTGGAGAGCTTCTTCTTCCTGGCCGACTACCACGCGCTCATCAAGTGCGACGACCCGGCGCGCATCGAGCGCTCGCGCATCGAGATCGCCGCCACCTGGCTCGCCGCCGGGCTGGACACGCAGCGCGTGACCTTCTACCGCCAGAGCGACATTCCCGAGATCACCGAGCTGACCTGGCTGCTGACCTGCGTCACGGCCAAGGGCCAGATGAACCGGGCGCATGCCTACAAGGCCGCCGCCGATGCCAACGCCGCCGCGGGCGAGGACATCGACGCCGGCGTGAGCATGGGCCTGTTCTCCTACCCCATCCTCATGGCCGCCGACATCCTGATGTTCAACGCGCACCGCGTGCCCGTCGGTCGCGACCAGGTGCAGCACATCGAGATGGCGCGCGACGTGGGCCAGCGCTTCAACCACCTCTTCGGCGCCGGGCGCGAGCTGTTCACGCTGCCGCAGGCGGAAGTCGAGGAGGCGGTGGCGACGCTGCCGGGCCTGGACGGCCGCAAGATGTCCAAGAGCTACGACAACACCATCCCGCTGTTCGAAGGCGGCGAGCGGGGGCTGAAGGACGCGGTGGCGCGCATCGTCACCGACTCGCGGCTGCCGGGCGAGCCCAAGGACCCGGAGGGCGCGCACCTGGTCACGATCTACGACGCCTTCGCCGCCGATGACGCCGCGCGCCAGGCCTTCCGCGCCGAGTTGCGCGCCGGCCTGGCCTGGGGCGAGGCCAAGCAGCGGCTGGTCGCGCTGATCGAGGCCGAGATCGGCCCGATGCGCGCGCGCTACGCGGAGCTGATGGCGCACCCGGAGCGCATCGAGGAGGCGCTGCTCGAAGGTGCAAGTAAAGCCCGCGCCGTGGCCACGCCCTTCCTGGCCGAGCTGCGCCACGCCGTGGGCCTGCGCCCGATGGTGGCCGTGGCGGCGCCGGCCGCGCCCAAGGCCGCCGGCCCCAAGGCGGCGCTGCCGGAGTTCAAGCAGTACCGCGAGGACGGCGCCTTCTTCTTCAAGCTCACCGGCGCGCACGGCGCGGTGCTGCTGCAGAGCGGGCCCATGGCCGAGGGGCGCGAGGCCGGGGCCTGGGTCAAGCGGCTCAGGACCGAGGGCGCCGCAGCGCTCGAAGGCGCACCGGTGCGCTGGGAGGCCAGCGCAGAGCGCGCGCAGGTCGAGTCGGCGCTGGCGGCGCTCGTGGCGGCGGCCCAGCAGGCCTGAGCGGTTCCGGCACGGCAGTTCCATGGCCGGAATTCACCTTCAAGACATCGAGGCCGCCATCAACTGGTGGCGCCGCCGCGCGCCCTCGCCCGACGGCGTGCAGGCCTGCGCCGAGGTGCAGGCGCTGGCCGAGGTCTACGCGCTGATGGTCTACGACAAGCGCGAGGAGCAGGACGAGGACGCCATGCCGGCCGAGGCGCTGATGGCCTGGCTCGACTGGTACGCGACCACGCCCGACGCGCCCTGCATCGCCATCTGCTCCACCAGCCAGGGCGACGAGCGCTGCAAGGGCTGCGGGCGCAGCTTCGACGAGGTGCAGCACTGGCCGCGCATGACGCCGGCCGAGAAGCGCGCCACCTGGCACCGCATCACGCGCGAGGGCACGGCCTGGCGCTTCAACCGCTATGCCGAGCGCGCCGGCACGCCGACGCCCTCCAGCGACCCGACGCGGGACTGACACCTTGACGGCCGCCGCCGCGCCCGGCCTGAGGCAGGACCTGCGGCACCTCTTCGCGCTGGCCTGGCCGGTGTTCGTGGGCCAGATCGCGGTGCTGTCCTTCGCCACCATCGACACGCTGCTGCTGGCGCGCCACGACGCGCGCGACCTGGCGGCGCTGGCCGTGGGCTCGGCGGCGTACATCAGCGTCTTCATCGGGCTCATGGGCGTGGTCATCGCCGTCGGGCCGCTGGCGGGCCGGCATTTCGGCGCGCGCGACCTGCCCGGCGCCGGGGCGCAGCTGCAGCAGGGCTTCTGGCTGGCGCTGGGGCTGTCGGTGCCAGGCTGCGTGCTGCTGGCCTTTCCGCAGCCCTTCCTGGCGCTGGCGCAGGCCGCGCCCGAAGTCGCGCAGCGGGTGCGCGGCTACATGGCGGCGCTGGCCTTTGCGCTGCCGGCCGCGCTGGCCTTTGCCGCCTTTCGCGGCTTCAACACCGCGGTGTCGCGGCCCAAGGCGGTGATGGTGCTGCAGGTCGGGGCGCTGCTGCTGAAACTGCCGCTGTCGTGGCTGCTGGTGTTCGGCGCGCCGCGCCTGGGCGTGCCGGCGCTGGGCGTGACCGGCTGCGGCATCGCCACCGCGCTGGTGATGTGGCTGCAGGCGCTGGCCGCGCTGGTGCTGCTGCGGCGCGACTTGTTCTACGTGCCGTTCCGGTTGCGGCGGCTGCAAGCGCCGCATGGCGAATCGATCCGGGCGCTGCTGCGGTTGGGCGTGCCGATGGGCCTGTCCATCGTGGTGGAGGTCACCGGCTTCACCTTCATGGCCTTCTTCATCTCGCGCCTGGGCACGCTGCCGGTGGCCGGCCACCAGATTGCGGCCAACCTGGCCGGGCTGCTCTACATGCTGCCGCTGGCGCTGGGCAACGCCACCGGCACGCTGGTGGCGCAGCGCATCGGCGCCGGCGACCACGCGGGAGCCGGGCGCATCGGCTGGCGCGGCGTGCAGGCGGCCGCGCTGTTCGCGCTGGCCTTCGGGCTGGGGCTGTTCCTGTTGCGGCACGCCATCGTCGGCCTGTACACACACGAGGCCGCGGTGGCCGCCGCCGCGCTGCCGCTGCTGGTGTGCCTGGCGGTGTTCCACCTGGGCGACGCGGTGCAGGCGGTGGTGGCCTCGGTGCTGCGCGCCTGGCACGTGGCGACACTGCCGATGCTCATCTACGCGCTGGCGGTGTGGGTGCTGGGACTGGGCGGCGGCTACCTGCTGGCTTTCGGCGGCTGGCCGGCTCTGGCTGAACCTCAAGGGGCGCGCGGTTTCTGGGTCGCGGCGGCCGTGGGCTTGACCACCGCCGCGGTGGCGCTGGCGCTGTTGCTGCACCGGGTCAACCGGCGGTCAGCGATGCAGAGGGCTGCAGCCCACTGATTACCGGGCTTACTTCCCGGATCAGCGGGACGACGCTCTTTTCGCGACCTGTCCACCGGCGCGCCTGAGTTGCGGCCACGGCTGGCATATTCCAACACCACAAAGCAAAACGCCCCGACCAAATGTTGGTCGGGGCGTTTGCCGGGATATTAGCCTGACGATGTCCTACTTTCACACGGGAATCCGCACTATCATCGGCGCTGAGGTGTTTCACGGTCCTGTTCGGG
>NZ_VIDQ01000112.1 GCF_009760915.1 Azohydromonas aeria
TGCCGGCCGTGACCACCAGGATCGGCCCACCCGGGCCCTGCGCCGGGTCGGCCGCCTGCGCCGGGCGCGGTGCCCAGCACAGCAGCAGCGCCAGCGCCCACAGCGCCAGCGCCGCCCACCACACCCGCTGCGCGCCGCGCGCGCCCATGCTCCCGCCATGCAACATCGCTGCACTCCTCGGTTTCTTGTCCGTGCCGCGCGCCGGCCGTGCCGCCGGCGCGCGTACCCCGCCAAACGCCGCCTGTCCTGCCGCCTCTGCCCGGGTCAGCGCGCCACGCCGCTGTTCACGTTCCAGCGCACGAAGCGGTTGTCGTCGTTGCCCGCGAACAGCAGGTTCTTGTTCTTGTTGTCGAACACCAGCGAGTTGATCGCCGCGGCCGACACCGACAGTTGTTTCTGCAACGAGGCCCCGGCCAGGTCCCAGACCAGGATGCGGCCCTCCTCGTCGCCACTGGCCAGCACCGAGCCGTCGCGGCTGTAGGCGACGCTGCGCACCGCGGCCTTGTGGCCGGCAAGGGCCTGCGCGCGCACGCCCGTGGCCAGGTCCCAGGTCAGCACTTGGCCGTCGTTGCTGGCGCTGGCCAGGGTGCGGCCGTCAGGGCTGAAGGCCACGCCGTTGACCGCGTCGGCATGGCCGCGCAGCGTGTGCAGCAGCTTGCGCGAGGCCACGTCCCAGACGAGGATGCGCGCCGCCGCGTCGGCGCTGGCCAGGCGCTGGCCGTCCGGGCTGAAGGCCACCGCGTTGACGAAGCCGGTGTGGCCACCGGAGAGGATGCCGGCAAGCTTGCCCGTGTTGGCCTTCCACAGCATGACGCGCGTCTCCTCGCCGGCGGTGGCGATGAGGCTGCCGTCCGGGCTCTGCGCGATGCTGCGGATCGGGTGCTCATGGCCCTGCATCAGGTGGACCTGCTTGCCGGTGGCGACGTTGAACACCCGCACGTCGCTGTCGCGCCCCACCACGCCGATGAACTTGCCGTCGTTGCTGAAGGCCACGCCCGTGGCCACGGCGTCGATCCTGCCGTTGAACTTGAGCACGTCGAGCAGGCTGCCCGCGTCGAGCACCTGCACCGACCCGTCAGCCCGCGTCACCGCCACGGAACTGCCGTCGGGCGACAGCGCCACCGATGTCACGCCCTTCTTCAGGTATTTACCCAGTGTTTTGCGCAGCAGGGCCTGCGGTTTCTCGGTATTGGCGTTGGCATCGGCGTTGGCGTTTGCCGCCGCGTTTTGACTTTCGACACCGGCGCCCACCTGGGCTGCCTGATTCGAGGTATTGCCGGCCTGATCACCGCCGCCACATCCGCCGAGCGCCGCGCCCAGCAGCAGCGCCAGCGATGCCGAATAAATGGACCGGGTTTGAAAACCCCTGTAGTTCATGGATACCCCCCAGAAAAAGGATGCGCAAAAGGCGCGATGCATTCGCTTGAAACCGGGTACGGGCAGCGGATGTGAACCACCGACATGAATCGCAACAATCCGCTGCCCTGCGCCGGCACCGAGCGGGCCGGCACGGCCTCGGGCGCCGTGGACCTCGAATCGGGTGTTTGGAGTTATTGACGACGACGAGAAAAACAGGCTGAGGCTTGATGTCCACGGCAGCAGGCGGGAAATATTTACCGCACGTCCGGAATACCCGGCGGCAATACCTGCCAAAGGCGAACGACCCCTCCCAAGCGTTGAATCAATATGTGCAAACAGTCGTCTCTATAGCACTTTGATCTGCCGCCCGGCCGGCTTGATTTCGAGCATCAGAAACAAGTGTTAATTGACTTGTTGAAGTCGCTTCAATTTGTGCCACGGGCACTTTGAACGGGGGGAATATCAGGGGGCCGGCCGGCGGGTGCCGATGCGTGCCGGAAACCGCAGATCGAAGGCTGGAGAGCGCAGACCGATGGCCGGTGCGGCAGCGGCACCAGTGGCCTGGGAGGCCAGGCGCGGCAGGCAGCCCCGCCGGCGGTGCCGGGATCACGGCCCGGTCCCGGCGGAATGGGGGATGGACGGGCGGCTTCAGGCCCGGGCGGCCGCCAGCGCGTCCATCACGTCGAGCAGGTCGCCCGGCCCGCCGAAGGCGCCCGAGCGCGTATGGCAGACCAGGCCATCCCAGCGCCCGCCCACCAGTTGCGCGCTGCCCCAGCCCGGGCGCTCCAGCGCCGGCGCCGAGCGCAGACCGCCGGCGCCCAGCGCCCGGCACAGCGCCAGCAGCGTGTCGCCGCCCACGACCACCAGCGCGCCCGGACGCGGTGCGTGCCGCGCGATCAGCGCGGCCTGCCGCTCCAGCAGCGCAGCAGCTTCGCCGGCCGTGATGAGCGTTTCAGGCGACAGGTCGATCAGCCGCGGGTAGCCCGCCGCCTCGCGGCGCAGCGACGCCGGATCGGTCCCGGCATGGCACTGGTCGGCCCAGCGCGAGCCGCGCAACACGCGCCACTGCTCGCGCGACACCGCGTGGTGGCTGGCGCTGACCAGCATCGGCGGCCCGGCCACCGGCGCCGCGGCCGCGCCGGCGCTGGGTACCCCCATCCGGCGCGCCA
Source organism: Azohydromonas aeria (assembly GCF_009760915.1). Taxonomy (GTDB): domain Bacteria; phylum Pseudomonadota; class Gammaproteobacteria; order Burkholderiales; family Burkholderiaceae_C; genus Azohydromonas; species Azohydromonas aeria. The sequence goes on from NZ_VIDQ01000112.1 coordinate 2,529, forward strand.
GCGCATGCGCCAGCCCGGCGCTGCCGCACCACAGCCGGCGCGCCGCGCCGGGCTGCAACGCCAGCGCGGCCACCGCGTCCATCTCCGCGTCGCTGCGCACGTCGGGCACCCAGAGCCCCGCCTGCGCCCCCAACACCTGCGCGATGGTTTCCGCTCGTGCCGGCGTGCGTGCCTCGCCCGGCCGCACGATCCACTGCTGCCCGGCCTCCGTCACGCGCCCCTGGGCCGGGAACGCCGGTGCAAAGACGATGCCTTCAAAGCCACCCTGCCCGGCGAGCCAGCTCGCCTCGTGAAAAGTGTTGCCGCGCAGCAGGCTGTCCACCTTCTTGAACGCGACGCCGGCCCCGCGCAGCCACTCCACGCTCGGCGCCAGCAACGCCGGCAGCTCGCCGGGCGGCACGTCGCGCGTGGCGGTGGCCACGATCTCCACCGGCAGCCCCGCCGTGGCCGCCGTGGCCGCCGGGCGGCCCAGGTGCACCGGCACGCCGGCGCCGAAGGCGGCGGCGCAGTCCAGCGCGCCGGTCAGGTCGTCGGCCAGGATGCGCAGGCTCGTCATGGCCGCACCTTCACCACGGTCAGCTTCAGGCCCAGGGCGCGCAGCCGCTCCTCCTCGGCCGCGGGCAGGCCGGTGTCGGTGATGACTTCGCCCACCGCGTCCAGCGTGGCGATGCGCATGAAGGCGCGCGGGCGGAATTTCGACGAGTCCACCAGCAGCCGCGTGCTGTTGGCGGCCCTCATCAGCGCGCGCTTCACCCCGGCCAGCTCGGCCGAGGTTTCGGAGATCTCGTCGTCCGTCACCGCGTGCGCGCCCAGCAGCAGCACGTCGGCGCGCAGCGCGCCAGCCTGCTCCACCAGCGACTGGCCCAGCAGCGTGGCGCTGCCCGGGCGCAGCTGGCCGCCCAGCACGTGCACCTGGACCAGCGGCGACTTGCCCAGCACCTGCGCGATCACGAGGTCGTTGGTCACGGCCGTGAGCGGGATCTGGCGCCGCACCGCCGCGCGCGCCGCCTCCAGCACGGTGGTGCCGCTGTCGAAGATGACGCTCTGGCGCGGCAGCAGCGCCTCGGCCGCCGCCTGCCCGATGGCCGCCTTCTCGCGCGGCGAGAGTTCGGCCGCGGCCACCGGGTCGGGCTCGAAGGTGGCGTATTCCGGCGCCTGCTGGCGCAGCAGCGCGCCGCCGTGCGTGCGGTCCACCACGCCCTCGGCCGCGAGCGCGTCGAGGTCGCGCCGCAGCGTGGAGATCGAAGCGCCCAGCGCCTGCTCCAGCTGGCCGATCGTGACCGCGCCGTGCACGCGCAGGAAATCGACGATGCGCTGGCGCCGCTGCGCTGGCAGCAGGTTCGAAACCGCGGCTTCCGCGGTGACGGTGGCGGGAGCCACGGCGATGTCGGAGGGAAGTGACATGACGTTTTCCGGGTGATTGCGACGCATCTTGCCATAGACTCTGGTAGGTAGTGGCACCTATTGGTTGTTTTTGAAGCTTTGTGATTGAATACGTTCACTCGCTTCCAGAATGCTTCATCAAGGAACCACCGCATGACTGCTCCCATTCGCCTCGCCTTCACGATGGGCGACCCTGCCGGCATCGGCCCCGAGATCATTGCCAAGGCCGTGCGCGAGATGGCCGGCCTGGTGCAGGCCGGGCGTGCCGAGTTCATCGTGCTGGGCAGCGCCGCGGCGCTGGCGCAGGCTGAAGCGCTGCTGGGCCTGCCGGCCGCCGGTGCCGACGGCCGCGCCTTCTACCGCGTGGTCGATGTCGGCCCGGTGGATGCGCCGGTCGTCACCGGCCAGGTGGCCGCCGCCGGCGGCGAGTGGGCGTACCGCGCGGTGGCCGAGGCGGCGCGCATGGTGCAGGCCGGCGAGGCCGACGCCATCGTCACCGGCCCGCTGTCCAAGGAAGCGCTGCACTTGGCGGGCCACCATTTCGAAGGCCATACCGAGCTGCTGGCGCACCTCACCGGCCAGCGCGACGCCGTGATGATGCTGGCCCACGGCGACATGCGCGTCACTCACGTCACCACGCACTGCGCGCTGGCCGAGGTGCCCAAGCGCATCACGCCGCAGCGGCTGCGCCGCGTCTTCGACGTCACGCTGGACGCCATGCGCGCGCTGGGCATCGAGCAGCCGCGCGTGGCCGTGGCCGGTCTGAACCCGCATTGCGGCGAGGGCGGCATCCTGGGCACCGAGGACGACGCCATCATCGCCCCCGTCATCCGCGAGTACGCGGCGCGCGGCCTGGTCGGCCCGGTGCCGGGCGACACGGTGTTCATCAAGCTGCGCGCGCGGCAGTTCGACGCGGTGGTGGCCATGTTCCACGACCAGGGCCACATCCCGCTGAAGCTGCTGGGCTTCCAGGTCGATCCGGAGACCGGCGCCTGGCAGTCCATCAGCGGCGTGAACATCACGCTGGGCCTGCCGATCCTGCGCACCTCGGTGGACCACGGCACGGCCTTCGACATCGCCGGCAAGGGCGTGGCCAGCGCCACCAGCGTGGTCGAGGCGGCCGAGTACGCGCTGCAGCTCATCGCCGGCCGGCGCGCGCTGGCGGCCCGGTCGGAAGGAGCCCAGGCATGAGCGCGGGCCTGTTGCATCCGCATCCGGACGACGCGGCGCGCCAGGTCGCCGACATCCCCTCGCTGCGCGTCCAGGCCCATGCCGCCAACCTGATGTTCCTGCACGGCGGCGCGCTCGGCTGCGTCTGGTTCGGCGGGAGCATGGAGGGCAAGTCCGACATCTGCGTCTTCATGTCGCGGCTGGAGCCCGGCGCGAGCCGGTGGAGCGAGCCGGTGCAGCTGTCCTTCGACCCGGAGCGCTCGGAGCAGAACCCGATCCTGTTTCCCGCGCCCGACGGCACGCTGTGGCTGCTGCACACCGCCCAGAGCGCCGGGCACCAGGACACCTCCGTCGTGCGCCGGCGCGTCTCGCACGACGACGGCCGCACCTGGGGACCCACCGAGACGCTGAAGGACGTGCCCGCGGGCACCTTCGTGCGCCAGCCGCTGCAGGTGCAGCCCGACGGCAGCTGGCTGTTGCCGATCTTCAATTGCCGGGCCCTGCCCGGCCAGGCCTGGGACGGCAGCCTGGACGACAGCGCCGTGCTGCGCTCCACCGACCAGGGCGCGAGCTGGCAGCGCATCGAGGTGCCCGGCAGCCTGGGCTGCGTGCACATGAGCATCGTCCCCGGCCAGGGCGAGGGCGAGCTGCTCGCGTTCTTCCGCAGCCGCTGGGCGGACCATGTCTACCGCAGCGCGAGCGCGGACGGCGGCCTGAGCTGGTCGGCGCCGCAGCCCTGCGGGCTGCCCAACAACAATTCCTCCATCCAGGCGCTGCGCCTGGCCGACGGTCGGCTGGCGATGATCTTCAACGCCAGCAGCGCGCTGGACGCCACCGGGCGGCGCGAGTCGCTGTACGACGAGCTGGAGGAAGACGGCCAGGACACCGCCGCGGCGGCGGCGCAGCCGAGCGCCGTTGCGGGCGAAACGCCCGCGCGCCGCGCCTTCTGGGGCGCGCCGCGCGCGCCGCTGACGCTGGCGCTGTCCGGGGACGACGGCCTCACCTGGCCCTGGCAGCGCCATCTGGAGGTCGGCGACGGCTACTGCATGAGCAACAACTCGGCGCAGCGCCTGAACCGCGAGTACTCCTATCCCTCCATCCGCCAGGGCGCCGACGGCGCGCTGCACCTGGCCTACACCGTGTTCCGCCAGCACATCCGCCACGCGCGCGTGATGCCGGACTGGATCCAGCAAACCTCCACGCCGGAGCAAGCCTGATGAGCACCCCGACCTACGCCATCCTCAACCCGGGCCGCGTCATCGCCGGCGCCGGCAGCATCGAGCAGCTCGCCGAAGTGGCCCGAGGCTTCAATGCCCGGCACGTGCTTGTCGTCAGCGACAAGGGCGTGGCCGCGGCCGGCCTGGTGCAGGGCCCCTGCGCCGCGCTGGAGGGCGCGGGCCTGCGCGTCACGCTCATCGACAGCACGCCGCCGGAGCCCGACGTGGCCGACGTGGAGGCCATCCTGGCCGCGGCCCGTGCCGCCGGCGGCGCGCCGGACCTGGTGGTGGGCATCGGCGGCGGCAGCGCCATGGACGTGGCCAAGATCGTGGCCGTGCTGCTGGCGCATGACCTCGACCTGCGCGCGCTGCTGGCCAAGACCGCCGAAATCCCCGCGCGCGGCTTGCCCAGCGTGATGGTGCCGACGACGGCGGGCACCGGCTCCGAGGCCACGCCCAATTCCATCATCCTGGTGGCCGAGGACGAGCTGAAGGTGGGCATCGTCAGCGCGCGGCTGATGCCCGACACCGTCCTCCTCGACCCGCTGCTCACGCTCACGCTGCCCCCGGCCGTGACCGCCTCCACCGGCATGGACGCGCTCACCCACGCCATCGAGTGCTATTGCTCGAAGAAGGGCAACCCGTTCAGCGACCTGTACGCGCTGGAGGCGATCCGGCTGATCGCGCGCAGCATCCGCCGCGCCGTGGCCAACGGGCGCGACGTGGCCGCGCGCGAGGACATGCTCATGGGCGCCTACTGGGGCGGCGTGTGCATCGCCACCTCCAGCACCACCGCCGTGCACGCGCTGGCCTACCCGCTGGGCGGCAAGTACCGCATGCCGCACGGGCTGTCCAACGCCATCCTGCTGCCGTCGGTCATGGCCTTCAACCTCGTGGGCAGCGAGCGCCGCTTCGCCGCCATGGCGCGCGCCATGGGGCTGGACACCGGGGGCCTGTCCGACGCGCAAGCGGGCACGGCCTTCGTCGAAGAGTTGAAACGGCTCAACGCCGACCTGGGCGTGCCGCCGCACCTGCGCGGCTGGGGCATCGACGAGACGCACCTGGACGGCCTGGTCGAGGGCGCATCCAAGGTGACGCGGCTGCTGGACAACAACCCGCGGCCCATGAGCCGCGCCGACATGCGCGCGCTCTACGCGGCGCTGCTGTGAACACAAGACTTCAGGAGACAAGGACCATGAGCAACTCCCTGCCCGTCAACACCCTCAAGCAGGCCCTGGCCGCGAACCGGCGCCAGGTCGGCCTGTGGGTGACCTTCGCCCACCAGCCCATCGCCGAGGTGCTGGCCGACTCGGGCTTCGACTGGCTCCTCTTCGACATGGAGCACAGCCCGACCGACCTGCACCAGGTCGGCCAGCAGCTGCTGGCCGTGCGCGGGCGGGGCGTCGCGCCGATCGTGCGCGTGCCGATCCTGGACATGGGCTGGATCAAGCGCGTGCTCGATGCGGGCGCGCCGAACATCATGATCCCCAACGTGCGCAACGCCGCCGAGGCGCGCGACGCCGTGGCCTTCACGCGCTTCGCGCCCGAAGGGCTGCGCGGCGTGGCCGGCAGCACGCGCGGCGGCAACTACACCCGCTACAAGGACTACATGGCGCGCGCCAACGACGAGGTCGGCGTGATCGTGCAGATCGAGTCGCGTGAGGCGCTGGACGACCTGGAGGCGATCTGCCGAGTGCCCGGCGTGGACGCCATCTTCGTCGGCCCCTCGGACCTGGCGGCGAGCCTGGGCTTGCGCGGCCAAGCCGGGCACCCGGAGGTGCAGGCCGCCATCGCGCAGGCCTTCCGCACCGCCAACGCCGCCGGCAAGGCCGCCGGCACGCTGGCCGCCGACGGCAAGGCCGACCACTACTTCGAGGCCGGCGCCACGATGGTGGGCGTGGGCACCGACCTGCACCTGCTCATCGCCGGCGCCGACGCGGTCGCGGCGCGCTACGTGCAGCGCTGAGCTTCATCCCATCACCCCACCGAAACGCTGACAGGAAGCTTCGGAAAGCCGCCGGCAACAGGCGGCCGTGCGGAGCACTGTCCGCAAGACACCCAGGAGACAAACCATGAACCGCCGTCACATCCTCCGCTCCGTCGCCGCCGCCTCGCTGCTGGCTGCCGCCGCAACCTTTCCGGCCCTGGCGCAGGGCGGCTACCCGGTGAAGCCGATCACCATGGTCGTGCCCTTCCCGCCCGGCGGCACGCTCGACACGGTGGCGCGCGCGCTGGCGCAGAAGCTCGGCGAGCAGATGGGCCAGACCGTGGTGGTGGACAACCGCCCCGGCGGCGCCGGCACCATCGGCGCGGTGGCGGTGAAGAACGCGCCGGCCGACGGCTACACGCTGCTGTTCAGCGCCTCGACCATGACCACCACGCCGCTGACCATGAAGAGCGCGCCCTACGACGTGGCCAAGGACTTCGCGCCGGTGGGGCTGATCGCCAAGGCGCCGCTGGCGGTGGCCGTCAACAAGAACCTGCCCTTCTCCGACGTGAAGGGCCTCATCGCCCATGCCAAGGCCAACCCCGGCAAGATGAGTTTCGCCATCGGCTCCTCGGGCTCGGCCGGCCACCTCTCCACCGAGCTGCTGCGCCGCGCCAGCGGCATCGAGTACCTGATCGTCCCCTACAAGGGCTCGGCCCCGGCCTACCAGGACCTGGTCGGCGGGCAGATCGACGGCTTCATCGACCCGATCCTGGGCTCCTCCTCCTTCGCCAAGGCCGGGCAGCTGAAGGTGGTGGCCGTGACTTCCAAGACGCGCGTGCCCAGCCTGCCCGACGTGCCCACCGTGGCCGAGACGCTGCCGGGCTACGAGTTCTACAGCTGGTACGGCGTGTGGGCCCCGGCCAGGCTGCCCGCCGACATCGCGCAGAAGCTCAACACCGAGATCAACAAGGCACTCAGCGGCGAGATGAAGGACAAGCTGCTGGCGCAGGGCGTGCTGGTCACGCCGGGCTCCATCGCCGACTTCGTGAGCTTCCAGAAGGACGACATGGCCAAGGCCGCGAAGATCATTGCCGAAGGGAAGATCCGTGCCGAGTGAGGCGGTTGCGGCGGCAACGGCGCTCGCGCCGCGCCACGCGCTGGTGACGGGCAGCAGCTCCGGCATCGGCCTGGCCATCGCCGAGCGGCTGCTGGCCGAGGGCTGGCAAGTGACGGGGCTGCAGCGCGGGCCGGCGGCGCTGGACCATCGGGCACTGCGGACGCTGCGCGTGGACCTGGGCGACGGCGCCGCGCTGGACCAGGCGCTGGCCGGCATGGCGCCGCCCGACGCGGTGGTGCACGCCGCCGGCGTGCTGCGCACCGCGGCGCTGGGCCGCCTCGACCCCGCCGAGTCCGAGCTGATGTGGCGGCTGCACGTGGACGCCGCCACGCGGCTGGCCGACGCGCTGCTGCCGCGCATGGCCGCGGCCGGGCGCGGCGGCCGGCTGGTGCTGATCGGCAGCCGCGTCGCCGGCGGCATGCCCGGGCGCAGCCAGTACGCCGCGACCAAGGCGGCGCTGGTGGCGCTGGCGCGCAGCTGGGCGGCGGAGGTGGCGCCGCAGGGCGTGACGGTCAACGTCGTCTCGCCCGCGGCCACCGACACGCCGATGCTGGCCGACCCGGCGCGCGCGTCCTCGGCGCCGAAGCTGCCGCCGATCGGGCGGCTGATCCGGCCCGACGAGGTGGCGGCGCTGGTGGCCTTCCTGCTGTCCGACGCGGCTGCGGCCATCACCGGGCAGGAGATCCAGGTGTGCGGGGGGTCGTCGCTGGCGCGGTGAGGGGCCGCCTCAGATCAGCGCCGCCACCGCCTGCCCCATCTCGGTCGTGTTGGCGCTGCCGCCCAGGTCGCGGGTGCGCGGGCCCTCGCGCAGCACGGTCTCGATCGCCTTGACGATGGCGTCGTGGGCCTGGCGCCCGGCGCCCTGGCCCTGGGTCAGGAAGTCCAGCATCAGCGCGCCCGACCAGATCATGGCCACCGGGTTGGCGATGTTCTGGCCGTAGATGTCGGGCGCCGAGCCGTGCACCGGCTCGAACAGCGAGGGGAAGCGGCGCTCGGGGTTGAGGTTGGCCGACGGCGCCAGACCGATGGTGCCGGTGCAGGCCGGCCCCAGGTCCGACAGGATGTCGCCGAACAGGTTGCTCGCCACGACCACGTCGAAGCGATCCGGCTGCAGCACGAAGCGGGCGCTGAGGATGTCGATGTGCTGCTTGTCCGCCTTCACCTCCGGATAGCCGCGGCCGATGTCGTCGGCGCGCTCGTCCCACCACGGCATGCTCACGGCGATGCCGTTGCTCTTGGTGGCGACGGTGAGTTTTTTCCGCGGGCGCGACTGCGCCAGCTCGAAGGCGAATCTCAGGACGCGCTCGGTGCCGTGGCGCGAGAACACCGACTCCTGGATCACGATCTCGCGCTCGGTGCCCTCGAAGATGCGCCCGCCCAGGTTCGTGTACTCGCCCTCGGTGTTCTCGCGCACCACGAAGAAGTCGATGTCGCCGGCCTGGCGCCCGGCCAGCGGGCAGGGCACGCCCTCGAACAGGCGCACCGGGCGCAGGTTGATGTACTGGTCGAACTCGCGCCGGAACTTCAGCAGCGATCCCCACAGCGACACGTGGTCCGGCACCGTCGCGGGCCAGCCCACGGCGCCAAAGAAGATGGCGTCCATGCCCTGGAGCTGCGTCTTCCAGTCGTCGGGCATCATCTTTCCGTGTGCCTGCCAGTAGTCGCAGCTGGCCCAGTCGATGTGCGTGAACTCCAGGCCGATGCCGAACTTGTCGGCCGCGGCCTGCACGCTGCGCAGCCCTTCGGGCATCACTTCCTTGCCGATGCCGTCGCCGGGGATGACGGCGATGCGGTAGGTCTTGTTTTCCATGGCGGGTACTCCGTTGCAAGAGGGGCGAAATGGTGCCAGCGCCGGCGGCGCGGCCGGGCGCCTGGAGCCTGACGGGCACGGGCGGGGCCCGCGGCGGCTGCGACACTGGCCGCCTCCCCACTTCCCGCAGGCACAGCGCCATGGCTCCAGAGCACGCGTCCTCCTGGCTCGCCTTCAGCCCCGCCGCCGCCGCGGCCCGCGCCGCCGGGCGGCCGCTGGTGGCGCTGGAATCGACCATCATCGCCCACGGCATGCCCTGGCCCGACAACGTGCGCACCGCGCGCGAGGTCGAGGCCGTGATCCGCAGCCTGGGCGCCGAGCCCGCCACCATCGCGCTGGTCAAGGGGCGCATCCGCATCGGGCTGAGCGACGACGAGCTGGAGCTGCTGGGCCGCGGCGGCCAGGCGCAGAAGGTCAGCCGCCGCGACCTGCCGGCCGTGCTGGCCGAGGGAAGCCTGGGCGCCACCACGGTGGCCGCCACCATGATCTGCGCGCACCTGGCCGGCATCGAGGTGTTCGTGACCGGCGGCATCGGCGGCGTGCACCGCGAGGCGCAGCAGAGCTTCGACGTCTCCGCCGACCTGCTGGAGCTGGCGCGCACGCCGGTGGCGGTGGTGTGCGCGGGCGCCAAGTCGATCCTAGACATCGGGCTGACGCTGGAAGTGCTGGAGACGCACGGCGTGCCGGTGCTGGCCTGCGAGCAGGACAACTTCGCCGCCTTCTACACCCGCGACAGCGGTTTCCCGGCCGACCGCCGCGTGGACGACCCCGCGGCGCAGGCGCGGCTGCTGCGCACGCAGTGGGACCTGGGTTTCAAAAGCGGCGCGGTGCTGAGCGTGCCGGTGCCCGAAGCCGCAGCGATGCCCAAGGAGGAGATCGACGCCATCACGGAGCAGGCGCTGGCCGAGGCCAAGGCGCAGGGCATCAGCGGCAAGGCGGTGACGCCGTTCCTGCTGGCGCGCATCAAGGCGCTCACCGGCGGGCGCAGCCTGGCGGCCAACATCGCCTTGGTGAAACACAACGCCGAGGTGGGGGCGCGGCTGGCACTGGCACTGGCGGCCACGGCGCATGGGGCCGAGCCGGGGCAGGCGCCGAATTAAATGGCCGACACCGGGAAATCCATCCAGGCCTTTCCCGGCTCCTTGTCCACGCAAACCTGCCCGCCGCCCAACCGGTAAGTCAGCTGGCAATTCGCCCGCGGATTCGACAGCACGGCCGGATTGAAAATCACGAAATTCCATCCCGGCGCATGCCGGACCGAAGGCGTGATCAATCCCGGATGCCCTTCGCGGTGAATCCGCGCGCCCACCGACTGGCAATAGCCGTAATCGCTGGGATGCAGCAAATCCGGAAAATCGCCGGCACAGGGCCGAAAATCGAGCAGCGCCGCGTGGCAGGCCACCGAATACACCTTGCGTTCGATGGAAACCGATTCATTCTCGAATCCGGCATCCGCCAGCAGGCCGTGCACCCAGTGGTACACGGTTTCACGGACCGTGGTTTCGACGCTGTCCGAGCCGTACCAGAGCCCGAAGCCGCCGTCGCAGAAGCGGCTGCTGCGCCAGTTGCGGAACGGCCACTCGATGGCGTTGAACCAGGCGGCATCCTCGAAGGGGCGGTCGATCACCGGGGTGCGCGAGCGGTAGGGCTGCGGCTTCGTTTCGTCCTCGACGGCCTGCGCCAGGGCCTGCGCGGCCGGGTCGTCACTGAGGTCGTCGAACAAGTCCTGGGACTGGCGGATGGAGACGATGTTGCGGATCACGTCCTGGCGAATGTCGGCCAAGGTCAGTTTCGAGAACAGGGAATCCACCGGCACCTTTCGTGAAATGATTTCTTGAATACTCTCCCGAATGATTTCCGCAAATCAAATGCCACGCGAACGGTCGAGATAGGCGCGCACCATCAACAAGCCCGCGAATCCATATTCCCGAATGACCTGCACCGGCGTGAGATTGTCGAAGGCCCGGTTGCGGGTACACATCCAGCGGTAGGCCAAGTCCCGGTTCTGGGGAAACAGCAATCTCAGGTTCTTGTGAATCCCGAGCAGATGGCCGACGCGCTCATACTGGTCGCGGCTGGTGCCGATCGGGTCGCCCTTGCGGTAGCGATTGAGTGCGGCCCGGTTGCTGGGCGCCAGGCCCAGCAGCGCCGCCTGGTCTTCCGTGCCCAGTTGCCAGTGGTCCAAGAGTTTCATCACCATCCGCGCCAGCTCGCCCCGGTCCTGGGACGCCGTGGTCCGGTGTTCCGGCAAGGCACTCATCGCTCGCTCTCCTTTCAGCCGTCCGATCCTTCAACGCCGGCATGATAGATCGCGTTTCGATGAAAACGTTTTGAGTTTCGATAAAACGGCCGTGTCCGCATCGAGCGGCCCCTTATGCCGGCCCGGGACAAAACGCCGGATCACGGCGAACGCTGATGCAGGCTGACATTAGCAAAAGCTCATAAGATGGCTTCATTAGTGATGTCTCATGGAGAAGCCCATGGACTTCGTGATCCGGCTGTCCGAGCAACTGGGTACGCAGCTGAAATCGCTGCGCAAGCAGCGCGGCCTGAGCCAGGAAGAGCTCGGCGCCCGACTGAGCGTCAGCCAGGGTCGCATCGCGCAGATCGAGGCGCAGCCCGGCAGCGTCAGCCTCGACCAGATCCTGCGCCTGCTGCAGGCGCTGGAGGCGCAGATGCTGGTCCGGCCGCTGCCGCTCACCTCCAACGCCGCGGCCCCCGAAACGCCCGCTGCCGAAGGTGCATCCGCGCAGGAGGCGCCGCCGGCGCCTGAGCCTGCGGCCGCGTCCACCGGCTCGCTGCTGTTCCGTCCGGCACCCAAGGGCTCGTGGTGAGCGCGCTGGCCGTCTGGATGAACGGCGAGCGGGTGGCGACGTGGAGCGTCCGCGGCACCGCGCACACGTTGCGGTACGAGCCGTCCTGGCTGGCCTCGCCGCGCTGCCGGCCGCTGTCGCTGTCGCTGCCCATCGCGGCCGGGCTGCGCCTGGACGGGCCGGTGGTGCGCAACTGGTTCGACAACCTGCTGCCTGACAACGCCGACATCCGCGAGCGGCTGCGCCGCCGCCATCGCGCCGCGGGCACCGACGCCTTCAACCTGCTCGCCGCCATCGGCCGCGACTGCGTGGGTGCCGTCCAGTTGCTGCCGCCCGATGCCGAGCCCCGGGGCTTCGATCGGCTCGACCACGACCCGCTCGACGACGAAGCGGTCGAGCAGCACCTGGACGACATGCTCGCCGGCACGCCTTTCGGGCGGGACGAGGACGAGGCGGCCTTCCGCATCTCCATTGCCGGCGCGCAGGAGAAGACGGCGCTGCTGCGCGTGGGCGAGCGCTGGTGCCGGCCGCGCGGCGCCACGCCCACCACCCACATCCTGAAGCTGCCGCTGGGGCTGGTGGGCGGCCTGCAACTGGACATGCGCGACTCGGTGGAGAACGAGTGGCTGTGCCTGAAGCTGCTCGGCGCGATGGGGCTGCCGGCGGCGGCCTGCGACATCGCCACCTTCGGCGCGCGCAAGGTGCTGGTGGTGGAGCGTTTCGACCGCCAATGGATGGACGCCGGGCGCTGGATCGCCCGGCTGCCGCAGGAGGACCTTTGCCAGGCCAGCGGCACGGCGCCGGGCGACAAGTACGAGGACCAGGGCGGCCCGGGCATGGAGCGCTGCCTGCGGCTGCTGTCCGGCAGCAGCGACGCGCAGCGCGACCGCGGCGTGTTCCTGCTGGCGCAACTGGCCTTCTGGCTGCTGGCCGCCACCGACGGCCACGCCAAGAACTTCTCCATCTTTCTGGCCGCGGGCGGCGGCTACCGCATGACGCCGCTGTACGACGTGCTGTCGGCCTGGACCGTGGAAGGCCCCCGGGCGAACCAGGTACGGGCGCAGAAGATGCGGCTGGCGATGGCGCTGCGCACGAAGAACGCGCACTACCGCCTGGCGGACATCCAGCCGCGCCATTGGCTGGAACTGGCCGACCGTGAGGCACCCGGGTTGCGGCACACGATGGTGGACATGGCGCAGGGTGTCACGGCGGCCGTGGCGCGGGTCGAGGCGATGCTGCCTGAGGGCTTCCCAGGCGCGGTGTGGGAAGTGATCACCGGGCGGTTGGTGGCTCAGGCGGAGAAGTTCCTGCGCGGGACAGGTTGATCGCCACCCGCTGTCGGCGCCGTCCTACGCCATGACGCGCCACCCGGCGCTTCCACAGGCGCCCCCCGCCGCTCCACCATCCTGGCCATGAGCGCCCACAAGCCCCTGGTGTGGCTGCCCGCCTGCCACCGCCACCTCAACGAGTTCGATCCCGGCGGCTACACGCTGCTGGCCGACCGCTACGCCGCGGCGGTGTGCCAGCTCGGGTTGCAGCCGATCCTCTTCCCCATGGCCGGCGCGGAGGACGTGCCCGACCTGCTGCCGCTGGTGGATGGCGTGCTGCTGACCGGCTCGCCCTCCAACGTCGAGGCCACGCGTTTCGGCTCGACCGCGCTGGCCACCGACCTGCTCGACCCGCGCCGCGACCGCCTGACCATGGCGCTGGTGCCCGCGGCGCTGGCCGCCGGCACGCCGCTCTTCGGCGTGTGCCGCGGGCTGCAGGAGATGAACGTGGCGCTGGGCGGCAGCCTCTACCAGGAGGTGCACGTCGAGCTGGGCGTGATGGACCACCGCGAGCCCGACGACGAGCCGCTGGAAGTGCAGTTCGCCGAGCGCCACGAGGTGCTGCTCACACCGGGCAGCGACTTCGCGCGCTGGGCCGGCGGCGAGCGGGCGATGGTCAACTCGCTGCACGGCCAGGGCATCAAGCGCCTGGGCCGCGGCCTCGTGGCCGAGGGGCACGCGCCCGACGGCCTGGTCGAGGCCGTGCGCGTGGAAGGCGTGCGCGGCTTCGCCTGCGGCGTGCAGTGGCACCCGGAATGGCAGCACGACCGCAACCCGTTCTACCAGCGCACGCTGGAGGCTTTTGCCGAGGCTTGCCGCGCGCACGGGCGGCCGCGCGAGGGGGCGGGGCAATGAACGCGCCGCACTTGATCAACGCGCCGGAGACCGCCGACCCGCTGGCCGCCGGGCGGGTGCCCTGCGTGTGGGTCGTCTCCAGCCACCGCGAGCTGGGCAACGAGCACGGCCATCCGCAGCCCTACACCGTGATGGACGAGGTCGGCACGCGCACGCTGCTCAACCGCGGGCTGCAGCCGGTGTGCTTCCCGCGCGTGCCCGCCGGGCGGCTGCCGCTGATGCTGGACCTGGTGCAGGGGGTGCTGCTGGGCGGCTCGGCCACCAACGTGCACCCGCGCCACTACGGCGAGGAGCCGGCGCACCCCGGCATGGAGTTCGACCACGAGCGCGAGGCGGTGACGCTGCCGCTGATCCGGCTGTGCATCGAGCGCGGCGTGCCGCTGATCGGCTTTTGCCGCGGCAGCCACGAGATCAACGTCGCCATGGGCGGCAGCCTGCACCAGGACCTGAAGCTGCGCGGCGGGCCGGTGGTGCACTGGGAGGACCCGGACGAGTCGCTGGCCGACCAGTACGCCGAGCGCCACGAGGTCAGCCTCGTGCCCGGCGGCGAGCTGGAGCGGCTCACCGGCTGCCCGCGCTTCGCGGTGAGCTCGCTGCACATGCAGGGCGTCAAGCGCCTGGCCACCGGGCTGGTGGCCGAGGCCCATGCCGACGACGGCCTGGTGGAAGCCTTCCGCTGGCACGACGCCCGGCAGTTCGCCTGGGGCTTTCAATTTCATCCCGAGTGGGGACACCAGGCGCATCCGCGCTACGCCCGGATCATCGGGACCTTCGTGGAGGCGTGCTGGGAACGGTTTCGCGCGCAGGTGGGTGTGCAAAGCGCAACGCTTTGAGCGACAAGACGCCGCGTACCGGCACTGTTCCCGTTCAGTGGCCGGGCAGTCGGCCGGAGCCTGTAGGAGGCCCGCTTGCGGGCCGAACCCTGCCCAGGCCGCGGATTCGGCCCGCAAGCGGACTACAGGGACTTCTCCCGAGGTCAATGGCCCGGTGTTGGTATTCGACTTCTCTGGTGTTGGCGACGCGTCGTGGTGACAGTGCACGACGAAGGATCAGATTGCACATCTACAGACGGCCTTGTTGCA
>NZ_VIDQ01000113.1 GCF_009760915.1 Azohydromonas aeria
TTCGTTGCCGCTGGCTTGAGCGCCGAGGTTGCGTGCCAGCAGATTCTGCATGCTCAATATCTGCGTCGTATGCTGATGCACGAGCTGGGTACGTTTGCGCAGCAAGTCGTGCACAGCCCGTTCGGCTCTCGGATAGATATACCCAGTGGGCAAAATACCCAATCGCAACAAGTGAGCCAAGTGACGAGCATCACTGAAGTCGCCACCATGTTTGAGCCCGTCGTACTGTTTGACGGCAGCAGTATTGACAAGGTGCACTTTGAAACCAGCATCCTGCAATCCATCCACCAGCCAATACCAGTTGTAGGTCGATTCCACCGCTACGCCAACAATGGTCCCTGGACAGCTTCGCAGTGCCGAGATGACCTGCGTCAGATCGTTGGGCAAGCGCTTGGCAAACACTGTTCGATCCCGGTCATCGAGCACCATCACAACGCCGTTGTTCGAGTGCAGGTCGATTGAAGAGTACAGTTCCATGCCGGCCTCCTTCGTGGGCACCGTCGGTTGAGTCGCAACCAAACGATAGTCCCGTGAACGGAGGCCGGCCACTGCGGCTAGATGATTATCAGGTCTTGCCTTTTGCCTCCATCGCGTCAAGTCCTTGGTCAGTAGAAAGGGGAGCAAAAGGCAAGACCTGATCCGCCGCTCGGTTGGGCGCAGTGGGCGGCTAAGCCGGGAGTGTCGGTGGGGACGGCGGGCATTTCAAAATCAACAGTGCCTGGACTGCAAGTTCACCGGTGTGTGCGCCCGGTATTGACTGTTGACGCTGCCGCACCAATGAGCCAGCGATTGAAGCAAGCAGCTTGAAAAGGAGCCAGGTCAATGGCTGCGCAGGCTGAAGAAGAAATTTCGTCATGCCCGTGTGCGCGGGCATGAAGATGATTTTTATGGCGGTCCGCACTATCACGACGGTTTAACGAATGGTGTTTGTTCTTGCCTTCGGTCGCGGTGGGCCAATTGGCCGGTGGTTAACGATAAGGGAGTAAAGCGCAAAATCTGGCTGCGTCGCTGGAATCGAAAGGTGCCTGGAGATCGACCATTGAAGCATGCCGCGGACGGTGGTTTGAAATTGTGGCGATCTTGGTTTGGTTCTCATGAATGAAAATCAGGCTTGCAGTGTGTGGTTCGGTCAAGCCAATACGGTAGTTCTTGGTGTCGTGAGTGGCAGCTACTGCTGCCGTTGTGGAGATCCACGCGCTATTGTTATGACCGCCATACGGTGCCCCACGGGGTGCTGATTTAGGCGATAGGGTTGGGTATTGTGTTTCTGCTCAACTTGCTAAATGGATAGGGCGTGAAATAAAACACGCCTCACGGTTTCTCTTGTTTCAGCAGGGCAATTACCTATTCCCCACCCCATCCAGCCCTTCCGGGTCCATCGGCCCCGCCTGCAACCGGGGCACCCGCGGCAGCAACCCGGCAAGCGCAGCCAGCATCTGCCCCGCCAACTGCATCCAGCCGATTTCCGCCGGCACCACCCGCAGCCGCGCGATCTCGCCGCCGTCGCACTCCACCACCGCGCCCGGCCCCAACTGCACCGAGTGCCCGGCGCTGACGAACACGTCCTCGGAATGGTCGGTGCAGGTGACCCACACCCGGCCCTTGAGCACGACCAGCTCGCGCCCGTCGGCGAAGTCCATGCGGCGCGCGACGCGGGGGGCCAGCTCGAAGAAGGCGGCGGCTTGGGTGTCCATGGGTTGTCTCCTGGTTGGAAGGGTTCATGGGTGGACGGCTGAACACCGTCCGAGCGCCCTGCGTTGCGGCCCAGGCGCGATCGGTTCAACTCATCCGCGCCGGTCCACCAGCCGCGGCGGCAGCCCGGTGTGCACGCCCTGCAGCCGCAGCGCCAACCGGGCGAAGGCGCGCCAGGCCGAGACGGCGGCCCACCAGGCGCGCCCATGCGCCGGCATCAGCTGCAGCCGCGCCGCGCCCGGGCTGTCGCACTCGATCACGGCGCCCGGGCCCAGGCGCAACCGATCGCCGGCGGTGAGGAAGACGTCCTGCGCGCCGCCGTCGCAGGTCAGCCACAGCCGGCCGCTGAAGACGACCAGCTCGCGCCCGGCCGCGTCGGAGAGCCCCAGCGCGGTGCCGGGGGCCAGATCGAAGGTGGTGGTGGTGTCCATGGCAACCACTGTCGGCGCCCGGAACCGGCCTGCACAGGCGCAGAAGGCGACCAATACAGCCGTGACAGCAGACCGCTTCGCCCGCGCTGTGCCGGTCGCCTCTGCGGTGATCTGTATGGGTCGGCGAGCGCTGGACCGGCACAGAATCCCGGGCATGGACCGCCACCAAGACACCCTGTACCTGCGCATCGCCGACCAGCTGGCCGGCTCCATCCGGGCCGGCACGCTGGCGCGCGGCGAGCGCATCGCCTCCGTGCGCGAGCTCGCGCGCCAGCAGGGCGTGTCGATGGCCACCGTGGTGCAGGCCTACCGCACGCTGGAAGATGCGCGGCTGATCGAGGCGCGCCCGCGCTCCGGCTACTTCGTGGCCGGGCGCGCGGCGCGGCGGCTGCCCGAGCCGGACACGACGCCGCTGCCGTCGCAGTCGCAGCCGGTGGCCGTGAGCTCGATGGGCTCGCGCGTCTTCACCATGGCGCTGGACCCCGACTTCGTCTCCTTCGGCGCGGCCACGCCCGGCGAGGAGCTGTTTCCCTACGAGCGCATCCGCCGCGCCGTGAACCGCGCCGCGCAGCGGCACCGCGCCACGCTCAGCCGCTACCCGCTGGGCTCGGGCACGCAGGAGCTGCGCCGGGCCATCGCGCGCCAGGCGCTGTCCATGGGCTGCCAGCTCGACACGCGCGACATCCTCGTGACCGGCAGTTGCCTGGAGTCGGTCAGCCTGTGCCTGCGCGCCGTCACCAGGCCCGGTGACGTGGTGGCGCTGGAGTCGCCGACCTACTTCGGCTTCCTGGAAATCCTGGAGAGCATGCACCTGCGCGCGCTGGAGATCCCGACGCATCCGCGCCAGGGCCTGTCGGTGGACGCGCTGGCGCTGGCGCTGGACACGCAGCCGGTGAAGGCCATCCTGGCCGTGCCCACGCTGTCCAACCCGCTCGGGTCGAGCATGCCGCTGGCCGAGCGCCGGCGCCTGGCGCAGCTCGTGGCCCAGCGCGGCGTGCCGCTGATCGAGGACGTCATCTACAACGCCCTGTGCGAGCACGACGACCAGCGCCGCGCCGTGCGCAGCTACGACGACAGCGGCCACGTGATGCTGTGCGGCTCCTTTTCCAAGACCGTGGCGCCGGGCCTGCGCGTGGGCTTCGTCGCGCCCGGGCGCTGGTCGGACCAGGTCCAGCGCCTGAAGGCCGTGCATTCCGGCGCGCACACCGAGTTCCTGGAGCTGGCCGTGGCGGACCTGCTCACCCAGCCCGGCGCCGAGAGCGCCTACCGCCAGCTGCGCACCACCGTGGCGGCGCGCGTGGACGAGGCGCGCGGAATCATCGCGGAGAGCTTTCCCAGGGGCACCCGCGTCACCGACCCGCCCGGCGGCTTCATCCTGTGGGTCGAGCTGCCCGCGGGCAGCGATTCGATGGCGCTGTTCGAAGCCTGCCTGCGCGAACGCATCTGCATCGCGCCGGGCACGATGTTCAGCACCACCGGGCGCTACGCGCACTGCGTGCGCCTGGGGCTGGGCGGGCGTTGGGAAGACGCCCAGCGCCGCGCGCTGCGCCGCGTGGGCGAGCTGGCTCACCTGGTGCTGCCGGCCGCCGGCGGCGAGGCCTGAGCACGCGGCCATCACGCCCCGGGAAAGCCTCCAGGCCCATGCAAGCCACCATGCCCGACCGCACGCCGGACACGCTCTACCAGCGCATCGCCGACCAGCTGGCCGCCTCCATCCGCGCGGGCACGCTCGGGCGCGGCGATCGCCTGGCCTCCGTGCGCGAGCTGGCGCGCCAGCAGGGCGTGTCGATGGCCACCGTGGTGCAGGCCTACCGCACGCTGGAGGACGCGCGGCTGATCGAGGCGCGGCCGCGCTCCGGCTACTTCGTGGCCGGGCGCACGGGGGTGCGGCGCGCGGCCGAGCCCGAGACCACGCCGCTGCCGCCGCAGGCGCAGCCCGTGGCGGTGAGGTCGCTGGCGGCGCAGGTGATGTCGCTGGTGCACGACCCGGCCTTCGTCTCCTTCGGCGCGGTGTGGCCGGGGGCCGACCTGTTCCAGGAGGAGCGCGTGCGCCGCGCCGTCACGCGCGCGGCGCAGCGCCATCGCGCCTCGCTGTGCCGCTATCCCACGGGCAGCGGGGCGGCGGAGTTCCGCCGCGCGGTGGCGCGCCACGCGCTGGCGCTGGGCTGCCGGCTCGACCCCGAGCACATCGTCTCCACCACCGGCTGCCAGGCCGCCATCAGCCTGTGCCTGCGCGCCGTGACGCAGCCCGGCGACGTGGTGGCCCTGGAGTCGCCCACCTCCTTCGGCTTCCTGGAGCTGCTGGAAAGCATGCACCTGCGCGCGCTGGAAATCCCGACCCACCCGCGCCACGGCCTGTCGGTGGACGCGCTGTCGCTGGCGCTGGACACGCAGCCGGTGAAGGCCATCCTGGCCGTCCCCACGCTGGCCAACCCGATGGGCTCGTGCATGCCCGTGCCGGAGCGCCGGCGCCTGGCGCAGCTGGTGGCGCGGCACCGCGTGCCGCTGATCGAGGACGTGCTCTACAACCCGCTGTGCGCCCATGACGACCAGCGCCGTGCCGTGCGCAGCTTCGACGATGCGGGCTGGGTGATGCTGTGCGGCTCCTACTCCAAGACCATGGCGCCGGGCGTGCGCGTGGGCTACGTCGAGGCCGGGCGGTGGACCGAGGAGGTCAAGCACCTGAAGGCGGTGCACTCGGGCAGCTTCACCGAGCTGATGGAGCTGGCGCTGGCCGACCTGCTCATGCAGCCCGGGCTGGAGAGCGGCTTTCGCCAGCTGCGCAACACCGTGGCGGCACGGCTGGAGGAGGCGCGGGCGCTGGCGGCCGAGAGCTTTCCCCGGGGCACGCGCATCACCGACCCGCCGGGCGGCTACATCCTGTGGGTGGAGCTGCCCGCGGGCAGCGACGCCATGGCGCTGTACCAGGCCTGCCTGCGCGAGCGCATCTGCATCGCCCCGGGCTCGCTGTTCAGCACCACCGGGCGCTACGGCCACTGCATCCGGCTCGGACTGGGCGGACGCTGGACCGACGCCCAGCGCCAGGCGCTGCGGCGCGTCGGGGAGCTGGCGCATGGGGTGGTGCCGGCAGGCGGCGCGGCGGCTTGACCCGGGCCCGCCAGCGGGCCTTCCACGGCGCGGGGCTGCCGCCCCTCAATGCAGCTTCACCCGCGGCTGCGTGCGCCTGTCGATCCAGTGCCCGATCTGGTCCACCGCCGTGCGCAGCGCGCCCTGCAGCCGGACCATGTGGGCGTGGTGCACGCTCCAGTAGGCCCAGCGCGCCAGCAGCCCCTGCAGCCGCATGCCGCCGCCGGGCAGCCGCGCCGCGAGGCGGCCGATGGCGTCGCGGCTGCCCAGCGACACCAGCGCGCCACGGTCGTGGAAGCGGAAGCCCTCCACCGGGTGCGCGCGCAAGCGCTTGAGCAGCGCCTGCGACAGGTAGCGCGCCTCCTGTTGCGCGGCCTGCGCGCGCGGCGGCACCGGCGGCGCGCCGGCTTCGGGCACGCAGCTGGCGCAGTCGCCCATGGCGAAGACGTCGGCGTCGCGCGTGGTCTGCAGCGTGTCGCGCACCAGCAGCTGGCGCGAGCGGTTGAGCTCCAGGCCGTCGAGCCGCTCCAGCACCGCCGGGCCGCGGATGCCGGCGGCCCACACCGTCAGCGCCGCGGGCACGATTTCGTGGTCGTCGAGCACGACGTGGCCGGGAGCGACCTCGGTGACGCGCCGCCCGGTGAGCACCTCCACGCCGCGCGCCTCCAGGTCGGCCTGCACCGCGCGGCTGATGTCCTCGGGCAGCGCGCCCACCAGGCGCGGCCCGGACTCGATCAGGTGCAGCCGCATCGGCTGCGCCTCCTGGCGCAGCTCGGTGCCCAGCCCGGCAATGGCGCGCACGGACTCGACCAGCTCCGCCGACAGCTCCACGCCGGTGGCGCCGCCGCCGACGATCGCCACCTCCACCGGCCCGCGCGACTGCACCTCGGCGCGCGCGCACTCGGCCAGCAGCAGCCGGTGGAAGCGCATGGCGTCGGCGGCGCTGTCGAGCCGCAGCGCGTGCTCGGCCACGCCGGGGGTGCGGAAGTCGTTGACGATGCTGCCCACGGCCACCACCAGCGTGTCGTAGGCCACGGCGCGCCGCGGCGCGATCTCCTGGCCCTCGTCGTCATCCAGCGGCGACAGCCACAGCTCGTGCCTGCCGCGGTCCAGGGATTCGAGCGTGCCCAGGTGGAAGCGGAAGCCGTGGCGCCGCGCCAGCTGCAGGAACTCCACGCCGCTGTCGTGCCCGCTGAGCGTGCCGGCCGCCATCTCGTGCAGCCAGGGTTTCCACACGTGCGTCAGCGCGCTGTCGATGAGCAGCACCTCGGCGGGCACGTCGCCGCGCCGGGGCTTGCGCAGCGCCTCGCCCAGGTGCACCGCCAGCTCCAGCCCGCCGGCGCCGCCGCCGACGATGACGATGCGGTGCGGCCCGCCGTGCTCGCGCAGCGCGGCGGTCGAGAACAGCGCCGGGCGGCTGTCGGAAAAGCCGCTGGAGGGGGGCGAGCGCCGGTCGCCGGAAGAGGGGGTTTGCCGTGCGTTCATGCCGGATCGGGGGCAACCCTTATGCCTTGCCGGCCCGGTGCCGGGACCTGCCGGGGCCGGCGCCGATGGCGCTCAGGGCAGCGGCGTGCCCGGCGGCGGCTGCTGCGCCCGGGCCAGCGCGTGGCGCAGCTCGCGCGCCATGAGCGGGCGCTGCGCCGCGCACAGGTGGCGGCCCACGCGCACGCTCTGGCCCCCGGCCGACAGGCGCACCAGCGCCGACGGGCCGGCGCCCTCGGGCTGCACCCGCACCCAGGCCGCGGGCAGCTCGATGCGCCGCACCCGCGCGCCGCAGTGCTGCTCCACGCACAGCCGGTCCGCCGCCAGGGTGATGGTTTCGCGGTCACAGGCATGGCGCGCGTGCACCACCAGCGCCGCGGCCAGCGCCGCCACCTCGATGCCGGCGAACAGGCTGATCAGCGGAAAGCCCAGCGCCCAGAACGCCAGCGCCAGCAGCAGGTGGAAGGCGCACACGGCGGCGAAGCAGGCGCCGAGCTGGCGCGGCGTGAGGCGGCAGTTGCGCCGCGAGTGCCAGCACAGCGCGGGAGCGGCGGCGCCGGCTTCGGCGCCGGGCCGGTTGCCGAAGGGATGACCGGGGCGCGCGCCGTCCGGCGCCGCGTCGGCGGACGGGGCACAGGACCGTTCGGCGTGGTGCTGCATCGACGTGTCTCCCGGACAGGCTTGACCTGGAGCAATTGCACCGCCCGCCCCGGGCCCGGCGGGAGGCGGGTTTGCCCGGCAGGCCGGACCACGTTCCCGCCACATGGCTTTCCAGCAGGAGACCGACATGAGCCAGCAGCAAGGCAACGACGACAACCCGCGCGGCACCGTGCCGCGCAACCCGCCGCGCGGCGCCGGGCAGGACCAGGCGCAGGCCACCGCGCCGCAGGCGCCGCAGCACGGCGGCGTCGATTCCGGCACCGACGCCTCGCGCGGCACGCCCGGCGTGGCGGGCGAGCAGCACGGCGACCCGTCGGCCTCGAACCGGCCCGATGACCAGGGCCGGCACCAGCGCGGCTGACCGGCACCCGCAGCGTGGGCCGGTGCCGCCGGGACGGTGCCATCGGCTCACGGCTTGAGCCTTGCGATCCTCGCCTGAACAAAGCAGCTTCCATGGCAGCCCTGCAAGCTCATTGACAGGAGCGGGCTGCCGGTCTTCGGCTCATGCCCCAATTCTTGCCGGCGCCCGCCTGGACCCGGTGCCAGATGGGTCCGTCTGCAAGCTTATTGACAGGGTCAATGTCAAAAAAATTGCGGTAGCCGGGCTAGTTTTTTCCATCAACTGCACGGTTGCGATTGCTGTTCGTGTCTCTGCTGTCAATGAAGGTATGGTTGCAAGGTGTTCGATAAGGTGATCGTTCAAACTGTCCGGCCTGGACGCGGAGTCAAGGCCGGACTGGAGTTTGCGAGCCTCTCCGAGGTGACCCCGTGCGGTTGGCCCGGTCGGCAGCGCTTGAAGGCTCACCCGTGTATTGCAGTTCCATGGTTAACAGTTTTCTGAACCCGTCAGCCCAGTTCATCGGCGGAGCGCGCCGCTGCAGCATTGAAGTGGTCTCCAACGGCCTGGAGGATGGGGCGTTCCTCGCCGCCTGGCATGGCATGGTGGCCGCCAGCGGTAGCCCGGAGGCGGTGTTCCAGACGCCGCGCTACTTCGAGTTGATGCTGCGCACGCCGGGCGAGCACCGCGGGGAGTTGCTGGCCGTGCGTGACACGCAGGACGGGCGGTTGCTGAGCATCGTCCCGGTGCGGGTGTGGCGGCTGCCCGTGAAATTCAACATGGGCTTGAGGTTGCAGACGCAACTCAGGGTGCCGGTGGTGTCGCTGCTGGGCAGTGCACTGCTGGGCGACCCGCCGCCCGACGTGGCGGAGCAGGTGCTGGAGTTCCTGTTGACCCGCCATCGCCACTGCGCCGGGATATCGATGCAGGCCCTGCCGCAGGAGTCCGCGCTGTGGAACAGCATCAACGCGTCGGCGCCGCTGCGCCGGCTGTGCCGCTTCTGGCCCATGTACGGCTGGCGTTCATGCCACACCGTGCCGCTGCAGGGCAGCTTCGAGCAGTATCTGGAACCCATGAGTCCCAAGAAGCGCTACAACCTGGCTCGCCAGGTCCGGCTCTTGGAGAAGGAAGCCGGTGAGCTGCGGCTGCACGTCGTGCGCGAGGCCGCGCAGGTGCCGGTGCTGGTGCAGGCGCTTCAGGCGCTGGCTACCGACGATCCCGCGGTTTCAAGGCCGGAGCACTGGCTGGAACTGGCCGGGCACAAGCTGCTGCGCGCCTTCGTGCTGACGGCCGGCGACCGTCCGGTGGGCGCCATCCTGGGCATGCAGGCCCAGCGTACGCTGCACCTGCACCGCATCCTGTTCGACGCCGGGCTGGCGCGGCTTTCGGTGGGCACGTCGCTGACTTACCTGACCGTCAAGGCGCTGTGCGAGCTGGGCGATTGCAGCCTCATCGACATGGGTTACGGCACGCCGGCGCATGTCCAGCAGTCCACCAACGTCACGCAGCCCCGCGCGCATATGGTGATGCTGCGCCGCACCTGGTCCAACCACGTGCTGGCCGAGTCGCATGACGCCCTGGAAAAGCTCGCCGTCCGGGTCAAGACGCACCTGGCGGCGCGACGCGCTCAGGCCAAGGCCCGGCTGGCCGCAAACGCCTCGGCCCCGGCCGGGGCGCCGACGCCGGCACTGGCTCGGCAAGCCCTGCCGCCCAAGGCCAAGTCCGGGGCGCAGGACGCCACAGCTCAGGTCAGCGGTCCGCCCCGGTCTGCTCGCCCGCAGGCGTCAGCGACCCCACCAGGGCCGAGCGCGCCGTGTCCCGGCCCTGCGCAATCAGCGCTTCCAATCGCGGCGGCGAATAGTCGAACTGGCCCGAAATCCCGTCCTCGGGCAGTGGCGGGCGCGTGATGCGCACCCAGCGCTTGACTCCCGGCCCCGGCGGCAGCGCCGGCGGCACGAGCTTGTCGAGCTGCATCAGGTTGAAGGCGCGGTAGGCCAGCTGCAGGCCGCTTTGCGGCACCTCGGCCAGCGGGCGGCCGAACTGCTCGATGCTCACCAGCTGCAGCGGCTCGCCCGCGTCCGGGCGCCAGCGCCCGCTCTCAATCAGGCGCTGCAGCAGCGGCGGCAGCAGCGAGTCGCGCGCCATGTCGCCGTCCCAGTAGCGGCGCCCGCCCACGTCCACCGGGTCGAACATCATCGGGATGGCCGAGCTGGCGGCCAGCTCGGCCGGGCCCAGCGGCGCGGCGTCGCTGTCGAAGAGCCGCAGCTCGCCCGACATCAGGTCCACCGCCGCGGCGGCCAGCAGCGGCTGCGCCGGGGCGCCGGCGCTGGACTGCGTGCCGGCCTCGCGCTCCAGCAGCGCCCACATCGCGGCGCGGTCGTAGAACGGATGCTCCAGCCGGCGCAGGCCGACCCAGGGCAGCCAGTGCAGCGGTTGCGGCCGGTACAGGTGGCGCGTGCCGCACAGCAGCCCGGTGAGCACGCCGTTCCAGGCCCGCAGCGCCGCGGCGCCGGCCGAGTCGCCCAGCGGCAGGCCCAGGAACGGCACGGACGGCGTGGCGATGTCCTCGCGCCACAGCCGCAGCAGCGCCTGCGCGCCCATGTCGGCGCTGCGCAGGTGGCGCGCCGCCAGCGCGGCATTGAGCGCGCCGATCGACGTGCCCGCCAGCGCCACCACGCGGTCGCCGCGCGCGCGCAGCCACGGCGCGACGGTGGCCCAGGCCCCGCCGCCGAAGGCGCCCAGCGCGCCGCCCCCCTGGAACACGACCACCGTCTTCATGCGTTGCGGGTCCTCGTTGTCAGGCGGCATCGGCGCGGCCGCGCCGCGCGCCACTGGCCAGCCACCAGCCGAGCACGCCGGCGGCCAGCGCGGCGGCGCCGCCGAGCACGCCCAGCGCCGCGGCGCGGGCCTCGCGCCGCTGGGGCAGGCCCCAGGCGCCGTGCACGGCCGCGGGCAGGTCCTCGCGCGGCGCGAACAGCGCGCCGGCGTCGTCGGCACGGCGCTCGCCGCTGTGCAGGAACCAGTGCTCGGCCGCGCGCGCGGCGGCGCGGCCGGCGCTGTCGGGCGCCAGCGCGTAGGGCAGCGCGGCGGCGTGCTGCCAGCCCAGCCGCACGGCGCGGCGCGGATGGTCGAGCAGCGCCACGACGGCCGCGGCCACCTCGTCCGGGTCGAGCACCGGCGGCACCGGGCGCAGCTCGCGCCCGGTGTAGTTGGCGGATCGGTGCTGCGTGGGCGAGTCCACGAAGCCCGGGTACACCCCGCACACGGCGATGGCGGTGCCGGAGAGCTCGTCGCGCAGCGCGTCGGTGAAGCCGGCCACGCCGTACTTGCTGGCGGTGTAACTGGCGGCCAGCGGCGTGGGGATGCGCCCCGAGATCGAGGCGATGTTGACCACCACGCCGCCGCTGGCGCGGCCGCGCATGTGCTGCAGCGCCGCGTGCGTGCCGTGCACGACGCCCAGCAGGTTGGTGCGGATCAGCCGCTCGTGCGCCTCGGCCGGGATGTGGTCGAAGGGGCCCCACAGGCTGGTGCCGGCGGCGTTGATCCAGGCGTCGATGCGGCCGAAGCGCTCCACGGCACGGCGCATGAGCGCGTCCATGGCGGCGGTGTCGGCCACGTCGGCGGCGTGGGTCAGCACCTCGGCGCCGAGGGCCCGGCAGCGCTCTGCCGCGTCGGCCAGGGTGGACTCGGCGCGCGCGGCCAGCACCACGCGCGCGCCCGGGCGCTGGCTCAGGCGCTGCGCCACGGCCAGCCCGATGCCGCTGGAGCCGCCGGTGACGACGGCCACCGGGTTGCCGGTCAGGGGAGTTGCTGCCATCGGGCTCGGTCCTCGTGCGTCAGCCGCCGCGCCCGGTGCCGGCGGCGGGCGGCGCGTCGCGCCGGGTGTTGCCGCTGCGCAGCGCCTGCGCCAGCAACCAGGCGCCGCCGGCCAGCGCGCCGTAGAACAGCCCGCCCAGGCCCTGCGCGGGCTCGGCCAGGCGGTTCCAGGCGCTGCTGTGCACGCGCTGCCCGGGGTGGTGGCCGAGGGTGCGGCCGTGGCTGTCGCGCGAGGGCGTGTTGAGGTTGCCGTCGGTGCCCGGCGAGGGCTCGTCGCGCCACTGGCGCTCCACCAGCAGCGGCCCGGCCAGGTCGAGCAGCTGCGGCGCCACGCCCGCGGCCACGCTGTGCAGCGCGCCCACGCCGCCCACGCTCACGTCGCGCTGCGGGTGGCGCGCGGCCTGCAGGATGGCGTGCGCCGCGTCCGAGGTGGCGTACAGCGGCGACACCAGGCGCGGGCGCCGCCCGGGCGGATGCGCGGCATGCTCGATCAGCGGCGTGGCGATGCATGCCGGCTTGACCAGCACCACCTGCAGCGGCGAGTGCTCGGCCTGCAGCTCCTGGCGCAGCCCGTCGGTGAAGCCCTTCACCGCGTGCTTGCTGGCGCTGTAGACGCTTTGCAGCGGCACGGCATGGTCGGCCAGGATGCTGGCGACGTTGATGAGCGTGCCGCCGCTGCGGCGCATGCGCGCGGCCGCGGCCAGCGAGCCGTTGACCATGCCCCAGAAGTTGGTGTCCATGAGCCGGCGCGCGGAAGGCTCGTCCCAGGCGTCGAGCAGCGAGGCCACCATGCCGACGCCGGCGTTGTTGACCCAGCAATCGATGCCGCCGAAATGCCGCACCGCCGCGTCGGCCACGGCATCGACCTCGGCGCGCACGGCCACGTCGGCGGCCACGGGCAGCACGCTGGCGCCGTGGTGCTCGTACAGGCGCTGCGCGATGCGCTGCAGCGCGTCGGCGTCGCGCGCCGTGATGACCACCCGCGCCCCGGCCAGCGCCGCCTGCTCGGCCGTGGCCAGGCCGATGCCGCTGGAGGCGCCGGTGACGACGATGACTTGCTGCGACAGGGGCTTGTTCATGGGCGGACTCGGGGCGGCAAAAGGAGGGAACCGCGCGGCGTGCACGCGGCAATGCCGCTACGACGGCAAGCGGAATGCCGCCCAGGCGGCTTCCCGGGGCACCTGCCGGGCCTTGGCAGGCGGGCCGGCCCGGCGCGAAGGCGGCCCCGTGAGTTCCGGGGGACGAAATGCAGCGGCCCGCCGTGGAAGGCGGGCCGCTGTGCTCTCAGGCCGGTTCAGGCCGGGATGGGTGGATGGTTGGCGGTTGGCCCCGGCGCCTCAGCCCCGGCCGTTGCCGCGGCCGGGCCGGTCGTCGCCCCGGCCCTTGCCACCGCCCTTGCCGGGATGGGGGTCGGGCGGCCCCTTGCCGGGCTTGTCGGGCTTGCCGCCGCCCGGCCCGGGCTTGACCGAGCCGGCCTTGGCGAATTCGGGGGCTGCCGCCAGCGTCAGCACGGCCGGTGCGACGTAGGCGCCGCGCTTGACGAATTCACGTCGGGAACCGTTGCTCAAGGACATGTCAGCTTCTCCTCACGTTGCGCTCCGGAAACGCATCCCCATCGGGGAGACCGGAACATGGGTGTCGGGATCGGTGGGAAGTCGGAAAGCCCCGCTGCGCAAGCTGCTAACGCTGTCGTGGATTGTTCTGCCGTGGCGGGCCGGGCCGGACCGGCTGCCCGTGACCGGGCAGCATTGCGTTGACGGTCCCGGTCGGCCGAGGTTCAGGCGCCGCGCTTCAAACCCCCGGAAGAGGGGGCGAAAGCCCTGGAATCCGTGCGAGCTCAACGCCCGAGCAGGTGCAGCGCCACCTCGCGCCGGTGCGTGCGCAACCGGTGCTCCCAGAGGTAGATGCCCTGCCAGGTGCCCAGCGCCAGGCGCCCCTGCAGCAGCGGAACGGACAGCTGCGTCGCGGTGAGCGCCGCGCGCACGTGCGCGGGCATGTCGTCCGGCCCCTCGTCGGTGTGGCGAAAGAGCGTGTCGCCGTCGGGCACGAGCCGGGCGAAGAAGCGCTCCAGGTCGCGCTGCACCTCGGGGTCGGCGTTCTCCTGGATCAGCAGGCTGGCCGAGGTGTGGCGGATGAAGAGCGTCAGCAGTCCCTCGCTGAAGCCCTGGGCCTGGGTCCAGTCGCGCACGCGGCGGGTGATGTCGAGCAGCGCGCGGCCGCGGGTGTCGAAGGCGAGGGTGGTGGTGGCCTGGTTCAGCATGCCGGCAATTCGAGCACGAAGCAGCTGCCGCCGCCCTCGCGCGGCTCGCAGCGCACGCTGCCGCCGTGGCGCTGCGCGATCTGGCGCACCAGGCTCAGCCCCAGGCCCACGCCGCCGTGCTGCTCGGCATGGCCGGGCAGCCGGAAGAAGGGCTCGAAGATGCGCTCGCGCATGTCCTCCGGCACGCCGGGCCCGCGGTCGCACACGGCCGCGCGCAGGGTGGAGCCCGCGCGCTCCAGCGTCAGCTCGACCTCGTCGCCGCCGTAGCGCCGGGCGTTCTCCAGCAGGTTGCGCAGCGCGCGGCGCAGCAGCCGTTCCTCGCCCTGCACCGCGAACGGGCCCGTGCCGGCGTGCAGCTCGGCGCCCACGCGCGCGGCCTCCTCGGCGGAGAGCGCCAGCAGGTCGGCCTCGTGCCGTTCGATGTCGGGGCGGGCGTCGAGCCGGCTGGCCAGCAGCACTTCCTCCACCAGCGCGTCGAGCTCGGCGATGTCGGCATGGATCTCGGCCTGCAGCCCGGACTGCTGGTCGGGCCGCGCCGTCTCCATCAGCGACACGGCCATCTTCAGCCGCGCCAGCGGCGAGCGCAGCTCGTGGCTGGCGTTGGCCAGCAGCGACTGGTGCGACCTGAGCAGCGTCTCGATGCGCTCGGCCGCCTGGTTGAAGCTGCGCGCCAGCCGCGCCACCTCGTCGCGCCCGGTGTCGTCCACGCGGTGCGCCAGCGCGCCGGCGCCGAAGCGCTCGACGCCGGCCTGCAGCGCCTCCAGCCGCCGCGTCAGGCGCCGCACCACCGGGTACGCGCCGGCGGCCACGGCCACGAACAGCCCCAGCAGCACGGCCACCAGCCCCGTGCCGCGCAGCCACGGCGGCGGGGGCGGGGGCAGCGGCCCGCGGCGGCCGCCGGGGCCGCGCTGCGGGCGCGCCAGCCACAGCGTGCGGCCATCGTCGAGCTTGATGGGCAGCACGCGCGCGCCGGGCTCACGGCTGATGCGCTCGAAGCTGTCGGAGGCGCCCAGGCGGCGGTCGCGGGGATCGTCCAGTGCCAGCGGCACGCGCAGCCGCTCGGACCACTCGCGCAGCACCTCGGCCTGGTTCTCGGCCGGGGCCTGCGGCGGCGGCAGCGCGTGCTGCAGCAGGTCACCCCAGGCGGCGAGCCGCTCGCTGGCGGCGGCGTCGAAACGGCCACGCTCGTGCTCCATCTGGTGCTGGAACAGCCAGCCCGAGCCCAGCGCGAACAGCGCCAGCACGGCCACCACGGTGAGCCAGACGCGGAGGTAGAGGGATTTCATGGGGCCTTCCGGGGAGGCACGTGAGCTTCGCACCCTGCTTCGTCATTCCCGCGAAGGCGGGAATCCAGGCGGTCCCCAGGACAGCAGGGGGCTGATGGGCAGCGCCTGCCGTGCCTTGGGCCTTGGTGCGCCCACCGACCAGCCTGCGGCGGCTTGGGGACCGCCTGGATCCCCGCCTGCGCGGGGATGACGAAGTAGTGAGCGCGGGGTGTCAGCTTCGGGCCGACGCCTGCGTCGCCTTTCCCCAGCCAGCCCTGCGCCTTCGCGGGCCTGCCGTCATGGCGTGCGGTGCGCGTCTGCTGACGGCTGTGCCGTTCTTGAGTCGTGTCCCTGAGCAAGTGCTTGTGGTTATGGGGTCAGCGCCGGGCGGTCACGCCGCCGTCTTGCCGTCGTCCTGCTCCTCGTCCTCGCCCTTGTCGTCGGGGCGGCGGGCGAAGAGGTAGCCCACGCCGCGCACCGTGAGGACGCGGCGCGGGTTGCGCGGGTCGTCCTCGATGAGGGCGCGGATGCGCGAGACGTGCACGTCGATGGAGCGGTCGAAGGCTTCCTGGGCGTGGCCCTTGAGCGCGTCCATGATCTGGTCGCGCGTCATGACGCGCCCGGCATGCTGCGCCAGCACGCGCAGCAGCTCGAACTGGTGCGCGGTGAGCTCGACCTCGCGGCCGTCCAGGCGCGCCTTGCGCGCGCCCAGGTCAATCTCCAGCCGGCCGTAGCGCAGCGTCTCGTCCGCGGGCTCGCCGGGCACGGCGCGGCGCAGCAGCGCCTTGATGCGCGCCAGCAGCTCGCGCGGCTCGAAGGGCTTGGCCAGGTAGTCGTCGGCGCCGAGCTCCAGGCCGACGATGCGGTCCAGCGGCTCGCCGCGCGCGGTGAGCATGAGCAGCGGCAGCCGCCGCGTGCGGCTGTCGGCGCGCAGCTCGCGCGTGAGGTCCAGCCCGTCGCCGTCGGGCAGCATCAGGTCCAGCACCAGCGCGTCGAAGTTCTCCAGCAACAGCCGGCGCCGGCCCTCGGAGAGCGTGGCGGCGAGCTCGACGCCGAAGCCGGCATTGCGCAGGTAGTCGGCCACCATGGCACTCAGGCGGGCGTCGTCGTCGATCAGCAACAGTCGGGGCATGTCAGCAGGGGCGCTTGGGCGCAGTAAGCAACCCGAAAGCATAGCCCCCGCCGCGGCCCGTTCAGCGCCGGTGCCCATGCTCGGCCGCACGCTGGCGCATTTCCTGTGCAATCTGCGCGCGCTGCTGCGGGGTAAGCACGTTGGCGACCTCGACGATGGTGCGCAGCCGGCGCTGCGAGGCCTGGTCGTGCTGCACCAGCTGCTGCTGGCGCAGGTTCTCCAGCGCGGCGGCGTCGATGGCGGGCTGCGCCAGCAGCGCCAGCGCCTGCTCGTGCAGCTGGCGCCGCGCCGGGGCCTGCGCGCGCTCCTCGGTGCGCGCGGCGTCAAGGACGGCGCGGATCTTCGTGCGCTGCTCGGCCGTGGCGTTGACGCGGTCGAGCATGCGCTCCATGCCGCGCGCGCCCATCGGGCCGCCGTGCATCGGGCCGCCCTCGTGCATGTGGTGGTGGTATCCGCGCATCGGGCCGGATGCCCTGGCGGTCGTCGGTCAGGCACACCAGGCGGAACGGCGGTGTCAGGTGCCGCGCCACCATGGCATAGAGACGGTTCACATACTCGGGGCCGTACATCGTGC
>NZ_VIDQ01000114.1 GCF_009760915.1 Azohydromonas aeria
GGCGCGGCTGCAGCCGCAGCCACGGGTCGCGCGGGCGGCGCAGGCCGCGCGCCGCGGCCAGGGCGCCGACCAGGCCGGCCAGCGCCAGCGCGCCGCCCAGCAGCCGCAGCAGCGTGTCCGTGCCCGGCGCCTCGATGCCCAGGCGGCGCAGCAACCGGAACTGCTCGGCGCGCGAGTACTGCAGCACCGTGCGGTTCCAGGCGGCGTTGAAGCCGTCGCGCGCGCCGTGCCAGCGCTGCAGCAGCGCCGGGCTCCAGTACTGCAGCGCCTGGCTCAGCAGGTCGCCGTCCTGCAGCAGCGCGGACTGGCGCACGCGGTCGGGCGCCACCGCGGCGGTGGGGTCCACGCGGCGCCAGCCCCGGCCGTCGATCCAGACCTCGGCCCAGGCATGGGCGTGGCGGTTGCGCACGCTCCACCAGCCCTGGGCGTCGGGTGGGTCGGCGCCCTGGTAGCCGGTGACGATGCGCGCGGGCACGTCCAGCGCACGCATCACCACCACGAAGGCGGCGGCGAAGTGCTCGCAAAAGCCCTCGCGGCGGTCGATCCAGAACGCGTCCACCGCGTGCGGCCCCGGCGCGCCGCCGCCGGGCGCGAGCGTGTAGGCGAAGCCGCCCTGGCGGACGTGGGTGAGCACCGCCTCCACCAGCGCCGCGGCGTCGGCCTGCGGCAGGCGCTGGCGCAGCGCGGCGGCCCACTGCAGCGTGCGCGGGTTGAAGCCCGCGGGCAGCTGCACGTCGTCGCGCAGCGCGGCCGTGGCCTGCAGCGGGCCGATCTCGTAGTCGGGCCAGGCATGGGCCTGCAGCGCCATGGGGCCGGCGAGCGGGCGCTGCAGCGTCCAGCCGCCCTGGGCTTCGAGCTGCACGGGCAGCCGCAGCGTGTCCACCAGCGCCGTGAGCTCCAGCAGCGGCAGGGCCGGCAGCGGCGAGGGTTTCAGCAGCATCTCGTAGCGCAGGCCGGGGCCGTTGAGCTGCAGCGGCGGTGCCGGCTCGTGCGTGGGGCGCGGGCGCCACTCGCGCCCGTCGAAGTCCGAGAGCACCGGGCCGCGCCAGTACAGCGCCTCCAGCGGCGGGGCCGGGCCGTCGAAGCGCACGCGGAAAGCCTCGCGGTCGTCGCGCGCCAGCGCTTCCATGCCGCCCAGGCTCAGCCGCCCGGACAGCCCCGTCTGCGCTAGCGGCGGCGCCGGCGGCCCCCACAGCGGCCCCAGGCGCGGGAACAGCAGGAACAGCAGCAGCGCCAGCGGCGCGCCGCGCAGTGCCGCGCCGGCGGCCACGCCCGCGGCCTCGCGCAGCGGCGGGTAGCCCAGCGGCCGGTGCGCCAGCACCAGCACCGTCATCAGGCCCCAGGCCGACAGCGCCGTGGCCAGCGCGCGCAGCGGCGTCTGGGTGTAGAGGAACTGCGTCAGGATCAGGAAGAAGCCCAGGAAGAACACCACCAGCGCGTCGCGCCGCGCATGCAGCTCCAGGGTTTTCAGCGCCATGAGCACCGCCAGCAGCGTCACGCCGGCGTCGCGCCCAAGCAGCGTGCCGTGGCTCCAGGCCGTGAGCGCCAGCGCCAGCGCCAGCAGCGACCAGCGCAGCGGCCGCGGCGGCAGCGGGCGGCGCAGCCAGGCCAGCCGCGCGCGCCACAGCAGCGTGGCGCCCACCAGCACGCCGCACCAGGGCGGCAGGTGCGCCGCGTGCGGCAGCAGCGTCCAGCCGATGACGAGCAGCAGGAACAGCAGGTCGCGCGTGGAGCGCGGCAGCGTGGGCGCGCCGAACAGCCGGGCCAGGAGCGGGGAGGAGGGCGCCATGCCTGGTTCTTTCCCGTCAATCCGTGGCAGCGGCGCCCGCCTCGTCCCACAGCGCCAGCGCCTGCAGCAGCCGCTGCCGGTGCAAGGGGCCGGTGCCGGGCGGGATGCGCACCCCGGGCAGCTCCAGCGCGCAGGGCACGTCGGCGCGCGCGGCGGCCAGCACCCAGGCCGCCAGCCGCGACAGCCGCGCCTCGGCGTCGCCGCCGCCGGCGTCCTGCCAGCGCAGGCTCAGCGGCGGCGGCGCGCCGGCCTGGCGCTCGCGCGTGACCAGCTCGCCGTGGTGCGCGCTCTTCTTCCACAGCAGCTCGTGCGGCGTGTCGCCGCGGCGGTAGGCGCGCACGCCGGCAAAGTCGCCGTCCTCCTCGCGCACCGCGCGGCCGGTTCCGGCCGACAGGGGCGGGCCCGTGCGCGGCAACGCCGGCGCGGCGGCTTCGGGCGCGGGCCAGGCCAGCGGCTGCGCGGCTGGCTGCCACAGCGTCCAGGCCCGGAACAGGCCGAAGGGATAGCTCGTCTGCACCCGCAGCAGCGGCAGCGCGTGGCGCCCGCGCGCGGGCGGCGTCCAGTGCAGCTCGACCACGCACTGCGCCGCGGCCGGCACGTCGGCCCAGGCCGGGCGCGAGCGCTCGGCCTGCCACACCAGCGCGATGCCGTGGCGCGCCGGCCCGGGATTGAGCAGCTCCACCTGCAGCGCCAGCGGCTGCCCGGCAAAGCCCGGCGCGGGCTCGCGCAGCTGCAGCTGCAGCCCGCGCAGCGTGCGGTGCGTCTGCAGCATCGAGGCGAAGGCCGCGCCCGCGAGCACGAAGCACAGCAGGTAGCCCAGCGCCAGCTGCAGGTTGATGGCGGCCAGCAGCATCAGCGCCAGCGTGGCGGCGAACAGCCAGCCCGCGCCGGTGGGCACGATGTAGAGGTTGCGCTGCTCGATGCGCCAGCGCGCGCTGCGCGGATGGCGCTTCAGGAGCCAGCGCTGGACGAGGTCTCGCATGCGCGACGGGCTTCGCGCCTCAGGGCAGCGGCACCGCTTCGAGCAGCGCGCGCACCTGCGCCGCGCGGCCGCGCCCGCTGTCGGCGGCCACCTGCAGCCGGTGTGCCAGCACCTGCACCGCCACGCCCTGCAAATCGTCGGGCGCCACGTAGTCGCGGCCCTGCAGCAGGGCGCGGGCGCGCGCCGCGCGCAGCCAGGCGATGCCCGCGCGCGGGCTCAGGCCCTGCGCGAACCAGCGCCCGTCGCGCGTGGTGGCAATGAGCGCCTGCAGATAGTCCAGCAGCGCGTCGGAGGCATGCACGCGCGCCACGGCGGCCTGCGCGGCCTGCAGCGCCGCGGGCGTCATCACCGGCTCCAGCCGCGCGATGGAGGCGCGCCGGTCCTCGCCCGAGAGCAGCGCGCGCTCGCTGGCGCGGTCCGGGTAGCCCAGCGTCAGGCACATCAGGAAGCGGTCGAGCTGGCTCTCGGGCAGCGGAAACGTGCCGAGCTGGTCGCCGGGGTTCTGCGTGGCGATGACGAAGAAGGGTGCGGGCAGCGGCCGGGTCTGGCCCTCGATGCTGACCTGCTGCTCCTCCATCGCCTCCAGCAGCGCGCTCTGGGTGCGCGGGCCGGCGCGGTTGATCTCGTCGGCCAGCAGCACTTGCGTGAACACCGGTCCGGGATGGAACACGAAGGCCTCGCGGCTGCGCTCCCACACGCCCACGCCCAGCAGGTCGCTGGGCAGCAGGTCGGCGGTGAACTGCACCCGCGCGAAGCGCAGGCCCAGCGACACCGCCAGCGCGTGCGCCAGCGTGGTCTTGCCCACACCGGGCAGGTCCTCGATGAGCAGGTGGCCGCCGGCGAGCAGGCAGGCCACGCAGTCCTCGACCTGCGCGCGCTTGCCCACCACCACGGTGCCGACCTGGTCCACAAGGCGTTGCAGGTGTTGGGCCGGGCGTTCGTTCATGGGGGTCACCATAAATCACAATGGTCCCGCCATGACGACCGCCTACTACAGCCACCCCGCCTGCCGCGCGCACGACATGGGCGCCGGCCACCCCGAGTGTCCGCAGCGCCTGGACGCCATCGCGGACCACCTGCGCGCCACCGGCCTGGACATCGCGCTGGACTGGCGCGAAGCCCCGCCGGCATCGATCGAAGCCCTGGAGCGTGCGCACAGCGCCCACTACGTGCTGGAGATGCAGGACCTGCTGCAGCGCCTGCGCGACGAGGGCGAGCGCCGCGCGCTCGACCCCGACACCGTGGCCTGCCCGGCCACCTGGGAGGCCGCGCTGCGCGCCGCCGGCGCCGCGCTGGCGGCCACCGACGCCGTGATCGACGGCAGCGCCGGCGCCGCCTTCTGCGCCGTGCGACCGCCCGGGCACCATGCCACGCGCGACGAGGCCATGGGCTTCTGCTTCTTCAACAACGTGGCCGTGGCCGCGCGCCACGCGCTCGACGTGCGCGGGCTGCAGCGCGTGGCGATCGTGGACTTCGACGTGCATCACGGCAACGGCACCGAGGACATCGTCGCCGGCGACGACCGCGTGCTCATGGTCAGCTTCTTCCAGCACCCGCTCTACCCGGGCAGCGGCGCCGTGCCGCTGGGCACCAACATGGTCAACGTGCCGGTGCCGCCCTACACGCGCGGGCCCGAGGTGCGCTCGCTGATCGAGGCGATGTGGCTGCAGCGGCTGGAGGAGTTCCGGCCGCAGATGGTCTTCATCTCCGCCGGCTTCGACGCGCACCGCGACGACGACCTGGGCCAGCTCGGCCTGGTGGAAGCCGACTACGCCTGGATCACGCGGCGCATCAAGGACGTGGCCGACCGCCATGCCGGCGGGCGCGTGGTCTCCTGCCTGGAAGGCGGCTACGACCTCGGCGCGCTCTCGCGCAGCGTGGCGGCGCACCTGCGCGTGCTGGCGGACCTGGCCGACTGACACGGCGGCGCGGCCCGGCACGGGCCGCTTGATTCCATGGAAAACACCGGGCCGCGGCGGCGTCCGTCGCGGCGCCGTGGACGACGACACGAGAGAGAGGGGAAGGGATGGATCCGACGGACCTGCAGGCGCTGCTCAGGGCGCTGACGCAGCGTGGCGCGCTCATCGAGCTGGGCACGCTCGCGCTCTGCCTGGCATTGGCCTGGCTGGTGGCCTGGACCGCGCGCGGCCGGCAGCCGCGCCCGCCGGGCGTGTGGTTCGGCGAGCACCTGGTGGACGGCGTGCTGCTGCCGATGCTCGCACTCGGCGCCGTGCTGGCGGCGCGCTGGGGACTGCCGGCCGGCGGCGTGGTGGCGCGCCCGGTGCTGCTGCAGCTGGCGGTGCCGATCCTGGCCTCGCTGCTGATCATCCGGCTGGGCGTGCGGGTGCTGCAGGTGGGCTTCCCGCGCTCGCAGCTGGTGCGCGTGGCCGAGCGCACGCTGTCGTGGGTGGTCTGGGTCGGGCTGGTGCTGTGGCTCACCGGCGTGCTGCCGCTGGTGCTGGAGGCGATGGAGGGCATCCACTGGAAGGTGGGCGGTTCCGACATCTCGCTGCGTAGCCTGGTGGAAGGGGCGCTGTCCTCGGTGGTGGTGATGGTGCTGGCGCTGTGGCTGTCCTCGGCCATCGAGACGCGGCTGCTGTCGGGCACGGGCGAGCCGGGCTTCGGCGGCAACCTGTCGCTGCGCAAGATCGCCGCCAACCTCACGCGCGCGCTGCTGCTGCTGGTCGGGCTGCTGCTGGCGCTCTCCGCCGCGGGCATCCCGCTGGCGGCGCTGTCGGTGTTCGGCGGCGCCCTGGGCGTGGGCATCGGCTTCGGGCTGCAGAAGCTGGCCTCCAACTACGTCTCGGGCTTCGTGATCCTGGCCGAGCGCAGCTTGCGCATCGGCGACGTGGTGAAGGTGGACAACTTCGAGGGCCGCATCTCCGACATCAACACCCGCTTCACCGTGGTGCGCGCGCTCAACGGGCGCGAGTCGATCGTGCCGAATGAACTGCTGATCACGCAGCGGGTGGAGAACCTGTCGCTGTCGGACCCGCGCGTGGTGCTCACGAGCTCGGTGCAGGTGCCCTACGGCACGGACCTCGACGCGCTGATCCCGCGCCTGGTGGCGGTGGTGGGCGCCGTGCCGCGCGTGCTGGCCGAGCCGGCGCCGGCGGTGCTGCTCAACAGCTTCGCCGCCGACGGGCTGGACCTGACGGTGTCGTACTGGATCGGCGACCCCGAGAACGGCACCGGCGGGGTGCGCAGCGACGTCAACCGCGCCCTGCTGCGCGAGCTGCAGACGCAGCACATCGACATTCCCTTCCCGCAGCGCGTGGTGCAGGTGCAGGCCGCGCCGGGGGCCGAGGCCGCGGCGCAGCTGCTGCAGGGGCAGCCGGCGCCGGTGCCGTCCACGCCGACCGCGCCGCCGCAGCCGCAGCCGGCGCCGGCAGCAGCGTCGCCATCGCCATCGCCGGGCGTGACGTCCTGACGCGGGCCGCGTGCATTGCGGCACGCCGGCGGCGGGCGGGGCGTCGCCGGGTGGGATTTGCAGGCCTTTTCAGGGGCTGGGAGGGCGCCGCCGCGTGGCTCAATGCGTGCAGCCCGGTCCCGGGCGTGCGCCGGCACCGCCTGGCGCGCCACCTCCCAGCACCCCACTTCCCGTCTCATGAAGCAGTACCTGATGGCCGCCGCGCTGCTCGCGGCCACATCCGCCTTTGCCGGCGACGTCTACGTCGGCGCCGGCCTGCCCGGCCTGCAGTTGGGCTATGCGCAGCCGGTGTCCGACAGCGTCTCGCTGCGCGCCGACTTCAGCACCCTCGGCCGCCTCGACCGCACCCGCGCCGAGGACAACCTGAACTACGACGCCAGGATCAAGGCCGACCGCCTGGGCCTGTTCGCCGACTGGTTCTTCGCCGGCAGCTGGCGCGCCGTCGGCGGCCTGACCTTCACCAACGCCCGTGCCGACCTGCGCGGCAGCGGCAACGGCGGCAACATCACCATCGGCAGCCGTACCTACACCGCCGGCCCCAACGAGGGTTTCGACGTGGTGGCGAAGTTCCCGCGCACCATGCCGTACCTGGGCATCGGCTACGGCCGCCATGCGCAGGCGCAGAAGGGCTGGAGCCTGGCCTTTGACCTGGGGCTGTCCATCGGCAAGCCCAGGGTCAGCGGCGCGGTGCGCGGTCCGCTGCTGTCGCAGGTGGTGGACCCCGCGGACGTCGAGCGCGAGTTGGCCGACATCCGCGACGATGCCGACAGGATCAAGGGCATCCCGCAGCTGTCGCTGGCGGTGAACTACCGCTTCTGACACGCCGCGCTGCGGCACATGAAAAAAACGGCGCCCTCGGGCGCCGTTTCTCATCGGGGGCGTGAGCCGGTCAGGCCACGGCCACGGGGATCTTGCCGATCCTGGCCTGCCACTCGGCCGGGCCCGTCTGGTGCACGCTGGTGCCGCTGGCGTCCACGGCCACGGTCACGGGCATGTCCTTGACCTCGAACTCGTAGATGGCTTCCATGCCCAGGTCGGCGAAGCCCACCACCTTGGCCGACTTGATGGCCTTGGACACGAGGTAGGCGGCGCCGCCCACGGCCATGAGGTAGGCGCTGCCGTGCTTGCGGATGGCCTCGATGGCGGCGGGGCCGCGCTCGGCCTTGCCGACCATGGAGATCAGGCCGGTCTTTGCCAGCATCATCTCGGTGAACTTGTCCATGCGCGTGGCCGTGGTCGGGCCGGCCGGGCCCACCACCTCGTCGCGCACCGGATCGACCGGGCCGACGTAGTAGATGACGCGGTTGGTGAAGTCCACGGGCAGCGGCTCGCCCTTGGCCAGCATGTCCTGGATGCGCTTGTGCGCGGCGTCGCGGCCGGTGAGCATCTTGCCGTTGAGCAGCAGCGTGTCGCCGGGCTTCCAGCTCGCCACTTCTTCCCGGGTCAGCGTGTCGAGGTTGACCTGCTTGCTCTTGTTGTAGTCCGGCGCCCAGGCCACGTTGGGCCACAGGTCCAGGCTCGGCGGCTCCAGGTAGGCCGGGCCCGAGCCGTCGAGCACGAAGTGCGCGTGGCGCGTGGCGGCGCAGTTGGGGATCATCGCCACGGGCTTGGAAGCGGCGTGCGTGGGGTAGGTCTTGATCTTGATGTCGAGCACCGTGGTCAGGCCGCCCAGGCCCTGGGCGCCGATGCCCAGCGCGTTGACCTTCTCGTAGAGCTCCAGGCGCAGCTCCTCGAGCTTGTTGCTCGGCCCGCGCTGCTGCAGCTCGTACATGTCGATGTCTTCCATCAGCGCTTCCTTGGCCATGAGCATGGCCTTCTCGGCGGTGCCGCCGACGCCGATGCCCAGCATGCCCGGCGGGCACCAGCCCGCGCCCATCAGCGGCACGGTCTTGAGCACCCAGTCCACCAGGTTGTCGCTGGGGTTCATCATCACGAACTTGGTCTTGTTCTCGCTGCCGCCGCCCTTGGCCGCCACGGTCACGTCCACCGTGTTGCCCGGCACCAGGCTCATGTGGATCACGGCGGGCGTGTTGTCCTTGGTGTTCTTGCGGGCGAAGATCGGGTCGTCCAGCACCGAGGCGCGCAGCACGTTGTCCGGGTTGAGGTAGCCGCGGCGCACGCCCTCGTTGACGGCATCCTCGATCGAGCCGGTGAAGCCTTCGAGCTTCACGTCCATGCCGATCTTGAGGAAGACGTTGACGATGCCGGTGTCCTGGCAGATCGGGCGGCGCCCTTCGGCCGACATCTTCGAGTTGGTCAGGATCTGCGCGATGGCGTCCTTGGCCGCCGGGCTCTCCTCGCGCTCGTAGGCGCGGGCGAGGTGGGCGATGTAGTCGCTGGGGTGATAGTACGAGATGTACTGGAGCGCTCCAGCGACGCTCTCGATCAGGTCGCTCTGCTTGATGATCGTGGTCATGGGGACACCGGGGAGGGTGGTTGAGACAAACCTGCCAATGGTAGCGGCGCACCTGAGGTCAGCCTGACACGGGGGCCGTTGCAGAGGTCACGCCGCGCGCGGCGCGGGCGCCCAAAAAGGCAGCAAGCCGCGCGGTGCGCGGCTTGCCGTGGCGACAAGCTCAGATGCTGAGCCTCAATGCCTGTCCGGCTTGCCGTGGCCCGGCGGGGTCAGCAGCCGGTCGGTCAGGGCAATGGCCATGGCCGAGAGCAGGAAGGCGACGTGGATCACGGTCTGCCACATCAGCACCTTCTCGGTGTAGTTCTCGGCGTTGATGAAGGTCTTGAGCAGGTGGATCGAGCTGATGCCGATGATGGCCGTGGCCAGCTTGACCTTGAGCACCGAGGCGTTGACGTGGCTGAGCCACTCGGGCTGGTCGGGGTGGCCTTCGAGGTTCATGCGCGACACGAAGGTCTCGTAGCCGCCGACGATGACCATGATCAGCAGGTTGGAGATCATCACCACGTCGATCAGGCCCAGCACCACCAGCATGATCACGGTCTCGTTGAGCTTGGGTTCCCAGTCGGGCCCGGCCTTGTAGCCGATGCTGTTGACCAGCGACTGCAGCGCCTGGCTGTCGCCCAGCGCGGCCTGCACCAGGTGCGCCAGCTCCACCCAGAAATGGAACACGTACACGCCCTGCGCCAGGATCAACCCCAGGTACAGCGGCAGCTGCAGCCAGCGGCTGGCGAAAATCATGTTGGGCAGCGGGCGCATGCGCGCCTGGGTGGGGTCGTGAAGCCTGGCCATGGGTCCCTTTTTGATGTGGCTGAAATCGGGCCGATTCTAGGGTTCTCCCTTGCTGCAGCGCAGCAGTGAGTAAGGCCTTCGTCAGGCCGGTTGGACACAGTCGATTCGTCCGCCCGGTGAGGCTTATTTCACGGGCAATGCACACGAGCCAACGCAGGAACGCAGGAGACATCCATGAGCGAAGCCGATACCAAGCTGTACACCCCCACCCCCGAGCAGGCGCAGGGCGCCTACGTCGCGGGCATGGAGGCCTACCAGGCCCTGGTGGCCGAGGCCGAGGCCGACTACGAGGGCTACTGGGGCCGCCTGGCCAAGGAACTGATCAGCTGGAAGCAGCCGTTCACGCAGGTGCTCGACAGCTCCAACGCGCCGTTCTTCAAGTGGTTCGCCGACGGCAAGCTCAACGCCTCCTACAACTGCCTGGACCGCAACGTCGAGGGCGGCAAGGGCGACAAGACCGCCATCATCTTCGAGGCCGACGGCGGCGAGGTCACCAAGGTGACCTACAGCGAGCTGCTCGACCGCACCTGCCGCCTGGCCAACGCGCTCAAGGCCCAGGGCGTGCAGAAGGGCGACCGCGTCGTCATCTACATCGCCATGTCGATCGACGGCGTGGTGGCCATGCAGGCCTGCGCCCGCATCGGCGCGACGCACTCGGTGGTGTTCGGCGGCTTCTCGGCGCAGTCGCTGCGCGACCGCATCGAGGACACCGGCGCCAAGCTGATCATCACCGCCGACCACCAGGTGCGCGGCGGCAAGCAGCTGCCCCTGAAGGGCATCGTTGACGAGGCCCTGGCGCTGGGCGGCTGCGACTCGGTGGCCAAGGTGCTGGTGGTCAAGCGCAGCGGCGCGGGCATCGCCATGACCGAAGGCCGCGACGTCTGGATGGACGACGCCCTGGCCGGCCAGGACAACGTGTGCGAGCCCGAGTGGGTCGAGGCCGAGCACCCGCTGTTCCTGCTCTACACCTCCGGCTCCACCGGCAAGCCCAAGGGCGTGCAGCACTCCACCGGCGGCTACCTGCTGCACGCGGCGCTGACCACGAAGTGGACCTTCGACCTCAAGGACAGCGACGTCTTCTGGTGCACGGCCGACATCGGCTGGGTCACGGGCCACACCTACATCACCTACGGCCCGCTGGCCCTGGGCGGCACGGAGATCGTGTTCGAGGGCGTGCCCACCTACCCGGACGCCGGCCGCTTCTGGAAGATGATCCAGGACCACAAGGTCAGCATCTTCTACACCGCGCCGACCGCCATCCGCTCGCTGATCAAGGCCGCCGAGAGCAACGAGGCCGTGCATCCGAAGAGCTACGACCTGAGCTCGCTGCGCATCCTGGGCTCGGTGGGCGAGCCCATCAACCCGGCCGCCTGGGAGTGGTACCACCAGCACGTCGGCGGCGGCCGCTGCCCGATCGTGGACACCTTCTGGCAGACCGAGACCGGCGGCCACATGATCACGCCGCTGCCGGGCGCCACGCCGCTGGTGCCGGGCTCGTGCACGCTGCCGTTCCCCGGCATCCAGGCCGCGGTGGTGGACGAGACGGGCAAGGAAGTGCCCTGGGGCCAGGGCGGCATCCTGGTCGTCAAGAAGCCGTGGCCGTCGATGATCCGCACCATCTGGGGCGACCCCGAGCGCTTCAAGAAGAGCTACTACCCCGAGGACTTCAAGGGCCAGCTCTATCTCGCCGGCGACGGCGCGATCCGCGACGAGAAGACGGGCTACTTCACCATCACCGGCCGCATCGACGACGTGCTCAACGTCTCGGGCCACCGCATGGGCACGATGGAGATCGAGTCCGCGCTGGTGAGCTGCACCGAGCTGGTGGCCGAGGCCGCCGTGGTGGGCCGCCCCGACGAGACCACCGGCGAGGCCATCTGCGCCTTCGTCGTGCTCAAGCGTCCGCGCCCCACCGGCGACGAGGCCAAGGCGA
Source organism: Azohydromonas aeria (assembly GCF_009760915.1). Taxonomy (GTDB): domain Bacteria; phylum Pseudomonadota; class Gammaproteobacteria; order Burkholderiales; family Burkholderiaceae_C; genus Azohydromonas; species Azohydromonas aeria. The sequence goes on from NZ_VIDQ01000114.1 coordinate 11,340, forward strand.
TCGCCAAGCAGCTGCGCGACCACATCGCCAAGGAAATCGGCCCGATCGCCAAGCCCAAGGACATCCGCTTCGGCGACAACCTGCCCAAGACCCGCTCGGGCAAGATCATGCGCCGCCTGCTGCGCTCGGTGGCCAAGAACGAGGCCGTCACGCAGGACACCTCCACGCTGGAGAACCCGGCCATCCTGGACCAGCTCGGCCAGGCCTACTGATGACGTCGTCCCAGCCGGTTGCTCAGGCAACCGGCTGGGAGCGCATCACACAAGAAAGCCCCGCGCCGCGGGGCTTTTTCGCTGGTGGATGCAGGCGCTGCAGCGGCCGAGCGGGCAGCAAAAAGCCCTGCGGTGCAGGGCTTCCCGGAGCTTCCCGCGCCTGGCGGCGCCGCAGGTGCGCTTACTTGACGGACAGCACCCAGTTGGCCAGCGTCTTGGCCTCCTCGGCCGAGACCTGCGGGTTCGGCGGCATGGCCACCGGGCCGAAGGAGCCGGCGCCGCCCTTCATGATCTTCTCGGCCAGCTTGTCGGCGATGCCCTTCTCGCCGGCGTACTTGGCGGCCACGTCCTTGAAGGCCGGGCCGATGAGCTTCTTGTCCATGGCGTGGCAGGCCATGCAGCTCTTTTCCTGCGCCAGCTTGTCGTTGGCGAAGGCCGGCGCGGCGGCGGTGGCGGCCAGCGCGGCCAGCAGGGCGATCAGCTTGTTCATCTTGGTTGTCTCCTCACTCGGGATTTGTGCAGAAAAAAGCCCTGCGCAGCAGGGCTTGGCCGTGACGTCGACGTCAGTGCCGGCGCAGCCGGATCACTTGGTCGACAGCACCCACTTGGCCAGCGTCTTGGCCTCGTCGGCCGACACTTGCGGATTGGCCGGCATCGGCACCGGGCCCCAGACGCCCGCGCCGCCCTTGACGATCTTCTCGGCCAGCTTGGCCTCGGCGGTCTTGTCGCCGGCGTACTTCTTGGCCACTTCCTGGTAAGACGGGCCGACGACCTTCTTGTCCACGGCGTGGCAGGCCAGGCAGTTCTTCTTCTGGGCCAGATCCTGGCTGGCGAAGGCGGGGGACGAGACGACCGCGGCGGCGGCCACGATCATAGGGAACACGAACTTCATGATGTCCTTTCGGGCAGGGGAATTCGATCTGGTGGGTCGGTCAGGGTGCGCCACCGGCGCAGGGCCTGCAACGCAATTTTATGGGCCGCGGTTGACCGCACCCTGACCCAGCGCAGCACTTTCGCGCCCGGGTGCGCCCGAAGCACCCGATGCCGCGCAACGCTCCTGCTTCAGTCGAACTTGTCCAGCACCGCGCCGGCGGAGGCACTGCAGGCGTTGCGCGCGAACTTGGCCAGCACGCCGCGGGTGTAGCGCGGCGCGGGCTGGCGCCACTGCGCGCGCCGGCGCGCGAGCTCGGCATCATCGACGTGCAGTTGCAGCAGCAGCCGGTGCGCGTCGATGGTGATCGAGTCGCCCTCCTGCACCAGCGCGATGGTGCCGCCGTCGTAGGCTTCGGGCGCGACGTGGCCCACGACCATGCCCCAGGTGCCGCCGGAGAAGCGGCCGTCCGTGACCAGGCCCACGCTCTCGCCCAGGCCCTGGCCGATGAGCGCGCCGGTGGGCGCGAGCATTTCCGGCATGCCCGGGCCGCCCTTGGGGCCCAGGTAGCGCAGCACCATCACGTCGCCGGCCTTGATCTGCCCGGCCATGATCGCCGCCAGCGCCGACTGCTCGTCGTCGAACACGCGCGCCGGGCCGGTGATGACCGGGTTCTTCAGCCCGGTGATCTTGGCCACGCAGCCTTCGGGCGAGAGGTTGCCCTTGAGGATGGCCAGGTGGCCCTGCGCGTACAGCGGGTTGGAGACGGTGCGGATCACGGGGTTGTCGCTCGCCAGGTCGGGCACGTCGGCCAGGTTCTGCGCCACGGTCTTGCCGGTGATGGTCATGCAGTCGCCGTGCAGCAGCCCGGCCTTGAGCAGCTCCTTCATCACCGCGGGAATGCCGCCGGCACGGTGCAGGTCCACCGCCAGGTACCGGCCCGAGGGCTTCAGGTCGCACAGCACCGGCACCTTCTTGCGCATGCGCTCGAAGTCGTCGATCGTCCACTCGACTTCGGCGGCATGCGCGATGGCCAGGAAGTGCAGCACCGCGTTGGTCGAGCCGCCGGTGGCCATGATCACGGCCACGGCGTTCTCGATGCTTTCCCGGGTGACGATGTCGCGCGGCTTGAGGTCCTTCCTCACCGCTTCCACCAGCACCGCGGCGGCGCGCCGGGTGCTCTCCAGCTTCTCGTCGTGCGGGTTGGCCTCGGTGGAGGAGTAGGGCAGGCTCATGCCCAGCGCCTCGAAGGCCGAGCTCATGGTGTTGGCGGTGTACATGCCGCCGCAGGAGCCGGTGCCGGGAATGGCGCGCTTCTCGATCTGGTTGAAATCCTCCTCGCTCATCTTGCCGGCGGTGAACTGGCCCACGGCCTCGAACACGCTGACGATGTTGAGGTCCTGCCCCTTGTAGTGGCCCGGCAGGATGGTGCCGCCATAGACGTAGATGGACGGCACGTTGGCGCGCAGCATGCCCATCATCCCGCCGGGCATGTTCTTGTCGCAGCCGCCGATGACGAGCACGCCGTCCATCCACTGCCCGCCCACGCAGGTCTCGACGCAGTCGCTGATGACCTCGCGCGAGACCAGCGAGTACTTCATGCCCTCGGTGCCCATGGCCATGCCGTCGCTGATGGTGGGCGTGCCGAAGAGCTGCGCATTGGCGCCCGCGGCCTTGAGGCCCTCGACGGCCGCGTCGGCCAGGCGCTGCAGCCCGGAGTTGCAGGGCGTGATGGTCGAGTGGCCGTTGGCCACGCCGATCATGGGCTTGCCGAAGTCGCCCTCGGTGTAGCCCATGGCGTAGTACATCGAACGGTTCGGGGCGCGCGCCACGCCCTCGGTGATGTTCCTGGAACGGCGGTTGTCGCTCATGGAGTGCTCCTGCGGTGGGTGACGCGGCACGCGGGGCAAGGACCGCTTCGCGCCGATGGCGGGCATTGTGCTGCGCCGTCCAACCGGGTGTCCAAGGGGCGCATGGCGCGGGCCCGGCCCGCCGGGGCCGTGACAGGCCGGGCCGCTGCGCCCGCGCGCCAGGGAGGCGCAGCCGAGCGGCGACAATCCGCTGCCCCATGACAAGGAGAAGGCACTGATGCTCGTGCACCCCCAGTTCAATCCGATCGCCCTTTCGCTCGGTCCGTTGCAGGTGCACTGGTACGGCTTGACCTACATGGCCGCCTTCGGGCTGTTCCTGTGGCTGGCGGTGCTGCGCGCGCGGCGGCCCTGGTTCGCGCAGGCCGGCTGGACGCGGCGCGACGTCGAGGACCTGCTCTTCTTCGGCGTGCTGGGCGTGGTGCTGGGCGGGCGGCTGGGCTACGCGCTGTTCTACAAGCCCGGCTACTACGCCAGCCATCCGCTGGAGGTGCTGATGGTGTGGCGTGGGGGCATGTCCTTCCACGGCGGGCTGCTGGGCGTGCTGGCGGCGATGGCGCTCTATGCCCATCGGCGCAAGCGCCATTTCCTGGAAGTGACGGACCTGATCGCCCCGTGCATTCCCATCGGGCTGGCCTGCGGGCGCCTCGGCAACTTCATCAACGGTGAACTCTGGGGCCGCGCGGCCAGCCCGGACCTGCCCTGGGCCATGGTGTTTCCGCAGTCGGGCACCGACTTCCCGCGCCATCCCTCGCAGCTCTACCAGTTCGCGCTCGAAGGCCTGCTGCTGTTCGTGCTGCTTTGGCTCTACGCGCGCAAGCCGCACCCGCTGGGTCGCGTCTCGGGCATGTTCCTCATCGGCTACGGCGTGCTGCGCTTCGTGGCCGAGTACTTCCGCGAGCCCGACAGCTTCCTGGGACTGCTGGCGCTCAACATGAGCATGGGCCAGTGGCTGTGCGTGCCCATGGTGGTCGCGGGCGTGCTGTTGTGGACAGCCTCCGGGCGGCGCGCCCGCTAGCATCTCGCCCCATGCGACAGATCTTCCTGGACACCGAAACCACCGGCCTGAGCCCCGAGAACGGCGACCGCATCGTCGAGATCGGCTGCGTGGAGATGGTGGGGCGGCGCCTTAGCGGCCGCAACAAGCATTTCTATCTCAACCCCGAGCGCAAGAGCCACGAGGAGGCCGTGCGCATCCACGGCTTGACCGATGAGTTCCTCGCCGACAAGCCGAAGTTCGCGGCGGTGGCCGACGAGCTGATGGAGTTCCTGGCCGGGGCGGAAATCATCATCCACAACGCCGCGTTCGACGTCGGCTTCCTGAATGAGGAGCTGCGTCGCCTGGGCCGCGCGCCGCTGGGGCAGCAGGTGGCGCAAATCACCGACAGCCTGCTGATGGCGCGCGAGCTCTATCCGGGCAAGGCCAACTCGCTGGACGCGCTGTGCAAGCGCCTGGAAGTCGACAACACCAGCCGGACCTTCCACGGCGCGCTGCTCGACGCCGGGCTGCTGGCCGAGGTCTACATCCGCATGACGCGCGGGCAGAACGCGCTGGTCATTGAGGAAGAAGAGGAAACCGTGGTCGTGGAGCAGGACATTCCCGCCATCGACCTGACGCAATTCACCCTGCCGGTGCTGCGCGCCAGCGAGGCCGAGTGCCAGGCGCACGAGCTGATCCTGGGTGAACTCAAAAAATCCCGCACCGACCTTGCGCACTGGTGAAAACTCGTGCCATAATCGCGGTCTTCCGGAATGCGGCCGAGACAGCGAATTCCGGGCGGTTAGCTCAGCGGTAGAGCACTGCCTTCACACGGCAGGGGTCGCAGGTTCGAACCCTGCACCGCCCACCAAAAGTCAATAGCCCTCATGGCGCCAAGCGCCGCGAGAGCTAATTGGCGAAAGAGCAGCGATGCGGTGGCAAGTCGGAAAAATCGCCGCAAAATGTTGACAAAGTTTAAGAAACGATGTCATAATCTGCGGCTTCGCTGATCGACGGCGATGCTTGGTGAGTTGGGGTGCTGGTGGCGCGATGCGCGGCTGGCGTGACGAGCCAAGCGACGAGGTTGATTGGCAGAAG
>NZ_VIDQ01000115.1 GCF_009760915.1 Azohydromonas aeria
ACGGCCTGTTCCTTGAATTCGGCCGTGTACTCTTGTTTCGGAATCCGCTTCACTTCTCTTCCCTCAAGTCTCGATGGTACCCATCGGCCCTTGGAAGACGAAATTCAGGGGGCAGCTCAAGCCACGCCGCGAACTGTCGGCCGTTGTCAAATGTCTTTGCGTCGCCCACCGAAGCAACCAGCGCGCTGGCGGTAAGAGGGCCGATGCCGGGAATGGCAGCGATCCGACGACTCAGTGGATTGTTGCGATGCCAGGCGTTGATCTGTGCCTCAAGTTCATCGACCTGGTTGTCAAGGTGCTGCAGGTTCTCCAGTAGTCGCTGGACGAGCTGCCGGAACGTGCTGGGCAGCTCGTTAGCCGCATCCTCGATCAACTCTGGGACGCGGCGCGAAAGGTTCCAGATACCTTGCGGGATGACCAACCCGAACTCCGCCAGCAAGCCGCGGATCTGGTTGGCCTGCGCCGTGCGAGCCTTGATGAAGCCTTGCCGGGCACGGTGCAGGGCGAGCGCCGCTTGCTGCTCGATGTTCTTGACCGGCACGAAGCGCATGTTCGGCCTGCCGACGGCCTCGCAGATCGCCTCGGCGTCGGCTGCATCGTTCTTGTTCGATTTCACGTAGGGCTTGACGAACTTCGGAGCCATGAGCTTCACCGTGTGTCCGAGCGCCGTCAGCTTGCGGGCCCAGTGGTGAGCGCTGGAGCAGGCTTCCATGCCGATCAAGCACGGCGGCATGTTGGCGAAGAACAGGGCCACCTGATCGCGCCGCAGCTGCCTTCTCACCACGGGCTTGCCGTGGCTATTGACGCCGTGCACCTGGAACAGGTTCTTCGCCAGGTCGATCCCGCATGTCGTAACGTTCATGGCGGACGCTCCTATCGGTTCCGGTAGTCAAATCTTTACTACCTTGGGCACGCTGATGCCAGTTCGAGTGGGGGCGTCCATTCAATTATTCAAGCCCGTCGGCGACCGTGCGGACCAAATTCCACTCGGCGCCGGAGAGCCCTCGCGTTGTGTCCATCCCGGCTGCTCGCGTGCCGCGCACCCGAATGCCGGCGAAGGGGTTGGCCAGCACGTAGCGCTTGTCGATGAGCCAGCGGAACATCGCGCTGAGCACCGACAGCGCGTAGGCCGTGGAGCGCGGCGAGAGGCTACCGGTGAAGGGTCGCCACAGCGGCGAGGAGCGTGCCGTGGCGGGGCCGATCCAGCGCGAGCGCGGCGCCGGGCGGCGCAGGAACGCGCGGTAGGCCACGGCGTCCTCGGTGGTGAGCGAGGACAGCGCCACGCTGCGCTCGACGATGGCCCAGAGCAGCAGGCGCTCGGCTTCTTTTCGGTAGGCGCGCTGCGTGGCCGGCGCCTCGTGCAGCGACAGCCACGACTGCACGGCCTCGTAGTCGTTGTCGGCCCGCAGCGAGCACGATGCGCGCGGCGCACGGAAGGTGCCCTGGGAGCCATCGACCTCGGCCGGCACGATGATGTGCTCCCAGGAGCGTACGTCGCCTTGCGGCGGTACGGCCACCAGCGCGCGGGCGCGCTCGGTGAGCTGGGGATGCGCAGCGAAGAAGCCTTCGATCTTGCTGGCCATCGCCGGACCCAGCCCGACAATGCCGCTCCACCAGCGCCGGTGGCGCGGCACCCGCAGCGTGAGCTCGGCCAGCGTCCGGATGCCCGCCTTGCGCAGCACCTTGGCCACGCGCGGGGGCAGCCAGCGACCCACGTCGTCGCCGATGAGCGGATGGGGCATGGGGGTGCTGCGCAGCGCCTCGACAGCCTGCGCGACGGCGCGCGCGGCCGCGGCGCCCTTGCGCGCCGTGCCCGTGAAGAGCCGTACCAGATCCTCGCGCTGGCGGCTGGCCGCGAAGGCGGCGAGCTGCCGGCGAATGTGGCCGATCACGGCGCGCGAGGAGCCGCCGGCCGGCCGCCGCTCGGGGATGAAGCGCGCCACGGCCTCGCGCGAGGACAGGCCTTCGTGCCAGGCCCGCAGCGCGGACAGCGCCGCGGCGTCGGGCAGTTCCAGCGGCGGCTCCTCTTGGACAGGCTTGGCGGCGGACTGGCGCGTTTCCATGCCAACCACTTTAGGCCTGCGGCGGCACTGATCCGATAAGGGGAATTATTTCCTGAGCATCAAATAGGAACGCGGCTGCCTCTTTCCAACCGGCAAGGATTCCCGCCTTCACGGCTTGCAAGGCAGCAGCTGCATCAGTTCTGTGGCCGCAGCGATACCAGCCTTGAGAGCAGCGAAGCTCAGTTGGTTGGGCGTGCCAGGCGAGCCAGCCTGTCGTTGACGAATCTCAGGCGCGCGAGACAGCCTTCAATACGCTCGGCCGCGCTGTTTGCCAATGTCGAATCAGGCCAAGTCTTGTCCTGGTGCTGTTGCGACTCTCGTTCGGCGCAAAGCAGCTCGCGCTCCAGAGCGATCCGTTCGCTGTTGAGTTCTTCCCAGTCGTTCATCTACAGCCTCGAACAAGGGGCTTTATCGAGCTTTGCCATGAGCGGGACGTTTGAGCCGAATTTCGAACAACGATCCCTGGCCGGGTGCACTGCGCACCTGCAGCCCGGCATGCATGCTGTCGGCGAGCATGCGAACGATGGCCAGCCCCAGACCGTGACCTTCTATGCCGCTGCGCTCGGCACCCAAGCGGTCGAAGGGCCTGAACAGCCGTGCCATCTGCTCGGGCGTCATGCCCGCGCCCTCGTCACGCACCCCGACCACCCAGGCTTCGGGCAGCTCGTCCACGGAGAGCGTGACCGTGCCGTCGCTGCGGTTGTACTTGATGGCGTTGCTCAGCAGGTTCACGAGTACCTGCTGCAGCGCGCGCTCATCGGCACAGACCAGCGCGTCACCCGGGATCGAGCAGACCTGCATGCGCACGCCGCTGCGTGCGGCCAACGGTTGCAGCATGCCCACACAGCGCTGCACGACAGCACCCAGCCCAATGGGGTGCGTTTGCAACGGGCTGCTGCTGAGCTTGAGCCGGCTGAAGAGCAGCATGTCTTCCACCAGCGACAGCAGGTGCACTGCGCCCGCGTGCAGGTGCCGCACCCATTCCAGCTGGCGCGGCGCAAGGCCCGGCACGTTGTCGGCCAGCAGCAATTGCGCAAAGCCCAGCACGCCGTTGAGGGGTGTGCGCATTTCGTGGCTGAGCCGGCCCAGGGCCTCGGCGACGGACAGGCGTTCCTGCATCCACTGCTCGGCACATCGTGCCAGTGCTTGCAGCACGTCGGCTTGCGCAGGCTGCAGCCGCATCGGCTCGGTACCCATCACGCTCAGCGTGCCTTGCACCTCGCCTTGCAGCCGCAGCGCCACGCCGGCGTAATAGCGCAGGTGTGGCGGCTGCGCCTTGCGGGACCGGGCCACATGGTCAGGATCGGCTTGAAGGTCCGGTATTTCCAGGAGCGGCGCGTCATGGCGCATCGTGCGGCTGCACAGCGACCCTTCCAGCACCGCCTCGTGCTCGGCGGTGCCGTAGCGGCCCTTGAACCACAGGTGCTCGCCCCGCACCAGCGACACGAGTCCAATCGGGCAGCCCGTCACGCCGGCGGCACTGCGCGCCAGGTTGTCGAGCAGCGGGTCGCTGCCCAGCAGGTCCACGGCAGGTAGCTTCTCATTCATGGCGGGCTCCCGAGCGCCTGCTCCAGCGTGTCGCGCGACACCAGCTTGAGCCAGTTGCATGCCGCCGTGAATGCATGCTTTGTGTGTTCCGGTTCCTGCGCGAAGACCAGCAGCCGTGTGCCGCTTGACGTACGGTAGACCTGCTGCAGCAGTCCCTCGAAGCCCGGTTCGGCATGATCGGCGTCGACCACTGCGACGGCGTAGTCGCCGCTGCAGAGCATGAACGCGGCGCTCACCATGCTCGCGCGCCACTGCCACGCCAGGTCTGGCCGGATCCGTCGCAGCCGGGGCAGCAGCACGAAGGCATCAGCGTGGCTTGCGACCAGCATGGCGGCGTAAGGAACAGGCGACATGGCACAGCTTCGCATGGTAGAGCAACGGGCGCTCGCCTGCACTCTCCTGCAGCCACCGGGTCGGCGTCTGTCGGGAAACCTTGACGACAGCCGTCAGGGCACCTTGATGCTGCGTACGGATGCCAGCGGTAACTGCTGCAGCCTCATCAGGATCACATGTCGTCAACCAGCCCGGCCCGTACGGCCATGCGCACCAGCGCCACCACGTCCGCGACTCCGAGCTTGGCCATGAGGCGGCTGCGATAGGTGTCCACCGTCTTGGGCGAGAGGTGCAGCCGGCTGGCGATGGCCGCGCTCGTGTCCCCCTGGACCACCAGGCGCATGATCTGGCGCTCGCGCACCGACAGCACCGCCAGCATGTCTTCCTCAGGCGCGGGTCGGGCCAGATGGCGCACCAGCAGTTGCGACACGCCCGGACCCAGGTGCCCGCGCCCGGCCGCCACGGCTTCGACTGCCCGCAGCAACTCCACCGCCGGCGAGCCCTTGAGCACGTAGCCCAGGGCACCCAGCGCCAGTGCCTGCGTGACGTTGCGCGGCTCGCCGGACATGGTCAGCACCAGCACATGTGCAGCCAGGCAGCGCGCTCGCAGCAGTTGCAGTACATCCAGCCCCGTGCCGCCCTTGGCCAGGTTCAGGTCCAGCAGGACGACCTGCGGCTGCAGCCGGGCGATTTCAGCCACGCACACTGTGGCATCGTCGCCTTCGCCCACCACGACATGGCCGGCGGCCTGCAGTACCGCGCGCAGGCCATCGCGCATGATGGCGTGGTCGTCAAGCAGGTAGAGACGGCTCATGCCAGACCTGCTGACATTCGGGCCGCGCTGGTGATGGCCCGCGCGTCAGCCTCCCACTCCAGTTCGACCCGGCTGCCCTTGCCACGTCGTCCCTGCAGCTTCACGCGAGCCCCGATGCCCAGCGCGCGCTCGCGCAGCCCCACGAGACCCAGGTGGCCGGCATGCTCGCCGGGCACCAGCAGGCCGTTGCCATCGTCGCGCACGAGCAGCCAAAGCCACCGGGCATCGCCGTCGAGCCGGCATTCGATGCGCGTGGCCGCGGCGTGCTGCAAGGCATTGCCCACGGCTTCGCGAGCCACCATGAAGAAGGCGTGCTCCACCTCGGCCGGCCAGCGCTGCTGAAGCAGCGCCGCTGCGGCCGACAGGTGCAGCACCGTCGCACCCGCATCGCGCTGGCGTAGCTGCAGCTCGTTGTCCAGTGCCGCGACCAGGCCCTGCGACTCCAGCAGCGGCGGGCGCCACGCCACCAGTGCGCCGCGCACCTCGTCCACGGCGCGGGCGATGAGATCCAGCGCTGCCTGGCCATGGGGTCGCAGCGGCTCGGGCAGCAAATTCGGCCCGCCGCCGGCCATCAGCATCTCGGCATGCAGCCGCAGCGCCCCAAGCGTCTGGCCCAGCCCGTCGTGCAGCAGCTGTGCCAGGCGCCGCGTGGTCTGTTGCTCCTGCAGCATCAGCTGCTGCGCGAGCTGGGCCAGCTCGCGTTGAGTCTTGAGCAGCGCAGCCTCCGAGCTCTTGCGCAGGCTGATGTCCGTGAGGGCGATGACGTGGTGAGTGGTATCGCCTGCGGCATCGCGCACGGCCGTGGCACTGAGCCAGGCGGGGAAGGTGCTGCCGTCACGGCGCCGGCAGGCCACCTCCCCCTGCCAGCGGCCGTCACGGCCAATGATCTCCCGGATGGAGCCACAGCTCATGGGCATGGTGTCGTGCGCCATCAGCACGGTGCTGTCCCGCCCGATCAGGCCTTCGGCGTCGTAGCCCGTGAGGCGGCACAGCGCCCGATTGACGCGCAGGACAACGCAGCGCCCATCGGTGACCCCAAGGCCCTCCTCGGCGTCAAAAGTCACGGCCGCGATGCGCATCGCCTCCTCAGCCGTCTTGCGCTCCGTGATGTCGCGAGCCATACCCAACAGGCCCATGATCGTGCCATTCGAGTCGCGCAGGGGCGCCTTGGTGGTGAGAAAGACGCGGCTGTCGCCCCCGCGACTGGCGTCGGGCAGCGTCTCCTCCACGCTCAGCTGCTCGCCATGACGCAGGATGCGCTCGTCTTCACGGCCGACGATGGCAGCCAGGGCCGCGGGCAACACGGCTTCGTCGCGCTGGCCGAGCAGCGCCTGGGACGGCTTGCCGATGACGGCGAGCGCGGCCGGGTTGAGCAGCGTCCAGCGCCCGGCAAGATCCTTGGTCCACACCGGGTCGGGCGCGCTGTGCAGCACCTGACGCAGCAGGGCCTCGTGCTCGCGCAGCTGCCGCAGCGCCTCGTCACGCGCTTGCGTGGCGTGTACCTGCGCGGTGATGTCCTCGATGACCGCCACGAAGCTGTGCGGCGTGCCATCGCCAGCGCGGATGACGCTGCCCGTGAGCTGTATCCAGACGGCCGAGCCGTCCGGGCGCAGGTAGCGCTTTTTCATGGCGTAGCTCGGTATCCGGCCTGCCCGCAGGGCTTCGACCTGGGCCTCGTCGGTGGCGAGGTCGTCCGGGTGCGTGATGCGCTGGTACGTGGTTGCCAGCAGCGCTTCGCGCGGCTGCCCGGCAATGGCGCAGAAGCGGTCGTTGACCGCCAGGAACCGGCCGTCGAGTGCCACATGGGCCAGACCCGCCGCGGCGTGATCGAATATCCAGCGGTAGGTGTCCGGGCCCGGCGCTGGCCCGGCCGCTGGCGCAATGGCATCCATGGCCGCAGTGTGTGCCCGCCGGGCCGTCTTTGGTGAAAACGCCATGGCCGCGCGTGGCGCGCGGCAGTGCAGGGTTCAGGCCTTGGCGCTGCGGGCAAGGCCTTCGCCGACTGCCGCACGCAGCCTCAACACGTCGTAGGGCTTGGGCAGGCAGCCATGGGCGCCCGCCTGCACCACCTCCTGCTGCGTGGCGGGACTGGCGTCGGCACTGACCACGATGATGCGCGAGCGGGGTGTCGCCTCACGGAGCCGGCGCAGCAGCGCCACGCCATCCATGTCGGGCAACCCCAGGTCCAGCAGGATGATGTCGAAGGAGGTGCTGGTGGCCTGTGCCAGGGCGTCGGCGCCCGTGCCGCAGATCGACAGCCGCACGCCCGGCTCGGTGGCGAAGATGGCTTTCATGACTTCGACATTGACCTCGTTGTCCTCGACGCACAGGACGCTGCCGGCCATGCCCGGCAGGCTGGTTTCCGGCCCGGACGGCGTGCCCACGGCAGGCCGCTCCATGGCTTCGGCGGCCCGGAACCAGGCGGTGAAGGTGGAGCCGGCGCCCGGCGTGCTCGCCACGTCGATGCGGCCGCCCATGCCTTGTGCGATCTGCCGGGCCACCACCAGGCCCAGCCCCGTGCCGGCCACATCGGAGTGCTGCCAGCCCAGCCGGTTGAACGGCGTGAAGAGCTGCCGCAGCGCCTGCGCGTCCAGTCCCGGGCCGGTGTCCTCGACGGCCACGCCGGCGTACCCATCCTGTTGGACCAGGCGCACGGTGACGCGGCCGTTGGGGTGGTTGTACTTGATGGCATTGCTCAGCAGGTTGAGCAGCACCTGGCGCAGACGCGTGGCGTCGGCCCTGACGGCAAGGGCCGCAACGGGCAATTGCACATCCAGCCCAACCTGCCGGCCGCGGGCCTCGCCTTCGAGCAAGGCCACGCTGTCCTGCACGGCCCGGGCCAGCGGCACGTCCTCCAGCTCGAACGCCATCTGCCCCGACTCGATGCGAGACAGGTCCAGGATGTCGTTGATCATGGCCAGCAGGTGCCAGCCGGCGCGCTCGATGTGCGCGAGCTGCTGCCGGGCGGGCGCATCGTCGCCAAGCCGGCCGTGCAGCAGCTGCGCGAAGCCCAGGATGGCGTTGAGCGGCGTGCGCAGCTCGTGCGACATGCGCGAGAGGAAGTCGTCCTTGGCGCGGCTGGTCGTCTCCGCCACCTCCCGTGCCTGCTCGGCGGCCTGCAACTTCTTGAAATCCGTCAGGTCCACCAGCACGGCGACGACGGGCAGTGGCCCGTCACCGCCGGGCTCGAGCACGGAAGCCAGGCGCAGCAGCACGTCGGTCTCCTGGCCGTCGGCGCGGCACAGCCGGACCTCGCGGGTGCAGCCGCAGGCACGCCCGGCCACCACGGAGCGCAGCAGCCGCTCGATGTCCTCGCGCTGCCCTGGGTGCAGCAGCTCCCGCAGAAGCAGCGGCGTGGGGGCGTGCTCGTCAACGCCGCACAGGCGCCGGCTCTCCGGGTTCATGCGCTCGATGCGCCCATCGGGTCCGAGATACTGAATCCCGACCAGCGCGGCGTCGAATAGGCCCTGCAGCCGGGCCTCGCTGCGCCGCAGGGCCCGCGTGCGCTCCACGACCTGCTCCTCGACCCGGGCGGTGTGGCGCTTGGCAACGAGGATGAAGGAGACGAGGCAGGTGCTGCCCAGCAACGCCAGCAGGTACACGTTCTGGAAGTTGCCGGCCGCATCCTGCACGACGTAGTCGGACAAGGCTGACTCGCGCAGCGTCAGCACCAGGCCGGGCAGCGGGAGATCGACGTCGCGCTGAAAGAGCGCTTGCCGGGCGTGGCAGGCGGCATCCGTGGGCAGGCTGCCGGCTGCAAACAGGCAGCGCTGCAACCGAGCCCCGGTGGGCAGCAGCGGCAGGAGCGCCGCCACGGGAACCGTGACATGGGCCGACCCCGGGCCCGGGGCTGCCCAGGCCAGGAGACCGCCATCGTCGGGCAGCAGCAGCGTGGCCGTCTGCTGCGTGCGGCGAACCTGGTCCAGCAAACCCTGCAGCGCCGCCCCGTGGCGTGTTGTGTCGTCGGCAAGCCAGTGCAGCTGTGCCCCCGGTGGCAGCAGGCGGCGCAGCCGCTGTTGCGAAGCTTCATCCTTGGTCAATGGTTCAGCCTGCGGCTGCGCCTGAAGGATCTGTGCGAACGCCTCCACGGTCTGCAAGCGGGCTGCCAGCGCATCGGCATGGCTGTGCGCCTCGCGAAAGAAACGCTCCTCGGCCTTGCGCCGCTCGACCGCGGCGAGCGTGTACAGCAGCGCCGTCACCAGGCAGGCGGTCCATAGCAGAGGCATGCTCATGGAGCGGCGTGTCGCCTGACGCGGGAACCCCCGGGCGGACAGGGCGGCCAGCAGCAGCGGCACCAGCAGCACACCGGCGATGCTGTCACCGGCCCACCAGCGGTAGGCCGTGAGCAAGGCGCCGTCGGCCGGGGTGCGACCCATCGCCACCAGCGCCGGCACGCCCAGCAGCGGCGCAACCCAACAGCTTGCCGGCCCGGCCGCGGCCACCAGGGCGAGCACGCTGCCGACCCGGTCCTGCCATCCCGGCCGCAGCAGGCAGCGTCTGACCAACCATGCGGCCAGCAGCGCCTGCAGCGTGACAGCGCAAGCCATCCAGAGTTCGAACGACCAGAACAGTCGCGGCGTGCCGAAGGTGCCGCCCAGCAGCAGTGCCATAAGCACCCGCCCCAGGAAAACCCCAGCGGCCATGCGCAGACCCCAGGCCGCCAGGACGCCTGCGGCCACGCCGGCCGCAAGAAACACCGGCGAAGGAATGCCAAAACGTTGGGAAAACAGGCCTGTCAGCGCGCCTGCCAGGGCATAGCCCACTGCCACGAGAGCGCAGCGGGCCAGGAATCGGGAGTGTTGTGACGCGATGGGCACAGCCTTTTGCACCTGTCCTCATAAGAACAGCGGCTTGTTATCACGCCCTTCAGCCAGTGAAGTGTCCCAGCTATATTAAGAGATTACATATTTCCAGCCTGGTTCTGATTCATGGCGGAAGTGAGAAGTAGTGCTGCTGTTCTGCTGGCGCCGTGGCCCGTGTTGGTCGTGACAACGCCGAAGACCATCAGCACGCCGCGTACTACCGGACCGTCCCACCCGGCAGCGCTGCCCGCACGGCGGCCACCAGCGTTTGAGGCGCCACGGGCTTGCCCAGCACCGTAAAGCCCTGCGCCTGCGCCGCCGGCACCTCAGCGCTGTAGCCGCTGGTCAAGACGACAGGCAGCCCGGGGCGGTGTTCGCGAAGCCAGCAGGCCAGTGCCACGCCGCTGAAGTCGCCCGGCATGACGATGTCGCTGAGCACGAGGTCCACGTTGCTTGCCTGCGGTCCTTGCAGCCAGGTCAGGGCTTGCCGTGCATCCGGCACATGGGTCACGGTGGCGCCGGCCACTTCCAGCAGGGCGCGTGTGGTGGCCCCTACCTCCACGTTGTCCTCCACCAGCAGGATATGGGCGCCAAGTGGCTTGTCAGCCGGGCCGGGCTGCTGACTGTCGTTGCTCGCAGGCGGCTCATGGGCCGATGTGGCGTTGCACATGGCAGGCAGCCACAGCGTTACGGTGGTGGAGCGCCCGGGCTCGCTGGAGATGTCGAGCCTGCCGCCGGCCTGGGTGGCGAATCCGTAGACCTGGCTCAAGCCCAGGCCGGTGCCGTGTCCCGGGCCCTTGGTGGTGAAAAACGGCTCCAGCACCCGCTGCAGCAGCTCCGGCGGGATGCCGTGCCCACTGTCACTTACCTGCAGCCGCACTAGCGCCGGCTCGCGAGGCGCGGGACGCGCCTCAATGCGCAGCACGCCGCCATCGGGCATGGCGTCGCGGGCATTCATGGCCAGGTTGATGACGGCCACTTCCAGCTCCGAGCGGTCCACGCGGATGGCGGGCGTGTCCGGCGCCACCTCCACCACCATCTCGATCTGCCGCCCGAGCGTGGCCTGCAGCACCTGGCGCAGTCCGGGCAGATCCTCCTGCAGCCGCACGGGCTCGGGATGGAGCGCTTGGCGGCGCGCGAAGGCCAGCAGCTGCCGGGTCAGGTGCGTGCCGGTGGCGCAGGCACGCTCGATGGCCGCCAGTTCGGGCCGCTGGGCGCAGCCGGGAACGAGCCGCCAGTGCAGGTGCAGGTTGTTGGACACAACGGCCAGCAGGTTGTTGAAGTCGTGCGCCACGCCGCCGGTGAGCTGGCCCATCGCTTCGAGCTTCTGCGCCTGGCGCAGCGCGGCTTCGGCCTGCTGCAGCGCGCGCGCCTGTTCCTTCTGCGCCGTGACGTCGCGTCCGTAGGCATACACCAGGTCGCCCTCCACGGCCGTGTGCCAGGCGATCCAGCGCGGCGAGCCGTCGAGGTGGCGGTAGCGGTTCTCGAAGTTGACCAGGTCCTGCCGCTCCACTGCGCGCCCCAAGGCTTCCTGCGTGCTCGTGGCGTCCTCAGGCCAGACGAAGTCCTGGAAACTGCGGCCCACCACGTCCGAAGGGGCATGGCCCAGCAGCCGCTGCCACGCCGGGTTGACGGCGCGAAAGACGCCATCGGCGCCTACGACCACCAGCAGGTCGCGCGAGTGACGCCAGACGCGGTCGTATTCGGCCGTGCGCTGCGCCACCTGCTGCTCCAGCGAGGCGGCCAGGGCCTGCAGCCGCTGCTCGGCGCGGCGGCGCTCCACGGCCGTGCGGGTGCGCTGGGCCACGTCACGGATGAATGCCAGTTCCTGCGGCAGCCACTGCCGCGGCTGGTCGCAGGTGAGATAGAGCATCGCCACCAGCCCCTCGTGCTCGGTGACAGGCACGTTCACCAGCGATAGCGCGCTCACGGCGCGCAGCGCCTCTACGGCATGGGCGGTGCGCGGGTCCGCGCGTGCGTCGGCCACCACCACCGTGCGACCGAGCTTGAGGTCCTCGACGAAGGAACCGTAGCGGCGCAGCGGCAGCGTGCCGGCAAGGGGCTTGACGCCGGAACCGCTCCAGTCACGCTCGATGGCGACCGTCTCGGCCGTGGGATCGATGGTGCCGTAGCCGGCGCGGCTCACGCCCAACAGCCGGCCCAGCAGCTCGGCTGCGGTATGGGCCAGGTCCGCCGGGTCGTCCAGGGCGTTGAAGCGGTCGCTCAACTCCACCAGCAGTGCCTGGTGGCGCTCGGCGAGCTGCAGCGCCGTGCGGGCCCGGTGTGTGGGCGTGACATCATGACCCTCGACGAAAATGCCGCTCACGCGGCCGCCCTCGTCCAGGATCGGCTCGTAGATGAAGTCCAGCCAGCGCTCGTCCGCGGCCGCCGCCGCGCTGTCCAGGCGGATGGGAACGTCATGTGCGACGTGGCGCCGGCCGCTGACGTACACCTCGTCGAGCAGCTCGAAGAAGCCCTGGCCGTCGAGGTCGGGAAAGGCCTCGCGCACCGTACGCCCCAGAAGCGGCCGCCGGCCAGCCAGCTGCACGTAGGCCTCGTTGACGAACTCGAACAGGTGCTGCGGACCTTGCAGGATGGCGATGAAGCCGGGGGCGCGCTCGAAGAGCCGGCGCTGCCGCTCCTGCGCGTGTGCCAGGCGCCGCTCGGCCAGCACCTGCTGCGTCGTCTCGGTGCACACCCCGAACAACCCGGCAACGCTGCCCTGGTCGTCACGCACGGGGGTATAGGAAAAGGCGAAGTGCGCCTCCTCCAGGCTGCCGTGACGATCGAGCCGCAGCGCGATGTCGTGCTGATGCACCGGCTCGCCAGCCAGCACGCGTGCCAGCAGCGGCTCCAGATCCGCGCGGGCCTCGGCCCACACCTCCATGACCGGGCATCCCAGGGCGGCGGGATGCTTGCGCCCCAGGATCGGGACGAAGGCGTCGTTGTAGAGCCAGGCCTGACGCGGGCCCCAGACCATGAACATCGGCTGCGGGCATGCCAGCATCAAGTCCAGCAGCGCCTGTGGCGGCGCGCCCAACACCATGGCCGAGCCACCGCCCACGGCCTGCCAGTCCAGGCGCTGCAGCCGATGCTCCATGGGCTCCGAGCCCTGCGCCCCATCACTGCGGACCACAGCAGAACCCACCCGGTCGTGTTCCAGCCCGTTGTCCACGCGCCGTATCCCTCGAAAGAAGTGTTGGCGGGCCAGTGTAGGGCCCTGCCACCCCAGCAAGTCCCGCTCTGTACCAGACGTGTTCGTCAGGACAGCAGCAGATGTCGTGCAGCATGGACACGCCAGCCACCGGCTCTCCTGAAAGCTGCCAAGGCGCTCACGCCAGGCCTGCGCTTGCCTTGCGCTGGTCGGTTGTCCGAATGGACATGGATGCGTTATCAATCTTCAGTAGCGATTGAGCGTACCGCTCGATGCCGAAGCGCATGGTGCCGCGGAAGTTGATGTGCCCGAAGTGGGCCGGTCCGATGCGCCGCAGCCAGTCGTCCTCGATGCGCATGCCGCTGCCGCGCAGCGCGAGGACCACGTCGTGCATCTTCATGGTATTCCAGGCAATCACGACGTTTGAAATCAGACTGTGAGCACCCGAGATGGCCCGCAACTCGTCGGGACGCCGGCCACGCTCGGGCGCTATCCGGCCGCTGTAGACCGCGCGCTGCAGCTGGTGCATGGATTCGCCGCGCGAGAGCAGCGTGTGGATCTCGCGCCGGAAGTCCGCCACTGCCAGGTAGTCGCACAGGAACACCGTCCTGAGCAGCCGGCCCAGATGCTCGGCGGCCCGGTGCACGGGATCGCCCCGCGCTGCAGAGCCGAATCGCTGCATCACGGGGTGGACGGACTTTCGATGCAAAAAGGTGCGCTTCCGGTTGCGTTCGGTTGCAGCTGCCTGATTTAGGGTTTTCGCTTATTCCTGAGCCTTCGAAATCACAGGCTGTCGGATGGCAGCACTTACTTCAACCCAGTTAGAGTCAGCGGCCCACTTCCTGCGCCCAGGCAGCCATGTCCGCCTTTGCTGACCGCTTCGTTGGATGCGACTGCCTGCCAGGACGGCTGAGCGAATTCGACCGGGAGCACTTCTTCACGCTCACCAAGGCCGATGTCGATGCCTTGAAGGATCAGTTCCGCGAAGGACATCAGCTGGCCGCGGCCATGATGGTGCTGTTCATGCGCGTGGCCGGTCGGCCGTTGGACGGCTTTACCGTCCTGCCGCGCAACCTGCTGCGTTACGCGGCTGCCACCCTTGGCGTGGCAGCCCCGTCCATCGCCAGTCTGAGGTCGATCTACAGCCGCAAGCAGACCCTCTTTGCCCACCAGCGATGGGCCAAGGAATACCTCGGCCTGACCGAGTTCGATCCCGAGCAGGAACGAAGCCTCGTGTCAGCGCTGGAGGTGCATGCGCAGGATGCCGCGCACACCGATGATCTGGTGCAGGCGGCCAGGCATTGGCTGTTCACCCGCCGCATCCTGATTCCGTCGAGCCGCCGGTTGCTGGACTGGGCGCGCGACGCCTTCGCCAAGATCGAAGCGCAGATCGTGATCTGCGTGGCCGATGCCGTGGGCCGCGCGAAGGCCGCGAAGCTGCTGCTGGCTGTGTACGCCCCGCGGCCCGGCACGGACATGAGCCGCATCGAATGGCTCAAGACGCCGCCCAAGCGTCACAGTCCCACCACGCTGGCCGAGACGATGGAGAAGGTGCGCTACCTCAAGTCACTGGGCGTACACACATGGGATCTCTCCGGCGTCGTGCTGGCACGGCAGCAGGCCTACGCACGACAGATCCAGGCTCGGCGGCCCTACAGATCTCGCGACATCAGGATCGCCGCGCAGCTCGTCGAGGTGGTGTGCTTCCTGCGCGTGACGCTGCTGGAGCTCACCGACGCGGCGCTGCATCTGGTCAGCCGGCGCGCGCAGCAGCTCGTACGCTCAGCGGCCGAGCGCGCCCGCACCCGGCATGCACAGGAAAGCACGACCCAGCTGCGACAAGCTGCCTTGGCCAAGGCGGTATTGCACGATGCGACGAAGTCTTGGGAAGAGCGCGTGCTTCGGGCGCAGGAGCTGCTGGCAGCGGTGGGCGATGCCGTGCCGGTCAGCTTCGCATCGCGGGTGCGCAAGGCGCTGGCCGAGGATTCGACCCGGGTCCATGCCTGTCTCGACGTGCTCTCAGGGTTGGAGTTTCACGGAGGGCCCAAGGACGCCGGCTTCGTCCAGTGGCAGGCCTGGGCAGCGCTGCGCTCTCGCCCTGACCGCAAGGACGTCGGGCGTAACGAGTTGCCGGACGTGGGAGCGGCATGGCAAGGCCTGGTGCACCAGCTGGATCGCAAGGCCGGCTGGCGGGCCTTCGAAGCCAGCACGATGCTGGCACTGCGGCGCAGCCTGCGCCGCGGCTCGGTATGGATTGACCACTCCCTGAGCTTCCAGAGCCGTGAGCAACTGCTCATCCCGCCCCAGCAGTGGGCCCTGCAGCAGCGCGAGCACGTGGAATTGCTGGGCGTGCCGGGGTCGTTCGACGCGTTGCTGATGCCGCTGGTGGCTGCCATCCATGCGGGCATGCAGGCCGTGGTGGAGGCATTACGTGTGGGCAAGGTGGAGATCGGCACCGATCGCATGTTGCATCTGCCAGCCCTGTCGGCGCTGCCCGATGATGGCGAACCGGTGCGCACCCGTGAGGCCATCTACCAGCGCATCGGTGACGTTCAGCTGCCCGACCTGATCCTTGAAGTGGATGCCGCCACCAACTTCAGCGATGCGCTGCTTGGGCACCGGGCAACCTCCGCGCGCGAGCTCATCGCGGTGTACGGTGCGCTGCTGGCGCACGGTACGGACCTTGATGCCCGGGGCGTGGCGCACATGATTCCCGGACTGGACGCTGCACAGATCCTCGTGGCCATGCGCGCCATCGAGGGCAGCGGGCGACTGCGCCGCGCCAACGAGCGCGTGGCTGAATTCCAGAGCCGCATCCCGCTGGCCGCGCTCTGGGGTGAAGGCGACAAGGCGTCGAGCGACATGCTCGCGCTCGATGCGTCACGGCACCTGTGGAACGCGCGCGTCGATCCGCGCCGGCGCACCTTTGCCGCGGGCATCTACACCCACCTGCGTGACCGCTGGGGGATCGTCTACGACCAGCCCATCGTGCTCAACGAGCGCCAGGCGGGCGCGGCCATCGAGGGCGTCGAGCAGCACAACCGCGTCGAGGACCGCATCCGGCTGTCATTGGTTGCTTGCGACACCCACGGCTGGACTGACGCTGCGATGGGCATCGCGAAGGTCTTGGGGTTCGACCTGTGTCCGCGCCTGCGCGACCTGGCGGAGCGAAAACTTTTTCTGCCCAGGCCATTCCTCATTCCCGACGAGTTGGACGCCGTGACGGAACGGCGCGTTTCCCTCAAGGCCATCGAGCGCGGCTGGCCGGAACTGCTGCGCCTGGCCGCGTCCATCCGCAGCGGCCGGGTGTCGGCGGCGCAGGTGATGCAGCGCTTCGGGTCGGCGGCGCGGGGCGATCCCGTGCACCGGGCCGCCGAGCATCTGGGGCG
>NZ_VIDQ01000116.1 GCF_009760915.1 Azohydromonas aeria
CGCTCATCACCGACGGCTGCCTGGAGTGCGGCAGCTGCCGCGTGATCTGCACCGAGCATGCCAACGTCGCGTGGGAGTACCCGCGCGGCGGCCACGGCATCCTGTTCAAGTTTGGTTGAAGGAGGAACCATGCCCAAGCCGCAACGCCATGTCTTCGTGTGCAGCCAGCAGCGTCCGCCGGGCCACCCGCGCGGCTCCTGCGCCGCCAAGGGCGCCTCGCCGCTGCTGCAGGCCTTCTGGGCCGAGCTGCAGAAGCGCCAGGCCTACGACAAGGTCGCCATCACCTATTCCGGCTGCCTGGGCCCGTGCGACAACGGTCCGAACGTGCTGGTCTATCCCGAGGGCGTGCTCTACAGCGGCGTGAGCACCGCCGACGTGGCCGAGATCTTCGACAGCCACCTCGAAGGCGGCCGGCCGGTGGAGCGGCTGCAGGCCGAGGCCGGCGCCTGGTGAGCGTGAAACAAGTCACGGCCGGCGGCGGGTCCCGCGGGCGCGGCGCCTGCGCCGGCCCGCTTCCTGCTGGATGCCGCGCACAACAACCGAGTCAGTTGGGAGCCCAAGCATGGAAGTCGCCACCAAGGGACGCTTCGCCAGGGACCGCGTGGCCGTGGCGGTGATGGTGGACCTGGCGCTGCTGTCGCAGCGCGGCCCGGTGCCGCTGGAGAGCCTGTGCCGGCGCCAGCGGGTGTCGCCCTACGGCATGGAGATGTTGTTGGCGCAACTGCGCCGCCACAAGCTGGTGCGCTTCACGCGCGGGCGCGAGGGCGGCTATGCACCGGCGCGGCGTCCCGGGGAGATCACGGTGGCCGAGGTCGTGCGCTGCGTCAAGGCAGCGCCCGACCGGCGCAGCACCTTCTGCGCGGAAGGGCGCGTGGGCGACAACGCCGGCAAGTGCCTGACACAGGAGCTGTGGTCCGGGCTGGAAGACGTGATGCAGGGCGTACTCCAGTCCGTGACGCTGCAGGACCTGATCGAGCAGCACCAGGCGGCGCAGGCCGAGCGCGCCGCAGCCGCGCAGGCGCCGCAGCTGCAGCCGGTGCCGGTGCGCCGGGTGGCCCGGTCCCGGGCGCAGCCGGCCGAGCTGCTGCTGTCCGAGGACGCGGCATGAACCTGGGCAGCGACGACTTCACCCTTTTCGGCCTGCCGCAGCGCTTCGCGCTGGAGCGCGCCGAGGTCGATGCGCGCTGGCGCTCGCTGCAGGCGTCCATGCACCCGGACAACCTGGCCGCGGCCAGCGCGGCCGAGCAGCAGGCGGCGATGCAGTGGGCCGTGCGGCTGAACGAGGCGCGCGAGCGGCTCAACAGCCCCGTGCAGCGGGCCATGCTGCTGTGCGCGCTGCGCGGCGTGCCGATGGACGCACCCTCCGGCCGCAGCGCCGTGCCCATGGCGTTCCTGGCGCGGCAGATGGGCTGGCGCGAGGCGCTGGACGAGGCGCGCGACGCCGCCGCGGTGCGGCGCCTGGACGAGGAGGTCGCCGCGCACGA
This sequence comes from Azohydromonas aeria, assembly GCF_009760915.1. Classification (GTDB taxonomy): domain Bacteria; phylum Pseudomonadota; class Gammaproteobacteria; order Burkholderiales; family Burkholderiaceae_C; genus Azohydromonas; species Azohydromonas aeria. Next base: position 1,485 of record NZ_VIDQ01000116.1, read on the forward strand.
GCGCGAGACGCTGGAGGGCTTGCGCGCGCTGCTCGACGAGGGCGGCGACACGGCCGCCGCGGCGCAGCTGGCCTGGGTGCTGAGCTACGTCGCGCGGCTGCGCGAGGCGATCGACCGGCGGCTGGAGGCGCTGGAGGGCTGACTCCAGCCGCGCCGGCGAGGCGGCTCGCAAGCTGGCTGGCGGGAGTCGTTCACCGCGCGCTGCGCGTCCCCAACGCGTGGAAACTGGGTCCAATGGCCCGGCAGCAGGCCAGAGCCGGTAGGAGGCCCGCTTGCGGGCCGAACCCTGTCCAGGCCGCGGACTCGGCCCGCAAGCGGGCCTGCTACCCGGCATCGCGTCGGCCGCATCGCCCCCCACCCCGTAGGGCGCGAGGCCTGTCATACGCATCGCATCTGGTCTTCGAACACCACCCCGTTCGGACTGACCCTTCGATACCTCAGGACAGGGTGCGCTACGCGCATCGAAGGCCGAATCCGACAGGCTCTGACGCCCGCACACCGTGCGGGCCGTTCACCCTTCGATACCTCAGGGCGAACGGGAAAGGGGTTGTTCGGTAGATAGATCCGTTGCGTATCAGCCGCCGGCCACGCTTTCCGTCTCCGACTTCTCCGCCTGTCGCGGCGCTTGTGGCGTTTGTCGCCTACCCAACAAGGCCTGCAGCACGCAAGTCCCTGCTGCCTCCGGGAAAGGTGCTGGCACAACTCTCGCAATGGCCCGGACAAGACCCGACCCCGCGAGCCCCGCTCGCCCACTTCCTCCAAGGAGCTGACCATGGCCTACAAGATCATTGCTTCCCAGTGCTCGGGCTGCTCGGCCTGCGAGCCCGAGTGCCCGAACATGGCCATCCGCGAAAAGGGCGGCACCTTCATCATCGACCCGGCCAAGTGCACCGAGTGCGAGGGCCATTTCGACGCGCCGCAGTGCGTGGCGGTGTGCCCGGTGGACGGCTGCATCAAGAAGGCCTGAGGCCGCGCCACCGGAGCATCAGGCCATGATCGACCTGCGTGAACCCAAGTATCCCTGGGGCCTGGAAGTGCGGGCCACGGTGGACCTCTACAACGACGGCAGCCTGCCCGACATCCCGGAAGACCTGCTGCTGGTCGTGGCCGGCGGCCCGGGCGAGATCGTGCAGGTCGGGCACCACGGCGAGGCGAACGTGCCCATCTACATGGTCGATTTCGGCGTCTGCGTGCTCGGCTGCCTCGAAGAGGAGATCGAGCCGCTGACCGCCCCGGCACGCCTGGAAGCGTTCGTCGCCTGAGCGCGCCGCCGATTGCACGGGCAACCACCATGAGCCACGCCGTCGCCCCCGCACCCGCCACCGTGCCCATCTACCTGGACCACAACGCCACCACGCGCCCGGTGCCCGAGGCAGTGGCGGCGATGGTGGAGGCGCTGCGGGAGACCTGGGCCAATGCGTCGTCCACGCATGGGCCCGGGCAGGACGCGCGGCGGCTGCTGGCCGGCGCGCGCGGCCGCGTCGCGGCCTTCCTGGGCTGCCAGCCGGCCGAGCTGGTCTTCACCAGCGGCGCCACCGAGGCCAACCACGCGGCGCTGCTGGGCGCGCTGCAGGCCAGCGGCCGCGCGCGCGTGGTGATGTCGGCCGTGGAGCACCCGGGGCTGCTGGCACTGGCGCAGCGGCTGCGCGGCCGGGGCGTCGCGGTGGACCTGATTCCCGTGGACGCGCAGGGCCGGCCCAGCCTGGCCGCGGCGCGTTCGCTGATTGCCGACGACGTGGCCGTGGTCAGCCTCATGGGCGCCAACAACGAGACCGGCGTGCTCATGCCCGTGGCCGAGGTGGCCGCGCTGGCACGCGCCGCCGGCGCCTGGATGCACGTGGACGCGACGCAGCTCGCGGGCAAGGCGCCGCTGTCTTTCGCCGCCAGCGGCGCGGACCTGATGTCGGTGTCGGCCCACAAGCTTGGCGGACCCAAGGGCGTGGGCGCGCTCATCGTGCGCAAGGGCGTGGCGCTGCCGCCGCTGCTGTCCGGCCGCCAGGAGCGCAACCGCCGCGGCGGCACCGAGAACCTGCCGGGCATCGCGGGCTTCGCCGCCGCCTGCGACCGCGCCGCGGCCACGCTGGGCGCCGACATCGAGCGCATGCGCTCGCTGCGCGATCGGCTGGAGCACCGCCTGGTGCAGGCGCTGCCGGGCGTGCATGTCCACGGCGCGGGCGCCGAGCGGCTGTGCAACACGCTGTGCCTGCGCTTCGGCGCGCTCGACGCCGAGCAGGTGCTGGCGAAGCTGGAGCGCGCGGGCATCGTCGCGTCGTCGGGCGCGGCCTGCAGCGCCGGCGGCGTCGAACCCTCGCACGTGCTGCTGGCCATGGGCGAGAGCGCGCCGCATGCGCGCGCCGGCGTGCGGCTGTCGCTGGGCCCGCAGACCACGGCCGCCGACGTCGAGGCCACCGTCGCCGCCGCCATCGAACACCTGCGGCCGCTGCTGGCCGAAGCCGCCGACACCGCGCGTCAGGCCGCCGCGGCCGCCTGAACCGAGCCGAACCGAACCACCCAATACCCCAAGGAGCCGTCGATGAAAGTGATGATCCGCAAGGACGCCAAGGGCGCCCTCTCGGCCTACGTGCCCAAGAAGGACCTGGAGGAGCCCATCGTGTCGCAGGAGAAGGAGGGCCTGTGGGGCGGCAGCGTCACGCTGGCCAACGGCTGGGTGCTGGCGCTGCCGGAGATGGCCGCGGGCACGAACCTGCCCATCACGGTCGAAGCCAGGCGGCTGTCGGGAGGCTGACCATGGACGCCGCGCTGATCCAGGAAGCACTGGGCGTGGCCGACGCCGCCGACACCGCGCGCCAGGCCGCCGCGGCGCTGCGCGAGCGCTTCGCGCCGATGCGCGTGATCGTGGTGGACGCCATGGACATGCGCCACGAGACGCCGGCCGCGGCCGGCGCGCGGCGCGTGCTCTACCTCGGCGCCAGCGACGGGCATTGCTGGTCCCTCACCACCGACCCGGCGCAGGCCGCCGGCTTCCTCGTCGCGGACCGGGTGGCGGCATGAACGCGCTGATGCAGGAACCCGCGGCCAGCGCCGGTGACGATGCCTACGGCCTGTCCGACGACCAGGAGCTGCTGCTGTCGGATCCCGACATGAGCGAGGTCGAGATCGAGCTCGTCACCGCCGCGCTGGGCGAGCCGCGGCTGTCGGCCGGGCGCATGGTGCAGCACTTCGAGGCCGGCTTCGCGCGCTGGGTCGGGCGCAGGCATGCCGTGGCCGTGTCCAGCGGCACCGTCGGCACGTGGCTGGCGCTGCGGGCGCTGGACATCGGCCCGGGCGACGAGGTGATCGCCTCGCCCTACGGCTGGCACCAGGTGGCGCACGCGGTGGAGCTCACCGGCGCGCGGGTGGTGTTTTCCGACATCAACTACTGGTCCGGCTGCCTGGACCCGGTGCGCGCGGCCGAGCGCATCACGCCCGCGACCCGCGCCATCCTGGCCGGCAACACCAACGGCCACCCGGCGGCCTGGGACGAGCTGCGCCGCATCGCCGACGCGCACGGCCTGAAGCTGGTGGAGGACTCCACCGAGGCGCTGGGCTCGCGGCTGCACGGCAAGCTGGTGGGGAGTTTCGGCGACCTGGCGGTGTTCGACTTCTCCCAGCCCGCGGCGCTGTGCTGCGGCGAGGGCGGCATGGTCGTCACCGACGACGACACGCTGGCCTCGGAGCTGCGCTACCTGCGCTCGCGCTCGCTCAAGGACCGGCGCAGCATCTCGGTGGGCGCGCGCGTGCCGCTGCAGGCGCTCATGAGCGAGGTCACGGCCGCGCTGGGCGCGGCGCAGCTGGCGCGCATCGACCGCATCCTCGACAGGCGCAAGGCCGTGGAGCGCAACTACCTGGAGGAGATGCAGTCCTTCGAGGGCGTCAAGCCGCCCTACGTGGCCCCTGGCGTGGACGAGGTGCACTGGATGCTCTACGTCGTGCACCTGGGCAAGCGCTTCAGCGGCAGCGCCTGCAACGACATCCTCGAAGACCTGGAGACGGCGCTGATCGAGGCGGTCATGTACTGCATGCCCATGCACCAGCAGTTCCACTACGCGCAGCAGGGCTGGAAGCGCGGCGACCTGCCGCTGGTGGAGCGCATCGCCGACCGCGCGCTGGCGCTGCCCCTGCACACGCACCTGGCGCCGGGGCACGTGAAGTTCATCGTCAAGACGCTCAAGGACTCGTCGATCAACGTCGGCGCGGGCGCGGCGATCTACCTGTGACACAGCCGACATTTCCCGGAGAGCCCCCATGACCCACGCCACCGTCCACGAACTGCCCGCCGCCGTCGCCGAGGGTTTACTCACCGGCACCCTCGCGCCCTACCTCGGCCCGGGCATGCTCGCGCTGTGCGAGGGCACGGTGCCGCCGGCCGACCCGCTGGCGCTGGCCGCGGTGCTCACGGCCCGGGTGTCGGTGCCGGGCAAGATCAGGAACCGGCTCACGGCCGCGGCGCAGTTCATCGAGAACTTCAAGCACCGCAAGACGCTGGTCAAGGGCATGGACGAGGCCTACGCCGCCGCGCCGGCGCCATCGGCGCTGCACCGCTGGATCGCCGCGCTGCCCGCGCCGCTGGTCGTGGACTGCTGGTACGACGACACGCTGCGCCAGGCCCTGGCCGCGCGCGGCGCCGACTGGGCCGAGGTGCAGGGCCTGTCGCAGAGCGAGCACTTCGGCACCTGGACCGGCTGGTACGACGCCACCGGCGCCGCCAGCCCCGACGCGCCGGGCAGCGCCCGGACGGTCTACTACAAGCCCTGGGGCGGGCATGCGCCGGCGTCGAACTACCTGGTCTCGGACAGCGACTACGTCGAGGTGCTGACCGAGATCGACATCCAGACGCCCATTCCCGCCGAGGTGCAGCAGCGCCGCGCGGCACTGGGCTTCGTGTTCCTGGGCTGCCGCTTCAATGACCAGCTGCCGCGCGCCTTCGCGCGCCAGATCATGAAGCGCTCCGGGGGGCCGCACTTCGCGGTGATGGCCGAGGAGCCCACGCGCATGGAGGCGCGCTTCCTCGATGAGCAGGGCATCACGCGCATCGCGCTGCCGCTGGCGGACGTGGCCGCGGCGCTGGCCGGCAGCAGCCCGGTCGCCACCGCCGCCTGAGGAGCGCCGCCATGCTCGACGTGGCCGTCATCGGCGGCGGGCTGTGCGCCCTGGCGCTGGCGCACAGCCTGCAGGCGCGGCGCCTGGACTGGGCGCTGTTCGAGGCGCGCGAGCGCCTGGGCGGGCGCGTGCTGACGGTGGCCTCGCCGCGCGGGCTGCCGGTGGACCTGGGCCCGACCTGGTACTGGCCGGCGACGCAGCCCTCCATCACGCGGCTGGTGGCCGAGCTGGGCCTGGCCAGCATCGAGCAGCCCGACGACGGCCAGGTGCTGCTGCTGGACGACCCCAACCGCGAGCCGCGGCTGGTGGCCTTCGATCCGCACTCGGCCGCGCTGGCCGAGGACGGCACGCCGCCACGGCCCGGCGCGCTGCACGGCGGCGCGCGGCGCCTGGCCGGCGGCATGGGCGCGCTGGTGGCCGCCTTCGAGCGCCGGCTGGAGGCGCATCGCCTGCACCTGGGCCACGCGCTGGAGTCGGTGGCCGACCTGGGCACGCACGTGGAGCTGGAGCTGCGCCGCGGCGACGAGCTGCACCGGGTGCAGGCGCGGCGCGTGGTGCTGGCGCTGCCGCCGCGGGTGGCGGCCTCGACCGTGTACTTCGAGCCGGCGCTGGACGCGCAGGTGCGGCACGCGCTGCAGGACACGCCGACCTGGATGGCCGCCGCGGCCAAGGCGGCGCTGAGCACCGGGCGCGCGACCTGGCGCGAGGCCGGCCACACCGGCAATGCCTGGTCCACGCATTCCCAGGCGGTGCTGGCTGAGGTCTTCGACGCCAGCCCCGAGCAACCCTCGGCCGCCGGGGCGGCGCTGGCCGGCTTCGTGGCGCTGGACGCCGACCAGCGCCGGCATTTCGAGCGCGGCCTGCCGATGCTGGTGGAGAGCCAGGTGGCGATGCTGTTCGGCCCCGAGGCGGCGCAGGGCGAGGTACAGCTGCACGACTGGGCGCGGGAGCCCTGGACCTGCGCGCCGGCCGACCGGGCCGAGGACGCCGGCGGCGGCCACCCGGCCTATGGCGACGCGCGGCTGCAGGCACCGCAGTGGGGCGGCCGGCTGTGGTTCGCCGGCAGCGAGACGGCGCGCGTGGGCGGCGGCTACCTCGAAGGCGCGCTGGTGGCCGCGGCGCGGGTGCGCCGCCAGCTCGACGAGGCGGCGCGGCAGCCCTGAACCATTCCGGCACCGGCGCCGCCGCGGGCCGATCCACCCGACACGAAACGAGGCCATGTACCACCGCTCGCTCTACGACATCGTGATGGACACCGGGCACTCGGTGCAGGCGCTGACGCGCGAGATGCAGGGTGAAGACGAGCTCTTCGCCAGCACGCTGACGCTGCGCGCGGTGGAGGCGCAGCTGCTGATCATGGCCCACACCCTGGGCAACGTGACGCCGGCCCTGCACAGCCGGCTGCTGCAGGTGGACTGGGGCCGCTGGGCCGCGCTGCACTACAAGCTGCGCCGCGGCGTGCAGCCCCGGCGCGAGGAGACCTGGTACGCCGTCAACGCCCTGGTACCGCAGACCATGGCGCTGCTGGCCGAGCTGCGCCGCAGGCAGCCGGTGTGGTTCGAGGTCGGCTACTGAAGCCGGCTTTCCCGATATCCCGTCCAACCCGCGTCAAAAAGAAATTGCCATGAGCAACGCCCTGACCGTCACGCCGCTCAGCGATCTGGAATACCGCCAGATCACGCACGCCATCCTCTCGGAGATCGAGGCGGCGGTGGACCGCTGGCTGGAGGGCGAAACCATCGACATCGACACCCGGCGCAGCGGCGGGCTGCTGGAGCTGGTGTTTCCCAACCGCAGCCACATCGTGATCAATACCCAGCCGCCGCTGCAGGAGCTGTGGATGGCGGCGAAGAGCGGCGGGTTTCACTACCGCCACGTCGAGGGGCGCTGGCTGGACCGGGAGGGGAACGAGTTTTTCGGGGCGCTGTCGGCGTGCGCGAGCGCGCAGGCGGGCAAGGTGCTGAAATTCGAGCCGGTTTCGTGACGCACGTCACAGCCTGATTGCCGCGCCATGGCCATCATTGCTCCCGATACCCTCGTGAGCGCGGAAATGATCACGCACGATTTTATCTGGCACGGCGCCGGCGCGACCTGCGACGAGGCGCGCGAGGCGGTGCTGTCGGCATGGGCGAAACACCGGCGCGAGGTGCTGGATCGGTTTCCGCAACTGGAAGCGAAACTGCCGGTGGCGGGGGAAATGCAGCAGCATTTCAGTATTCGCTACCGGGAGTATGTGCGGGGCGGCGGGTATCAGGGAGATGACAGGCTGGTGTAGGACGCTGCGGTCCTCATGAATGCTCGATACAGCGGTGTTTCCCACCTGAGCATGCGGTATCGGCCTCATTTTTCTCTTGCTCGCATGGGCTTGAGCGCCGCCGACATGCCAGGCAGAACAGCCCGACTCCCAACAGCGCCCATGCCGAAGGCTCAGGAACGGCAGGTGCGATGTCAAAGCTGGTTCGAATATGCAGGCCGGAATCAACGGTATGGCGCTCGGCGAAGAATAGATTCATGGTGTAAGCCCGGTTGGACACCATGCCCATGGTTTTCAGCGTTTCCTCGGTAAACGATCTGCCGAAGGTGCCATGCACGCCACCCAGATCCACCACCAGCTTGCCGTTGATGAACAGCCAGATGTCGTCATCGCCGCTCAGGTCGAAAAACCTGTCCGCGGCGGCTGATTCGTCGGTGAAGGAAATACTGCCCTTCACATGCAGGGTGAAATGATAATTGTGGATGCGATCCTGGTTGCCGTATCCGCGCTGGTCCAGAGGATAGAAGCTTGAATCGTCAAAGCTGAGTATGCCGGGCGAGTTTTCGCTCAAGTTCAGGATATGAGAAAAGCGGAGGTTGTAGCCAGGCGAATCAGCATACCATTTCGCGAAATTGTCCGGCGTGGAGCCGCCCGCGCCAATGCGAGGACCCGCCACGGGCAGGCCGCTGACCAGCCTCGGACGGACCATTCCCGTCTGCACATCGCCAATCGAGCCTTCAAAATCCGCAAGCTGGGTACAGTTTGCAGTGCTCGGTGCGCAAAAATCACGAAGAATACCCTGCAGCGGTACGGCCGCAACAGCACCCGTGGCACCGGCAACCAGCCCTCCTGCAAACAGCATGCGAAACCATGGAAACATGGCAAGACTCCTGAAGCCATTGAACCATTGAGAAACAGCAATGCTCAGCCGCACCAGCATGCTCTATTTGAACGGGCAGGCTGGGTATTCCTGGTGCGCCGATTCCATGGAATATGGTTTCGCTTCCGCTCGGGCGCCGTCCCGTGCTTGTAATAAATGTATGAGTGCCTGGGTTCACGGGGCGGGATGCAGTGCGTGGAGGTTGCCAGCGACTGCAGTTTGGCCTGGGCTTGCGAGGTCGCTTGAAAGCGCTGGTTCCAGCTTCGGAATCAGGCTATGCGCGGCCGCAACGCCCGCCCGCCTGCCACCGCCAGCAGCACCGAAAACACCACCACCATCCCCAGCCCCGCCGTGAGCGAGCGGTGCTGCGCGATGAACCCGATCACCGGCGGCCCGGCCATGAAGCCCAGGTAGCCCAGCGACGACACCGCCGCGATGCCGTGCGCCGCCGGCACGCCGGGCACGCGCGACGCCGCGGCGAACAGCACCGGGATGACGTTGGCCAGGCCCAGCCCCACCAGCGCGAAGCACGCCAGCGCCAGCGCCGGCTGGCGGCCGAGCAGTGCGATCGCCATGCCGGCCGCCGCCAGCAGCGCGCTGCCGGCCATGAGCCGATGCGCCGGCCAGCGCGCGCGGGCCCAGTCGCCGCCCAGCCGCGCCAGGCCCATTGCCACCGAGAAGCTGGCGTAGGCCAGCGCGGACAGCGCCGGCGCGCTGCCGAGCTCGCGCTGCATGTAGAGCACGCTCCAGTCGTACATCGCGCCTTCGGCCACCAGGCCGAGCGCCGCCAGCCCGCCCAGCAGCCACAGCACGCCGCGCGGCCGCGCGCGCACCGTGCCGCTGCCGCCGGTGCCGGCGTCCTCGGCCGGCGCCGCCGGCAGCACCGGCCGCGTCACCCAGGCCAATGCCGCCACGCTCGCCGCGCCGACGACGGCCAGATGAAGCACCGGGTCGGCCTGCGCGCGCAGCAGCGCGCTGCCGAAAGCCGCGCCGGCCATGCCGCCGAAGCTGAACAGGGCGTGGAAGCGGCTCATCTGGCGCTGCCCCGAGGCCTGTTCCAGCGCGGAGCCGCCGGCGTTCATGGCCACGTCGTAGACGCTGCCGGCCGCGCCAAAGACCCACATCGTCGCCAGCAGCACCGGCCACGAGGGCGTCGCCAGCAGCGCCGTGATGCTCACGGCCGCCACCGCGCCGGTGCGCCAGGCCACGCGCTGCGGGCCCCAGCGCCCGACCCAGCGCCCGGCGAAGGCCAGCCCGCACAGCGCGCCGACGCCGGCGGCGAGCATGGTCAGCGCCAGCGCCTGCTCGTCCAGGCCGTAGTGCGCGCGCACCGTGGGCACGTGCACGCCCCAGGTGGCGAAGAGGAATCCGCTGATGAAGAACTGCAGGCGCACGGCCCACACGAGCCGGTTGAAGTCCAGGGGCATGCGAGGAAGGCGAGGTTGAAGACAACGCGGCCGGACGGCGCTGCGGGGCGTCGGGTCGGCAAGTGTCGGGCCTGCCGCCGGCGCCGGCCGCGCGGCAGGCCCGGCCACAATCCGGCCCATGGATGCCGACACCTCCTCCCTGCTGCGCCGCCTGCTCGCCGAGCGCCCCGTGGCCGCGCTGGCCACGCTGCACCGCGGCGAGCCGGCGGTCTCCATGGTCCCGTTCGTGCTGCCCGCGGGCGACACGCGGCTCCTCGTCCACGTCAGCGGCCTGGCCACGCACACGCGCGACATGCACGAGCACCCGCGCGTGGGCCTGCTCGTCACGGCCGAGGCCGGCGGCGAGTGGCCGGCGCAGGCGCTGCCGCGCGTGTCGCTGCAGGCCGACGCCGTGCCGCTGGCGCGCGACGGCGCGGAGTACGCCGCGGCCCAGGCGCACTACCTGGCGCGCTTCCCCGACGCGGCCCAGACCTTCGGGCTGGGCGACTTCCAGCTCATGGCGCTGCAGCCGGTGTCGGCACGGCTCATCGCCGGCTTCGGCCGCGCCTACAGCCTGGTGGGCGAGGGCCTGGCCGCCTGGCTGCGCGCCGGCGATTGATGGGGCACGCCGCATGAGCACGGGCAGGACGCTGCGCATTGAGCCGCTGGGCCGCACCGTGGCGGTGGCCGAGGGGCAGACGCTGCTGGAGGCGGCCCAGGCCGGCGGGCTGCGGCTGCGCAGCTCGTGCCGAAACGGCACCTGCCGCGAGTGCATCGCCCGCGTGGCCTCGGGCTCGGTGCGCTACCGCGTCGAGTGGCCGGGGCTGTCCCTGGACGAGAAGCTCGAAGGCTTGACGCTGCCGTGCGTGGCGCTGGCCGAGTCCGACGTGGTGCTGGTGCAGCCCAGGCTGGACGTCCTGGGCTGAGCCGGGCTGGTGACCGCCGGCCTTCGGCTGGCCGATGCGGGCGCAACCCACGCCGCGCACGAACCTTGCAACGGATCAAGCCCGGGCGGCTGCGCGGGGCCACGCTTGTCACGTTTGTCGTGACCGCACCCACGGCCGCGCTCCGCGAAAGAAAGGTTCCATGGATTCCTCGCAACCGGCACCGGGCCCGGCGCCCGAAGCGGTCTCACCGCTGTCCGAAGACGACCTGCGGCGCTGGCGCGCGTGCCCGCGGCGCTTCTGGCTGCAGCGCCACGGCGGCGCCGCGCCAGTGCCTGCGGGGGAGGAGCCCGGCGCCGACCGCATGGTGGACGGGCCCGGCGCGGCGCAGGCGCTGCGCGCCTGTTATTCCGGGCTCGTCGCGCTGCCGGCGCCCATGACCGACGACGAGTGGCAGGTGGCCATCGACCTCACCGAGCGGCTGCTGGTGGACGTCGAGGCGCAGGACGAGTCCTGGGCCATCGCCGGCGCCTGCTTCGCCAGCGACGACGGCGTGCGCGTGCGCATCGACCTCGTGGCGCGCGGCACCACGGGGCTGCGCCTCTTCCGGGTGCGCCATGCCACGGCCGGCACCGACGCCGACGTGGACACCGTGGCGCTGTGGCTGCACGTCGTGGCGCGCAACGTGCTGCGCGTGCAGGGCGCCGGGCTGATGCTCATCGACACCGGTTTCGTCTATCCGGGCCACGGCTGCTATGCCGGGCTGTTCCGCGAGGTGGACCTGGCCCCCGTGCTGGGTGGGCGGCCGGTGGGCGACTGGATCGTGGCCATGCGCCGCTGCGAGCGTGCCGCACTGCCGGCCGTGCCGCTGGGTGCGCCGTGCGACGCGGCGTCCGGCGCGGGCGGCCCGTGCGAGCAACTCGCCGCCTGCGGGCTGCCGGCGCGGGAGCCGTCGCTGGCGGACGCCGCCGCCAGCCTGGACATCGTCGGCCGCGAGCTGGCGGCCGAGCTGCGCGCCGAGGGGCACGTGAGCCTGCACGACGTGCCGCTGCACCGGCTCACGGTGGCGCGGCACCGCCGCGCCGCGCGCGCCGTCAAGCACGGCGTGCCGGTGCTGGAGCCCGGAGCCGCCGCGGCGCTGCGCACGCTGCCCGGACCGCGGCGCTGGCTGCGCTTCGAAACCATCGGCTTCGCGGTGCCGCCCTGGGCCGGCACGCAGCCCTACCAGGGCCTGCCGTTCCAGTGGAGCTGCGACCTGGAGCAACCGGGCGGCAGCGTGGCGCATGGGGGCTTCCTGGCCGGCGCCGACGCCGACCCGTGCCATGCCTTCGCCGCCTCGCTGGCCGAGTCGCTGGGCAGCGAAGGGCCGCTGTTCGCCTACAACGCCGGTTTCGAGCGCAACCGCATCTGCGAGCTGGCCGCGCGCTTCGACGACTTGGCGCCGCGGCTCGACGCGCTGCGGCTGCGCGTGGTGGACCTGTTTGCGCTGCTGCGTGACCACTACTACCACCCGGCAATGGCTGGCGCCTGGTCGCTGCGCGCGGTGTTCCAGGCGGTGGCGCCCGAGGAAGGGGCGCACGAGTTCGAGGTGGCGTGGCAGGGTCGCACGCTGCGCAGCCCGCTGCAGGCCTACGCCGCGTCGCTGGAGCGCGGCCTGCCCGCGGCCGAGGTGTGGCGCCTGCACGAGGCGCTGCGCGAGCACGGGCGGCGCCACTGCGCGGCGCTGCGGCGCATCACGGCGGTGCTGGAGGCGGCATGACCGCGGCGCGGCGGCCTGCCAGGCCGCCTGTACTCAGCCCCCGAAGCTCAACACCTGTGGCCCGTTCTCGTCGTGCACCGAGGTGTAGACGGCCTCGCGCAGCGTGCCGTCGTCGGCCCAGCGGTAGTCGTGGCACATCTCGACCTCGCCGTAGACGATCTTGTCGCAGCGCAGCATGCGCCTTTGCGCGTCGTACTCGGCGCGAAAGTAGGTGTTGCGGTGGCGCAGCGCGGTCGAGTCGAGCTCCTGGCTGAGCTGCAGCGGCAGCTTCACGCCACTGTAGGTGAGGAAGCAACGCACGCTATGCGGCGGTGCCTCGGCCTCGGCTGCGCTCATGACTTGAGCAGCCGCGCCCGCTCGGCGGGGCTGTAATTGCTGAAGTGGCCTTCGCGGGCCGCGGCACGGCGGTTCGAGGCGATGATGGCTTTGATCTTGCCCTGCGGCGCGGTCAGCGAGAGACGCCGCTCCAGCTCGGTGGCGGCGCAGTGCGGGCAGGCCGGCGTGGTGCTGGCACGCACCAGCAGCTCGAAGTCCTCGCCGCACTTGGGGCAGTGGTAGTCGTAGATCGGCATGGAAGGCCTCAAGCAAGGGTGGTGAACGAAGGAGGTTCGACAGGCGGCGTGGCTCGTGCGCTGGCGGGCGGCACGGCGCTCAAACCGTGTTCTTGATGTGCTCGGCGATCTTCCCGAACGCCGCGTCCAGCTCGCCGCGCAGCGCGGCGTCGGCGCAGGTCTCGGCCAGCGCCTGGCGCATGCAGGCCATCCACGCGTCGCGCGCGGCGGCGTCGATGTCGAAGGGATGGTGGCGCCGGCGCAGCATGGGCGAGCCGCGCTCGGCGGAGTAGGCCTTCTCGCCGCCCATCCACTCCGTGAGGTACCTGACCAGGATGGCCTTGGTCGGCCCCAGGTCGATCTCGTGCATGGCACGGATGGTGCGCGCGTCCTCGCGCGTGTCCATGGCGCGGTAGAACGCGTCCACCAGGCGGGCCACGGCTTCGGGCCCGCCCAGGCGTTCGAGGTGCGGATTGCGGGTGCTGCAGACGACGGGAATAGGTGCGCTCATGCGCTCCACCAATGCAACACCCGTACCAGCGACAGCCGGCACGGCCGAGCCCGGCCTGCCCCGGCGGCACGCGCGGCCACGGCCGGTGAACGGGCCCACGCCGGCCGGGCTTTGTCGGTTTCCAGACAAAAGCGTCGCGACCCGGACACCACCGAGAAATGCCCGCCGCCAAGGACTTTTCCCGGGCGGATCAACGACTTGGAGAGAAACCACGCTTCTGGCACGGCCATTGCGATGGGGAGGCTGCGCGCCGCCCGACTCCGGCCCCGAGGGAGCTTCGAAGAAGACCCACAGGCACCGAAGGACGCACAGAGAGAACGACAGCGCCGCTCAACTCGTCAATTACGCAACGAATCATCGGAGCACGCAATGTCCAAACTTCGTCAGATCGCCTTCTACGGCAAGGGCGGCATCGGCAAGTCCACCACGTCTCAGAACACGCTGGCCGCGCTGGCCGAGATGGGTCAGAAGATCCTGATCGTGGGCTGCGACCCCAAGGCCGACTCGACCCGCCTCATCCTGCACGCCAAGGCGCAGGACACCATCCTGTCGCTGGCCGCGGAAGCGGGCTCGGTGGAGGACCTGGAGATCGAGGACGTGATGAAGATCGGCTTCCGCGACATCCGCTGCGTGGAGTCCGGCGGCCCGGAGCCGGGCGTGGGCTGCGCCGGGCGCGGCGTGATCACGTCGATCAACTTCCTCGAAGAGAACGGCGCCTATGACGGCGTGGACTACGTCTCCTATGACGTGCTGGGCGACGTGGTGTGCGGCGGCTTTGCCATGCCCATCCGCGAGAACAAGGCGCAGGAGATCTACATCGTGATGTCGGGCGAGATGATGGCCATGTACGCGGCCAACAA
>NZ_VIDQ01000117.1 GCF_009760915.1 Azohydromonas aeria
CACTCCACGTTGGGCTACTGCTCACCGCAGGAGTTCCTGCAAAGCTGGATCAGCAAGCAGCAAGCTCAGCAGCCGAAGGCGGCATAAGAGCGGCCAGTTGGAAGGCGAAAAACGAGGGGCACCTCAGACCTGTATGCCGTGGTGTCCCAGGTAACGTCCGATGCACACCGAATCAGCGCCATGCCGCACGCTGATGAATACAGCGTCCCCGATTTGCTCCGCCAGCGCGCGCAGGAACGGTTCCGCAATCGTGCGAATCGGAAACCGGCTTGCCCGAGCCAGTCCTAGCAGAGCCAGCTCAGGGCCGATCAAGTAGCGCCGTGTCAGCGGATCTTGTTCTACCGCTGTCTCCTGTACCAGCACCTTGAGCAAGCGGTGCACCGTGGGACGGCTCAGGCCGGACATGGCGGCAATGTCGCTCACACGCACGCCCTGCTCCTGACCGCAGGCCACGAGCCGAAGCACCGCCATCGTGCGGCGAACGCTCTGCACACCGGAAACGGCCTCATGGTCATCCGGCGGCGCCGGTTCCTCTGGCGGTGGTGACTTGTCTTTCCTCATAGCCTGACGGATCCAGGCATCAATGACTTGTCCGTTTGAGCAAGCGTGCGCAGCGTGATGGTCCGGCCCAGCGTCGCGTAGTTCGGGCCCGCCAGGCGGCATATGGGATTCAGCTCCATGGAGTCGATCTTCCCCTCGTGCACCAGCCCGTCCCGGATGTGAAACGCCAGTACCTCGCCAACGATGAACTCGGCCCCCGTATCGCCAAACGACATGGCTTGGTGCAGACGGCATTCCATGGCGATGGGCGGCGCAACCAGCCGGGGCACGCCGATGTGGTCGCTCGGTGTCACGGCAAGCCCCAGCAACTCGACTTCGCTGATCTGGGGTGGATGCTCGACGGCACTCTCGTGGATGGGCTCGACGAGGGCTTCGTCGCCGATATGGACAACGTATTCCCCCGTCTCGTGGATGTTGCGGCCGGTGTCTTTTCGAACGCCGGCCTTGCGGCCGATGTTGATACCCAGCATCGGCGGCTTGTTAGAGACGAAAGTGAAGGCACTGAAAGGTGCCAGGTTCAGGACGCCGTCAAGTGATCGGCTGCACACCCAGGCGATCGGGCGCGGCACGACGATGCCCGTGATGAGCCGGTAGGTCTGTTGAGGATTGAGATCGCAGGCAAGGATTTTCATAGTCAATGTCCAGTATATGGAATCATGCCAATGGCCGAATACGGTCAAATGGTAGGCCGCCACAGCTAGAGCGGTCCACCGGAAACGAGATCCAGGTGTCCACGAGACGGAACAAAGTAGAAGTTTCTGGTTTGCGGGAAGCGCGCGCATGCCTAGAGTCATTGGCATGCGGATCAATCACTTCAAAAGGGCGCTTGCAGAACGCCGGCCCCAAATCGGCCTTTGGTCGACGTTGCCTGCCTCCTACGTCACGGAGATCATTGCCGGCGCCGGCTTCGACTGGATTCTTCTGGACGCGGAGCACACCCCCACCGACGTGCCACAAATGCTCGCGCAGCTCCAAGCAGCAGCATCGGCAGTGCCTGCCGAGGGGCGGCCCGCCAGCTCGATGGTGGTGCGGCCGGCGTGGAATGACCCGGTGTTGATCAAGAGGTATCTCGACATCGGTGCACAGAGCCTGCTGCTGCCCTTCGTGCAGAACGCCGATGAGGCGACGGCAGCCGTGCGTGCGATGCGGTACGCCCCGCATGGCATGCGCGGCATGGGAGGCTCGATGCGGGCATCGAACTTTGGAAGAACAGCCGGCTATTTGCAGCATGCGCACGAGGAACTGTGCCTGATAGTGCAGGTCGAGACCGTCGAAGCGCTCGATCAGCTTGAGGCCATAGCTGCCGTAGACGGGGTTGACGGCGTGTTCATTGGTCCGGCCGACCTGTCGGCCAGCATGGGTCATCCAGGCAATCCTGGACACCCTGAGGTGCGAGCGGCCATCGATGAAGCAATTGCCCGCATTCTCGCCTGCGGCAAAGCTCCAGGCATCCTGATGGCTGATGAAACGCGGGCACGGGAATGCCTCGCACTCGGGGCACTGTTCGTTGCGGTCTCAATCGACATGCTGGTTCTGGCGCGTGGTGCCGAAGCGGTTGCACGCAAGTTCGTACAGACCGCTGCACCTCAGGTTGCGAGCACCTACTGAGCGCCCGAGCAATCGCTGCAAGAATCATGAAGCAGGCCGCGAGTCGCACGCCGTGGGGCGCGGTCTCGGGTCAGGCCGACGTTGGACATCGTCACCACCAAGCCATGTGGCGCACCAGGGGCGCAACCGCTGAGTCGGCGTGGCGATGACCGACGCAGTTGACGTTGGCTTGGCTGTCGCGTGCCGCTCGGCGGCAACGACTTTGCGGTGCCCCTCGCAAGCAGGGGACGTCCAGCGACAGTTGGCGTCACAACGATGAAGGCGGCCGGCGCCTTGGATTGACCTTGCCTTGGTCCGCGACAGTGCTGATACCAAGCCGAGACGTGGGGTTTGGGCTGCCGGCCACCAAGCATCAGTTTGCACACAAGGCCACAGCGCCAAGCAGTGAAGCGCACACGCAGCCAACGCAGCGAACTTGGGAAGCACCGCGCTGCGTCCGCAACGAAAACCTGACCGCTGCATCGCCTTCTTGCCGGTGGCTTGCGCGAGCTCGCAATTTGGCAGGCAAGCGGCTGCAGGAACAGCGTCTTTGCGGAGTCCACGTCGTGGACCAAATGGAAACTCCTAGCCACTGTATGGCGGCCTGAAAACACTGCGGAACCAGCCTAGATGGAGCGTCAAAAATGTGTCCACGAAGCGAAACAAAAATTGAGACGTCGGTTGAGGCATTGCGTACCGCTGCCTACAGTGAAGGCATTCGAGATCACTGATTCCTGACTGGAGACATCGATGAAACCCTGGTTCCTTGCTGCTGCCATGGTCCTCGCGTCAGCACCCGCGCTGGCTCAACAGTGGCCTGAAAAGCCTGTACGCCTGGTGGTGCCATATCCCCCGGGAGGCAATGTCGACAGCGTCGCTCGCATCGTCAGCGAGCGGCTGCAGGCCACCTTCAAGCAACCGTTCCTGGTGGAAAACAAGCCCGGTGCGGGTGGGCTTCTCGCCGGCGAGAGCGTTGCCCGCGCTACACCGGATGGCTACACGTTCTTTATGGGCGCCAACGGCCCGATCCTGTTCTCCCCGCTGATCTACAAGCGCGCCGCATACGACTGGAAGAAGGACTTCGTGCCGGTGAGCTCGGTGTCTTTCACGCCGCTCGTGCTGCAGGTCCACGCGGCGGGCAACTACCGCACGCTTGCGCAGCTACTCGAAACGGGCAAGAAGCCGGACAACAAGCTCACGATGTCTTCTCCCGGCGCTGGCACCCAGAACCACCTCGTGAGCGAGCTGCTGCAGCGCGAGAGCGGCGCCAAGTGGCTGACGGTGCAGTACAAGGGTAACGCCCCGGCCACGACGGACTTGCTAGGCGGACAGGTCGATTTCAACTTCGACCAGCTCTCGGTGGCGCTGCCTTTCATTCGGCAAGGCAAGACGCGTGCGCTGGCCGTTACGTCGGCCGAGCGCCTGCCGCAGCTGCCCGACGTGCCGACGCTACAGGAGGCCGGCTTCAAGAGCCTCACCGCCGAAACCTTCACGGGCATCGTCGCGCCCAAGGGCACGCCAGCGGAAGTCGTGCAACGGTTTGCCGACGCATTGCAAACAATCCTTGCCGACAAGGCGGTGCAGGAGAAGGTCAGGGGACTTGGCTCGGAACCACGGGGCAGCACGCCGCAGCAGTTCACCCAGTACTTGACCCAAGAGGACAACCGGTGGACCCCCATCATCAAGCAAGCCAACATCGTGGCGGAGTGAGCATGGCCATGACCAACCTCGGACGCGCCGCTCCCGCTGGCCGCACCAGCATCTACATCGAAGGCTTCAGCCACAAGAACCCGATACCGGCAGCGTGCCGTGTGGGCCCTCTGCTGGAAAGTGGCAGCGTGCTCGGTACCGACCCTGCCACGGGCAAGCCGGCCGAGACCATCGAGGCGCAATGCCGCTTCATGCTCGACAACATGCGCCGCATCGTCGAGGCCGGGGGCGGAACCGTCGAAGACATCGTGAAGGTGACGGTCTGGATGAAGGACCGTACGCAGCGCCCGGCGCTCAATGTGCCCTGGCTTGAGATATTCCCCGATCCCGAGGCTTGTCCAGCCCGACACGCGATCCACGCACCGGAACTTGACATGGGCAAGCTCATCGAGTGCAGCTTCACGGCGTACATCGCCTGACCTCCAGACGGAAGCGACATGCCTACCTATCTTCCCTTCGACCCCCATCCGCGTGCGCCGTCTCCCCTGCCGCCAGGCGGCTCGTGCGACAGCCAGTTCCATGTGTTCGGCCCGGCGGATCGCTTCCCTGTGCGACCTGGCGCGGCGTATGAGATGCCGACCGCCACCTGGCAGGTCGCGAAGCAGCTGCATGCAACGCTCGGTATCGAGCGCGGCGTTATCGTGCAGGCCACGACCTATGGCGCCGATCACGCGGTGGTGCTGGATGCGCTGCAGCATCTCAATGCCGGTGGTCCGCGCCGCTACGTCGGCTGCGCCAATGCGGCCGTGCTGGTGGAGGGCGATGATGCAACGGTGGCGAAGCTGCACGACGCCGGCATCCGGGGCGCCCGCTTCACGCGCGGCGGCCTGGGCATCAGCTTCTCGCCGGCCGAGCAGGCCAGGGCATTTGCCCGCGCGAAGGAGCTTGGCTGGTACGTCAAAGTGCAGCCTGAACCGGACGGCATCGCTGCCCAGCTTGATGCCTTCGAGGAGCTCGACGTGCCGGTGCTGCTGGATCACATGGGCCGCGCAGATCCGGAGCTTGGAGATTCCGATCCGAGCCTGCGACGCATTCTCGAGTTGCTCAAGCGCGGCAACTTCTGGGTAATGCTGTCCCTGTCTGAAAAGATCTCAAAGCAGGGCCCGCCCTGGGACGACGTCGTGCCGCTTGCACAGCGCCTCATCGAAGCAGCGCCGGACCGCTGCGTCTGGGGTAGCGACTGGCCGCACCCGGTATCGGTACGGCAGCCACCCAACGAGGGCTCGTTGATGGAGCTGCTGTACCGGTTCGCGCCGGACGAAGCAGTTCTAAGGAAGATTCTGGTCGACAACCCCACGAACTTGTTCCAGTTCCAAGCCCTCTGACCGCACCCTGAGAAAGAAGCCATGAAACTCGTAAGCTACCGGCACGAAGGTCGTGCCTGCTGGGGTGCCGCCATCGAGGACGGCATCGTCGATCTCGGCCGTCGCCTTCCCGTATTCGACTCCGTGATGTCCTTGCTCGAGGGTGGAGCTGCTGCGCTTGCGAATGCGCAGGCCGCCCTGAAGGGCGCCAAGGCGGAAGTTGCGTTGGCCGACGTCCAGATGCAGCCGCCGGTCCCCGCGCCGCGAAAGATCTTCTGCATCGGCGTGAACTACGCCCACCGCAACGCCGAGTACAAGGACGGCAGCGACCTGCCCAAGTACCCGAGCGTTTTCATGCGGGTGCCTGACTCATTCGCTGGCCACGGACAGCCGCTGATTCAGCCGATCGAATCGCAGCAACTTGATTACGAAGGCGAGATTGCCCTTGTGATCGGGCAGCGTGGTCGTCGCATTGCTCGTGACAAGGCACTGAGCCATATCGCCGGCATTACCTGCATGAATGAAGGCACGATCCGGGACTGGGTGCACCATGCCAAGTTCAACGTCACGCAGGGGAAGAACTTTCATGCATCCGGCGCGCTCGGTCCTTGGATCGTGACCGCCGACGAGTATCCGGAAGGCTTCGGTCCGCTGCGTGTGCGCACGCGAGTCAATGGCGAGACGCGGCAGGACGATACGACCGACCACCTGATGTTCGACTTCGCCTACCTGATCTCGTACCTGTCGACATTCACGACGCTCGAACCGGGCGACGTGATCGCCACCGGCACGCCCACGGGTGCAGGCATCCGGTTCGACCCGCCGCGGTTCCTGCAGCCCGGTGACGTCGTGGAAGTCGAGGTCAGCGGCGTCGGCACGTTGCGCAACGTGGTGGAGGCGGAGGCACGATGAGCGCCACGACACTCTCTGCCGAGCAACTGGCACGCGCTGCCCGGCTGCTTGAGGACGCTGAGCGGACCCGCGTTCCCTGCAAGCAATTCTCGCTGGAACATCACGGCATGACGATTGCGGACGCCTACGCCGTGCAGTCGGCCTGGATGCAGCTCAAGCACGAGGCCGGGCGTCGGGTGATCGGGCACAAGATCGGCCTCACCTCGAAGGCCATGCAGCGCGCGGTGAAGATCGATGAGCCCGACTTCGGTACCTTGCTCGACGACATGCTGTATCGCGACGGTGCCGTGATCCTGGCCGAGCGCTTCCTGCAACTGAAGGTCGAGGCCGAGCTCGCGTTCGTGCTGGAAAAGCCCCTGTCCGGCCCGAACTGCAATCTCTTCGATGTGCTCGACGCCACGGCTTACATCACGCCGGCACTGGAGATCCTCGACGCCCGCATTCAGCGGATCGACCCTGAGACCGGCCGCTCGCGCACGGTACTTGACACCATTTCGGACAACGCCGCGAATGCGGCCGTGGTTCTGGGCGGCCGGGCCTTCAAGCCCAACCTCCTGGATGCCGACTTGCGACGCATCGGCGCCATCGTCAGCAGAAACGGCGAAGTCGAGGAGACCGGGCTTGCCGCCGGCGTGTTGAATCACCCCGCCTATGGCGTCGCGTGGCTTGCAAACCGGTTGCACACGCATGGCGTGACCTTGCAGCCGGGGGAGGTAGTGCTGGCAGGCTCATTCATCCGGCCGATCGATGTCGTCAAGGGCGACACCATCGTCGCTGACTACGGCGAGTTTGGGTCGGTCTCATGTCACTTTGGCTGAGGCGCCGTGCCTCGTCGGATCGAAAATGAAATCCAACTACATCGCCGGCGAGTGGGTCGCCGGCAGCAGTGTTCGCGAGAACATCAATCCGTCGGACGTGTCGGACGTGGTGGGCCATTACGCACAGGCGGATGCGAAGCAGGCGCAGCTGGCGGTCGAGGCCGCTGTCGATGCCTTCCAGGCGTGGTCTGTTTCGGGTGTTCAGGCACGCTCCGATGCGCTGGAGGCGGTGGCCTCGGAAGTGCTAGCTCGCCGAGCCGAGCTAGGCGAACTGCTGGCACGGGAAGAAGGCAAGACGCTGCCCGAGGCGCAGGCCGAGGTCGCGCGTGCTGGACAGATATTTCGCTTTTTCGCTGGAGAGGCGCTGCGCCAGGGCGGTGAGAAGGCGCCTTCGGTGCGTCCGGGCATCGAGGTCGAGATCACGCGC
Organism: Azohydromonas aeria; assembly: GCF_009760915.1. GTDB lineage: Bacteria > Pseudomonadota > Gammaproteobacteria > Burkholderiales > Burkholderiaceae_C > Azohydromonas > Azohydromonas aeria. The sequence continues at coordinate 7,320 of NZ_VIDQ01000117.1, forward strand.
GAGCCGGTGGGCGTGGTGGGCCTCATTACGCCATGGAACTTCCCCGTTGCGATCCCGGCCTGGAAGATCGCCCCGGCGCTGGCGCATGGCAACTGCGTGGTGTTCAAGCCGGCAGAGCTGGTGCCGGGCTCGGCCTGGGCCTTGGCCGAAATCATCAGCCGTGCGGGCTTTCCAGCGGGCGTCTTCAACCTCGTCATGGGTCCCGGCAGCGAAGTGGGGCAAGCCCTGATCAATCATCCCAGCGTGGATGCCTTGAGCTTCACTGGCTCGACGGGCACCGGTGCCCGCGTGATCGCCGGCGCCGCGCCGCGCCGCGCCAAGCTCCAACTGGAAATGGGCGGCAAGAACCCGCTGGTGGTACTGGATGACGCCGACCTTGCCGTGGCGGTGGAATGCGCGGTACAGGGTTCGTACTACTCAACCGGTCAACGCTGCACGGCATCAAGCCGTCTGATCGTGCAAAAGGGCATCCTGCCCCGCTTTGTGGCGGCGCTGCGCGAGCGTGTGGAGGCATTGGTGGTCGATGACGCGCGCAAGCCGGGCACGCAGATCGGCCCGGTGGTGGACCAGTCGCAACTGGATGTCGATCTGGAATACATCGCCATCGGACAGCAAGAGGGTGCTCGGCTGCTGTGCGGTGGTCAACGCGTTCAGCGGGCCACGGAAGGATTTTTCCTGCAGCCGGCGCTGTTCGTTGATGCATCGCCCGAGATGCGCATCGCTCGTGAGGAAATCTTCGGCCCGGTGGCTTGCGTCATCGCAGCCGACGACTACGAGCATGCCCTCACGCTGGCCAACGACACGCCGTTCGGTCTCACCGCTGGACTGTGCACGACCTCACTGAGGCATGCGTCGCACTTCAAGCGCCATGCGAAGGCAGGGATGGTGATGGTCAACGTACCGACGGCCGGCGTGGATTATCACGTGCCTTTCGGCGGTCGCAAGGCATCGAGCTATGGGCCTCGTGAGCAGGGACGCCACGCCAACGAATTCTTCACTACGGTGAAGACGGCCTACACGGCACCTTGAGAGGCGCCACAGGCGCCGCTTGCGACCACCACGGCGCGGCGCCAGCGTGAGGGTGTCCCACGCGGCTGACAGCTCCGCAGACGCGTTCGAAAACGCTGCTGAGGTGTTACGACGCGGCCCCGACCTTGTCGGTGCTGCACAGAACAACACCGCCCTCAACGGCGCGACCTTGGACAGCGTCAGCCTCGCGTTGACCTGTGGCGGCTTGATCCACGTTCCGGTGCCTAGTCAAGAGGCAGGAACAAAGATCAGGGCCGCAGCCGGGCAGTCGTCATAGCCAAAGGGCTGCACGACGACTTGCCAGCGCTGGGTGCATGACTGGCCGATACCGTGACTCGCGCAGGCGTTGTCCCTCATCAGCGCTTTGCTACCCTGCGCGGACTCAACGCGGCAGAGAACCCATCAGCCCCTGATGGACCTCAAGTGATGTCGCTGACAAGCCTGCGGGCTACTTTCAGGAACGCCTGTACCGCAGGGGCTGGCTCTCGTGACCGGTAGGCCATCATTAGCTGGACAACATCGTCAAAGCCGTCGACGTGGCGGAACACGATGTCTCTTGGAGAGAAGTTCTTGAGCGACTGCGGCGCCAGGACGACGCCATAGCCGGCGCACGCCATGCTCACTGCGGTAACGAAGTCGTTGACCGCGTAAGCGGGATCGATCAGGTAACCGCCCAACTCTCCAAGCCGCCGCAGGTTGTTGCTGAAGCCGGCCGACTCGTTGAACTGGGGCACGATGAACGCCTCACCCTTTAGGTCCTGCGCCCGCAGGACCTTCTTCGCGGACAGCGGATGATCCGCCGCCATCGCGATCTCCAGCTTTTCGGCACGGAGCAACTCGGCCCGGACTCCCTCCGGATACTGCGGCCGGGGCCGGACCAAGCCGACGTCGATAACTCCATCAGCCAGCGCCGCTATCTGCTTGGGCGTCTCCATGGGCACGATCTGCATCTGAACGCCTGCATGCTCTTGCCGGAACGCCTTGAGCGTGTCGGTCAGCAGCCCCGACGTCAGCGCCGATGCTACATAGCCAAGACGGACCTGGCCTGCTTCGCCACGGGCCGCCAGCCGGCCCACGTGCTCCGCGCGCTGCAGTTGCTTCCAAGCCGCACTGGCCTCGGCCAGGAACAATTGCCCCGCGTCGGTCAACGAGACAGCGGCCCGCTTTCGGCGGTTGAGCAGCTTGACTCCCAGTTCAGTTTCCAGGCGCTGGATCTGTGCACTCAGCGCGGACTGCGCGACGTCGAGCCGGTCAGCGGCACGGCCGAAGTGGAGATCCTGTGCCACCGCCAGGAAGTAGCGGATCTGTTTGCTTTCAAGCATCCTGGTTTGATCGTGTTTCGCGAATAAAAAATGATAAATGACCTGTTTAATTAATTAAATAGAAATCGCCTAATAGCGGCATGGCGTTCAGCAGGACAACGAAGCTGTCCTTGCGGGCATAGAGCACGACGCGTAGCGACGCATTGATTGAAGGAGACCACGATGACTTCGACCCAGCACAAGCCTGTCTACCAATGGGAAGACCCGCTGCTTCTCGAAAGCCAGTTGACGGAGGACGAGCGCGCGGTGCGTGACGCTGCCCGTGCTTATTGCCAGGGCCGTCTTCGTCCTCGTGTGCTTGAGGCGTTTCGCAACGAGTGCACGGATGCGGCAATCTTCCGCGAGATGGGGGAGATCGGCTTGTTGGGACCGACGATTCCCGCGGCCTATGGCGGCTCTGAACTGAACTACGTCAGCTACGGCCTCATCGCCCGCGAAGTCGAGCGGGTCGACTCGGGGTACCGCTCAATGATGAGCGTGCAGAGCTCGCTGGTGATGGTGCCGATCAATACGTTCGGCACGGAAGCCCAGAAGCAGAAATATCTGCCCAAGCTCGCCACGGGCGAGTGGATCGGCTGCTTCGGCCTGACCGAGCCCAACCATGGCTCCGATCCGGGAGGCATGATTACCCGTGCGAAGCAAGTCGCTGGGGGGTACAGCTTGAGCGGCTCGAAGATGTGGATCACCAACTCCCCTATTGCCGATGTGTTCGTAGTCTGGGCCAAGGACGACGCCGGCGAGATCCGCGGCTTCGTGCTGGAGAAGGGCTGGAAGGGGCTCAGCGCGCCGGCCATCCACGGTAAGGTCGGCCTGCGCGCCTCGATCACCGGCGAAATCGTGATGGACGAGGTTTTCTGTCCCGAGGAAAACGCGTTTCCGGACGTGCGTGGCCTCAAGGGCCCCTTCACCTGCCTCAACAGCGCCCGCTATGGCATCGCGTGGGGTGCTCTGGGTGCGGCTGAAGACTGCTTCGCCACGGCACGCCAGTACACGATCGACCGCAAGCAGTTCGGCAAGCCGCTGGCCGCCAACCAGCTGGTGCAGAAAAAGCTGGCCGACATGCAGACCGAGATTGCGCTCGGGCTGCAGGGCTGCCTGCAACTCGGGCGGATGAAGGACGACGGCGTCGCTCCCGTGGAGCTGACGTCGATGATGAAGCGCAACTCCTGCGGCAAGGCCCTGGAGATCGCACGCCTGGCGAGGGACATGCTGGGCGGCAACGGGATCAGCGACGAGTTCGGGGTTGCGCGCCACCTGGTGAATCTAGAAGTTGTGAACACCTACGAAGGTACGCATGACATCCACGCCCTGATCCTGGGGCGTGCGATCACGGGCCTCCAGGCGTTCAGCTGACCTGCAAGGAGCCGCAGCCATGTCTACATCCATGCAGGCAACGGCCGAGGCGTCCGCGACGCCGCGGCCTCTGGCGGGTGTGCGCGTTCTGGACCTTTCCCGTGTGTTGGCCGGCCCCTGGGCAGGTCAGATGCTGGCGGACTACGGAGCCGATGTGCTCAAGGTGGAACGCCCGGAGACTGGCGACGACACGAGAGCTTGGGGTCCGCCCTGGTGGAACACCGATCAGGGACCCGTTGCGGCGTATTTCCTGTGTGCCAACCGGGGCAAGCGCTCGGTGGCCGTCGACATCTCCAGTCCGGAGGGCATTGCGCTGGTGAAGCAACTGGTGCGCGACGCCGACGTGCTGATTGAGAACTACAAGGTCGGTCAGCTCGCCAAGTACGGCCTGGATGCCACGACGCTGCAGGCCATCAATCCCCGGCTCGTCTACTGCTCCATCACTGGATACGGGCAGACGGGACCGCTGTCGCACAAGGCGGGCTACGACTTCGCCATCCAGGCTGAAGGCGGGCTCATGAGCATCACTGGAGAGCGGGATCGTGAGCCGCAGAAGGTCGGCGTAGCCGTGACGGACATCATGACGGGCGTCTACGCGGCGACCGCCATCCTGGCGGCGCTGGTGGAGCGCCAGCACACGGGGCGCGGCCGGGTCATCGATGCTGCACTGTTCGACGTGCAGGTGGCCATGCTGGCCAACCAGGCGTCGAATCATTTGGTCGGCAAGCGAGCTCCCACGCGCATCGGCAACGCCCATCCGAATATCGTTCCGTACCAGGTGTTTCCCACGCGGGACGGCCACATTGTCCTGGCCGTGGGCAACGACGGGCAGTTCGCCAGGTTCTGTGAGGCTGCCGGACACCCGGAAGCCGCCATGGACGATCGCTTGAAGACCAATCCCGCGCGGGTGGAGCACAGGGAATCGGTCGTTTCGATGATCACGCAATGGACGCTGCATCGAACTACGGCCGAATGGATCCAGATCCTTGACCAACTGGCAGTGCCTTGTGCCCCGATACTTGACATCGCCGATGTCATGCGCCACCCGCATGTGCTCGCACGTGGCATGCGACTGAGCAGCCCAAGTACAGATGTACCGCCCATGGTCGCCAACCCAATGGTGTTCGACGGAGCAAGGGCAACCGGGACACTTCCTCCACCGAGCTTGAATGCGCACGACGGCCGCTGGCTGGATGACTTGCATTCCTGACATTGGGTCGCTTTGCCCTGTGGCTCCGGCGTAAAGGCGCCACGGTGTGCGGGCACAAGCTTCCACGTTTGCCGGCCATGACGTTCAAAGTCCGACCCGGCAAACATCCGAATACATGAGGTGCAGATGAACGAGCTTCAGGGCCATGACATCGAAGACTTGCGTGTGGGCATGAACGCGACGTACTCCAGGACCATAACCGAGGCGGATATCGTTCTGTTCGCTGGCGTCTCTGGAGACAGCAATCCCGTACACCTCAATGAGGAATACGCAGCCACGACCAAGTTTGAAGGGCGTATCGCTCACGGTTTCTTGACGGCCAGCATCATCTCCGCCGCGGTGGCGAGCCGCCTGCCTGGGCCCGGTACCGTCTACCTGGCTCAGCAGGTGAATTTTCGAGCGCCCGTGCGACCCGAAGACACCGTCCACGCCACAGTCACTGTGCAAAGTATCGACATGGCAAGAGCGCAAGCCGTGCTGTCAACGGTCTGCCGGGTCGGGCAGACGGTCGTCATCGACGGCGAAGCCACCGTCAAGACCACATCGGTTGTGCGCCGGCATGCGAAGCGCGCTGCATCCCCGTCCGGCACAACGCGTATCAGCACTGCTGCTTAGCACTACGTGGAGAACCAGTCATGAAGATTTTTGTGCCCGTGAAACGGGTGGTGGACTACAACGTGAAGGTCCGGGTGAAGTCCGACGGCTCGGGCATGGACCTCGCCGGCGTGAAGATGAGCATGAACCCCTTCGACGAGATCGCCGTCGAGGAGGCCGTCCGGCTCAAGGAAAAGGGCGTCGCCACGGAAATCATCGCCGTGTCCTGCGGCGTGGCGCAGTGCCAGGAGACGCTGCGCACGGCCCTGGCCATCGGCGCCGACCGTGCCATCCTGGTCGAGACCGACGCCGAGCTACAGCCGCTGGCCGTGGCCAAGATCCTGAAAGCCCTGGTGGACAAGGAACAGCCCGGCCTGGTGATCCTGGGCAAGCAGGCCATCGACGACGACTGCAACCAGGTCGGCCAGATGCTCGCCGCGCTCACGGACATGCCGCAAGCCACCTTCGCCTCCAAGGTCGAAGTGGCGGACGGCAAGGCGCAAGTGACGCGCGAAGTGGACGGCGGCCTGGAGACCATCTCCGTGGCGCTGCCGGCGGTGGTGACGACCGACCTGCGCCTGAACGAGCCGCGCTACGTGACGCTGCCCAACATCATGAAGGCCAAGAAGAAGCCGCTGGAGAACGTCAAGCCGGCCGACCTGGGCGTGGACGTCACGCCGCGTCTCAAGACCCTCAAGGTCAGCGAGCCGCCCAAGCGCGGCGCCGGGGTGAAGGTGCCCGACGTGGCCACCCTCGTGGACAAGCTCAGGAACGAAGCCAAGGTGATCTGACATGACCGCACTCGTCATCGCCGAACACGACAACGCGGGCCTGAAGGCCGCGACCCTCAACACCGTCACCGCGGCTCTTGCTTGCGGCGGCGAAGTGCACGTGCTGGTGGCCGGCGAGAACGCCGGCTCAGCAGCCCAGGCCGCTGCGCAGGTGCAGGGCGTGGCCAAGGTGCTGCACGCCGATTCGCCCGCGCTGGGCGCGCAGCTGGCCGAGAACGTGGCCGCGCAGGTGCTGGCCGTGGCCGGGGGCTACAGCTACATCCTGTTCCCCTCCACCGCGGCCGGGCGCAATGCCGCGCCGCGCGTGGCGGCCAAGCTTGACGTGGCGCAGCTCAGCGACATCACCAAGGTGGACGCGCCCGATACCTTCGAGCGCCCGATCTACGCCGGCAACGCCATCGCTGTTCAGCAGAGCGCTGATCCGGTCAAGGTCATCACGGTGCGCACGACGGGCTTCGACGCCGCTCCCGCCACCGGCGGTAGCGCGGCGGTTGAAACCATCGCCGCGGTGGCCGACAGCGGCAAGAGCGCCTTCGTCGGCCGGGAGCTGACCAAGAGCGACCGGCCCGAGCTGACGGCGGCCAAGATCATCGTGTCCGGTGGGCGCGCGCTGGGCTCGGCCGAGAAGTTCACGGAAGTGCTGACGCCGCTGGCCGACAAGCTGGGCGCCGCGCTCGGTGCCAGCCGCGCCGCGGTGGACGCGGGCTACGCCCCGAACGACTGGCAGGTGGGGCAGACCGGCAAGATCGTGGCGCCGGCTCTGTACATCGCCTGCGGCATTTCGGGCGCGATCCAGCACCTGGCCGGGATGAAGGATTCCAAGGTGATCGTGGCGATCAACAAGGACCCGGAGGCGCCGATCTTCTCGGTGGCGGACTACAGCCTGGAGGCCGACGTGTTCGCGGCAGTTCCGGAACTGGTCAAGGCGCTGTAAGCCATCACGCTCCTAGGAATGACATGACCCGGCAGCAGTTGAGTGGCTCTAACCTTTTGAACTACGACGGCTGCAGGTGATGCCAGCAGATGAGCGCGCAGCCCAGCGTGAGGAAGGCTTGGTGGATGTCGGCCCGGCGCTCGAAGCGCGTACGCAGTCGGCGCATTTGATGCAGCCAAGCGATCGTGCGCTCCACTACCCAACGTTCCTTGCCCAACCCAGAGCCATGAGGCGTGCGGCGCCGAGCAATGAACGGTCGGATGTGCAACAGGCGCAGCCAACGCCTGTGCGGCTCGGCATCGTAGGCCCGGTCGCCCAGCAGCGCCTTGGGGCGTCTGCGCGGGCGTCCGCGCTTGCCACGCACTGGCGGCACGGACTGCACCAGCTTGCGCAGTTGCGTGGAGTCGTGGCGGTTGGCGCTCGTGACGCTCGAAGCCAGCGGCACGCCTTGCGCGTCCGTAAGGACATGGTGCTTGCTGCCTTTTTTCCTCCTGTCCACGGGGCTGGGTCCGGTATGGTCGCCAACGTGAACGGCGCGCACCGACGACGAGTCGATGACGGCTCGCTCCCAGTTGATGCGATCGACACCTCGCAGCCGCGCCAGCAACTCCGCGTGCAGCCTCTGCCATACGCCCACGGCTTGCCAGTCGCGCAGGCGTCGCCAGCACGTCATGCCGCACACGCCCATCTCCGCAGGCAGGTCC
>NZ_VIDQ01000118.1 GCF_009760915.1 Azohydromonas aeria
CGCGCAGCAGCGCCTGCGCCAGCAGCTGGCGCGCGGCCAGCGACTCGGGCATGAGCTGCTGCGCGCGCGTCAGGTGCGTGACGGCCTGCGCCAGCGCGCCGGCCTCGTACTCGATGGCGCCGGCCAGCTGCTGCGCGTAGCCGAAGTCGGGCGCGACCTTGAGCACGGCCTGGATGGACTCGCGCGCGGCCTTGAGGTCCTGGCGGCGCAGCGCGGACTGCGCCTCCAGCACGCGCGTCTGCGGGTGGCCCGGGAACACGCCCTTGAGCGCGGCGAGCTGCTTGTCGGCCTCCTCGTGCTTCTTCTGCGCGGTCAGCAGCCGGATCAGGCCGACGTAGGGCCCCATGGCGTCCTTGCGCGCGGCCTGCGCCTGCCGGTAGGCCTGCTCGGCGGCCGCGTCGTCGCCGGCGGCCTGCGCCAGCGCGGCCTGCAGCAGCCAGGCCTCCATGTCCTTGGGGTGCTGTTTGACGATCTCGTCCACCAGCGCCCGCGCCCCGGGCAGGTCGGACGACGCCGCGCGCAACCGCGCCTGCAGCAGCCGCGCCGGCACGTGCTGCGCGTCGAGATCCAGCGCCGCCTTGAGCCCCGCCTCGCCGCGCTCGCGCTGGCCCTGGGCCAGGTGCGCCTGGGCCAGCACGGTCTGCAGCGCCGCATTCGCCGCCGGCGTGGACAGCTTCGCCGCACCGAATCGCTCCAGCGCCTGCGCCGCCTTGCCCTGCAGCAGCAGCAGCCGCGCCATCAGCGGCACGGCCTCGTCCTGCGCGGCGCCCAGCTCCAGCGCCTTGGAGGTCTGCACCTCGGCGCCCACCAGGTCGCCCTGCTCCAGCAGCGTCTGGCCCAGCAGCACGCGCGCCTCGGCCAGGTCGGGCGACTTCTGCAGCGCGTTCTTGAGCTGGATGGTGGCGGCCCTGTAGTCGTTCTGGGCGATGTAGCCGCGCGCCGAGGCGGTCAGCGCCTTCGGGTCGTCATCCGGGCCGCAACCCAGCAGCGCGGCGGAGGTCAGCAGGCACAGGGACAGGGCGAGCGGGAGGCGGCGGGGGGTCTTGGTTTTCATGGAAGGGCGCGGATGCGCCGCGCGCAGAACTGCGGAACCGGGACACCGGGTGCGGTCTCGGGCGGATCGGAGCAACCCGCCATTGTGCGTGGCCTATGTGACAACTCGTGTTCGGACGCTGCGCAGGACTTCACACGCCGCTCGTGTGACGCACTTCCGCAGCAATGATTGAGGCAGCGCAAGGTGTCGGAAAACTTGACACTTTCTTGACGACACCTTGGCCGACTTGCGCTAACCGGTTGATTTCTTTCAATGTCCGGTAGGTGGCACTTCATTTGCTTACGAATTTACTGCTTCGACACAGAAGTGCAGTATTTTTTACAATCCTAGAGATGTGGAAAAGCAAGTGAAGCTCAACAAGATTGCGCTGGCCGCACTGGCCTTGGCCGCCGCCGGCACGGCGTCCGCTGCCAACCTGGTCGTCAACGGCGACTTCGAGCAGAACATGGGCCCCGGGATGATCGACAACGCCACCGTCCTCCAGGGCTGGGACAACGGCGCACCGCTGGACGGCTCGAACCGCATCCGCGCCTTCAACTTCGTCGTGAATGCCTTCGCCGACAGCGCCGGCTTCAGCTCGGAGCTGGGCAACATCACGATCTGGGGACCGGCCAACGGCGTCAACAACGGCTTCACCGGCAGCAACAACGGCGGCTACTTCGTGGGCGGCGACGGCGGATATGCCTGGGGCTGGCTGACGCAGGAGATCCAGGGACTGACCATCGGCCAGCAGTACTCGCTGAGCTTCGAGTGGGCGCAGGCGCAGTTCACCGATGCGCGCGGCGCGCACGAGTCGGGCTGGCAGGTCCAGTTCGGTGGCGACACGGTCACCACCGGCCTGCAGCCCAATGCCGACCAGGGCTTCGGCGGCTGGCGCTACGAGTCGTACAACTTCACGGCCACCTCCACCTCGCAGACCCTGGGCTTCCTGGCCATCGGCACGATCGGCTACCCGCCCTTCTCGCTGCTGGACGACGTGCGGCTGGAGGCCGTCAACTCCCCGCCGCCCCCCGCGGCCGTGCCCGAGCCCGCCTCGCTGGCGCTGGTGACCGCCGGCCTGTTCGGCGTGGCCGCCGTGCGCCGCCGCCGCCAGAAGCGCGGCTGATCCCCTCGACCGTGCCCGGCGCCCGCGGGCGCCGGCCTGGTGCCGGGCGGCTCCCTGACGGGCGCCGCCCTTTCCACCCTTCACCGCGGCGCGAGCCTTCGCCGCGTTTCATTTCCCGCAGGTCCGATCCCCATGCACGCCTTCCTCTACGACGTGGCCCGGCTCAGCGTGTGGCTGGTGCTGCTGGTGGCCGTGTTCGTGCCGCTGGAGCGCTTCTTCGCGCTGCGCCGCGCGCCGGTGCTGCGAGCGCAATGGCGCACGGACCTGTGCTGGTACTTCATCAACTCGCTGCTGCCGGCCATGGCCTACGCCATCCCGGTGGCGCTGCTGGCGCGCGCGCTGCACGGGCTCGACCCGCTGGGCTGGTACTCCACCGTGGCGGCCTGGCCGGTGGGCCTGAAACTGCTGGCGGCGCTGGTCGTCAACGACCTGGGCGTGTACTGGATGCACCGCTGGATGCACAGCAACTCCTTCCTGTGGCGCTTCCACGCCGTGCACCACAGCCCCGAGCAGCTCGACTGGCTGGCCAACACCCGCGCGCATCCCTTCGACATCGTCTTGGAGCGCCTGGCCGGGCTGCTGCCGGTGTACCTGCTGGGCCTGGGCTCGCCGGCGAACGGGCAGTTCGACCCGGTGGTGGCGCTGGTGACGATCTTCGGCACCTTCTGGAGCTTCCTGATCCACGCCAACCTGCGCCTGCGCCTGGGGCCGCTGGAGTGGCTGATCTCCACGCCCGCCTTCCACCACTGGCACCACACCAACGACGCGCACCGCGACCGCAACTTCGCGGCGATCTTTCCCTGGATCGACCGGCTCTTCGGCACGCATCACCTGCCCGGCCACTTCCCGCCGGTGTACGGCATCGACGGCCACGTCGGCGCGACGCTGTCGGAGCAGCTCATCGACCCGCTGCTGGGCCCGGTGCCGCCGCGCGCACGGGCCGCGGACTGAAGGCAGCACCCGGCCGGGACCGGGGTGAACATTTGGCACCGGCGCCACCCGCCGGCCCTCGACACCGCCGCCCGCTTGATCAGGCTCAAGGCCCGTGCGCGCCCGTGCGCGACGATGGCGCCGCGGCAGCCGTCCGGGCCAGCGGCATCCCTTCGCGGCGGCGTGTGCTTCAGCGGCGCCCGAATCTGCCGATGAACCCGGGTCCGGCGCCCGATTCCGCGCCCGCCACGACCCGCCCGCATGTCCCAGAGCACCATCCTGATCGTCGATGACCACCCGGAGAACCTGACGGTGCTGGGCGAGCTGCTGTGCGGCCACTACCGGGTGCGCGCGGCCAACTCCGGGGCGCGCGCTCTGCAGCTGGCGGCGCAGCAGCCGGTGCCCGACCTGGTGCTGCTCGACATCATGATGCCGGCCATGAGCGGCTACGAGGTGCTGCAGCGGCTGCACGCCGAGTCCGCCACGCGCGACGTGCCGGTGATCTTCATCACCGCGCTGGACGCCGTGGAGGACGAGCAGCGCGGCCTGGCGCTGGGCGCGGTGGACTACATCGCCAAGCCGCTGCACCCGGCCATCGTGCTGGCGCGGGTGCGCACGCACCTGGAGCTCAAGCGCGCGCGCGACCTGCTGCGCCGCGACAACGCCGCGCTGGAGGCCGAGATCGGGCGGCGCATGCACGAGAACCAGGTGATCCAGGACGTGACCATCCGCGCCCTGGCGCGCCTGGCCGAGACGCGCGACAACGAGACCGGCAACCACATCCTGCGCACCCAGGAATACGTGCTGACGCTGGCGCGGCTGGCGCGCGCGCTGCCGCGCTTCGCCGCCGCGCTCGACGAGCGCAGCATCGCGCTCATGGCCAAGTCGGCGCCGCTGCACGACATCGGCAAGGTCGGCATCCCCGACCAGATCCTGCTCAAGCCGGCCAAGCTCACGGCCGAGGAATGGGCCGTGATGAAGACGCACGCGGCGCTGGGCGCCGCGGCCATCGACCGCGCGGTGGCCGACATGCGCGAGCCGGTGGAGTTCCTGGCCTATGCGCGCGACATCGCCCTGCGCCACCACGAGCGCTGGGACGGCAGCGGCTACCCCGGCGGCCTGGCCGGCGAGGCCATCCCGCTGCCGGCGCGGCTGATGGCCATTGCCGACGTGTTCGACGCGCTGATCTCGCGCCGCGTCTACAAGGCGCCCATGCCCATGGAGCAGGTGCGCGAGATCCTGGCCGCCGAGCGCGGGCGGCATTTCGACCCGGACCTGCTCGACTGCTTCCTGGCGCACTACGACGAGTTCTGCGCCATCGCGCGGCGCCACCCGGACGAGGCCGGGTCGGAGGCGGGCATCGTCGCGGCCACGCGCGCCGCCGGCTGACGGCGCGCGGCCATGGCTCCACCGCAGGCCGCCGGCACGGGCCCGGCACCCGGGGACGGGCTGCCCGCGCGCGCCGGCCGGACGGCGCTGCGCCTGGCCCTGGGCTACGCCATGGCGGCGGGCGCGTGGATCCTGGGCTCGGACTGGCTGCTCGGGGCCCTGGTGCGCGACCCGGACTGGCTGGTGCGCGCCGGCGCGGTCAAGGGCTGGCTGTTCGTGGCCTTCACGGCCGTCCTGCTGTACGTGCTGGCGCGGCGCGGCGCGCTGGGCGCGCAGGGCCTGCCTCCGGCGCCGGCGCCGGAGGCCTCACCGCCCGCGGGATGGCGGGCCCGGGGACGGGCGCTGGCGCTGCCTGCGGCGATCGTGGCGCTGACGGCGCTGGCGCTGTGGCTGGACGCCGACGCGCGCCGCGCGCAGCAGCTGCGCCAGCTGGAGAGCGTGGCGGCGCAGCAGTCGAGCCAGCTCGGCACCTGGTTCTCCTACCGGCAATCGCAGGCGCGCTTCATCCGCTCCAGCACGATCTACGCCGGCATGTACGCGCGCTGGCGCGGCGGCGACGCCACGGCCCTGCCGCAGCTGATGGAGCGCCTGGTGGTGATGCGCGAGGCCTTCGGCAACCGCAGCGCCCTGGTGTTCGGCGAGGATGCGGCGCTGATCGCGGCCGAGGACCTCCAGGCCGAGCCGGCGGACCCGGCGCTGCGCGAGGCGGTGCGGCGGGCGCTGCGCAGCGGCGAGATCGTGCAGATCGCCGGCCGCGGCCCGGGCACGGGCACGGCCTGGCTGGACATGGTGGTGCCCGTGCTCGGCCCCGATGACACGGCGCGGCTGGCGGTGGTGCTGCGCGCGGACCTGGAGGACTTCGTGCTGCCGATGCTGCGCGGCTGGCCGCCGGGCCTGCGCACCGCGAGGACGGTGCTGGCGCGGCACGAGGGCGACGCGCTGGTGCCGCTGCTCGACGACCGTCGCGTGCCGGCGAACCGGCCCGCGCTGCTGGCCGGGCAGGTCGTGGCCGGCCGGCTGGCGCCCGGGAAGGCCGCCGCGGGCGTCGATTTCGACGGCGTGCCGGTGTTCGGCGCGGCGCGGCCCGTGCCCGGCTCGGGCTGGATGCTGGTGGCGCAGATGGACGCCGCCGAGCTGCGCAGCGAGGCGCTCAAGGACACGCTGTGGATCGTGGCGCTGGGCCTGCTGGCGCTGCTGGGCGTGCTGGCGCGCGCGGCGGCGCGGCGTGAGCGGCTCGCGCGCGAGCAGGCACAGGCCCAGCGCGCGGACCAGGAGCAGCGCCTGCGCGCGCTGGCGCTGGTGCGCGACCTGGCCGACAGCTCCAGCGACGTCATCTTCGCCAAGGACCTGCAAGGGCGCTACATCGTGTGCAACCGCGAGTTCAGCCGCCTGGGCGGCGTGCCGGTGGAAGCCGCGCTCGGCCGCGACGACGGCGACTTCTTCCCGCCGCGGCAGGCCGAGCTGATCCGTGCCCACGACGCGCGCGTGCTGGCCGACGGGCGCGTGCACACCTACGAGGAAGAGCTCGACACCGGCGACGGCCTGCGCACGTTCCTGGCCACCAAGGGGCCGCTGCGCGATGCCGACGGGCGCGTGATCGGGCTGTTCGGCATCTCGCGCGACATCACCGAGCGCAAGCGCGCGGAGGAGGCGCTGCGCGCGGCCACCGCGCAGCTGGTCAAGCTGTCGAAGGCGGTGGACCAGAGTCCGGTGGGCATCGCCATCCGCGACCTCGAAGGGCGCTTCGAGTACGTCAACGATGCCTTCGGCCGCATCACGGGCATCGACCGCGCGCAGGCCACGGGGCGCCCGGCCCACGAGCTGCAGCCGCTGCGCATGCCCGCGCACCGGCTGGAGGCCATGGCGCAGGCGCTCGCGGAAGGCCGGAGCTGGTCGGGCGAGTTCCTGAGCCGGCGCCACGACGGCGCGCGGTACGAGGAGCTGATCCAGGCCGCGCCGATCCGCCAGGACGGCGGGCGCATCACGCACGAGCTCTGGATCGTCGAGGACGTGACGGAGAAGAAGCGCATCGCCGCCGAGCTGGAGCGGCACCGCCACCGGCTGCAGGACCTGGTGGACGAGCGCACGCGGCAGCTGCGCGGCGCCAACGCCGAGCTGGTGCTCGCGCGCGACCGAGCCGACGCCGCCAACCAGGCCAAGAGCGCCTTCCTGGCCAACATGAGCCACGAGCTGCGCACCCCGCTCAACGCCATCCTGGGCCTGACGCACCTGCTGCACCGCGATGCGCTCGATGCCGTGCAGTCGCAGCGGCTGGAGCGCATCGGCGATGCGGCCGACCGGCTGCTGATGCTGCTCACCGACCTGCTCGACCTCTCGCGCATCGAGGCCGGGCGGCTGCGGCTGTGCGAGAACCCGTTCTCGCTGCGCGCGCTGCTGTCGGGCTGCGCCGCGCTGGTGGCGGACGCCGCGCGGGCGAAGGGACTGGAGTTGTCGGTGGACGCGGGTGCCGTGCCCGACGCGCTGGTCGGCGACGCCACGCGGCTGTCGCAGGCGCTGCACAAGCTGCTGGGCAACGCCGTGAAGTTCACCGAGAGCGGACGCATCGAGGTGCACGCCGAGGTGCTGGAGCGCGACGCGCAGGGGCTGCTGCTGCGGCTGCGGGTGCGCGACACGGGCATCGGCATCGCGCCGGCGCAGCTGGAGCGCGTCTTCGACGCCTTCGTGCAGTCGGACGCCTCGACCACGCGGCGCTTCGGCGGCACCGGGCTGGGGCTGGCGCTGACGCGGCGCCTGGCGCTGCTGCTGGGCGGTCAGGCCGGGGCCCGCAGCGAGCCGGGCGTGGGCAGCGAGTTCTGGATCAGCGCGCGGATGCGCGAGGGCACGCCCGCACCGGCGCCGGCCCTGCCCGCGCCGGGCAAGGAGGCCGATGCCGACGCCGTGCGCCGCCATGCCGGCGGCGCGCGCGTACTGCTGGTGGACGACGACCCGGTGGCCCAGGGCATGGCGCTGGAGCTGCTGCACTGGGCCGGGCTGGAGGTGGACACGGCCGGCGACGGCGCGCAGGCCGTGGCCGCCGCCGCCGCGCAGGCGTACGGCCTGGTGCTGATGGACCTGCGCATGCCGGGCATGGACGGCATCGAGGCGGCGCGGCGCATCCACGCCCTGCCGGGGTGCGGCGCGGTGCCGATCCTGGCACTGACGGGCCGGAACTCCGAGGCCGACCGAGCCGCCTGCACCGCGGCGGGCATGGTGGACCACGTGGCCAAGCCGATCGTGCCGGATCGGTTCTTTGCCGCGCTGCTGCGCTGGCTGCCAGCGCGCCGCGCGGAAGACATCTCGTCGCCGCCGGCCCGGGTGGCCGACGGGGCCGCCGCGGCCGATGCGCCCGCCGAAACCCCTGCCGCCGCCGCGCCCGGCGCGGCGCCGCTGCCGGCCATCGCCGGGCTGGATGCGGCGCTGGCGCTGCGCTACCTGGGCGGCCAGGCCGGGCTGTACCGCCGGGTGCTGGCGCAGTTCGTGGCGCATTACGGCGCGGAGCTGACGGTCGCGCGGCAGCGCCTGGCCGAGGGCGACACGGCGGCGCTGGCGGCGCTGGCGCATGCGCTGTGGGGCTCGGCCGAGCCCATCGGCGCGCCGGCATTGGCGCAGCGGGCACGCGCGCTGGAGCGGGCACTGGCCGAGGGCGCGTCGGCGGCCACGCTGGCCGCGTCCGGCCAGGCGCTGCTGGACGAGCTCCAGGGGCTGCTGGAGGCGATCCGCGCCGGGCTGGCGGGCACCGAGGCGGGCGACGACGGGGAAACCGGCGCCGCCACGGCCGACGCGGCGCGGCTCGACGAGCTGGCGGAGCTGCTGCGCGCCGGGGACTACCGCGCCGTGGCGCTGTGGAGGGCGCTGGCGCCGGCGCTGCGCCGGACCCATGCGGCGGCGGCCGGCGAGATCGACGCGCGGCTGCTGGAGTTTGATTTCGAGGGGGCGGTGGGGGTGCTGGAAGGAATCCGCCACTGCTGAGGCAGGACGGATGACTGGTCGGTATTGACCGGGTTTATCGAATCTAATGGGCAGGCCGAAGCCCAGGATGCCGCTGCCCTGCCCCGTCATTCCGGCGAAAGCCGGAATCCACGAACGCCGGGATGTCTCGCTGACAAACGCAGGCACGTGCCCACGCAGGCTATTCCACCGCAACGGCGCGCGTGGATTCCGGCTTTCGCCGGAATGACGATCGGGGTGCGAGGCATCGCGGCTGACGGGAAGCCACCGATCGAACTTCTTCGGTCGGCATCCGTTGTCGCATCACCCCGCCCGCCTCATCACCCCCTCGCACCGCACCTCCGTCACCACCGAATTGGCAATGAAGCATTCCTCATGCGCCGCGTGGTGCATTTCCTGGAACGCGGCCTCGTCGGGAACTGATTCTCCCGAGAACGTGACCTCGGGCCGCAGCGTGACCACGGACATGAACAGCTTTCCCCGGGCATTCTTTTCCATCACGCCCTCGGCCGCGTCCCGGTATTCATCGACGCGAAAGCCGCGCTGCGCCGCGATGGAGAGGAACCACAGCATGTGGCAACTCGACAGCGAGGCGACAAACATTTCCTCGGGATCGACGGCGGCCGGGTCGGAAAAAGGCATCCTCACGACATGCGGCGAGGACGATGCCTGCAGCACCGCGCCGCCGTCGAACTCGATGCGGTGGACGCGGCTGTAGCGGTTGTCGGTGAAGGGTTGCTCTTCGCGGAGCCAGAGGAGGTGGGAGGTGTAGGAGGGCATTATATTTTCATGCAATGGCAGCGAAAAAACAGAAAACAGCCCAGGCAGCGGCCATATATAGTCGCAGGGCAAGATTACACCTCGACATCAAAAGCGCACTTATTTGCCCTTGAGGCAAATTGCTCCACACTTGCAAAATCCATCTCGCTTTTCATGCAATGTAACCTTGATTACCCAATCGACCTCGCCAGGCCTTGAGACGTCACATCTGCACGATTGATCGTGGTGAACATCGCCCGCGGAGTTCAATGCACAAAAAACATGATTGCCGAGAACCTTGCTCATTCCACTTTTTGTATCGAAGGGACCAAACGATGTCACGACTGGAACCCATGCCGGCCCATCGATTCCTTGCGCTCCTGTCGGACCTTGTAGACCTTGCTTCCCGTTCTCCCCTTTGAATAAACCAGAGGCATTCATTTTTGCAATGAGCAAGTCGCGGAAGCTTTCATTTTCTACAACCTTTATTGCTATGGAGTTCAACTGCACATCCGACAATGATTTTGCAAGATAGTTTGTGAATATTGCAACCACCCAGGTGATCAGAGATGCGATCAATGCGCTGGCAACTCCAATCAATATAAGCATAACATGCTGACGTGACCACGCGCGCTCGTTTCCACCTGATTTCACATTTTCCATACTCAACCTCCTATTCTCCAATTATTTCATTGATTAATAATAAATCCATTTCAACCAACGCGCCTCACCCCTGTGCAGCAATCGTCATCAGCCCGCAGCACACGCCCAAAGAACGAATTCAATATAGTAAAAACACATAACATAGATTATTATTTTTTGTCAGAAAAAGCAATTTTTCCATGAATTTGTACTATATTTTCGAGACATTAACAAATTACATTGCGCCCACATGGGAAATCATGGAAAAATTAGCGTCACAAATTGAACTATTACCTACAGAACAGCGTCATTCTCAATATCAAGTGCGATCGACACTTCCGGCTCTAGCCAATCAAAAAATCCAAACAACGCCCAGCAGAAACTCAGGGTTCGAGACCTCACCCCACCCTCACCCCCACCTTCCCGAACTGCCTTCCCGACTCCAGCCGATCCAGCCCCGCATGAATGTCGGCCATCTCGAAGGTTGAATCGATCACCGGCCGAATCCCCCCGCCCGCGCAGGCCTTCAGCAGCGCGTCCATCTCATGCAGATCGCCGAGCGTCGAGCCGAATATCTGCAGTTGCCTAATAAAAACCCGCCGCAGATCCGCCGGCGGCTGGTCGCCGCTGGTGGCGCCGCAGGTGACGATGCGCCCGCCGCGCACCACCGAGCGCAGCGCGCTGCCCCACACCGCCGCGCCGATGTTCTCGATCACCACGTCCACGCCGCGCCCGCCGGTGAGCGCCAGTACCGCCTTGGCCACGTCCTGCTTCGCGCCGTTGACGGCGTGGTCGGCGCCCAGCGCCAGCGCGCGCTCCAGCTTGGCGTCGTCGCGTGACGTGACGATCGCCCGCGCCCCCGCCCACTTCACCAGTTGCAGCGCCGCCAGCGACACCCCGCCGCCGATGCCGAAGATCAGCACCGTCTCCCACGGTTTCAGTTGCGCCTTGGAGAACAGCATCCGCCACGCGGTGAGGTGGTTCACGCTCAGCGCGGCGGCCTCCTCGAAGCTGAAACCCTCGGGCATCGGGAACACGTTGCGCGCGGGCAGGCTGACGAACTGCGCCAGCGTGCCGTCGCGGTGCTCGCCGAGGTAGGAGACGCTGCCGCACAGCACGCCCTCGCCCCGCGCGCAGAACTCGCAGCGCCCGCAGCTGATGCCCGGGTGCACCAGCACGCGCTGGCCCGCGCGCAGCAGCGGCTCGCCGACATCGACCTCCTCGACCTCGCCCGCGCCGTCGATGCCCATGATCTGCGGCAGCCGGTGCGTGATGCCCGCGCCGCTGTCGCGCATGTACAGGTCCACCCGGTTCAGCGTGGCCGCGCGCAGCCGCACCAGCACCTCGCCGGGAGCGCGGCGCGGGCGCGGGCGCTCGCCCACCGTCACGACCTCGTTGCCGCCGTGGCCGGTGAGGTACACCGCCTGCATCGTCTGCTCGTCCATGCGCCGGGCCTCCCGCCTCGATTCCGGTTGATGAGCCAACGATTGTGCACACCCCCGGCGCGCGCCCTCAGGCCGGCAGCCGCGCCTCCAGCGGGCGCGACTCGTTCAGCTCCTGCGGGCGGCCGAAGTGGCAGCCCTGCACCTGGTCCACGCCCACGCCGCGCAGCAGCGCCAGCGTCTCCGGGTCCTCGACCATCTCGGCGATGGTGATCTTGTCCAGCCCCTTGGCCACGTCCACGATGGCGCGGATGAAGACCAGGTCGTTGGGCTCGCGCGCCAGGTTGCGCACGAACAGGCCGTCGATCTTGAGCACGTCCACCGGCAGGCTCTTCATGTAAGCGAAGCTGGCGAAGCCGCTGCCGAAGTCGTCCAGGCACACGCGGCAGCCCATGCCGTGCAGCTGGGCGATCAGGCGCTGCGCGTCCTTGAGGTCGCCCACGGCCGCCGTCTCGGTCAGCTCCACCAGCAGCCGGTGCGGCGCCACGCCGGTGCGGCGCAGCTCGCCCTCGATGTGGCGCGGCAGCGCCGGGTCGTCGAAGGAGCGGCCGGAGATGTTCACCGCCACCGCCGGCAGCTGCGGCATGCGCGCGAGCGTCTCCAGCGCGCGGCTGACCACCCAGCGGTCGATCTCGCGGATGAGCCCGCTGCGCTCGGCGTGCGGGATGAACTGCCCCGGCGTGATCAGGCGCTGCGGGTCGCTCTCGTCGCGCAGCCGCAGCAGCAGCTCGAAGTGCTGCAGCTCGCCTTCGTGCGCGCCGTACACGCCCTGGAACACGGGCACGAACTGGTCGTGGTCGAGCGCGCGGCGCAGCCGCTCGTTCCAGCCGATGCGCGCGAGCTTCTCGTCGGTGCCGTCGCGGTCGCGGTCGTAGAGCTGCCAGCCGTTCTTGCCGGCCTCCTTGGCCTGGTACATGGCCGCGTCGGCGCGCGCCACGAGCTCGTCCGGGTTGTCGGCATGCTCGGGGAACAGCGCCACGCCCAGGCTGGAGGTCAGGCGCAGGCTGCGGCCGCGGAACGACACCGGCAGCCGCGCGATCGCCGCCACCAGCCGGTCGCACAGCGCCTGCAGCGTCTCCGGCCCGTCGGGCTCGCAGATCAGCGCGAACTCGTCGCCGCCCAGGCGGCCGAGGAACTCGCTGCGCCGCACCAGCCCGCCCACCTCGGCGGCCACCTGCACCAGCACCTTGTCGCCGGCCTGGTGGCCGTAGCGGTCGTTGATGAGCTTGAACTCGTCCAGGTCGAACAGCAGCAGCGCCACCTGCGTGCCCTGGCGCTGCGCGTGCACCAGGCGCCGCTGCAGCTCGTGCTGGAAGGAGCGGCGGTTGTAGAGCCCGGTCAGCGGGTCGCGCTCGGCCAGGTAGACCAGCTGCTGCGCGGTGCGGCGCTCGCTGGTGACGTCGGCCAGGATCCACAGCCGCCCGATGGGGTGGCTGTCCTCGCCGCGCACCGGGTGCGCCGTGCGCGTGAGCACCGTGCCGTCGGACAGCCGCAGCTCCTGCGCGGCGCCGGCGCGCGCCGGGGCGGACGAGCCCGCGAAGCAGTCCGGCGCCACGCCGCGCGCCGCGGCCAGCGCGGCCAGCGCCTGCACGGCGTGGCCATCGAGCTCGGCATCGGCGTCGATGCCCAGCAGCCGGCACAGCGCGGGGTTGTGATAGACGATGCGGTCCTGCTCGTCGACGAACAGGATGCCGATGGTCATGGCCGACAGCAGCGCCGACAGCCGCGCATGCTCCGAGCGCGACTGGTCGAGGTAGCACTCCTGCAGCGCGTGCGCTTCCTCCAGCGCCTGCACCCGCTCGGCGATCGCGCCGGCCATGGTGTTGAACGCGCGCGTGAGCGTGCCCACCTCGTCGCCGCTGACGGCGCGCAGCCGCACCTCGAACTCGCCCTCGGCAATGCGCCGCGCCGCATTGGTCAGCTGCTTGAGCGGACGCGTCAGCCAGCGCCCCACCGCCACCAGCAACAGCAGCGACACGCCGATGGCCACCACGCCGATGGCCACGTTCTGCGCCACCAGGCGCTGCGCCGTGGCGTTGAGATCGCGCAGCGCGATGCCGAAGTGCAGCCGCCCGTACGTCTGGCCAGCGAGCTCGATGGGCATGTCCACGTCGAAGTAGCCGTCAGGCAGGTCCAGCCGCAGCTCGGCGTCGGCCAGCGGCAGCCGCCGGCGCATGTCCCAGCCCTCGCTGGCCATGGGCCGCCCCTCCTCGTCGAGCAGCACCAGGTAGGCGATGGCGTGCGCGCTGCGGCTCTCGCGCAGGATCTCCTGCAGCGTGACGAGGTCCTCCTGCGCCAGCGGCGCGGCCAGCGCGGCGTTGAGCAGCGGCTTGGACTGCTCCACGCGCAGCGCCGCCTGCGCGCGCAGCGTGTTGTCCATGATCTGCGCGCCGCTGAGCACCACCAGCCCCAGCACGGCCGCCTCCAGCACCACGCAGGCCAGGATGATGCGGGCCGACAGCGAGCGCAGCAGCGCCTTGAGCCGGCTCAACGCATGTTCTCCAGCTGCGCCTTGAGGTCGCCCACCAGCGGGTCGAGGCTGGCCATGTCGCGCGGCACGATGGGTGCGAGCCCGCCGTGGCCGAGCTCATCGACGAAGCGGCGGCCTGCCTCGGTGGCGTTGGCGAATTCCAGCATCGTGCGCCGCACCGTCTCGACCTCCGGCGGAGCCAGCGCCGGGCTGGCCAGGTACAGCAGCGGCGTGGTCGTGCTCAGCACGGTGACGATGCGCACCTCCGCCACCGTCGACTGCGACAGCTGCCGCAGCGCCGTGGCCGAGCTGATGGCCGCCGCCGCGTCGCCGCGCTGCAGCGCGGCCAGCGAGTTGGCATGGCTGGAGGTGGCGCGCAGGGTCACGTCGCGCCCGGGCACCAGGCCGCGCTCGCGCAGCGCGCGCTGCCCGGCCAGCGTCAGCGTGGCCAGCAGGTCGGTGGTGGCAATGATCTGGCCGCGCAGCGCCTCCAGGCTCTGCAGCGGGCCGTCCCTGGGCGTGACCAGCAGCACCTCGAGCGAGTGCACCGGCCGCGCCAGCGGCACGTAGCCCGTCTCCAGCTGCGCCAGGCGCCCGAACGCGGGCGAGGTGGCCACCAGGTCGTACTCGCGCTTGGCGGTCTTGTCGAGGAAGGTGATGTAGTCCGGCGCTGTCACCAGCCGCACCGGGCGCTGCAGCGCGCGCTCGAGCTGCTCCTGCAGCGGCCGGTACAGCTGCACGATGGCGCGCGCGCTCAGGTAGGGCACCACGCCCAGCGTCAGAGGCCGCTCGCCGGCGGCATGGGCCGATACCCAGGCCAGCCCGAGCAGCAGGCTGGGCAGGAGCTTCAAAAGGGCGCGCATCGACGGCAAGGGCGGCTGCTGAAAGGGGTGGATGCACTCCGGCGCCACTTGTCAAGCGTCCGCTGGAGGGCATTGAGTGGAGCCTCGGATTGTCACCCCCCTAGATTCAAGGGGGTTTTCCTTCGGGACGTTACAGCGTGATACCTGACACGGTAAAGGCCCGCACGGTAGGCGCGCAGGCTTAACCGTTCTTTACGCCGTCCACACCGCGGCGAAAAGCGGCGCCCTCAACCTTCAGGCTCCCACTGCGTGGAGCCCTGAAGAGATGAACACCCCGATCGCTACCGTTTCGACTTCCCCCCTGGCCGGCCGCGCGCTGCGCCGGCGCGCCGCCGCGGCGCTGCTGGCCCTGGGCGGCCTGGCCGGCGCGGCGCTGGCGCAGGCCCAG
>NZ_VIDQ01000119.1 GCF_009760915.1 Azohydromonas aeria
GCCCGGCGCGCCCGCGCGCTGGCGCGGCGCGGCCAGCACGCCCGCGTGCGTGGCCGCCACCTGGCGCAGCGCGGCCACGTCCAGCGGCGCCAGCGAGCCGATGGCGTGGCCCAGCGTGGTGAGCTGGCGCAGCAGCGCCAGCCGCTTCACATCCGCCGCCGAGTACAGGCGGTGCCCCGAGGGTGAGGTCACCGGCGTGGCCACCTGGTAGCGCCGCTCCCAGATGCGCAGCGTCGCCACCGGCATGCGCAGCATCCGCGCCACCGCGCCGCTGCGGTAGCGGGGCACGAGGTCGTTGGCGTCGGCCGCGTCCTCGGACGGCAGCGGCGCCGCGCGCTGGTTCAGGTCCTGGTCCATACCCCGGGCTCCTGGCTTTGAGTCGTTGTTGAGCCAGATTATGAGCACGGTCAAGCCTGTCAATCCCACCACGAATCGTGTTTGAAATCGGAGTGCGTACAGTGCTGCCATGTCTTCCTACGTTTCGGTTTCTCCCCTGGCCGGCGCCATCGCCGCCGGCCGCGTGCCGCGGGTCGCGGTGGTCGGCGCCGGCCTGGCCGGCAGCACCTGCGCGCGGCGCCTGGCGCAGGCCGGCTGCGCGGTCGCCCTGTTCGACAAGTCGCGCGGCGTGGGCGGGCGCATGGCCACGCGGCGCGCGCGCTGGATCGACGCCGACGGCGCCGTGCACCACGCCGCCTTCGACCACGGCACGCCCGCCTTCAGCGCGCGCTCGGCCGCGTTCCAGGCTTTCGTCGATGAGGCCGCCGGGGAAGGCGTCCTGGCGCGCTGGGAGCCCGTGATGGCGCCCGGCTCGCACCGGAACCTCGACGGCCTCGCCCTCTGGGTCGGCACGCCCGACATGCCGGCGCTGTGCCGGCACGTCGCGGCCGGGCTGGCGCTGACCACCTCGCATGCCGTGGACCGCCTCGTGCGCGAGGCCGACGGCCGCTGGCGGCTGTGGGCGCAGGCCGAGCCGCTGGGCGACGACGCCTTCGACGCCGTGGTGCTGGCCATGCCGCCGGCGCAGGCGGCAGCGCTGCTGGCGCCGCACCGCGAGGACTGGGCGCGCCAGGCGCGTGCGGTGCCGATGCAGCCCTGCTGGACGCTCATGGCCGCCGAGGGCGGCCCGGCGCCGGACTGGGACGCCGCCTGGCCGCAGCGCGGGCCGCTGGCCTGGGTGGTGCGCAACGCCGCCAAGCCCGGGCGCGCGGCGCCCGACGACGGCCTCAACCGCTGGGTGGTGCATGCCACGGCGAGCTGGAGCCAGACCTTCCTGGAAAGCGCCCCCGACGTGGTGCAGCCGCTGCTGCAGGACGCGCTGGCGCAGGTGCTGGGCCGCACGCCGCGCTGGGCCCATGCCACGGTGCACCGCTGGCGCTACGCCCTGGCGCCGCGCAGCGAGAGCGCCAGCCCGTGCTGGTGGGACGACGCGCTGGGCCTGGGCGCCTGCGGCGACTTCTTCACCGGCGCCGGGGTGGAGGGCGCGTGGCTGTCCGGGCGCGCCCTGGCGGGGGTGATGGCGCCCGGCGCGGCCGACGCCGCCGCGGCCTGAACCCCCTGTTCCCGTTCCTCACGACCCGGAAGGCATGGACACCATGGAACACGACACCGCAGACCTGCCCGCCCCGGACCGCGGCCCGCAGGTGGCCCTGGTGACGGGCGCGCGCGGCGGCATCGGCCGCGCGGTGGTGGCGCGGCTGCGCGCGCAGGGTCACCGCGTCGCCGCCGTCGGCCGCGACGCGGCGAAGCTGGTTGAGGTCGAGGCCGATGCCCGCATCGCCGCCGACACCACCACGCCCGAAGGCGCCGCCGCGGCCGTGGCCGCCTGCTGGAGCACCCTGGGCGGCGCGCCCACGCTGCTGGCGCATTGCGTGGGCAGCACCCTGGTGGCGCCGCTGCACCGCAGCCCGGCGGCGCAGATGCGCGAGCTGCTGCGCGTCAACCTGGAGAGCGCGCTCTTCATGCTGCAGGCGTGGATCGAGCCGCTGCGCGGCGCCGGCCGGCCGGGCGCGGCGGTGCTGGTCTCCAGCGTGGTGGCGCGCATCGGCGTGGCCAACCACGAGGCCATTGCCGCGGCCAAGGGCGGCGTGGAGGCGCTGGCGCGCTCGGCCGCGGCCACCTACGCGCCGCTGGGGCTGCGCGTCAACGCCGTGGCGCCGGGGCTCACGGCCACGCCGCTGACCGAGCGCATGCTGGCCTCGCCGGCGCTGCGCGAGGGCGCGGCGCGGCAGTACCCGCTGGGCGGCGTGCAGGCCGCCGAGGACGTGGCCGAGGCCATCGACTGGCTGCTGTCGGCGCGCGCGGCGCGCATCACGGGCCAGGTCGTGCCCGTGGACGGCGGCTTTACGGCTGTGCGGCCGCTGGTGAAGTAGCGAGGCCGGGGCGGCCGGCGAGCGGCGACATGCGCCACGCGCCGGCCGGGGCTCAGGCCGCGCCGAGCCGCCCGCCCACGCCGGCGGCCGGCGGCGGCGCCTCGCCGCGGCGGAAGGCCAGGAATTCCAGCGCCGCCTCGCGCCCCAGGGCATCGAGCTCGGCCAGGAAGGCCGGGCTGCGCAGCAGCTTGGTGGCGTAGTCGAGCACGGCAGTGTGCATGCGCGGCGTCTTGAACTTCACTTCGCGCCAGTCGCCGTCCGGGGCGCCCGGGTGCTCCGGCAGGTCGGCCCAGCCGTCCAGGGCGATGCCCCACAGAGCCACCTTCTTGTAGCGCTCGCGCCCTTCAGCCGAGAGAGTGCCGGTGCCATGCATGGCGTTGACACGGCGAATGAAACGCTTTTCCTGCTCCAGCGACAGGTTGCCGGCGAGCTCGTTGCGGCGGTCGGCGATCTCGGTGCCGCGCGTGGGCGGCTCGATGGCGATGCGCCCGGCGCCGTTGCGCCGCGCCACCGAGTTGATGCGCACGATCCAGATCTCGTCGGGTTTCACCTTGCAGTCGTCGAAGCCGAGGAAGTCGCTGATGGGCGGGTTCTGCGACAGCAGCCCGTCCCAGTAGTGGGCCGTGGCCGGCTCGGGGCCATGCGCGGGCGTGGCCGGGCGGTGCATCGCATCGGCCTCGGCGCCGGCGCCGGTGCCGTCCTCGCCGTGGCGCGGCGTCTTCATCGGCGAGCTGATGCCCACGGAGGGGAACAGGTCCGGCAGCGCCGTGGCGGCCACGATCTGGTCGAGCAGCGGCGGGTGGCTCGGGGTGGCGATGAAGGGCTCGAACAGGCCGTGGTTGACGTTGGTCGCGCCAACGACGAGGACGGGGAAGTTGCCTGGCGCCGGCTGCAGGCTGCGCACCCGCGCGCGGTGCAGCCCACCCTCGGCCTGCAGCAGCGGCTGCAGGAACGACAGGTCGCCGGCGGCCTGCTCGATCTGCGTGCGCAGGTGCGCCTGGACGGCGCGCGTGGCCGCGTTGGGCGTGGCCGTGAGCGTGGGCAGCTTGCCGTCCATGCTGGCGATGCCGACCATGGCCAAGTTGGTGAGCATGTCGTAGGGAAAGCGGCCGAAGGGCTGCGTGGCGGTCTGCTTCCAGAAGCGCTCGACGGCCAGCGGCTCGCTTTCAGGCAGCGGCAGGCCCTGGCGCAGGCGCAGCAGGTCCAGCCAGGCGAGGTAGGCGCCGACGGCGCCGCCGGAAGTGCCGCTCAGGCCCACGATCTCGTGGCCGTCGAGCACGAGGCGCCCTTGCGCATCCGCGTGCACGCGGCGCAGCAGCGCGGCGAGCACGCCGCCGGTGAAGGCGCAATGCGAACCCCCGCCCTGGCAGGCGATGGCGATCTTCTTCATGGTGGTCTTGTCTCCGGATCTGGTGTCCCGCGGACCGTGCGCGCGTGCGCGCGCCGGCCCGGGCCGGGATCGGAGCCCGGCAACCGTGAATTCTGGTTGCCAATCCTTACAGCAGGGAGACGATGGGTGCCCGGGCCCCGCCCGGGCGGACTTGGGCTCAGGCCGTGAAGTCGAGCGCCAGCCCGGGCAGCGCGATGCCGTCGAGCCGTGTCTCCCAGCGCTGGCCTAGCGCCACCGGCAGCGCGCTGGTGAGCGTGCCGGTGGTGACGATCTCGCCCGGCTGCAGCGGCGCCGCGCCGGGCTGCGACTGCAGCAGGCGCAGCAGGTGCGCCAGCGCCAGGAGCGGGCTGCCCAGCACGTTGCGGCCGTGGCCGGTCTCGCGCGGCTCGCCGTCGCAGCGCAGCTCGACGCTGAAGCCTTCCAGCGCCGCGAGCGGGTCGGCGCCGAGGGCGGCGACGGGCACGCGCTCGCCGACGAAGAGCGCGGCGTGCAGCACCTGGTCCACCACCGCGTCGGCGGCCTCGAAGCGCCAGCCCGGGTAGTGGCACTGCACCACCTCGAAGCCATGCGCGACCCACTCGACGCAGCCGAGCAGCGCGCCCGGGTCGTCGGCGGCGCCGGGCGGCGGCGCCTCGCGCAGGCCCAGCACGATCTCCGGCTCGATCTTGGGCTCGGCGAAGCGCACCAGCCCGCACACGGCCTGGTTCGACGCAAGCTGCGAGACGCTGTCCTCGTACAGCCAGGCCCACAGCGGCGCGTTGACGCCGTAGCGCGCCCACATGGCGGCGTTGGTGAAGCCCAGCTTGCGCCCGGCGGGGCGGCGGCCCTCGTCGAGCCGGCGGCGGTGCTGCAGGGCGGCGGCGGCGTAGGCGGACTCGACGTCGAAGGCGATGAAGTCGGCGCTGGGGGGCTCGACCTGGCGGGCGTCGGCGTGGGCGGCGTCGAGCTGGCTGGCGATGGCGGCGAGGTCTTCGGAGGGGAGCATGGGCGGCGGTCCTGTCGTCTGTGGCGTGCAGGATGAGAGCACGCGGGCGCGGTTCAGGCCAGCAACCCTTCATGCATTGGCCGTACAGAAATCGATTTCGCAATTCATACGGCCAATGCTTGCGCGACAACGACTTATCGCGTCCCGGCTGCCGGCTGCAGGCCAGGACGGCTTCACGCTCCAGCCCGGATGCTCACTGCTGCACGCAGCGCTCGAATCCGAAGTTGCCGCCCTTGAACTCCGGTTCGTAGTAGTACTTGCTGAAGCTCCACTTGCCGGTTTTGGCCTTCGTGAACTCGGCGATGGCGGTGCCGTAGTCCCGGGTGCTCTGGTCGGTGAGCGCGAAATGGATGCCCACGTGTTTCCCGTGCGCCGCCGCCTGGCCCAGGTAGGCGCCGTAGCCCGGCACTTCGAGCTTGAAGCTGTAGGCGCCGTAGGCGCCGGAACTCTGGCCGCGCACCAGCGCCATGGTCACGGTGCCGGTGTAGTCGCCCTCGTGGTCGTCCTTGCCGGTGCAGGCGTAGGTGCCGGAATAGTCGGGGCCGGTGTAGGGCTGCGGGGCGGCTTGCGCCGTGGTGGCGGCGGCGGCGAGCAGGGACAGGGTGATGGCGCAAAGGCGGTTCATGGATTCCCTCGGGGATTCGGTGGTGGATTTATTGATTTGGTTGATTCAGTGGGAGGGCACTGACGGAAAGGATTCCAGGAGGTGAATTTTCCGGCGCTTTCCTGGTTGTCCGGTGCGGCCGTCAAAGCAGGCTTTCAAACGTCGGCCGTGATCAACAAAACTTGGCCCTAATACGAAACGGATTTATCCGCCGGACAACCTCTTTCCGTTCGCCCTGAGGTATCGAAGGGTGGACGGCCCGCACTGTAATGCGGGCATCCGAGCCTATCGGATTCGGCCTTCGATACCTCAGTCCGAACGGTCCATGGTGCCCCCAGTTTCTGGCGTCCATACCAGCCTGACGGCTTCACCCTTCGATACCTCAGGGCGAACGGGGTGGTGTTCGAAGATCAAATGCGATGCATATCAATCAACTGCAAAGTATTCCTTTACAGTTGCCGCATCAAGTTGAAATGAGTCGCGCGGAACCATGAAGTTGGGGTATTCAGCTATTTTAAAATACTGCCCCATGGATTCGCCTTCATAAACTTCAAGCGAGAACGCGCACGCAGCAATGCCATGTCAATCACCCAAAACTCGCCCGATACGTCGCCGCGTCCAACGCGCAATGGGCCTCGATCGGACCGGGCAGTTCGAACAGACGCGGCATTTTTCTGAAATCAAAGAGCCGGTACAGCCGGAATTCCTCTGGTCGGCTGCGCGCAAAGCGCACTTCATTGGCCGACACGAAGAACGGCGTGCGTTCATCAAAAGCCGTGGTCTTTACTTCGATGAATCGCTCGGAGCCGTCCATTTCAAAGGAAAGAATGTCGTAGCCTAGGCCGTCGCCTTGAGTTCTGGACACGTGCTCGACCTTGTCGGCCAACTGCCCCACACCCAATTGCACAAGCCGCCAACGTTCGAAACTTAAAGCAAACTCCTCACCGGCTGCGCCCAGCGAGCGGTTATGGGCTTCGCGCTCAAAGTAATCACGCTTGATCGGTGGGCGAGCCACGTATTCCACCTCTTCTTCACGCGTCGCCATATTGGCTTTCGGCGCCACCGAAAGCACCTTTGAAAAATCCTTTGCCGGAACCAGCTGCGCTGGCATCTCCACCGCCAGAAGCGCCGCTTTATCCAGCACGGGATGGCGCATGACCTGCTCTGACACTACTTCCGTCAATAGCCGCCGCTGAAAATTCACCCGGGGTTTGTAGCCTCTCAAAGGTGGATATCCGAGTTCCGCCATCACCGCGCTGATATTGGCGTGCTTGAATTCGACGGAGCCGTTGGATCGGCCGCGCAATTGCTGCAGCAGCCGCTTGCGATGCTCCGTCTTGTTGTAGCGCTGGCCCGTCAATTCCAGCGTCAGCATGGACAGGTAGTCGGCAACGATCAATTCGACTTCCTGGCGTGTCCAGTCCTCGCCGGCAGTGGCGCTGCCCATGTGCTTGACAACGAATCCCAGGGAAGCCAGCAGCGGCACCACCGTGGCATCGCCGCCAGAAAGCTCTTCGGGCTTCAACGCCTTGAATTCTGGCGGCAGGTATTTGAATGCCACACCGACAATGGCTTTCGAGTCCGCTTCAATGCCAGTCTTCGGATCAATGACGAAGTAATCTCGTGCCGGCTTGAAACCATGCTGCGCCAAAAAAGCATCGCGCCCGTTTCGCACAAACTCATCCAAAGCCGCCTGCACGGCTGCAGCGCTGACAAGATCAGATATTTTTCTTTTCATGACGACTGCTCGGCATTCGAATGCCGATCATGCCCATGAAAAACGGCTCCCGAAGGAGCCGCTTTCAAACACCCATCACGCGTCGATATTCGCCGCCCTCAACGCATTGGACTCAATGAAATCGCGCCGCGGCTCCACCTCATCCCCCATCAGCATCGTGAACACCCGATCGGCCTCGATCGCGTCCTCGATCTGCACGCGCAGCAGCCGCCGCACGCTCGGGTCCATGGTGGTTTCCCAGAGCTGCGAGGGATTCATCTCGCCCAAGCCCTTGTAGCGCTGGCGGCCGACGCTGTTCTCGGCCTGGCCCATCAGCCACGCCATGGCGGCGCGGAAGTCGGCCACCTTCTGCTCCTTGGCGCGGTCGCCCTCGCCGCGGCGCGCCACGGCGTCGGGGCCGAGCAGGCCCTTGAAGGTGGTGCCGGCGCGGCTCAGCGCCTCGTAGTCGGTGCCGTGCACGAAGTCGGCGCTGATGATGCTGCTCTTGAGGTTGCCATGGTGCCGGCGGCTGATGCGCAGCTGCTGCTTGTCGGTGCGCTCGTCCAGCTCGGCCACCACCTCGGCATCGTGCAGCGCCGCCTTCAGGGCCGCGGCGCTGGCCTCCGCCGCCGCCGCGCTGTCCAGGTCCAGCGTCAGGCCGTCGGCAATCGCGCGCAGCGCCTCTACGTCCATGAAGTTCTGCAGCCGGTCGATCACGTTGCTGGCCTGTACGTACGACTTGGCCAGCTCCTCCAGCGCCTCGCCGCGGATGGTCTCGCGGCCCTCGCCCGGCTCGATCGCGGCGCCGTCCAGCGCCACGCGCATCAGGTAGACGTCCAGCTCGGCCGCGTCCTTGAGGTACTGCTCCTGCTTGCCGTGCTTGACCTTGTAGAGCGGCGGCTGCGCGATGTAGATGTGGCCGCGCTCGACCAAGTCGGGCATCTGCCGGTAGAAGAAGGTCAGCAGCAGGGTGCGGATGTGGGCGCCGTCCACGTCCGCGTCGGTCATGATGATGATGCGGTGGTAGCGCAGCTTGTCGGGGTTGAAGTCATCGCCCCCCATGCCCTTGCCGATGCCGGTGCCCAGGGCGGTGATCAGCGTCAGGATCTCGTTGGAGCTCAGCAGCTTCTCGTAGCGCGCCTTCTCGACGTTGAGGATCTTGCCGCGCAGCGGCAGGATCGCCTGGAACTTGCGGTCGCGTCCCTGCTTGGCCGAGCCGCCGGCCGAGTCGCCCTCGACGATGTAGATCTCGCACAGCGCCGGGTCCTTCTCCTGGCAGTCGGCCAGCTTGCCGGGCAGGCCCAGGCCGTCCAGGACGCCCTTGCGGCGCGTCATCTCGCGCGCCTTGCGCGCCGCCTCGCGGGCGCGGGCGGAGTCGATGATCTTGCCGCAGACGATCCTGGCGTCAGTGGGGTTCTCCAACAGCCAGTCGTTGAGCTTGGCCGCCACGATCTCCTCGACCGGGCCGCGCACCTCGGAGCTGACCAGCTTGTCCTTGGTCTGGCTGGAGAACTTGGGCTCCGGCACCTTGACGCTGATGACGCAGGCCAGGCCCTCGCGCATGTCGTCGCCCGAGATCTCGACCTTGGCCTTCTTGGCCAGCTCGTTGTCCTCGATGTACTTGTTGATCACCCGCGTCATCGCCGCGCGCAACCCCGTGAGGTGCGTGCCGCCGTCGCGCTGCGGGATGTTGTTGGTGAAACAGAGCACCTGCTCGCTGTAGCCCTCGTTCCACTGCATCGCGACCTCGACGCCGATGTTGGTCGCGTTGTCGCTCATCTTCTCGCCGGTGGCGTGGAAGACGGTGGGGTGCAGCGTCTTCTTGCCGGTGTTGATGAACTCGACGAAGCCGCGCACGCCGCCGGCGTAGGCGAAGTCGTCTTCCTTGGCGTTGCGCTCGTCGACCAGCTTGATCTTGACGCCGTTGTTCAGGAAGGAGAGCTCGCGCAGCCGCTTGGCCAGCACGTCGTAGTGAAAATCGACGTTGGTGAAGATGGTGTCGTCGGGCAGGAAGTGCACCTCGGTGCCGCGCTTCTCGGTCTCGCCCGTGATCTTCATCGGGCTGATCTCAAAGCCGTCGCGCACCTCGATCACGCGGTCCTGCGGGATGCCGCGCTTGAACTCCAGGAAGTGCACCTTGCCGTCGCGGCGCACCGTCAGGCGCAGCGACTTGGACAGCGCGTTGACGCAGCTCACGCCCACGCCGTGCAGGCCGCCCGAGACCTTGTAGCTGTTCTGGTTGAACTTGCCGCCGGCGTGCAGCTCGGTCAGCGCGATCTCGGCGGCCGAGCGCTTGGGCTCGTGCTTGTCGTCCATCTTCACGCCGGTGGGGATGCCCCGCCCGTTGTCGATGACGCTGATCGAGTTGTCCGAGTGGATCGTGACGATGATGTCGTCGCAGTAGCCGGCCAGCGCCTCGTCGATGGAGTTGTCCACGACCTCGAACACCAGGTGGTGCAGGCCCGTGCCGTCGGAGGTGTCGCCGATGTACATGCCGGGGCGCTTGCGCACGGCCTCCAGGCCTTCGAGGATCTGGATGCTGCCCTCGCCGTAGCCGCCGTCGCCCTGGATTTGCGGAGTGTTCTGCTCGCTCATTGCTTCTCTTCCCGGGCCGCCGGCACGCGCCGCGGCAGCCCATAAAAATGCCGAAGCGGGCTCGCGGCCCGCTTGAGTGTCTGGTGCGTCAGATGCGCATCGGCATCACGACGTACTTGAAATCGTCCCGGTCGGGCACCGTGATCAGCGCGCTGGCGTTGGCGTCCTGCAGCTCGACCTTGATCATGTCCTGGCCCATGTTGGCCAGCGCGTCCATGAGGTAGGTGACGTTGAAGCCGATCTCGATGGCGTCGCCGCCGTAGTCGATCTCCAGCTCCTCCTTGGCCTCCTCCTGCTCCGCGTTGCTCGACGCGATGCGCAGCAGCCCCGGCTCGATGTTCACGCGCACGCCCTTGAACTTGTCGCTGGTCATGATCGCGGCGCGCTGCAGGCTCGCCAGCAGCGGCGCGCGGCCCAGCGTCACGCTGTTGCGGTGGTTCTTCGGGATCACGCGGTTGTAGTCGGGGAACTTGCCCTCGACCAGCTTGGTGACGAACTCCATGCCCGAGAACGCGAACTTGGCCTGGTTGCCGGCAAAGCGCATCTCGATGGCGTCCTCCTCCTTGCCGTCCTTCAGGAGCCGCATCAGCTCCAGCACGGTCTTGCGCGGCAGGATCACCTCCTGCTTCGGGATCTCCGCCTCCAGCGTGGCCTGGGCCAGCGCCAAGCGGTGCCCGTCGGTGGCCACCAGCGTGAGCTTCTTGCCCTCGGCCACGAACAGGATGCCGTTGAGGTAGTAGCGGATGTCGTGCACCGCCATGGCGAAGTGCACCTGGTCGATCAGCCCGCGCAGCACCTTCTGCGGCACCGAGAAGGCGGGCCCGAAGTCGGCCGCCTCCTGCACCAGGGGGAAATCCTCGGCCGGCAGCGTCTGCAAAGTAAAACGGCTCTTGCCGCCCTGCAGCGTGAGCTTGTTCTGGCTGGCCGACAGCGACACGACCTGGTCGGCGGGGAGGGTGCGCAGGATGTCGATGAGCTTGCGCGCACCCACCGTGGTGGAGAACTGGCCGGCGTCGCCGCCCAGGGTGGCGCTGGTGCGGACCTGGATCTCCAGGTCGCTGGTGGTCAGCTCGATGTCGTCGCCGTTCTTGCGCAGCAGCACGTTGGCGAGGATCGGCAGCGTGTGGCGGCGCTCGACGATGCCGGAGACCGCCTGCAGCGCCCCCAGCAGTTGTTCCTGGGGTGCCTTCAGAACAATCATGTCGTCCTCTTCGGTTCGATTTGGATGGGTTCGGGATAGCCGCCTATTTTCGCCCGGCGCGAGGCCCTTGCCGCCGCCGCGGGCGCTTTCAGGCCCGCACCACGCAGCGCCCGGCGTCAGTTGCCGAAGCGCTCGCAGTTGGGGGCGAAAGCAGCGACCTCAACCGCGGCAGCGTCAGCCCTTGAGCGTCTGCTCCAGCACGTGCAGCTGCTGGTTGAGCTCGGTGTTCTTCTGGCGCTCGCCGCCGATCTTGCGCACGGCGTGCAGCACGGTGGTGTGGTCGCGGCCGCCGAAGAGCTCGCCGATCTCGGGCAGGCTCTTCTGCGTCATCTCCTTGGCCAGATACATGGCGATCTGGCGCGGGCGCGCGATGCTGGCCGGGCGCTTCTTGGAGTACATGTCGGCGACCTTGATCTTGTAGAAGTCGGCCACCGTCTTCTGGATGTTCTCCACGCCGATCTGGCGGTTCTGGATGGAGAGCAGGTCCTTCAGCGCCTCGCGCGCGAGGTTGATGTTGATTTCCTTCTGGCTGAAGCGCGAGTAGGCCAGCACCTTGCGCAGCGCGCCTTCGAGCTCGCGCACGTTGGCGCGCACGTTCTTGGCGATGAAGAAGGCCACGTCCTCGGGCATGTCGGTGCCCTCGACGTTGGACTTCTTCATCAGGATCGCCACCCGCATCTCCAGCTCCGGCGGCTCGATCGCCACCGTCAGGCCGGCGTCGAAGCGGCTGGTCAGGCGCTCGTCGATGTCCACCAGCCCTTTCGGGTAGGTGTCGCTGGTCATGATGATGTGCGCGCGCTTGGCCAGCAGCGCCTCGAAGGCGTTGAAGAACTCCTCCTGCGTGCGCTCCTTGCCGGCGAAGAACTGCACGTCGTCGATGAGCAGCAGGTCCAGCGAGTGGTACTTGGCCTTGAGCTCGTCGAAGGTCTTGCGCTGGTAGTTCTTCACCACGTCGGTGATGAACTGCTCGGCGTGCAGGTACAGGATGCGCGCCTCGGGGTTGTCCTTGAGCAGCGCGTTGCCCACGGCGTGGATCAGGTGCGTCTTGCCCAGGCCCACGCCGCCGTAGATGAACAGCGGGTTGTACATGTGCCCCGGGGCGCCTGCGACGTGCAGCGCCGCGGTGCGCGCCATCTGGTTGGCGCGGCCCGGGACGAGCGTGTCGAAGGTGAGGGCCGGGTTGAGCCGGTTCAGGGCCTGCTGCACCGGCGCGGGCCGCGGCGGCGGCGCCGCGGGCGTGGCCGGCGCGTGCGGCGTGCCGTTGAACAGGTCCGCCGTGGGCGTGGTGCGCGGCGCGGGGCGCTCGATGGGGCCGGCCGCGGGGCGCGCGGCCAGCATCAGCTCCAGCCGCACGGCCTTGCCCGCCACGTCGGAGAGCACCTGCTCGATGCGCGCGGCGTACTGCGATCGGATCCAGTCGAGCTTGAAGCGGTTGGGAACACGCAGGCTCACCACCGCTGAATCCCCCTCCTCGGCCACTTCGGCAGGAGGCAGGGGACGGATCCAGGTGTTGAACTGCTGTTCAGGCAACTCGGCTGCGAGGCGTGCGCAGCCCTGTTGCCAGAGGTCGTTGCTCATTGTGGAAAACTCTTTCATGAGCGGCCGGATTGTACGGTCCCGCCGCGGTGCGAGGCGGTGGTTATCCACAGATCGGCCCACAGCGTCAACCAGGGTTGTTGTGCGCGCCACGTTGACCAAACCCCCCGGTTCTGCTGTAATCGCGGGCTTTCCCGGATGCGCGAGAAGTTCGGGTGTGGCCCTGCGCCCACCCGAAGCGTCGAGCCCTGCGCCGGGTTCGCGCGGGGGGTGGTGGAACCAACTGCCCATTTTCAGGGGCCGTTTGATGCGGCCTTGACGTGCGGACCTTGTGCACAGGTGCTGGCGTCCTTGCGCGCCGTCGCGACGCGGCCGTCCGGTGCCGGTGCCTGTTTTTCGAGCACCGCGCCGGGCCCGGGCAGCGACCCCGACCGGGCCCCTTCCCGAGAACACTGCCGAGGATTTCGCCATGGCCATGAAACGCACCTACCAGCCCTCCAAGACCCGCCGCGCCCGCACGCACGGCTTCCTCGTGCGCATGAAGACGCGCGGCGGCCGCGCCGTCATCAACGCGCGCCGCGCCAAGGGCCGCAAGCGCCTGGCCGTCTGAACGCAGGCACCCGCACGGTGATCGGCCGCCTCACCAGCGCGGCCGACTTCCAGCGCGTGCTGCAGACCCGGCAGCTGTCGCGCAGTCCGCATTTCGCGGCCCATCTCCTGCGCCAGCCTCCGGGCTTGCCGGCACGCGCGCCGGCGCAGTTGTCAACAGCCCCGGGCGAGACGCCCGCGGCGCCTGTGGATGACCCGCTCTCCGGCTGGTGGCTGGGCCTCGTGGTGCCCAAGCGCCACGCCCGCCGTGCCGTCACGCGCAGCCTGATCAAGCGCCAGATGCGAGAAGCCCTGCGGCGCCATCGACAGCACCTGCCTCCCGGGCAGTGGGTGCTGCGCCTGCGCGCGCCCGTCGATCCCAAGCAGTTCCCGTCCGCGGCCTCCGACGCGCTGCGCGCCGCCGTGCGCGCGGAGCTGGAGCAGCTGCTCGGCCGCATCGCGCCCTGAGCGCGGCACGGCCCGTCGCCCGGTCCCCACGCCATGGCCGCGCCCGCCCCCGCCCGCCGCCCCGCCTCGCGCGCGGGAGCGGGCCTGCGCGCGCTGCCGCAGCGGCTGCTCATCGGCGCGGTGCGCGGCTACCGGCTGCTGCTGAGCCCCTGGCTCGGCAGCGCCTGCCGCTTCGAGCCCACCTGCTCGCGCTACGCGCTCGACGCGCTGGAGCGCCACGGCGCCGCCGCCGGCGCCTACCTCACCACCGCCCGCCTGCTGCGCTGCCATCCCTGGTGCGCAGGCGGCCACGACCCCGTGCCGGCGCAGCCGCCGCGCCTGTTCACGCGGCTGTCGTCGCGCTCACCGGCGGCGCCTGACGCGCCGCCGTGCGCCGACCCGTCCGCCGATTCCCTTCCGACCCGGAAATCTCCATGACCGATATACGCCGCACCCTGCTGTGGGTGGTGTTCACGATGTCGCTCGTCCTGCTGTGGGACGCGTGGAACAAGCACACCGGCAATCCCTCGTTCTTCGGCCCGCGACCGACCGCCACCGCCCCGGCGGCGGG
>NZ_VIDQ01000012.1 GCF_009760915.1 Azohydromonas aeria
GCAGAACGCCTGGGAGCAGCAGGTTGAAGCGGTGCGCAACGAGCGTCTGGGCCTGGAGCAGCGGCTGCTGCAGGTGCAGGGCAACACGGCCGAACTGCGCCGCCGGGAGCTCGCGGCGCTGGACCCGACCAACCGCGCGCTGCTGCAGATGATCTTCACGCTGGAGGACGCGAAGCAGCGGGCCGAGGAGCGCGCCGGCATCGAGCAGGAACTGCTTCAACTGCAGGGCAACACGGCCGAATTGCGCCGCCGGGAGCTCGCGGCGCTGGACCCGGCCAACCGCGCACTCAAGCAGCTGGTCTTCAACCTCCAGGATGCGCAGGCCGTGGCCCAGGAGCGTGAGGGGCTGGAAGCGCGGCTGCTGCAGATCCAGGGCAACACCGCGGAGATCCGCCGGCGCGAGCTGGAGGCACTGGACCCCGCCAACCGCGCTATCCAGAAGATGATCTTCGCGCTGGAGGACGCCGCGGCCGTGGCCCAGGAGCGCGAGGGCCT
This sequence comes from Azohydromonas aeria, assembly GCF_009760915.1. GTDB lineage: Bacteria > Pseudomonadota > Gammaproteobacteria > Burkholderiales > Burkholderiaceae_C > Azohydromonas > Azohydromonas aeria. The sequence continues at coordinate 496 of NZ_VIDQ01000012.1, forward strand.
GGAGCAGCGGCTGCTGCAGGTGCAGGGCAACACGGCCGAACTGCGCCGGCGCGAGCTCGCCGCCCTGAATCCGACGAACCGCGCGCTGCTGCAGAAAATCTTCGACCTGGAGGACGCGCAGAAGGCGGCCGAGGAGGCGAAGAGGCTGCGCGACGCCTGGAAATCCATCGGCGACACTATCTACCAGGAGATCCTGCGCATCCGCAACCTCGACGACGCCGGCGGCGGCAAGAGCTTTACCGAACTACAGGCCGAGTTCGCCATCGCCACGGCCAAGGCCAGGGCAGGGGATCAGGAGGCCGCCAAGAGCTTGCCGGACGCATCCAAGGCACTGCTCGAAGCCGCGTCGAAGATGGCCGGCTCCGCCGAGGAGTTGGCCGGCATCCGCGGCGCCACCGCAGGCAGCCTGGAGCAGACGATGAAGCTGCTCAAGGCGCTGGGTGTCGAGATTCCCGGCTTCGCCGCCGGCGGCAGCCACGCCGGTGGCCTGCGTGTGGTCGGCGAGGTCGGGCCGGAGCTCGAAGCCACGGGCGCCGCGCGCTACTTCAGCACCGAGGCGCTGCAGCGGCTCATGAGCGGCGGGGGCGCGCAGGAGGAGGTGCGGCTGCTGCGCACCGAGGTGCAGAAGCTGCGCGAGGACATGCGCGCCGGGCACGCCGCCATCGCCGGCAACACGGGCCGCATGGCCAGCCGCCTTGACGATGTCACGCCCGATGGTGACGCCATCAGCATCCGGGAGGCCGCTTGAACCTGATCGACCCCGTCGTCATCGACGACACCAGCTTCGTTTCGTCCAACGTCGCGGAGAACGACGCTGCGGCCTACAACCCGGCCACAACCTACGCCGCGGGTGCCACCGTGGTGTGGAAGCACAAGGTCTGGAGGTCGCTGCAGGACTCGAACGTCGGCCACGCGCCGGATGTGTCCTCCGCCTGGTGGAGCAGCACCGGCCCGACCAACCGCTGGGCGATGTTCGACCGCGCCGTGGGCACGCAAACCGTGGGCGGCACCGCCATCACGGTGTCGCTCATGCCGGGCGCCATCGACACGGTTGTGGCCATGGAAACCCAGGCGTCGAGCGTGCGCGTGCGCCTGGTGGCCGATGGGCAGACCCTCTTCGACAAGACGAAGTCCATGGAGGCCGGCGGGACGCCGATCACGGACTGGTACGCCTACTTCTTCGCCCCGGTCGGGCGCGCGAAGTCGGCCGTCATCACCGGCATCCCGCAGCGCAGCGACGGCACGCTCACGGTCACGATCGCGCATGAGTCCGAGGCGCGCTGCGGCGTGCTGGCCATGGGCCAGGCCTACCCGCTGGGCGAGGTGCTGGCCGAGCCGTCCTTGAGTTTCACGGACTACAGCCGCAAGGCGGTGAACCCCGACTTCGGCACCATCGACATCGTCGAGCGGGCCTGGAGTCGGCGCAACTCGCTGCAGATCAAGGTGCCCACGTCCAGCCTGTCGGACCTGATGGACAAGCTCGTGAGCGTGCGCGCCAAGCCCAGCATCTACCTGGCAGACCTGCCGCTGGACTGGCTGCGGATATACGGCCTGTGCAGGCGCGCGGATGCGGTTGTGAAGTACATCGACTTTTCCTACGTCTCGCTGGACCTCGAAGGGCTCATCTGAGCCCCTTCACCAGCCGCGCCACCGGCCGCCCTCGGGCGGCTTTTTCATGCCCGCCACTGGCGGGCCGTGAACCCAGGAGCCCGAATTGAGCGGCATCCAGCCCACCGGGACGCTTGCGCCCGGCACCGACATCGAGCCGGCGCCACCCGCGCCCGCGCCCGCTCCCTCTCCTTCGCCAACCCCTTCGCCGCCACCCCCGGCGCCAGCTCCGCCCCCGCGCGCACCCGTGCCGGCCGTTCCACCTGGACTGACAAAGATCATGGCCATCACCCCATTGCCGACCGCCCCGAGCCGGGATCGTCCCGCGACGTTCCGCCCCGAAGCGGACGCCTTCCTGGGGGCCTTCCCCGGACTCGTCACCGAGATCAACACCACCGGCGGCAACATGATGTCGCTGGAGGCCTCGACGTACAGCGCGATGCTGGCCGCGCAGCAGGCCGCGGCCAGCGCTGCGGCGTCGGTGAACTCCCCGAGCTACACCGGCACCAGCGTCAGCAGCCTGGCGCTGACCGCAGGCGCCAAGACCGTGGCCGTGCCGGCAGGGAAGAACTGGGCTGGCGGAATGACCCTGCAGCTGTGGAACAGCCCCACCAGCTTCATGAGCGGCGTCGTCACCAGCTACAGCGGCACCACGCTCACCATCACCATCAACAACGTCACCGGCACCGGCACGTTCGCGTCCTGGCAGATCAGCGTCTTGCCCAGCGTGGCAGGCCTGACCGATGACCTCGTCATTGCGGCGCTGGGCTACACGCCGCCGCGCGCGAACGGGACCGGCGCCACAGGCGTGTGGCCGATCTCGGTCAGCGGCAACGCCGCCACTGTGACGACGCTGACCGCGGCGCAGATCATCGCCGCACTCAACTTCACGCCGGTGTCCAGCACGGGCGCGAACGCCAGCGGCAACTGGAACATCAGTGTGCAGGGGTCGGCCGGATCTGTGGCCTGGTCAAACGTCGCCGGCAGGCCCAGCAACCTCAGCGACTTTGCCAACGGGCCCGGCTACATCACCACCAACGGCCGCGCCTATCCGCGGCGCAGCGACGGCGCCGCCGTGAACATCGTCTACAGCGGGCAGAGTGGGCAGCCCAACTACCTGCTCGGCACGAACGATGGGGTGACCTTCGCGGTGTGGGACCCCGACATCGTGGCGGTGAGGCGCGCAGCCACGGCAGGCGTCGCCGATAGCGCGAACGCGGTGGACTGGAGCCAGGTGGCGAACCGGCCGACGCGGGTGAGCCAGTTCACGAACGACAGCGGCTTCGTCACGACGGCCACGGCCAACGCGACGTATTTCAACGCGGTGGCCATCGTCAACGTCTACCAGGCGCCATCGGTGCCGCTCTACCACGAGCTCAGCGACGTGTCCTTCACGGACAACGGCGGGACGCTCACCGTGACGAAGAACTGGAAGTACGTGCCACCCGTGTTTGAGGGCACCTGAGCTTGAAGGAGAAGGCATTGAAGGAATTCATGCGGCTGCGCGCCGGCGTCGTGGTCGGCACCGCGCAGGCTCAACAACCGATGCCCGCGGTCGCGGGCGACGACGAGTGGCGGGAATGCACGCCGCAGCAGATCGAGCGCTGGCGCCAGGGCTGGCCCTACATCCCGAGTCCGGACGGTGACGGCGTCGTGGAGCAGGGCAAGCCGACGCAGACCCTGATCGAGGAAGTGATGGCGGAAGTCAATGGCCGCATCGCTGCCTCCGACTGGACGCAACTGGCCGACTCGCCACTGTCCGAGGAGGCACGTGGCGACTGGGCTGCGTACCGGCAACTGCTGCGCGAGGTGCCGCAGCAGGCCCTCTACCCGAGCGTGGTGGAGTGGCCCGAGCCGCCCACGTCATAGCGAAACCCTGACCTACAGAAAGCCGGCATGCCCAACAGAAACCACCCGCCGGCACCGCCGGCCGTTCCCGATCTGACCGATGACGAGAGGAAGGCCTTGCGAGAACTCCTGGAGCGCGACCGCCGCGTGACCTGGCTCTGGTCCACCGCGCGCACCTGGGCGGTATGGGTGGCCGCGGTCGTGGGCGGACTCACGATTGGCTGGGACTCGATCAAGAAGTTCATCCAGATCGCAGGGAAAGGCTGAGGTCGTGACTCAAGCAACCGACATCCTCTACCGTGGCCGCTGGTGGGCCACCGCCGTGCTCCTGCTCTGCCTGGTGCGGGTGGTGTTCTGGGCGCTCGATCGGGAGCCACCCTTCGAGCTTCGGGGTGCCAGCGTCGAACAGCCGGTGGAGCCCGGCGGGCCGGTGCGCATCACGCTCGACGTGCGGCGTGACCTATCGCGCAATTGCAGCCTCCTGATCGTGCGCTACCTCATCGACGGCGCCAGGTTCCGCTTCTACCTGCCAACGATTGAGCTCGACGCGAGCGCGCTGGAGCAGCTGGAGCGGCAGACGCCGGGCGAGAACCGCATCCTGCTGCAGATGCCGCCGGAGGCGACAGCAGGCAAGGGCGCCTTCGGCAACGTGCTGAGCTACGCCTGCAACCCCGTTCACTTCGTGTGGCCGCTGCGCGTGGCCTATGAAGTGCCTTTCGAGATCGCGCCCGCGGAGACCCAGCCATGAACGTCCCGACGATCCCGACCCGGCTGCGCTGGGACGGCAAGACCACCTTCATCCGCCATTCCGGCGTCGAGGTCGTGCTGCCGTTTCGGCCGCCCATCTTCGGCAAGGAGGTTGCGGAGATCGACTACGCGCCGACCATGGGGGCGATGCAGATCCGCGAGTCGGCCGATCGGTGGCGCGACATGACGGCCGCCGAGAACTCGCTGGCCCACGCCTGGCTGTCGCTGCTGTCCCAGGACGTGCTCGGCGCCGCGAACCGGCTGGTGGAGGCCTAGCGTGCTGCGCGAGGCTGTCCCCGCGACACCGCATGTCCGCTTCGATGGTGCCGTCTGCGCGATCCGGCACGAAGGTGTCGCGATCCAGATGCCGAATCGGCCTGCGGTGCTGCCGCGCATCGTGCTGGAGGTGGACTTCGCGCCGACGCAGGGCACGATGCAGCTGCGCGAGTGCGCGCAGAGGTGGCGCGACATGACCGCCGAGGAGGCCGCGCTGCTGCAGGTGTGGCTCGAAGGCGTCGTCGGCGCGGTGAAGGCGGCTGCGGGCCGCGAGGGGGGCTTGAGATGCTGACGACGCTGCTTTCGTTCCTGGGCGGCTCGTTCGTGCGGGCCATCTGGGGCGAGGTCTCCGCCTGGATCACGGCGCGCCAGGACCACCGCTTCGAGGTCGAGCGCATGAAGCTCCAAGCCGAGATGGACGCCGCGCAGCACGAGCGCGAGCAGGCCGCCATCCGGCTGCAGCACGAACTCGGCGTGCAGACCATCCGGGTGCAGGCCGACGCCGACCTAGCGCGGCTCGACGCGCAGGCCTTTGCGGGCGCCATGGAGATGACGGCGCGGCCTTCGGGCGTGCGCTGGGTCGATGCCTGGGCCGCGGCCGTGCGTCCCGCGCTGGCCACGCTGTGCCTGGCGCTGCTGGCGCTGCACTTTCACCGCAGCGGCTGGGTGCTGGATGACCGCGGCTGGGAGCTTGTCGGCGCCGTCCTGGGCGTTTACGTCGCGGACCGCACGCTGTTTCGCCGCGGGAAGTAGTCGTGAGCCGCTTCGACGCCGGACTGCTGGAACGCGCGCGCCGCGCTGTGGCCGCTTTCTCGGCCAAGCCGCAGGAGCCGGCCGCGCCGGCGCAGCCCGTCGATGACGACGAGGCAATCCTGGCCATCGTGATGCCGATGTGCGAGCACTTCGAGGGGTTCCGCTCGCATCCGTACCTGTGCAGCGCCGGCGTGCCCAGCATCGCCTTCGGCGCCACCTACTACCTCGACGGCCGCCGCGTCACGCTCAAGGACCCGCCGGTGTCCGTCGCGCACGGCCGCGCGCTGCTCCGCGCGCAGCTGCGGCGCGACTTCATCCCAAATGTTCGCCGGCTGTGTCCGGCGGCGCGCACGCCGCAGCGCATTGCGGCGCTGGCCGACTGGACGTTCAACCTTGGCGCCGGGCGGCTGCAGGCATCCACCATGCGCAAGCGCGTCAACGCCGAGGATTGGCCCGGCGCTCGCGCCGAGTGCCTGAAGTGGGACATGGCTGCGGGGCGCAGGCTGCGCGGGCTCGCGCGGCGCCGGCAGGCTGAAGCCGCGCTGCTGTAGGCGCCATCAGGCGCGCTGACGCTCCAGTTCGGCGATGTACTGCACCACCGCTTCAGAGAAGCCGTTGATGTGCGTCCAGTCGCCGTAGCCGACTCCGCGCTGATTGGTTGCCACGTTGATGATGTAGCCGCGCCCGATAGGCTTGCCGACGGCGTCGTGGCTTTGCTCGTCCGTGATGACGATGAGGCGGTCAGCCTGAAGCTGCGCACGCAGCTTCTCCAGCGCGCCGCCGAGGTAGGTGGCGCTGTGGCGCTGGGAGTGAATCACCGCGTCGATCAGTGCCATCCCGCTGCGGGCGGGCACCTCGACCAATCGCTCGGAGAAGGTGAACACGCGCGCATCCTCACAGACGCCGCGCACCAGCACAGCCAAGGCGGCGGCGGCATCCATGCGGTTGAGGTCCGACTTGGCCGACAGTGATGCGTCCATGGAGCCGGACACATCCACCAGCAGGACAGTCTTCCCAGGGATCTTCTCCAGACCCCCCAGTGCAATCTGCATGGCTGCGTCGATCTGCGGCTCCCAGGCCGGCACGGCGCGCGCCGCAGCCACGTAGCGGAAAGGCAGCGCCTTGGACTTAGCGGCACCCGACTGCAGCGCCTCGAACACCAGGGATGCGTCCACTTCCGCCTGCTGCATGTTGCGCAAATTCCGCAGCAGCGCCATGTAACCCAGCTTCTTCTCTCGCAGCAGCCGCTCGAAGGCATCCTTCTTGTCGGAGCCAGCAGAAAGCGCGACCTCCCAGGTGTCCGGCGCCGGCAGCGTGCCCTCGACCAGCTGCTTCCACACGGCAGCCTGAGCCTTGTCCTTGGGTGTGGCGTGAACCAGGAACAGGACATCGCGCAGCCGCACGGCATTGGCACGGTCGTACTTGGCCAGAGCGTAGGCGTCAAAACGTGTGAGCGCAGCCGCCAGCCCCTTTTTCACCTGCTTGGCCAGCGGCGCCTTGCCGTCCTTCCAGTAGAGCGACAGGAACTCGGCCGGCTCGTCCGCGCGCTGGATCACGTGCTGCAGGGTCCGAGCAATCAGCCCGTCCGGGCAGCGCTTCGCATCACGGGCGAGTTCGCGCACCAGCAGCAGCGGGGCGTGGCGCAGGCGCTGCTTGTCACGCGCCTCGATAGCGATCTCCGCCACCTCGTGTGGGTGGCACAGCGGCACCAGGCGCTTGATGCGATCGGCGACCGCCTCGCCGGATTCGTAAAACCCCGATTCCCAAAGCAGACAGGCCAGCACCGTGCGGCGCAACTCGTCAATGGGCTTGATCTGAGACGCCACCGCGCCTTCATGCGTGAAGGCCGGCTTCGGGGGGACGTTGATGCGCATGGTGTGATGCTCAAAAGAAAAGGCCGCGACAAGCGCGGCCTCGTTCGGAGCATTGCGGGGGAACAGGCGAAACCGGGTCTGTAAGCGCTCTAACCAACTGAGCTACCGGCGCCTTGCGGCGCCGGGCTGGACTCGAACCAGCGACCTCTCGCTTAGCAGGCGAAGGAACCGATCTCTACACCACCCAAACATTGCGGGAACAAGCGGCACCGGGCTTTCAAACCGATAGAAGTAACCGATGCCTTCACCACGCGAGCGCAATTCTATACGCGCCGACACCCATTCGGGCGGCCCTCACCCATTAGGGTGATACCTCAACAACCCGCCCCATTCCACCGTCGCACCTTCACCACCACCGGAGGCGTCGCGATGCGCTGGAAACGTCCCCTTCTTCCCCTGATCCTTGCCGCCTCAGCGGCCCCCGCTCTCGCCGTGCAAGTCGGCGCCGGCGTCCAACTCGGCGGCATCAGCTACCAGCTGCGCGATCTTGCGCCCGATGATGGCCAGCGGTCCTGGGCCGAGATGGTGTCCCGCTCGCTCGTCATGAACGCGCTGGCCTACAGCTACAGGCCGGACGGCCGCCAGGTGACCGTGGGCGGCCCCGTGTTCGGCGGCGCCGATGGCCCCCTGAGCACCACGATCCTTCGCGGCGCATCCTTCGCCAACGCCACCTCCTTCGCCGGCAACGAGACGCTGTGGCTGGCATCCAGCGGGACCGCGGCATCCGGCGCCGGCCGCTACGACGGCTTTTCGGTCACCAGCCGCTACACCGTGGCCTATCGGCTGGCGCCTCACACTGAAATGACCTGGACCGGCCAGGCCTCGGCGAACGCCTGGGCCGGCTTGGGTGATGTGACGCAGGCGGTCGCCCGCGTGGACTTCGGCGCGCCCGGGCGCACGCTCAGCGCGACCGGCTATTCCGACCCCTCGCTGGAGCAGCCGGTGGCCTTCAGTCTTGGCAACATGGACTTCGTGCTGCGCAACGACACCGACCGGGCGCAGCGCGTGGTGGCCACGTTCCGGACAATGGTCGCCGGGGGCAGCGCGCCTATGGCGTACAGCACAGCCGCGCATGTGGCGGCCGTGCCGGAGCCGGAGACCTACGCGATGCTGCTGGCCGGGCTAGGTGCGGTGGGGTTCGTGGCGCGGCGGCGCAAGACCGTCGCGTAGGGTTCAGAGTGCCCGGGCGATCCAGCCGAACAGGGAGATCGCCCCGACCGCCAAGGCGGCCAGCGTGCCGAAGATGGCAACGGTGGCCGTCGTAAACGAGTACCGGCCGTTCTGCGTGTCGCGCGCCAGCATGAAGCCGATGGGCGAGAACTTGAAGCTGCGCGGGCGCTCGCCGTCGGCCAGCGCCCAGTCCAGCTTCGACACTGCCCAGATGCCCAGCAGCAGCAGCGCCGGGCCGGCTAGGGTGTCGGTCTGCACAGCGATGGTCGCCCAGATGCCTGCGGGCCAGGCCAGTGCGTCGATGATGGCGAGGGTTCGGCGGCTCACGGGGTGTCTCCTTTACTGCTCAACGGTTCGAGCAGCAAATGGATTACTGGTGCGACCTCAACGCAATGCCCAAAGTGCAAAAAGGTGCAACGGATAGGCCGCGTAGAACGCCCAGCGCAGTCGTGGCACTGGCAGGTCAAGCCGAGACGCGAGCAGCACCAGCGGCGCCGCAGCAAGCGCCCACGCCGCATCCCACGGCTCGCGGTAGAACGCCGCCAGCAGCGCGAGGCACACGCCCCACGCCAGCGCCGCACCCCAGGATGGCCTGCGCCACCAGCACCAGGCCGCCACGGTCGCGCCCACCACCGGCCACCAAAACTCAACCAGCATGCCCCCGAGCACTGCAAGAACCGTTGCCATGACGATGCGCCTGCGCATCAGGAGCGCGATCACGGCCGTGCTCAGCGCCAGCGTGAACATAATGTTGAGCGGCCACCAGCGCCCCTGCATCGCCATGAAGGCGGGCGAGGCCAGCAGCCCGAAGACCAGCATGCGCCGGCAAGCGCGCCAAGCCGTTGCCTCGTCGGCGCGGGCGAGGTTGTGCGCCAGCACGATGCCGAACAGTGGCATCACCACGCGACCGGCGGCGAAGGCCCAGTGCACCTCGCCGTGGTGCAGGTACTTGTTCCAGTGGTCCACCAGCATGAGCGCAAGGCCCAGCCACTTCAGGGCTTCAGCGGACCCGTGGGATAGCGCCGGCACGCGCGCGGCGTTGCGCGTCAGGATGCGCACCGGCGCGGCCATCAGCGGCTCCTCTGCGGCGCGGCCACGTGCTGGGCCTGCTGTATGTGCACGGTATGTGCCCGCTGCGCCTGCGCGTCAAACACACGCACCTCGGGCACCTTGCCCTGCGCCGCCAACTTGTCCAACGTCTCGGCCCCCTGCTTCATGAGCGTCTGCATCTGCTCCTTGGGCACGTTCTGCGACTTCAGGTAGACCTCCAGGGCCCCCAGAGCCTGCTCGCGCGCCTTGGCGGCTTGCGGGTCCAGCGTGGCGGCTTCCCTGGCTGGCGCTGCTTGCTCGCGCGCGGCGCCCTGCTGCGGCGCCATGGGCTCGATGCGGTTGGTCTGCAGTGCGGCGTCGCGCTCGCGCATCTTGATGGCCAGCCGCTCGCGGTCCGCGCGCGTGGGCTCATAGCCCTGCGTCGGCAAGCCGCGCACCGACGCCTCCATCCAGGCCGCCGCCTTGAACGGCTCTGTTCCCTTGAGGTGCAGACCCTTCCAGCCCTTGGCTTCGGCCAGGTCCACCATGGCACGGGCGACCTCGGGCTCGTTGCGCGCAGTGGTCACTGCGGTGTCGCGATCCACAAAGGCCACCTGCGCCTGATCGTGGCGCGAGCGGTATTCACCGGCGTTGATCGTGAAGCGCTCGGCCAGCGACGCCATCAGTTCCTGGCGACGCCGCTCGGCGGGATCTACCGGCACTTCGGGCGGCGCGTAGGAGCCGATCTTGATGTCTGCATCGGGATGCGGCGCCTGCGTGCCGGCGGTTCGCTGTGCCTGGTCACGCGCCACGCCGTCGATGATCTTCTGCAGCCGCGGCGGCAGCTTGTACGGCTCTTGCGGCACGACACCCGCCTTCAGCAGCAACTCCTCGATGCTGTTGACCACCGGCTCCGGCTTGCTGGTCTGGGCGGCCGGCGCGGGCGTCTCCGGCGTCATGGCCTTCCACACGACGCTACTGGCGCTGGCAGTACCGAGCGAGTAGTTGATGTCTGCGGGCTTGAGCGTTTGCGCATTGCCGCCAATCGCTGGTCTGGGTGCCTGCGAGGCCTGCTGCTGTGGCGCCAAGGTAGCGGCTTTTGGCCCAGCCTCCGGTGTCGGCTGCTGCTGTACCGTCGCCTGCACCGGCGGCACCCCCATCCCCAGCGCATCGCCTCGCAGCGAGCCGTTGCGCCCGCGTGTGGCCTGCAGATGCTTTGCCGCCGTCTCGCCCACGTGCGCCGCCAACTCCTCCTTGGCCAGCGCCGGGTGCTTGGCCAGCACCTTGTCGCCACTCCCATAGGCGGTCACCTCGTAGCGCAGGCCCTGCTCGGTCTGCCGCTTTACGTAGGACATGCGCTCGACGGGCTGGCCGTCGATTTCCAGGCGGCGCTGCGGCACCGGCTGGTCCGGCGTCTTGGCGGTTGTCGCGGTCTTCTCCGGCGCCACCTCGCGCCGAACCTCGCTGGCGGGCACGTCCAGGTCTGTGCCGGAAAGCGAGCCCACGCGCCCCTGGAACTGCGCCAGCTTGGCGCCTACCGAGGGCCCCAGGATCTTTTCCAGATCCGCCTTGGCCACGTCCACGAAAGCAGCGATCACTTCATCCTCGCGGCCCGCACGGAGGGCCGTGAAATGCGCCCGGACACCGCTTGGCGTCGATTCCTTGCCGAAGTCGATTCGGCCGACTTCAATGCCGTTGATCTGCAGCCGCGCTTTGTCCTGATCCATGATTGTCTCCTTGGGTTGCTGCGGCCCGGCCGCGAGAAGGTCTTCCGTGTCGATCGCCTTGGCCGGCTGGCGCTGGCGCGCTTCCTCATAGCCGGACTTGAACTCCGGCGGCGCCTCCAGCATCACGTGCTCGAACTTGCCGGGCTTGTCTGGTGCCGGCGCCGTCATGGCAACCTGGGTCACATGCGGTGTCTCCAGCCGTTCGCCCTTGATGGTCTCGACCATCAATTCATGCCGCACGACGCGCGGCATGTCGGCGCGGTCGGCCGCGTAGAAGGCGGCGCCCGCCTGGTGGCCGTCAGCGTAGAAGCGCGGCTCTCGGCCCTTGGCCATGAGTTCGTAGTTGCCGGATTCAATGGTGGTGGACATGGCGACCCCTTACTGAGCGGCCACGGTGGCGCGCTCGTCCAGGGTGGCGGGGCGGGGTGCGATGCGGTGCACCACGATCTCGACGCGGCGGTTCATGGCGCGGCCCTCCGCGGTGTCGTTGGGCGCGGCGTGGTCGCCTGCGGCCTGCCAGGTGGCGCGGATGCGCGAGGCCGGGATGCCTGCCTGCAGCAGCAGCGCCTGCGGCGCCAAGGCGCGCTGGCGCGCGATGGCAGCGTCCGTGGGGTTTTCCTGCTTGGCGTCCGTGCGTCCGCGAAGCTCCACCAGTTCCGCGCCGCGCGCCGCCTCAATCAAGGCGCGCTGCGCCGGCAGCGGGAGCGCCAGCCTCGTGCTGCCGGTGGGGAACGTGACGGTGTAGATGCTGGCGACTGCACCGGCGTCGAACACCGGGATGCCGCTTCCCCGCATAGCCACCGGCACCGGCTTCAGGCCCAGGGCCTGCGCCTCTGTGAGCATGCGCTGCGACGCCGCCTCGCGGCCTGCAATGGCGAGCTCAACGCGGGCGCGCTGCAATTCGGCTTGCAGCTTCAGCGCCTCGATGTGTGCGGGGTCGTTGGCGGGCGCGCGCGTGGATTCCTCGGCCTTCGGCGGCTTCGGCGTCGATGCGCAGCCGGCGAGCAGGGCGGCGACGCCCAGGGTGGTGATAAGGGTGGTTCGCATGTCGAATCCTTTTCAGCACACGGGGATGGGGCAGCCTCCGCCGATTGGCATGCGCTGCTGCATCTGTTCCACCAGGCGCATGTTCTGCTCGGTTTGCTCCAGCAGTCGGCGCAGCGAGTCGTGGTCGAGCGTGGTGGTGGTAGGTGTTCCGGGGCTCGCGCAGCCGGCGAGTGCCACGCATGCGGCGATGGCGGCCAATCCGCAGGTACGGGCGTTCATTGCTGCCCCTGGGCGCGCAGCAACTGGGCAACGCTGGGCTGCTGCGCTCCCATGCCGCTGCGCGTTGGCGCCGAAACAAGAAGGGCATCCGGGCGGTACACGCGGCACGCTGGGTTGTCGGCGATGGCCTGCGCGGTGTCGGGGCCGTAAGCGCCGCTCAGCCGCTCGAAGAACCTCCACACCAGTTCCTGGTCAGTCTGCGCTTGCTGATCCGTGGGGTCGCATCCATCAAGGCGCACCGGGCGGTGTCCGCAGACAAGGCTGTATCGCATCACGTTTCCTTTCAGAGCTGGCGGCCGTCCTCGGGCCGTTCGGGGGCAGAACCGTTGAGCTTTTGAACGTCGATCTCCGGCCACATGCCGGCCGGTTCGTCGGCGGGCGGCGTCGCGCGGCGCGCAGGCTTGACCACAGTGATGACGCCGTCGCCGTCCACGTTGATGCTCTGGCCCAGCGTGGTCTTGATCGGCGCCGGTGGCGCTTCGCCGCCACCTTTGGCCGGCTGCGCAGCGTCCGCGTTCTCAGTGCGCCGTGGCTTTCGTGGTTTGACGGACTGCGCCACCAGCTTCACCGTGCCGTCCTTGGCCACGTTGATGTCCAAGCCGATCGCGTTGGGCTCGGCGCGGGCGCGCTCCGGCTTCGGCGGCACCGGAGCCGGGGTCGGCTCGGCAGGCGGCATCAGCCGGGAAAAGAAGTCGCCCAGGAAGGCCTCCGCCTTGTCCGGCGGGGTGTCCGGCTCCATGGGCACCTCCAGGCCCGTGGTGTCGATGGCCAGGCGCTCCATGGGCATCTCGCGCACCGGGCCGTCCTTGTCCTCGACCGGGCGGTGGCGGAAGTCGGTGCGGGCGATGTGCAGGTCGATGTTGATGGGTTCGACCTCGACCCTGGCGCGCTTGCGCTCGACCATCAGCGGGTCCTCGTGCCAGCGCGCCTTCGTCGCTTGGATCGGCGGCACGTTCTCGATGAAGATGAGTTCGGCTTCCGCGCCCAACTCCTTCACCTCCTGCGGCAGCAACAGCGGGCGGTTGTGCTCGCTCTCGTTTGTGGAGGTGCTGCTGGAGCCGCCGCCTCGGCCGCTGGAGTGACTGCGGCCACGGCTTGCCTTTCGCACGGTGGTGGTGCCGAGGCGGCGCGAGATTTCCTCTGCATCCTCCTGCTCGTTGGGCGCGAAGCAGACGTGGCAGGCGCAGGCCGTGCGGATCGCGCGTGCGGTGTCCTTGCCGTAGGTCGCTGACAACTGCGCAAGGCTCTGGATGATGATGAGCAGCCGCATGTTGTAGCCCGGCATGAAGCCGATGCCGCGCGCGATCACGTCAATGCGCCCGGCTGCCGTGAACTCGTCAAGCACCACCAGGCACTGATACTTGAGAGCCGGGTTCTGGCTCGGCAATTCCTGCACGTTGGCATGGACCATCTGCGTCAGGAACAGGTTCAGCAGCAGCTTGGCCGCGGCGAGTTCGTCGAAGGGCATCACCAGGTAGACCGTCATGCGCTTCTTGCGCAGATCCGCAAGGTCGAAGTCGTTGGCGCTGGTGGCCGCATCGGTGACCGGATCGGCGAAGGCCTTGAGCGGGCCGGTGAAGGTGCTCACGATGCCGCTGAGGGTGTTGTCGGCGGTGTTGGCCAGGAAGCGGCCGAAGGCGGCGACGCAGTCGAAGGACAGCGGAGTGCCCGACTTCTCGCGCTCGTTGATGAGGCCGGTCAGGTAGTCCCGAAACGGCTTGCCGTCGCCGGCTGTCATGCGCAGCATCTGCCCGATCGTGCGCGGCAGCGCCGGCGTCTCCAGCAGGTACAGGCCCATCGCCAGGAACAGGTTCTGCGCCTGGTCGGCAAAGAAGTTGGCGGTGTCGGAGCCCTTCGAGTCGTCGCCGTTGGGGAAGATGATGTTGGCGAGCTTCTGCAACTCCGACACGCGCAGCCGGCCATCCGTGCTCACGTAGCCCAGCGGGTTGTAGCGGTGCGAGCAGCCGCCCTTGTCAAAGGGCGCGAAGACGTAGACCTCCTGGCCGTGCGCGGCACGAAAGCCGCTCGTGGCATCGCGCAATTCGCCCTTCACATCCAGGAACACCATGGAGTCGGCGAAGTTCAGGCCATTGGGTACGGCGATGGAGACGCCCTTGCCGCTGCGCGGCGGGGCGGCCACCAGCACGTACTGCTGGCCGTCGTAGGTCAGTAGCCGCTTGCCGCGCCGACCGACGATGATCCCCTTGCCCTTGAGCAGCTTGGCCCTGCGGATCTCGGCCTCGTTGGCAAACCGCGCGCTGCCGTAGAGCTCGCGCCGGCGCTGCGCCCCCTTCCAAAGCGCCAGTGGCGCGCCGACGTAGCAGAGACCGAAGGCCAGCAGCATGGAAGCGAGCAGCTGCTTCTTGTGCTTGGGGTCCTCGCCGTAGCGTTCCCAGTAGCGCGGCAGGCTGTCCCAGTCCGCGCGCGTCGGATTGGTCTTGTTGATGACCAGGAACGTCGCGGCTGAAAGCCATAGCGCGGCGCCGGTCAGCAGGATGACCATGAAGGTGCAGAAGCCGGCCAGGGCCACGGCCTTCGTGTCGATGGTGATGGTGGCCTTGGTGCTCATCGCGCACCCCCTGCGGCCAGGGCCAGCTTGCGCTCCGGGTCGTAGTCGATCTCGCGCACGTGGCGCCCGCTGCCGTCGGTGCCGAACTGCACGATCACGTCCACCGTGAGCTTGAGCAGCCGCATGACCTTGTCGTAGTCCAGGCGGGCGCCGCCCTCGCTCATCAGGATCATCAGCGCCAACTGCTCCCAGGCTTCCGCGCAGGAACCGGCCTGCAGCGAGGTCATGCTGCCGGGGTGGCCGGAGGCGGCCACGCGCACGAAGATCGGACATTCGTCGGCGCGCACCTCGGTCAGCAGGATCGTGTCCGGGCGCATGCGCAACGCAGCCTTGAGCAGCGCCTTCGGGGTCGCCTTCTCGCCCTCGCGCTCCGTGTCGGAGTAGAAGAGGTGGGCGACGTTCGGGTGAGCGGACATGCGCAGTTCGCGCACGCTCTCGATGGTGATGACGCGCCGGCTGTGCGGGATCAGCCCCGCGGCGGCCTTCATGATGAAGGTCTTGCCGCAGCCGGTTGGGCCGCTGAAGGCGATGGTCTTGCGCAACTCGATGGCGCGACGCAGGAACGCCCCGACCTTGCCGGCGCGCTTCAACTCCAGCAACTCGACCTCGTGCTGCTGCAGCGCGGGCGCGGCCGTCACAACCCGCGAGAACAGGCCCGACGCCTCCAGGTCGGCCATCGTCGGCTCGGTGGCCGAGGGCTTGCGGATGGAGATGGCGACGGTTTCGCGCGGCACCGCCGGCGGGATCACGAACTGCGCGCGCTCGTCATCTGGCAGGCTCACGCTGAGCACCGGGCTCGTGGCGCTGATGGACTCGTCGAACAGCGTGGCCGCGGCCTTGGCCAGGTCGTAGCACTGGTTGAAGTTCATCGCCAGTTCGCTGCGCTGCCAGCCCTGGCCGGACGGCAGCACGAACACCTCACCGGGGCGGTTGATCGCGATGTCCTCGATGTCGTCGCGCTCCAGCCAGGGGCGCAACGGGGTCAGCAGCCGGCGCACGGCCACTTCGTCTCTTGCAGACATGGGGGATGCCTTTCAGCGGGCGGGCCGCAGTGCGTAAACCGAGCGGAAGTCCACGTCGTGCCTGACGTAGACGCCGACGGTGTCGCCTTGGTTGGCGGTGAGGAGGGGCGGGATGTTGATGGTGGCGCTCAGCACCTGCTCGGCGAGCTTGGAGCTGGTGTCGGCCGTGCCGCCCAGCACCACGGTGGCGCCGCCACCGTCCTGCTTGTCGGCGATGACGACCTTCACGGCGTCGTCGATGAGGGAGAGCAGCAGGGCAGCACCCAGGCGCTCGCCCCAGCGGTTGTCCACGTGGCCGCCGAGCCCGGCTTCGCCCAGCGCGCCGGTGGCCGGCGAGTCCAGGTCCACGATGACGCTCTCGGGTGCGGGTGTGCGCACGCGCGTCCACAGCACCGGGATGCGCGTCATGCCCGGGCGCACGGACACCATCTTGTACTCGCCCTCCAGGATGCTTCCCTTGGGCAGCAGCACCACGCGCTTGTCGGCCCCGAACACGGCTCGCGAGGTGATGCAGGAGGCATTGCCGGCCGTGGCCGTGACCACGCGCGTGGTGAGCGAGCACGTGAAGGATGTGCCCATGGGCATCACCAGGCTGGAGTCGGGCAACTGGCGCGCGGTGAGCATGCTGCCGGCGTCTCGCGCCGACTCCGTCTCGGCCTGCTGCGGCGTGGCCGGCTGGCGCGGCGGCTGCGTCGGCATGGCCGCGTTCATCAGCCCCGGCATGCCTGCGCCCATGCCCGGCGTCGGCGCGTTCATGCGCTGCTGCACCATCTGCATCATGTCGCGCAGCCCGCGCTGGCGCTCCTGCAACTCCGCCTTGGCGGCGGCAAGCTCGTCCTGCGGCCCAGCGGTCTGCGCATCGCTCACAGCCCCGCCGGCGCGGCCCTTGGACGGCGGCAGCAGCATGGGCGCATCCATAGGGTCGATGACCCGCTTGGCCTGCGCGGGTGCGCCGCCACTGCGGCTGCGGTTGTCCTTCACGCCGATCGGCTCGATGCCGTCGTCAGCGTTCGGGTCGAGCTTCGGGATCTCGTAGCGGGCGGCGGCTGACGCTGCAGAGTCGGCCGAGCGGGGCGCCGGCGGCGCGAGGGCGCCGGGGTCGAACTGGCGGCTGGCTAGCGCTGCGGCCGTGCGCTGCGACTGCTCGCGCGCCTGGGCGTCCTCGGTGTCCTGCTGCTTCGTCAGCTTCCAACTGACGCCGGCAGCCAATGCAGCGACCATGCACAGCAGGCCTGCAGCGATGGCCACGGTTCGCTTGGACAGGCGCCGATTCGTCTCCGCGGCGAGGTTGGGTATCTCCAAATCCTCGTCGCCTTCGGCGCGCGCGGCGCCGGGCTTGATGCGGTTGATGTCGGTCACGGGTTGGCTCCTTGCTCGAACTGGCCGGTCTTGGGGTTCTTCACCAGGCGCTGCACGCCGTCCGCGGCGGTGCCGGCCACGGGTGCGCGTCCCTCCACGTCGAAGGCCTCGTTGCGCACCGCCACCACGGCCGCGCCCTGGCGCAGCACGAACTGGCGCACCACGCGGTCGAGCACGAGGAAATCACCCTCCATGCCGAGGTTCACGATCTGCTCCGACCCGTCGGGGTTGACCTGGAAGGCGGCAGGCACCTCGCGGTTGCCAGTGAACTGAACGTAGGTGAAGCGGCCGTCGTCGAAGATCGCGCGCGGGCGCAGGTCTTCGCTGCCCTTGCCCAGCGCCACCGTGTAGGCCGCGTTGCGCACCTCGGGCTTCAGGCGCATGCGCTGCTCGACGATGTCCTCGGGACGCGGCGCCATGGCCAGGGCGGCGGCCGTCATCTGCGCCACGCGCGCCTGCATCGGGTCCGGCGGGGGCGGCTTGCGCGCGAGGACGGTCACGCGCCGCGCCGGGCGAACGGAAAGGTCGAACTGCAGGCTGATGCTGCGCCGGTTCGTCACCACCTCCAGGGTGTTGGGCCGGTTCGCCGCCTTGCGCGGCTTGGCGAAGATGCGGCTGTCGCCTTCGCGCCACTCGATGCACCACGGATGCTCCGGCACGTCGCAGCTGGCGCCGATGCCGACCACCGCTGAGACGATGGTCTCGCCGGGCTCCAGTTGAATGTGCGTGGGCACGCCGACGGCGACCGGCACGCGCAGCACGGTACTGGGGTCGTATTCCACTTCACGGATGGCGCCGGCGTCCTGCGGCGCCGCCAGGGCGGTCTGCGCGGCCAGCACCGCAAGAGCCAGCGCGCCCCTCATGAGGTGGCCCCGGCGCGCGGGACGGTCGCGATTTCCGCATCCGTGCGGTAGGCAGTGACGACGAAGCCCAGCGGGTTGTCGAGCCGGTCCTGCTCCTTCATCGCGAGCTTGGGCCGGTACTCGTACTGCAGTGTGGCCTGGTAGCGCACTACCTGCGGCTGCGGGCGGTCGATCGCCGTCGTCACCAGGTCATAGGTCACCACCGCCTGCCGGATGCCGTTGAGACCCGGCACCTCGCCGGCCAGCCGCACGGCCGTGACCTTGACGCGGCGCTCCTCGGTGTCCTTGAGGCGTTCGTCAAGGCGATTGGGGCCCTCGAACTGCGCGTTGTAGGGCTGGAATACCTGCGGCGTGCTCATGCGCCCGACGGTCTTGTAGTCGGTCTGCAGGAAGCGCCAGGCGTAGGCCTCGCGCGCGCCGACGTATCGGGCGAGATGGTGCTTGTCGAGCGCGTCGTTGATCGGCACGGTGCGCTCGGTCAATGGCTGCGAGATGCTCACCTCGCCGGTGGCGCGATCGACCAGCACGGGGATGGTGACCTCCTGGCGCAGCTTGCCTTGCACGGCGATGCCGATGACGGCCACCGCGGTGATGGCCCAGCTCACCTTGGCAACCGTCCACGCGCGATGTTCGGAGCGCTCGCGCAGCAGTTGCTCGTCCACATCCCAGTTCGCGCTGGTGGCTGCTGCTGCAGCCTTCGTGTGCGCGCTCACGGCGCCACCCCGCCCCGGTAGAAGTCGGCGATGGACTTGCCCTCGCGCAGCATTGCGGCCGTGCGCTCCCGGCGCTGCATCTGCTCGATGCGCTCCCGGGCCTGGACCTGCTGGCCCCAGAGCAGCGCACGGGTCTGCTCCTGCTGGAGCATGGCCTGCTCGGCGTTGAGCCGGGCGATCATCTCCAGCTTGCCCGCCGGGTCCGTGGTGTGGCTGATCGCGTCCGTGAGGCGGTTGATGTGGACCATGCGTTCTGACGACTTGGCCAGCGCGCCGTCAATGAGCACCTGGTCCTGCCACGGCACCGAGGTGTCGCGGTCGCAGCCGGCGCGACGCGACTCCTCGATGAGCGTGCAGTCGAAGATGGTGTTGTTGTCGCGCAGTGCCTTCGCTGGCCCCGTAAGACCGGCGTAGCCGCGCCGCGCCGCGTCGGCAATGCGCTGTGCGGCGTCGAGGGGCACGTAGTTGTCGAAGTTGCCGTTGCGCAGCAGGCCGCCTAGAGCGCGCGAGCCGGTTTGCGCGTTGAGGGTGCTCTGCAGCGCCTCGATCTGCGTGATCTGGTGGCCGATTTGCGTGATCTGGTTCGCGGCATCCTGGATGAACTGCATGATGCTGTTCTGATGCTCGACGGCGCTGTAGACCGGGATGCCGGCACGCGCCGGCAGCGCCGTGGCGCAAAGCAGGCATGCGGCGGCCGAGACTCGGGCCAAACGGCCCTTGAGGGTTGACATGAGGGAACTCCTTTCTGGGGAGCGGTGAGGAAAGGGGTGTGTCAGCCGCGACTGCGCGAGGCAATGCGCTGGTAGAGGGGCTGGATGCCGGTGGCGCGGCCCACAGCGGAGCCGGCGCGGTAGGCGGCGCTCGGGCCCTTGCCGATGCTGTTGTCCGTCGGCGGCTTGGGGCCGCTGCTGCCGCGACCGCCAGCGCGCAGCATGGTCATCACCTGAGTGAACATCGCCACACCCATCTGCGCAGGCGCGCCGCCGGTGAGGCCTGTGACGAAGCCAGGCGACTGCCACATCACGACGCCGAGGCCGACGAAGATGGCGAAGTAGACGGCGGCCTCGCCGATCAGGTTGAGGGCGCCCACGTTGGCGCTCGCGGCGCCGACGATGCGGGTGTTCAGGTAGAGCGAAAAGCCGAGGCAGAAGAACGCCACCGCCGTGACCAGGACGATGCTGAAGAGGGAGCCGACCCAGTTGATGGTGAACCGGCGGGTGGACTCGAAGAGGGCCAGCATGATGAACAACGGACCCACGATCAGCAGAAACTTGCCCAGCAGAGTGGTCACCAGCACAACCACGAAGGCACACAGGATGAAGAGGGCGTTGCCGAGGGCGAAAAAGAAGATCGCGATGACGCCCCCGACCATGTCCTTGCCGAAGCTGATCTCCTCCCAGACACGGGAGACGAGCAGGCCCGCCTCCCGATCGAAGGCGTCCAGCGCATCCCAGGCATTGGTGATCGAGGCCATGCCGGAGCCACTGATCTGGAACAACTGGATGAGGCCCAGGCTCGCGTTGTCGAACGTCCTGGCTGCGTAGTTGTTGTAGGCCGCCGTGGTCGCCAGCGCGACGATAAGCATGTTCCGCACAAGCTTCCATGCAAATGTCTGGATCGGCTCCTGTACTTCGCCGCGGTGCACGGCGAGCCCGTATAGGAACACCCAGAGCGTTCCCGCCGTGATGGCCATGGGTGTGAGCCAACCCATCAGGATCGTGATGTTGTCGGCCACGAAGGTCTTTAGGGCGCCATCCACCTCGCTACCCACTACCGCAATGAGTCCCATCGTCGCCTCCTGCTATTGCTGATAGGAGCCCGCCGGCAGCGGCGAGTAATAGTCGCGGCAGCCGGCCGCGGCATCGCGAGTCGGGCAGGTGCGCCACTGGCCGCCGACCTTCAGAACCCAGGTGCGCATCCGCTTGTCTCGGCCGGGGACGTACTCGCGGCAGCTGCTGTCCACCCACAACTGAGGACACTCCTGCCAGCCCCGCTCGGTCTCGATCAGGAAGCTCGGCCGCAGGTAGCCCGTGGTCCAGATTTCCTCCTTGGGGCGCGGCGGCGACTTCTTGAGCCACTTCGGACCCGGCGGCTGCTCAACCACCACGCGCCCGTCAGGCATGGTGCGCACGGCCTCGTTGGGGATGCCGGCGTGCGTGGCGGCGCAGGCCGCGAGCAAGATGACGGGGGAGAACTTCACTTGGCACCTCCAGAGCGTTGCTGCGCCTCGCGGGCGCGGATGCGGGCGAACAGCACAGGCATCCAGGCATCGGGGTCGTCGCCGACCTCGGCGCGGATCTCGTCGAGCAGCCGGACGTTGTCCTCGCTGCCGGAGAGAATCCACAGGTGCTCGTCCATGCCGGACAAGTCGAAGTCGGCGATGCAGCTGGCGTTGCCCTGCTTGAAGAAGAAGCCGCGCCCGCCGTTGTTGCCGAGACGCTTGACGACCGCGTACTCGGCCGGCGTCAGGCGCAGGCCTTCGAGGTAGGCCTTGGCGCTGGCACTGGGATCGTGGAAGCAGATGATGCTGGCGGCCTGCGTCACCAGCGTGTCGCCGGTCATGTCGTTGGCCACGTCGCCGGGCTCCTGGGTCGTGAATACCGGCAGGCCGTTCTTCTTGCGAACGGTCTTCGCCTTGTCGTGCGCGAAGGCTGCGAGCACCGGGTCCTTGAGAGGCTTCCACGCCTCCTCCATCACCAGCATCAGCCGGCGGCCGTCCGTCTTGCTCTCGACGAACTGCAGCAGCGCCATCAGGATCGGCGTGCGGATCTCGACCTTGGGCAGGAACTCGGTGTAGTCGAAGCCCGTCACCGGCTCGTTCGGATCGAGGTCGTCGGGCGCCTCGTCGAAGACCCAGCCCAGCTGCTTGCCTGCACACCAGCGCTCCAGCCGCTCCTGAATGCCGTTCTTGCCGAGGCAGCCGAACAGTGTGGAGACGCCGCGGTCGGCCACCGAGAAGTCGGGGCCGAACAGGGTGTCGATCGCGCGCGCAAGATCCTTGCGGTCCTCGGCCGAAGGCATCCAGGTGGCGTCAGCGACCATCGCCAGCACCAGGCCGAATAGAAAGGCGCGGTGCGCCGGCGAGTCGGCCCACTGGAACGGGTTGATCCCCGTGGGGAAGCCTTCGGCCAGGCGCTTGTAGTTGCCGCGCATGGCGCGCAGCACGATCTCCAGGCTGCGATCCTTGTCCAGCACCACGATGTCGGGCGCCGGGTTCCAGCGCCGCGACTGCAGCAGGAAGGCGCCTTCGAGCACAGTTTTGCCGGTGCCGTTGGGGCCCAGGATCAGCGTGAGGCCCGGGTACTTCTTACCCTCGCTGGCCTCGCCCGACGGACTCTTGTGCAGGCTGATGCACAGCTTCTGGCCGTTGAGGGCCTTGGTCAGCAGCAGGGGGTCGCCCCAGGGGTTGCTCAGACGCTTGCCGCTGTAGAAGCCGTGACCGGCAGCCATCGCCGCGAAGGCACCGGCACTCAAGTGCGCCGTGCGCGGCCTCCAGCGCATGTTGCCCGGGCACTGCGCCCACCAGACGCGGTCGGCGACGAGGTCACAGCGGGCGAAACGGATGCCGGTGCTTTCCGTGATGGCGCTGGCGAGCTTGGCGGCGTTGGCGCGCGAGGCGTGCGGCGTGTCGCCGAACACGGCATACGACCCGTGCACCTCGCCCCACTTGCCGTGGCCATCGGCTGCCTCGGAGATGGCCCGGTCCATCGCTTCGATCTGGCCTGTGGCGGCATCCTCGGCCGCCTCCATCTGCCGCTTCATCAGCTTGAGCTTTTCGACGGCGTCGTGCCGCGACAGCGGCGCAAAGCTGAGCGTCTCGATGTATTCGACCGACTCGTAGAGCGCGTCCGACAGCACACCCGGCTCCACGACGCCCTCGCCGAAGTCCACCGGCTCCAGCATCGTGGCATAGCGTTCGCGCTCGATTCCACGCAGTTCGCCGGTGCCACCTCGAAAGGACGCGCGCACCACCGCCAGGCGCCGATGCAGCGAGCCCTGCCCGGCGCGCACCGGGCTCCAGAAGCCGTTCACCAGCAACCCAGCGAACTCGCCGAACTCGGTGAAGGTGATGCCGTCACGCTCCACTTCGCCCAGGCGCCGCGGCTTCCAGGCGTGCAGCATGCGCTGCAGCACAGCCGCGGCCTCCTCGAAATCAGCGTTGTCCTGAGCCTCGTCGGCCTGGATTTGCTCCCGGGTGCGCGGCGCATGCACCGGCATGCCGAGGAAGCCACGCTTCGTGGCGCGGCGCGGGCGCATCAGGATGGTGACGAAGATGCGGTTGGAGCGGAATGGCATGGACTGCAGTCGCGCATTCCAGTCCTCGTTGAAGACCGTCTCGTACTTGCCGCCGGGCACGGGCGCCAACAGGTCGCGCTCGAAGCACTGCCAGCGTGTCTCGTACACCGCAAAGCGATCGTCAAGCGTGGACAACCAGTTCTTCTTGACCTGGTGCGGAGCGTCGATCGCCACCTCTTCGGCCGTCTCGAAGGGAATGGGCCGCATCAGTTCCCATGTGCCCACCAGGTCGCCGTGGCGAGTGCGGTTGATGTGGGGCGTGAGCATCCGGCCGAACGGAATGAACGCGGGCGATGCCACCTCGCGCCGCGCTGAGGCCCAGCGCCGCGGTTCGTCAAAGGACATCGCGGCCTCCCTCGTGCGCCACGGGCGAGTAGGACCGGGCGCCGCCCCACAAGCCGCGGTTGCGGTGCATGAGCTCCAGTTGCGCCCACATCAGCCACTGGCTGCAGCGGTGATCGTCCTTCTTGGTCAGTTGACGCATGCGCGCCAATGCCGCCACGGTGAGGGCCGTCGTGATGCCCAGCGGCCATCCGGTCGAGAACAGATAGCCGCTCCAGGCGCCGACAATCGCGCCACCGCCGCCAACGAGCATGCCCGGCAGCAGCGGCACCCCCAGGAAGATCGGCGGGCGCGTGGCGCCCTTGTAGATGACCTCCTGCATGACCCGCTCAAGTGAACAGCCAGGAGGCAATCGTGGCGCCACCGGCCGCCAGCACGCCACCCCACAGGATGTTGCTGCAGTCGCGGAACTGCGCCCCGGCGAACGCCATCTTGTAGCCGGTCCAGATGATGGATGCGGTGAAAAGGCCGATGCCGGCCCCCAGCAGCCATGTGTTGAGCTCGCCCAGGCGCGTGTTGATGTCCGGCAGCCCGGCGTGCGCAAGGCTTGAGGCGGCAAGCAGGACCAGCGCGGACAGCGTCTTGGTGGCGGCGCGCCGGGTGGACAT
The DNA here is from genome assembly GCF_009760915.1 of Azohydromonas aeria. Taxonomy (GTDB): domain Bacteria; phylum Pseudomonadota; class Gammaproteobacteria; order Burkholderiales; family Burkholderiaceae_C; genus Azohydromonas; species Azohydromonas aeria. The sequence goes on from NZ_VIDQ01000012.1 coordinate 24,566, forward strand.
GGTCTTGAGTGCAGAGGTTTTCACGGGGACTGCTCCTTCGTGGAGGGCTGGGGAGAAGCCGGTGCGCTAACGACCTTCGAGACATAGCCGTTCGCGAAGCCGGCGGAGAAGCTGCCGGTGTTGAAGGCAGACAGGGACTGGCGCAGCGCTGCCTGCGGGTTGGCCGCGGGAGCGCGCTTGAAGGCGTCCAACAGCACGGTCTGCGTGGCCTTCAGGTTCGTGCAGGGGTCGAAGACGCTGATTTCGTCGAGGCCGAGCCACTGCCAGTTGCGCACGTTGATCTGGCCTAGGCCTGCGTCGAAGTCGAAGCCCTGGCGGCGCAGGGCGCGCGCGGTGACGACGGCTTCAGCCAGGCTGCGCGGCTGGCGCTCCAGGCGTGCGCCGTTGACGTTGATGGCCCATGGGTTCCCGGCGGACTCGACGGCGACGACGCGGGAGATGGTGTCCGGGTGCACGAGCGGCGCGCAGGCCGGCAGCAGCGCGAGCAACGCGGCGGACAGGCTCACGTTCAGTGCCCGCCGTTGTCGAGGTAGTTCGGGTCCTTCGGCGGCTGCGCCGCCAGCCAGCGCTGGAAGTCCTCGTCGAACTTCGTGTCGGCGTGCTCGCCAAGGAACGCCTTGGCCTGCGCGCTGTACTCCAGCACCGGCTCACGGCCGTCGCGCGTCCACCAGACGCGCAGCCAGTTCGTCACGCCCTGGGTCGTCACGTTGATGACGCCGGTCTTCGAGCAGTACGTGGCGCCGTCCCATTCCTGGGTCACCAGGTACTGCGGCGGGCAGTTGGCGGCGCTTGCCCACTGGAGATTGCTGCCACCAGCCATGGCGCAGTTCAAGGTGCACTTGCCGCGGCTCCAGCAGCGCAGGAACTCGGTCACGTCGGGGCGGCACTCGGCGATGGAGCGCCAGGGGCCAGCGAGACAGAGCAGGACCTTGCAGCTGTCGAAGGCGTAGGCCGGGGTTGCTGCGAACAGGCTGGTCACCAAGGGCAGTGCCAGGAATCGACGCTTGAACTGGTGCGGTTGCATTTGTTGCACATCCTTTTGCCGTGCGGATGCATCATCTAACCGTCGCCAAACGCCGTTCTTTTCAACATGCCCAATTCAGAAACCAACTGTCAGCAGCCGAGCGCATGGCAGCACTTCGACACAATCGCGGCTTTGGCCCTTTGGCCGCGTGGTGAATTGGCACTGATGTCGAGAACAAAAAACCGTCCAAGTGACCTGAGCGAGAGCCCAGCGCCGCGCTGCGTGCGTGCGCTCCTGGATGCCAAGGGGATTCCTCGCCGGCAACACGCTGCCGTCGCTGCAGAGGCGCTGTCGCTGTCGATAAGGGCCACCGAACGCAAACTCAATGGCAAGGCCGCCTGGACCGTTGAGGAGATCGCCAGAGTGGGCGAGCACGTGGATGTGCCGCTGCTGCTGGGGATGGGGCCGCTGCTGGAGCGCGAGGGAGAGCGTGCGCTGCTGTACGTCGGGGCGATGTATCTGCGCTGTCTCGCAGTGCTCGGAGAGACCGTTGAGCCACCCTTCCGGGACGACATGGTGGCCGTCAGTGTGCCGGGTCAATGGCTGATCGTGCCGTCCAAGGACCTCAAGCTGCCCGCCAAAAGGGTGCTTCAGGTGTTCGTGACGGACTTTGTTGGAGTGGCTGGACTATCGCCAAACGCCGCCGGATGACGCCGCACGTACATGGCTCATGTACGCCATGCGTTCAGTTCGGAGCACAATGGCACCCGATCAACCCTGGCCGAGCACTTGAGCGCTTGGCCTCAACCTGTGAAAGGAATGGGACCGACGACGTTCAGATGAACTAGGCCCGCAAACGAAAAAGCCCAGGGCGGGAACCCTGGGCCTCTCGTGTTTCGCTGGCCCCGCTAAGAGCTGCCACAAAACCGAATACGCAAGCGGATTGTGCAGCGAAAAGCGGGGGCGCGCAACGCGCGGGCGCGCTCGCCCTTACGAAATCATGCAACTGCACACCGCCGAAGCGGGGGATGTGCGCGCGCGCCCGCGCCGCCGCCCACGCGAGACTGACCCCGACCTACCACCCTGCCCGCCGCCGTTCGTCCGCGCCGACCAGCGCCTCCTGCGCTTCACCGGCGCCCTGGCTGACCTCACCGAGCAGATGCGCGACACCCTGGCCGCGATGCTGCGGCTGGCCGTCCAGTGGAATGCGCCCGGCGAATGGTTCGTGCTGTCGGTCAAGCGCCTCATGCGCGCCCTGGGACGCTGCCGCAATTCCGTCGTGAACTACATGCGCCAGCTGCGCGAGGACGGATGGATCGAGCGCGACCGCTGCCTTGACGGCGCCCGGCGCCTGGGCATGCCCGTTGGCAGCACCCGGCTCACCGACAAGACGCTCGAAGCTCTCGCGCTCGCGCGGCATGCCCATTGCGCTGGGCATGCCTCAAGAGCTTTCCAAGCGAAGCCTGCTTCGCAGGGAAACGCGCCCGAGGCGCCGCCTGTGGATAACCTGCCTGAGTCAAAACCCGAAGCGCCGGTACTGCAACCCTGCGTGATCGCGCAGGACGGCTCCCGCATCCCGCACGACCTCGCGCCGCTGCTGGTGGCGATGACGGGCCGCCAGCTCTGCAGCGTCCTGGGCGTGGCCGGACCGCTGGGCGTGCGCGTGCAGGACATCGCGAAGCAGGCGCTGCCGGCCATCGTCAAGGCCACGTGGCCGGTGGCGTACCTCAAGCGCCTCGTGCGCAGCGACCAGGACTGGAAGGTGCCGCGACGCCAGGAGAAGGTGGCGCCGGTCTCGGTCAAGAGCCGCAGCACCCTGGCTGCGGAGCGGCTGCAGCGCCAGGCCGAGCAGCGTGAGCGCGAACTGCCGCCGCCGACGAAGCCACCGGCTGCGCTGCTTGCGCGCCGCAACGTGCACGCTATGATGGCCACGACACTAACCAACCTACCATGACACACGAACGCCACGAATACACGCCGGCAGCACCGCTGCTCGAAGGAAGCCTGGCAAAACGACAGCAGCGCTTGGCCGCTGGCGACATGGTTTCTACAGAGGAAGCGGCGCAGATCACGGGCACCAGCCGCTTCACGGTGAACACCTGGATCGACAAAGGCCGCGCCATCGGCTTGTCGCAGTCCAAGCGCGGCTACCGCATGCCTCGCTGGCAGTTCGAGCCAGCGATGTGGGACGCGCTGCCGAAGGTGTCGCAAGCGCTGGGTACGGTGGAGGGCTGGGCGATCCTGGCCTTCTTGGAGACGCCGCATGGCGGGCTGGATGGCCGCACGCCGCGGCAGGCCATCGAGCAGGGTCAGGCGCTGCGGGTACTGGAGATCGCTGGTCATGAGTAACCGTGACTTGACCGCTGCAGTCAATTTCTTCCTTCGCCACAAGAGCGGAACCTTTGCGTTCCGGCGCCTGCCATTCGTGCCGCGGGTCGGGGACAAGTGCGTGTTCAACGAGGTCCGCTATCAGGTGGCCATCGTCGAGTGGTGCATGGATGAAGACGCTACCGATGTTGGGGTGCGGGTCAACGTCGAACTGGAGCCGGTCGCATGAAAACCCTCGTCCTTGCGAACCAGAAAGGCGGCGTCGGCAAGTCCGCCATCTGCTGCCTCCTGGCCTATCACTTCGCCCGCCTGGGCCTGCGCACCCTGGTGCTCGACCTGGACCACCAGGGTCACGCCACCGCGCCGCTCACTGCGTCGGGCAAGGCGACGGTTTCAGCACTCACCTCCGATCGCGCGCTCACCGACGCAGCGGCCATGGTCGAGCCCGGCGACTTCGTGCTCGTGTCGGCCGGCTACCAAGGGCTGCTGAGCCTGGAGTCGCAACCCGACCGGCACAACGAGTTTGCGCGCAACCTGCGCGGCTTCCTGCATCGCATGGGCGAGCGGTTCGATGTGTGCGTGGTGGACACAGGCCCGAACCCGGACATTCGCGTGGTGTCCGCGTTGGTTTCCGCGGACTACGTGCTCGCACCCATCGACCTCGGCCAGGAGGCCATCAGCGGGATCGTCAACCTCTTCAATGCCCCGCGCGTAGGCATTGCCACGATCCACGCCCGCCTCAACCCGCGGCTGCAGTTCCTGGGGATGCTGCCGAACCGCGTCAAGGCCGTGCCGCTGCACAAGGCAAACCTGCTCAAGGTCATGTCCTCCAGCGCCTACCGTTCCAAGCTGCTGGCGCGCGTGGACAAGCCAGAGAGCGGCGGCGACTTCATGTTCCTGGCTGATCGCATGGTGATCCAGCAGTGCCAGGCCAATGGGCAGTTCGTGGCCGACGTGCGCGGGCAGACTGCGGCGCGCGAGACGTGGGCCGAGGTCAAGCCGGTGCTGGACCGGGTGGCAGAGATGATGGGGGTCTCAAAGTGAGCGGCGACCGATTCAACCTCGACCTGCCCGAAATCCTCGACCTGGGCGACCTACGAGCGGCGCCTGGCGCGAGTGGTGAAGCACTCAAGCTGGACCCCAAGACCATCCGCGCCAGCCGCTGGGCCAATCGAGCGGAGCAGTCCTTCGACTCGCCGGAGTTTCTGGAGCTCAAGACCGAGATCGCCGACGCCGGTGGAAACGTCCAGCCGATCAAGGTCCGGCCGCTGGCCGTGCCGGATGGTGTCATCCGCTACGAGGTGGTTTTCGGCCATCGCCGGCACAGGGCCTGCCTGGATCTGGGCATCGACGTGGCGGCCGTGGTCGAGGATGTGGACGACCAGAATCTGTGGACGCAGATGGAGCGGGAGAACCGCAGCCGGGCGAACCTGTCGGCTTACGAGCAAGGGACGATGTACCAGCGCGCGCTGGACGCGGGCTTGTTCCCCAACATGCTCTCGCTGGCCAAGGCGATCGGGCGCGACCACGGCGATGTGTCCAAGGCCATCGCCATTGCTGGCTTGCCGTCGCCAGTGGTCGAGGCTTTTGCCTCGCCGGCCGACATCCGCTTCCGCGACAGCAAGCCGCTCAAGGACGCTGTGGCGAAGGCGCCAGAGGCGGTCATTGCAGTGGCGCAGGCTATCGCCACCGAGCCTGAAAAACGGCCGGCAGCCGAGGTCATCCAGGCGCTCACGAAGGCTGCCGAGGGCGATTGTGGACCGTCCACAATGCCGCCCCCGGCGACTGCACCGAAGGCAGCCAAGGCGTCCACGAAGCCGACTGGTCGCGATTGTGGACCGTCCACAATGCCGCTGCGCTGGGCCCTGGACGCCAAGGCTGGCGCCATGAAAGAGGCCAAGAAAGGCGAATGGGTCCGCTGGGCGGATGTTGAAGCGGCACTGGCCGCCAAGGGAAAAAATGAGTCAGGCAAGTGATGTGAGCGTCGCCCTGCAGCCCCTGGCGCAGGGCATCAGCCAAGCCCTGGAGTCCGTCGCCGGCGAGTCGTTGGCTTTCGTCCTGCTGGTGTCGGTGGATGGCACCACGCAGTACGTCAGCAACGCCAGCCGCACCGATGGCGTCGAGCTCATCAAGAGCCTGCGGGCGCGCTGGGAAGCGAACCGCGCCGACATTCCGGCGCACTACAACCCGGATCTCAAAGGCAAGCCGCCGATCAGCGGCTGACTTCCGGCCCTGGGCGCCCCACCTCCTGCGCCCTCGCCTGCTCCCGCGCCGCCGCCATCTCCTGCACCATCGGCGTCCCGGCCAGGAACGTCTTCACCTCCCGCGCAAGCGCTTGGTCGGCCGCATCCGGCGATCCGGCCAGCGCGTTGTGCACGTGCCCCCACGCCGCAAGCGTCAGGTTCATCGCCTCCGGCGTGACGCCGTGCCGCTCGCCGCGGTCGTTGTGCAGCCTCCCCTGCTCGCGCGCCTTCACGGCCCAGATCGCCTCGCTTTGACGGACGACGCCGCGCACCACGCGCCGGCTCGCGTCCGCTTCGATCCCGCGTGAACGCAACTCGCGCGCAAAGCTCTCGCGCCAGCGGTGCAGGTCTGCCTTGCGCGTGGGCAGCCGCTTGAAGTCGCGGCCCATCGTCCGCACCACGATGTGCAGATGCGGGTTCTTCTGATGGCCGTGGTAGGCCCAGGCGTACTTGTGACCCTCGAACTCGGCTGCCAGCATCTCGCGCACTGATGCCTCCAGGCGCTGCCGGTCCACGGTGCCGGCGGGCATCCCCATCTCGATGTGCAGCGTCTCGCGCCAGCGGCTGCCCTCCTCCGGGATCAGCGCGGTGTCGCAGCGAAAAAGCTCGCCCAGCTCCAGCACGGCCGGCATGCCCTTGAACACCTCGCCGTTCTCGTCCGTCACCTCGATCTCGCCGTGGTGGCTGATGTAGCGCAGCACCCGGCGCACACCCTTCATCCCGGTCTGGTTCGACATGATCTTGACCATCACCTGCGGCGCGCGCCGCACGGTGGCGCGGATGCGGGCGCGGATCGCGCGCGCCGTCACCGGCCGCGGGCGCAGCAGCTTCGGCTCCTCGCCGGCCCGGCCACGCTCCGGCCCTTCGTAGAACAGTCGCGTGCCCCACTCCAGCAGCACGCCATCGACGCGCGGCTGGCCCACGGCATCAGCCGGCCGCAGCCGCCTTGCGTGAGCGCTTCGCGGGCTGCGGCTGGGCGTGGGCGACGCTGCGCCGTGTGGCGCTAAGGTCGCCCAGCAGCGCCGCGGCCTGCGGCACGTGCGCTTGCACGGCCGCCACCGCCGCCCGGATCGCTTCGCGGTCGGCGCTGGTCATCGTCCCCGGGTGCTCGTTGATCTGGCGCGCCGCCTGGTTGAGGTTGCGGCCGATGGCCAGCAGCTGGCGGTTCGAGTCGGCCAGGGCGCGCAGCAGGTGTGCTGCGGCTGCGCCGATGCCGGGATGCCGCACCAGGCGCGCGACGAGCTCGGCGCGGGACCAGCCGGCGGCCTCGGCGTTGGCGTTGAGGACTGCGGACTCGGCCGGGGTCAGTCTGACGGTGAGCTTGACGTAGTCGCCGCTGCGGCGGCGGCGCTTGAGGGGTGGGGGTGCCGTGGGGTCAGCAGCCGGCGGCTGCGCAGGGGCTGCGGGCATGTTGGGGCGGTGTTCGTAGTGACGGCGGCACGCCTATCCTGCAATCTCCCTTTGCTGCTGGTCTTGCTGTTTTGCTGCTGGTTGCTCGGGTTACGAGCAGCCAACAGCCGAAGTCAGGCTGGGCAGGAAGTGGCCGGCTGCTTGGGTGTCCAATGGCTGGTATTTCATCCATCGGGGGCAACCCATGCCCAAGCCCACCAAGCTCCACTGTCCCCGTTGCCGCGCCCGCTTCAACGCCGACCTGTCGCTGTGGGTTCACGGCTCGGACTTCTACCGTCAGGTGCAGGTCCACAGCGACGCCGACGACCGTGGCCGCCTGCGCTGCAGTTGCGGCCGGTGCGGGCACTTCTGGTGGTCGTCGTCGGCGGAGGCGGCGCACCGCCTGCGCGAGGCCGAGGAGGCAGCCATCGCCGCGGCGGCAAAGCGGCAGGATCTCGGGCCGGTGGCGCCTCCGCCAGGGCTGCGACGGCGGGCGAGGGTGAGTGCTGCGGCCGGTCAGATGCCGCTGCTGTAGCGTGCCTTCACGATGGCCGTGGCTGCTCCCTTGTCGCGCTCGTGCACGCTTCGGAAAGTGCTGAAGCGGCTGTCCGCCACGGCGAGCTCGTCCCATACGCCGACGCTGTCGCGATAGATCACCGGCATCGTGTCCACCGGAGCGCCAGCGGTCACCAGGTCCGCGATCACGTTCTCGGCGTCGTTCGTCACGGACTTGCCGCCGTTCAGATCCACGATGCAGATTACGCCATCCTCGACGGTCCACGAGTACGTCGAGCGCGGCGGCCCGAACAGGTCCATCGTGCGATCCATGGCCTCGGCCATCTTGATCTGGCAGCGGCACACTGGGCCGATCTTGAGGGCGACAGAAACCGGGTCGGTCAGCGGCTTGCCGCAGATGAGGCAGCAGGTCATCGCGCTGGCACCACCGAAAGCAGGTAGATGCCTGCGATCAAGGCAATAGCCCCGAGGACTGCGATGTCCACGAAGTCCCGAACCTGCTTGGAGAACTCGCCCTTCTTCGCGCCGAAGATGTAGGCCAGGCGCACGAGGTATAGGCCGCGCAGTCCGGTGGCGAGGCCAGCGCCTCCCGTCAGGACCAGCGAAAGCGCCGCAAGCAGGAGCAGGTCAATGCTGCTCACGCGCCGACCACCCGCAGCACCGGCCTTGCTGGCTCCAGCAGCTGGCGCACCAAGCGGCAGCACTCGTCCAGGCTCAGCGTGCTCAACATCATCATGAATTCGGTGCGGCCATCCGGGTGCCGCCACACCCTGCGCACGTAGAGGCTGCCGCGGTCGCAGCCGCCAGCGGGCATGCTCTGCTGCTCGCGGTCGATGTCAATGCGCCGCCCGTGAAGCGGGCCACCAACCATCAGCGTCTTCAAGCGCACCTCCCATCCCGCAGGGCGTCAATGTCGTTCTTCGCGCGCAGCACCAGCGCCAGCGCGGCAGTCGTGTCGGCGTCATCCAGCCCAAGTTCGCGCCCGAGTTCATGCGCTAGTTCGGCGACATCGCGGCCCCTGCCGTGCGGCATGTGCTCGGCCATGGCGTAACACGTGCGGCACCACAGCATCAGCCGGGCCATGTACTGGTCGCCGCGCACGGCCGCGACCGTCTCGCCGTACTCCGCGATGCGAACTTGCCAGGCGGGCAGAGCGGGGGACTCAGCCATGGGTTACCGCGTGCGCCCGATCCGACAGCATCCGCCCGCCATCGAAGATTGCGATGAAATCCGCCGTCCCGTTGAGCGCTCGCGAGTACAGCCACGGCGGCGTCAGGATGCGGTGCTTGAGCCGCCAGATCGGCTTGGCTGCATGCACCTTCGCGTTGCCGATGAGGACGTAGTGCTCGCACGCTCGGATGATCTTGGCCTCGTCGGGCCCGTACATATTGCCGCCGGCGGCGTGGCGCGCGGCGTCGTAGCGGTGCGTCACCCAGCAAGCCACCACCACCTGCGGCCGGTGCTTGGCTACGGCCGAGTTGGCGTCCAGTTGCTCGATGTGCTCGCCGTAGGTGACGGGCACTTGCCCGTGCGCACGGTAGTACGCGGCGCTCAGCGCGTCGGCTTGCTGGTGGCAGTTATCGGTGGCGGGGATGCCTAGCGCCGCGGCAAGCGCGCCGTGGCCGGCGCCGACCTCGATGGCCGTGCGGCCGGCGATGAACTCCTGCAGCCAGGACACGAGTTCGACAGTGGGGAAGGAGTAGATGCCGTGGCGAGCACCGAACAGAGCCCGCTCATCCGGTGTCGTCGTCGCCCACCAAGCGGCCGGCAACACGCGCGGGCGGCCCGGGGATTCAAGGGCGTCGGTGGTCAGGTCGCGCGTGCTCGCGGGGTTGAGGAGGAAAGCGTTCATGAATGGATTGGATGACCGTAAACTGTAATTTGCGTTTGAGTAATCCAATGGGCGTGATGAATTGCCGAAAATCCAGCCCTAATGATTAACCGGGATTATTCGAGTTATCTACGGGGCTGATCGGTGCTCGGCAGCGGCTCGATGCGCAGCGGGCACGGGTCGGCGTCCGGCGCGTCGGTCCAGCACCGCGCGTCGTCGTAGTCCGTGTACCGCCGGCACTGCTGGCACTCGTCGGCCAAGCGCAGCCGCGGCCCCGGCGCGGGACGGCCGCCGCAGCGGGACACGTCGGCGGGCAGCCGGCTCACCGCAGCGCCTCCTGCGCCGCGGCGCCGTCCATCACCTCGCGCGCACGGCGGAACGCGCCCATCGTCATGCTGGGTGTGATCGTGTTGCGGTCCAGGTGCGCAGCGAACTCCGGCGAGGCGTTGCGGTAGCTGTAGGCGAATGGCTCCTCGAACGCATCGGCGAACGGCTTGAGCGCCGCCCGCGCCTCGTCCCGCTCGCGCTGCAGATCGGCCACGGCAGCCGCCGCATCGCTCCACCGCCAGCACGCCGCCAGCCGCGCGGCCTGCGCAGCGTCGGGAGTGGCTGCACGGGCCATGTCGGCGACGTGCTGCAGCTGCTCGCGCGCCCGCTGCGCGTCGTTGCGCTCGCGTTCCGCCTCGCGCTGCGCCTGCTCCAGCTCGTCCGTGAGCCGGGCGTTGGCCGCGCGCTCGCTCTCCAGCGTCTTGACGGCCTCCATCGCAGCCGCGGCGCTGCGCTGCAGCTCGTCGCGCTGGGCCTGCAGTGCCGCCACGAGGTTGCGGTAGGGCTGCACCTGGCGCTGCAGGTGTTCGATCTTCTTGCCCATGTCGCAGACGGCGCAGCCGTGCGCGTGGAACGGCGAGCCGCAGGCGGGGCAGAGCCACTTCCCGGCATCCGCCACCCCGGCGGCGGCTTGGGTGTCAGCCATGGCGGGCGCCCTCCTGCACTGCTGCGCGCTCGTCGGCATCCAGTGGCATGGGTTTGATCTGCTGGTAGTGCTGCACCGCCTCGCGCAGCCACACGAAGCGCCGGGCACGGAACCAGGCGCGGCCGGCGTAGTGGAAGGCTGCGAGGCAGGCGCCGGCCAGCAGCAGCAATCCACCCGAGGCGCACAGGGCGTAGCCCAGCAGCATGGCGAAGCTGTCCATGCTCATTGCCCTGCCCCCGAGGCGCCGTCCGGCAGCGGCGGGCTTTCTTCGCGCACCCGGCACGATCCGCCGCGCGATGCGCAGGCGTCGCCGCAGGCTCCGCAGCCACCAGCAGGCGGCGGCAGAAAATCGGCCGTGGGCGCGGCGCCGGTGGGGGCGGGGATGCCGTGGGCGCGCTCGACGGCGCGGCAGTAGCGCATGACCATGGTCAGCGCCGCCTCGTCAATCTCGCCGTCAGGGTCTGCGCCTATCTCGGTCGCGATGGCGTTCGCCTCGGCCATCAGCACCTCGCGCATGCGCGCATCCGTCAGCGCCTGCGCCTGTGCGGGCGCCGCCTGCCCCGCTGCGGGGGCGCCGGACAGCGCCTGCGCGGCGATGTCGTGCAAGTCGGCAAGTTCCGGCACGCCCAGCGTGCGGTTGTAGATGCGCTGCAGTGCAAGCAGCGTGTCGGGCTCGGCCGCCGGCTGGGCGGCCAGGGCTGCGCGGGCGCCGCGTGCCTCGATTTCGGCGACAGCGGCATCGTTCACGACCCATGAGCCGGTCGCCTCCAGCAGATGCGCCGCGATGTGGTGATAGAGGCCCTCCAACTGCTCGATGCTGAAGGCGTGCGCGGGCTCGCCGGGCAGGTGCCGGTTCGTGTAGCGGTGCGCCTTGACTTCGGCGGCCCAGGCGATCAATTTGGCGCGCAATTCGTCGCGGCCTTTATCGTTCGTGCTCTCCATATTCCTCTCCGTTATTTACTGGTGTTGAAATTTGGCGTCATTAAGTCGCTATCAATCGCGGATTAAATCGGCGGCGGCGCTTGATCGGGGCGGACTATCAGGCGGCCAGGGGGATGCGCCCGGGGCGCAGCAGAGGACGGTATTGCGTCGCCGTCTGCCCCTCGCGCCATACCGTCCAAACCACGTCCATCGTCGGCGCGGCACGCGCTCCGCTGGCGCGCTGGTCGAACAGGAAATCTGGCCGCCACGTCAGCGGCAGCACCCACGCGGGCGGCATTTCGGCAAACAGGCTTGCGCGCCGGGCTGCGTGCCAATACTGGCTCTTGAGCAGCATTGCGACGACGGGCGCCTGGTCGCGTGCGTGTCGGATGAACTGCTCCGAGAGCACGAACGGCGGGTTCGTGATGACGGCATCGCAGTCGTACTCGGTTGCGAGAAAGTCCTTGCCGCCAATGCCGTAGCCCGTTTGTCGAATGTCCGTGCTGTAAACGGAATCGACGTACTGCGTCAACACGTCGCTCATTGCGCCCGCACCACACGCCGGCTCCCACACTGCCGCGTTGCGGGGAAGCGCAAGGAACTGCATCAGCGCGTGCGTGGCATCGGGCGGCGTCGGGTAGTAGTCCAGTTCGCGGCGCGGCTTGCTGCCGGCATTTGCGAGAGTAACGCCTTGATTTTGGTTGTCGCTCATGTTGGATTTGGTGATTTGATAATCAGGACGCGCGGCGGAATCAATGACGGCAATTCCGCGCTTCGGTCCAATATGCGGGACGGTTGCCTATTTATTTGGCAGGCTTATTCAGGCCACGCCAGCATGGGTAGCTGTCAACTTGGCGCCAGTGCTGGTTCTTGTCCGGCCCGAACAGCCACGCCACGCCGTTCCACCACTGGCGGTAGATGCCATCCGTGAACTGGCGCTCGTACCAGCCGATGCGCGCCGGGCGCACCGAGCATGCAAACCAGGGCGTCACGCCCTTGGCCGGGCAGGGCCGGTGCTCGTTGACGAAGGCCAGCCACGTCGCGGCCGAGCGCATCGGACGCGGGGCAGGGGCGCCGCTCATGCTGCGGCTCCCTGGCCGGCTTGCTCGGCGAGCTTCTTGCGCACGCCGTCGTAGCGCGCTTCCTCGGCTGCCTTCTCGCGGTCAAACCACGCCTGGGCGCCGCCTGCGGCCTTGGCGTCGTTCAGGTCCGGGTACAGGCCGGGTAGGATCAGCGTGTTGGTGATCCAGCGCATCGCCTCCTCGGTATTGGTCTCCTCGGCCTCGATGGCGGCGGCCTGCATCGGCAGCACCATCAGCATCCACATATGGCTGGCTCGGGCGTGGTCGGACTCGTGCTGCGCGGCCTGCTTGCGCAGCGTCGTGACCTGCGCGCGCAGCTGCTCAATGGCGTCTGCCGCGCGCTCCGTCATTGCCCCGCCGAACATGCGCAGCGTGGGCACCAGGTCGTGGTTCGGGTCTACCGGCCCCGCCAGCGCGCCGGCAATGTCGCGCCAGGTCAGCGGCACGATCTGCTTGCCCATGGGCGCCATGTCGCAGCACTTGCCGCACGTCGCGGAACGCAGGTTCCACGAGTCGCCATCGGCACCGGTTTCCTCTTTGCGCCAGAGGCGCCAGAGGGCGCCGCACTCGGTGCAGCGGTGGGTCGGCGCTGCCGAATTGAAGTCGATGGGTTTGGTTTGCATCTGTTTTTCTCTCTGTTGATATTGCGCCTTATCAATGGAAGTCGGATGGGTATTCGACCGCAACCGTCTCCGACTTCGCCCGCTTGGCGCAGTGCTCGCACCACGCCCGGTGCACGGCCAGCGGCACGTCGTACTCATGGATCTCCAGCGCCAGCGCGCCCTGGTCCTCGCGCACCGTGCGCTGCGCCAGCAGGCCGCGGTCGAGCAGCTTCTTGACGCTCAAGGGGTGCGGTTGTGGCCGTCCGCAGCCGCGGCTCCAGCCTTGGAAGGTCAGCAGGGTTTGCTGCGATGGCGTCAGGCGCGAGAAGTCGTAGGTGTCCATGCTTAGAAAAGCTCCTGCTGGTCTTCGGCGGCTGGCGCTGCCGGCCGCGCCGTGTCGGCGCCTTGCTTCTGGATCTGCTCGCGCCACACGCCTTTCGTGGTGTCGCCGAGCTGGTCCCAGGTCGGGGCGCTGCGGGTGCTGGCCTCGTAGAGGCGGCGGGCCTGGGCGTCGATGTCAGCCACGGCAGGGCTCCTTCGCATTGCTGATCGCCTCGGCCAGCGCCTGGCGCATGCGCGTCGCGCCGGCGGCGCTCTTCTCGGTGAGGTCGGCCACGTAGCGGCCCAGCAGTTCGCCCAGCAGGCGCTCCAGGGCGGCGGCTTCGTCGGCAGGGAGGGTGGTGGTGATGCGCAGGGCGTCCATGGTCAGCCTTTCACGGTCTTTGGCTTGTCAGGTTTTGTTGGCGCGGTGTCAGCTTTCTTTGCTCGCTTCGCTGGCACCACACCTGGGCCGTAGCGCTTGGCATTGAGCTTGTCCACGTGGTCCTTGACCTTGTCGTGGTCGTCCGGGTGCGCATAGAGGTTGCCGATGGGCTTCAAGCCCAGGTCGCGTCGCCGCTGATCCAGCGCTGCCCATCGTTCCTTGCCGGTCTTGGCCGTCGGCTTCTCAGAGGTCATTTCTGCTTGTAGTTCACTGCGCAACTTGTTCAGGCACTCGTTTGACTGCTCGATGTGGCGCTCGTAACGCTCGCGCAAGGCCATGGCCGTCTTGGTGCCGGGGTTGCGGGCCGATTGCATCAGCGCAGTGGTGGCGATGTTGTCGTGCCGGGTCATCTTGTCGAGCAGCGCCAGCCGCTGCGCCGGCGTGAGCGGCTTCGTGCTCATTGGCGGAGCTTCAGGTAGCAGGCTGCCACGCGCTCGGTGACGTACTGGCCGCGCTTCGCGCCCATGCCGTCATAGCTGGACGACACCATTGCGTTGCACGCGCTGCACGATGGCCGGGGCATCGTGGTAGTACACCTTGGCTCCGTACTTCAGGGCATTGGCTTCTTCGTTGGTCATGACGTTTCCTGTTGTCGATGGGCCTATTATGCACCGTGTTGGTACTAACGCAATAGGCATGACGACAGCATGGCGCACGTCATCAGCCCTTCGTTTGCGTGTCTTCGCGGCGCTGCGCCGCTATGCGCTCGCAGTGCTCCCGCACGAGCCGCCGCGCATCCGGCTTCGACGCGAACCAGGCGAACAGCGGGTAGCAGTCGTCCTGCGCCAGCGCAGGCGGTGGCCAGCCGGTGGCTTCAGGCGTCGTCGTCAAGGAAGGCGAGGTCGTAGACCCACTGCGGCGCGCCGTCCGTGCACAGGCCGTACCAGTCCAGCACGCGGCCTTTCTCGTCGGCCGGAAACACGTTGAAGTTCTCGTCTCCAAGGATCGTCTCCAGACCCCAGGACGTGATGACGTGGAGCGCAACTGTTCCGTTGTCCAGCACGATCGGCGGCTCGACGCGGAAGAGGGCGCCGCCGTAGCCCTCGGCCGGCGTGACGCCTTGAACCTTCATGGCGGTTCTCGGTTGGCTTGCGTCCATGGTCAGTCCTTGCGCGTGCCCTTCGGCAGCGTGTCCTCAAAGTGCGCATGCTGCTCACCCTTGAGCCGCAGCCGGCCCAGGTTCTCGCAGGCTCCCATCACCACCCGCAGCCGCACGTTGTTGCCGTCGCCGAGCTGGTGGTGTAGCCAACCGACGCAGTGCACGCCCTCGGCGCTGTCGTGCGGGTTCACGTCTTTGCGCCAGGGGCACTTGGCGCATTGGGTGGTGCGCCGGAGCTTCACGGCCAGTCCTCCAACGCCAGCGAAACCCGCGCCGCGGCCACCATGGCTTCCAGGTCGATGATGCGCAACGACTGCTCCCGGTAGATGTCGAACTGCTTGGACAACATCTCCTCCTGCGCCTCCATGACTTCGACCGCCAGGCGCAGGCCTGCGGCGTCACGCGCCGTGAGCCGGTGGCCCGGGCGCGCGGCGAGGTCGCGCAGGCGCTCGATGCTGGCCTTGCTCGCGCTCATGGTGCTGGCGCTGCTTCTTCGCAACCGGCCGTAGTCTGCTCTGTGGCCAAAGGTGAGGACTTTTGTGCATCGCCGTCGCCGTCCTGCGCCAGCCCCAGAAGCCGCCCGGCGCGCTCGACGGCCTCGGCCTCGCTGCCATCCGACATCCCGCCGCCGGTGAGGGCGAGGTACTTGCCGGCCAGTGAGTGCAACGCAAGCAGCGCGCTGCGTAGCTCGTTGAGCTCGCGGTTCTGCGCCTCGGCATCGGCCAAGACTTCGCTGGCCAGCAATTCCTCGCGCTCCAGGGCTTCAAGGCGGTCTGCGGCAGCGCGCAGCTGCTGAGGAAGCGTCGCGTCAGCCACGGGGAACCCCCTCCAGTCCGAGATCCGCAATGGCCGCGCAGACGCCCCGCGCCAGTTCGGTAGAGGCGTTGCCGCATTCGTAGCTCTTGAGCGCGTGGAATGCGGCGCGCAGCAGCCGCTCGTGATCGACCTTGAGCGCCTGAAGCTGGCGCATCTCGGCAGCCTCGATGTCGGGCTGGCGCTCCATGCTGCCGCGCCCGGGCATCTTCTCGTTCCAGGCGTCGCCCAGCACCTGGCAGGAGCGGCCGTACCCGATGGTCTCGCCGATCTGGCGCAACTGGCGGATGTAGGGCGCCTCGAAGGAATCGAGGGCGCGGATGCGGTGGTCTGTGTCGGGGGTGGTCATGATTTGGTTCCTCTTATGGTTCTTCGGCCAGGCGCTCAAGGGCCTTGACCTGCTCCAGCGCTCGCTCCATCACAGCGAGCAGTCCTTGCGCCGCCGCCCGGATCTGCGGCGCGTTGTGTGCGCGCACCGGGCGCATGCCCTGGGAGCGGCTGCCGGCGACTTCGGCCAATACCTCCAGGGTGCTGGCCCGGTAGTCGCACGACGCGCACCTATAGCGGCGCCGCGTGCCTTGGTCCGTCGGGCGGCTCTCGATGCAGCGCATGCTGGCCCCGCAGGCTGGGCAGGGAAAGGCCATCAGGGTGACTCCGCTGCTGGCGCTGACGCACCGATCGGCCGCGACCAGTTCCGCGCCATGTCGCCCGCGGTGTGATCCTCCTGCGCGTCCTGCATGCCGAAGGCCGCCAGCGCCAGCCGCGCATCGGCATCAGTGCAGCGGCAACCCATGACGCTGATGCCCAGCACGTGCTCCGGGACCGCGGTGGCGGTGTCCACGGCGCTGAGCACGAACAGGCCCGTGGCCGGGTGCGTCCAGGCATCGACGCTGTACGTCGCAGACGCAAGGCCGGCGGGGCACTCCCACCACTGCGCCGGCTGCCAGTCCGGTGAGGTCGGGCGCAGCGGGGCAGGGTTCACCGCGTGACTCCGCGCCACACGTAGTCGCCCTTGTCCTCGCGCATCGCAGGCTCCTCATCCTGGCAGTGGCAGATGTGGCCGCTGAGCTTGTCGGCCACAGGGCGCCAGAAATTCCGCGCCCGTCCGCCGGGTACGTGGTTGTCCTCGGTCGCATCCGACAGCCCGAAGGCGGCCAGCACGAACAGCGCATCGGCGGCGGTGCAGCGCCCGCCGTTGAGGGTGATCGAGAGGTGGTATTCGGGCCCCAGGTCCGGCTGGCCGGGATCGTGGGCCACTTCGACGGCAGACAGCGCGAACAGGCCGGAGGCAGGGTGTTCCCAGGGCTCGACGGGGTAGCCGAGTTCGGCCAGCTGCGGCGGGCACCGCCACCAGGTGGCGCGGCGCCAGCCCGGGCCCGTGGGCCGCTTCGGCTGGATGATGGAAAGGGTGCCGGTCATCATGCGGGGCGCTCGGTGGTTGCGGCGATTTGCGCGGCACCCTTCGCCGTCAGCCGGTACGTGAGCCACGGGTAGCCGTCGCCAGTGCCTTCCACAATCAATCCCTGCTGGCGCAGGTCACGGATCGCGCGATCCAGCCAGGGCGTCTCGCAGAGGTCGAAGGTGCTCACGCGCGGGTGGTTGGCGAGGCAGCGCAGCACGTTGCTGGCGGTGCGCTCGGCCGGCTCGAGACTGGCGGCCGGGCCGCTGAATGAGTCGAGGTGCATCAAGCTCCCCGGTAGTTGGTGACGGCGTAGGCGAAGCCATTCGGCGGCGCCGCCCGATGCCAGGTCTGCGCCTCGACGTGGAAGCTGGATCGGTCGAAGTCCGGAAAGCGTGTGTCGCCGGCGAAGTCCTGCGCGATCTCGGTCAGCGCCAGCTCGTCAGCCAGTCCGAGCGACAGCGCTTCGGCATAGACCTGCGCGCCGCCGATGACGTAGACGACAGGCTCACCGGTTGCGCGCAGCAGCGCCAGCGCATTGCACAGCGAGGACGCCACGATCACGCCGGGCGCGCGCCAAGCTGGGTCGCGCGACAGTACGACGTTCCTGCGGCCAGGCAGCGGGCGCACGGCGGCCGGCAGGCTGTCCCATGTGCGCCGGCCCATGATGACGGCCGCGCCCATCGTGAGGCGCTTGAAGTGCGCCAGGTCCTCGGGGAAGTGGCCCCAGGGCAGGGCACCCTGGTTGCCGATGACGCCATTGCTGGCCACGGCGGCGACGATGACGAGTCTCATGAGGGTGATGCTCCGGGTGAGCTTTTTTGGGGCTTCGCCGCCGCCGGCTGCGCAGCACTCCAGGACTGCATCCCGGGCCAAATTGTCAGCGTCTCAGGCAGGCGGCCCTCGGCGCCTTCGCGCTGCTGGCGCAGCGAGTCGGCGGCGAACTTGCGCAGCTGCTCGGCGGTGGCCACGGGCATCTTCAAAGTCACGCCCGGGCCTTGGTCGCTGAAGACGAGGCGGGCCGTGACGAAGCCGGGTTCGGTGCTCAAGGTGTTGCCTCCGCAGCTTGTTGTTCCTCGCGCCCCTCCAGCGCGTCGATGTCCGCCGGCGACACCACGCCGAACCGACCCAGCAGCCCGTCGAGCGCACCCCACAGCACCGCGATGCGGCCGTCCAGCGGCTTGCGCGCCTGGTGCGCTTCGAGCAGCCGGTACGCGGCCACGAAGAGGGCGGTCTGCGCCGCATCCGGCCCGGGCGCCGCGGCAGGGTCCTGCAGTGCCTCGCGGATGCGGGAGAGCAGCATCTGTGCGCGGGCAGGGCGATCCATGGCTAGGCCGGCGAGCTCGGTGAGTGCGGTCAGGGCGGCAGCGTGGGTGGTGGTCATGCCGTTGCCCCATCGGTGAACATGAACTCGATGCGCGTGACGACCGTCTCCGGCGTGCAACCCTTGTGCGAGTCGCAGAAGAAGCGCACGAACTCGGATGGCCAGCGCAGGGTGGCGTGATCGCCGAAGCCTTCCAACGCGCACTCGGCCAGGCCGTAGTCAACGTCGTCCTGCAACGCGCGCAGTTGCTCCTGACGCACGCTCACCACCAGCAGCGGGGCGCGCAGCGGCTGCACCTTCTCGCCGCGCTTGAGGCCTATGCACTTGGCGACCGGGCGCAGCTGCTCGCCGGCCTGGAGGTGCTGCCAGCCGATGCGTCGCGTCACTGTCTTGGTGCCGGCGAGCAGTTGCGGTGTCGTCAGGGCGAAGGAGATGTTGCGCATGGCGGCCGACTCAGTCCTTCTTGAGCCGCATCCAGCCGGCCTTGCGGTCGAACACGATCACCTCGCGCTTGCGCAGCGCCTGGAGCCGGCGGTCGATGATTCGCCACTCCGGCGGCTTGAACCGCCCCGGCGCCGCCTGGCAGATCGGCTTGGCCAGCGCCAACAAGTCCTTCATACCGTCGAGGACCATCATCGTGTTGCGCCCGGCGTCGATGTGCGCCAGCAGCGCGGCGTCGAACGCGGTGTAGTCCGGCGCGCTCAAAGCGACGCCTCCGGCCCGGCCGCCTGCACCAGCCGCGTGAAGTCGGCCACCGTGCGGCACTTCTCGCAGTCGTCGTCGGCGAGCTCGATGCCGACCTCATCCTCCAGCGCCATGACCAGTTCGACCAGGTCGAGGCTATCGTGCTTGTGCAGTTCGGTGTCCTGGCTCACGGTGGCGGGCGCGAGGCCCAGGACTTCTGCAGTGATGCGCTCGACGCGCTGCTCGGTGGATTCGGTGGTGGTGTTCATGGGTTTGCTTTCAGGACGTGGGCAGGTCGCGGCAAGGCTTCCAGGTCTCGCCGGGATCGGCCGCCGCAGGCTGCGGTTCAGGCGCGGCGCCTGCGGGATGCAGCGTGTTGGCCAGTGGCACGCCCAGGCTGGCGCTGTAGGCTGGCGGCGGCGCGAGGTCGCCGGAGTTGGTCGGGATGTAGAAACCCATCAGTGGTGCTCCGTGATCGGCCGCAACTCCTGCAGCGTCTCCACCGCCACGAAGCGCACCAGGCGCTGCGGCTCGCTCACCGTGTCCGCAATGACCTGCATGACGGCAGCCATCTTCGGCATGGTTTCCTGGGACGCCTTGTTGTCCACCATGCACGCGGGCAGCACACCCATCGGCGTACCGATGCTGCGGATGCCGACCTTGTCGTGGCTTTCGTCCTTGCCGATCCAGGCAAGCATGGCCACGGGCGGCTCGGCCGATTCGTCAAGCGCCTGGCGCGCGATCTCCTTCATGGCCAGGGCGAGGGCGTGCGGGCCTATGTGGGCGTCCAGGCTCAGTGCCAGGATGCGCCGAAGGGCGTCTTCGTGGGTAGTGCTCAAGGGGTGCTTCCTTCTTTCGTGCGCCCGGCCTTGGCCGGCTGGCGCTGCTGTGCCGGCGCTGCGGCTTTGGCGTGCTCGCGGGCGATCTGCTCGACAGCCTCGGTCGGCATGTCAAGCGACGCGGCTGCGCTGGCCAGCGCTTCGGGCGTCTTGCCCAGGTACTGCTGGGCAGTGGCCAAGACCTTGGCGACGTAGGTGGTCGGATACGTCATGCAGCGGCCCTCGGCCCCTCGCTTGCCTGCCGCACCGTGTCTGCGATCTTTTGCGCCGGCTCGAAGTCGATCACCAGGCCGAGTGCCGCGCACTGGTTGCGCCAGTAGTTGACCTTGGCCTGCATCTCGGCGGCCAACTGACGCGTCATGAACTCGTTGTCCAGTACGGCATCGAGGGCGCGGTAGCCACCACCCTCCTGTTTGCGGTCACTCGGAATGGACACGAATGCCTGCACGGCAACGGCCGGCTGATTCGGGACTTCAATCCGAACTGAGCGGATCAGCCTGCGCGCCTGCTCCAGTCGCCATTGGTGCGCGGCAGTCGTGTTGTCCCACTGGAAATGCTCGTGCAGCGGGTGCGCCTTGTCCGCAGCCTGCTTCACCACGTCCTCGGGCCGCAGCAGGCCGTCGTGCTCTGCTGCGATCCGCTCCAACTCACTCTTGATCGTGTCCATCTTCAACTCCTGTTGTTCCGTGCCTGCTGAGCCAAGCCAAACCCCTCCAGGCCATTCCTTTCCATGCCTGCCAGTCCGCGCCGCGCCCCGCCTTGCCGTGCCCCGCCTTGCCTGCCTCACGACGCCCGACTTCGCCCAGCCGGGCCATTCCTAGCCTGCTGAGCAAAGCCCCACCACGCCTTACTGCGCCCGGCCGGTCCATGCCTGCCCTACCTCGCCAGTCCACGCTGTTCCTCGCCGCGCCTAGCCTGCTATGCCAAGCGTCACCCCGCCTTGTGAAGCCTTTCCGCTCCACGCCGCGCCACACCGGCCTCACCTCGCCTTGCCCGGCAATGCCAAACATCGCCATGCCTGGCCTCACGTCGCCCAGCCCAGCCACGCCAGCTGCGCCGTACCTATCCCAGCGCCGCCTTGCCTTACCTGCCTTGCCGAGACGAACCGGTCCTGGCCTTGCCTTGCCAAGCCTCGCCTTGCCATGCCTGCCGCACCGCGCCTCGCCAATCCAAAACTCGCCATGCCATGCCTTGCCTGCTGCGTCAGGCAATACCGAATTGCGCTCTCACCGATGCGTCTTGGTCCGTGCCAATCACCTCGAAAGTGCCCCAGCCGCACCCCGCACTGCTTTTGCTGTCCGGGCGCCCAGCACCGATGCCGACCTGAAGCCCAACCCGCGACATCAGGTTTATTACGTCAGCCGCCTTGAACTGGCTCTGGTCGAACTTGATGCGCAGCTTTGCCGCCCAGGACTGGTACTGAGGGCGGGCGCGCACATCAACCACGCCGGTGGCGTTGCGGGTGTGCGCGGAGAAGGTCCGGCTCTCGCCGTAGATGCGGATCAGCGGCAGGCCGTCGATGCGGTCGAAACCATCCGCCTCGATAAAGCAGCTCAACTTGGCCAAAGTCATTTTGAAGCCGACCAGCCGGCACGCGGAAATCATTCCGGCACGGAACGCGGCAGCATTCATGCCCTCCCAGCCATCGAACGAGCGATAGCGAGCTTCCTCTGCTTCGCGCTCGTAGTCGCGCGCCTCTCTGACCTTTTTGGATTTCGCAACTGAACCTTCGGCCATGCGGCTCATGAGTTCGGCCTTTTTCGAGAAGCGCTCTATGACCAGCGGCGCTGTGCCGCGGATCAGAAGTTCCAGAACACCGAAGTTCGGTGCGCTGATGACGACGTTTTCTTGCTTGGTAGTGCTCATGCCGGAGTTCCTGCTTCCTCGGTAATGGGTGAAGTGACGTTGCTGGTCTGCGGCTCGCCGCCGAGCGCATCCAGCAGCTCCGGGATCAGCCGGCTCAACTCGCCCGTTGCGATGGCCGCGTCGGCGTCGAAAGACTCGTCCTCGTCCACCACGTTGCGGCCTTCGAGGGCGGTGTCCAGGAACTGGAGCTTCTTCAGCAGCAGCGCGTCGGTCAGAACGAAGGCCACGCGCTCGTTCCAGCTCAGCGCCAGCCGCGTGGGCCGCTTGCCCGCTGCGATGTGCTGCTTCACCTCGTCGGTGTCGAGCGCGTGCTTGGCGTACCGCACGGTGGCCTTCGTCTCGTCCGCGGCCCGTACCTCGCACTCGCGGTCCAGGTAGAACCCGGCGGGCGCCTCGCCCTCGGCAAGCCACGCCGCCATGCAGCCCGCAGCCGACTGCTGCGTGACGATGGGCTTCACCGCGAAGCAATCCAGCGCCTTGACCAGCATGCTCACCACGGCGTCTGCCTGCTTGGCGCTGGCGTCGATGGCCAGGAGCCCGGCGCGCGGGTCGATCCAGACCTGGGTGCGGCTGCGCTTCGTGAACGCCATGGGCAGCAGTTCGTGCGTGGCCTGCTCGACCAGTTCCTTGCACTCCTTCTTGCCCGGCTTGTAGCCGCGCTCCTGCTCGATGGCTGCAGCGATGGCCTCGACGCGGTCCTTGACGACGGATGCCGGCAGCAGCCGCTTCTCGGCCATCAGCGCCAGCAGCCAGTGGCCGCCGACGACTTCGAGCAGCGGCGCGTGCGGCGTGCCTCGCGGCGGCACCCAGCCGGTGCTCAGAGGCTGCGTCGGCGCGCAGGGCGTGAAGGGCTCGCGGGCGAGGGCGGATTCGGTGGCTGCGGCGTCGGGCTGCCAAGTGGGCGCGATGCGCAGTAGCGTAAGGGTCTTGAACATGGTGCGTCAGCCCTCGGCCCCGTCATACGGGTGCGCCACCAAATACGCCCGCCCACCCGCGTTCTCCAGGTGCAGCGCGTGCGTCTCGATGTTGAAGCCGTTCTTGACGGCGAGCCGGATGTTCTTGATCCGCACCCGCTCGCCGACTTGGCTGCAGCGGCCTTCGAGCAGGTCCGTCATGAGCGCCATGCCGACGACCTTGGCGGCGTCGGACTTCTTCTTGGCCCACTCATGAGCTTCAAGGTGGCCCATCCACATCCAGAGGTCGGAGAGGTGTTCGGGGTCGGTGATTTCGATTTTGAGCATGGTCAGCGGTCCCGCATCGCGCCCACGATGGCCTTGAACACGTAGTCCTTGGCCCGCTGCTCCGCCGGCAGGTCCGAGTACGGGACGATGCAGGGGTGCAGCTTCAACTCCGGGTTCTTCACAGGGCCCCAGGTCCAGCCGTCGCGCAGCTTGTCGGCCATCCAGGCGTTGTGCTGCGCGTCCGGGCCGGCGTCGGGGTTGTCGATGGCGAACTGCACGCCGGCCACGGTGCTGTCGCGCTGCCACTGCTCGGCATCAGCCCAGGGCTTTTGCGAGTGGTCGCCGTGGGCTTCGCACAGGGCCTTGTTTGCCTCGTGGCAGGTGCGGGCGATGCGCTCCAGTTGGTCGGCGGTGAGGTTGGTGGGCATGCAGGGTCCTTGGGTGTTGGGTGAGGCCCGGCCCGCTCTTGCGTCGGGTCCGGGCGCTCGGTCTTCAGCAGCAGTTGCCGATGTGAAGAAAGTAGGGCGGCCACAGCAGTGGCGCGGCGCGGGAAGGTCTTGGCAGACAGGGAGGAATGGCACTGAACCCACGCCGCTGGAGTCGCCCTGAAAACTTGGGTTGGGTGGCGGCCCCTGGTGCTCAGGACGCGCCGCGCTGCAGGATTCGCCAGGACGACCGCGATGCGGCAACCGCAGCAGGGTCGTGCCACCGACCGTTGTCGCGATTCAGGGCGCTTCCGCTTTCCCAGCGGACCGCCATGCCGTCATTGGCGCGGCCCCGCAGTTGAACGACGACGCCGATGCTGCCGCGATATGCGCCCTCCAACTTCTCGATGCGGTCGCCGACCTGCAGCGGGCCGCTCAACGGGTCGAAGTCGGCCGCCGGCGCATCGGCCAGCCGCAACCAGGCCGTCTCGACCCGCCATCCCAGCGATTGCGTGTCGTGCTCCTCGCGGATGTCGGTGTCCACTGCGCCCAGGTGCGTCACCACGCACGGCGTTGCCATCAAGCGCCGGGCGGCTTCGGCGTCCACGCCGAGATCAAAGAACTGTTCCTGCGTGGCTGTCACGTAGACGCGGCTGCCGTTGACGATGGCGCCCGTGGTCTTCCACTCCGCCCCGATGCCGTCGGGCAGCGCTGCTTCACAGGCCCAGGTGATGGGCGGCAGCGCCACGGGCTTGCAGGCGATCTGCTGGCCGGGCCGCGTGTAGTTCGGCGAGAACGCCATGCGGCCGGCGCCGTCCGTGGCCACCAGGCCCAGCGGCGTGGCGCGCGCGGTCAGTTGGGCCAGCCGCTGCGCGAGGTGCGGCTTCATGGCCGTGTGCGCGGCGCGCTCGTCAGTGAGGCGGTTGGAAACGACGGGTCCAAGTGCGTTCATGGCGTTCTCCAGGGATCAGCGCCGATCGCCGGCGCGGCGGTTCAACATGAAGCGGTAGAGGCGGACGCCGCACCACCAGCCGGCCGCGAAAACGGCGAGGTGCGAAGCGGCCAGGATCAGGTCAAGGGTGTGCATGCGTCCGCCGAAGCCGATCAGTCGGCGATGGCCTTGAGGATCAGCTCGGCCGCGGAGCCGGCATTGACGAGGTCATCCATCGTGGCGGTGTCCACGATGTCGAACTTGGCACCCTTCTTGGTCAGGCCGTCGTCGAGCTGCTGCAGCCAGGCCTTGGCGGCGCTGTCGTAGCCGATCTGCACGAAGAGGACCGTGAGGGCGTCGTCGCTTTCCTGCTTGTTGGACTGCTCGATCAGGACGCGCTCCACGGCGGCCTTGTCGTCGGGCGTGCCGTCGAAGAACACCGCGATGAGGTCCTTCTTGCTGGACTTGCCCGCCAGCGTGAAGGCGGCCTGCAGCCAGGTGTGCAGCGGCGTGGAGCCGCCGGGACCGTAAGAGGCCAGCAGTTCCTTGATGTCGCGCGCGGTGACGCCGTCTTTCACGACGGGGCTGGAGCCCTTGCCGATGACGACACCGAGGCCGTCCTGGTCGATCTTGCCGATCTCGCGGGTGAAGGCGAGGGCGGTTTCTTGCATGAAGTCCCAGCGGGTCATGCCGCCGGGGCAGTCGTCGTCGGAGGTGGAGCCGGAGGCGTCGAAGACGGTGACGAAGTCGAACTCTTGCAGCTTGGCGATGTCGGGCACGAGGTTTCCTTGTTGGAGTTGCCGGCGAGAGGAATGCGCCGCCGGCGCGCGCTGAACTTCAGTTCCGACCGCAGCCGCGCACGCTGGCGCTGGCCGGGCAGGTGTCGCGGTATCGGCACTGCTGCTGGCAGCACGACGGGCATTCGTCGCCGGGCTGCACTTCGTCATGACAGGCGCCCGCATGGCGCTCGATGAGTGCTCCGGCGCTGGGGTCGTCCTTGCCGTAGCGACGGAGCCACTTGATCGCCGCCTGATGCTCGACCGTGCTCATGCCCGCCTCCGTCATCCGAGTTCGCCCAGCGCCCGCTGCGTTGCCCACGACGCGGACTCCTTGAGCATGCGGATCTGCTCCGTGAGCGAGTGCAGGTCCGCGAGCGTCACTTCGGTCGGGTCCGGCAGTCGCTGCACGGCTTGCGCTACCGTGAAGAGGTCCGGTGCGGCCTTGAGCAGGTGGGCCGTTTCACGGAACGGGAGTTGCACGCGGTCGGCTGCACCACTGACGACGATGGCCACCAGGCGCTGCTTGCCGTCCTCGTCGGCGAAGACCATCTGCCCGTTGACCCCGACGAGGTACGGCCCCGGCGTGAAGCCGGGCTCCAGAGGCTGCGCAGGCTGCGTGTCCTCGAAGGCGACAGAACTGGTGTTGTTGCGCCGACGGTACAGAGAGAGAACGCTGGCCATCACTTTGGCTCCTGGTTGGTTGCGGCGGCGAAGGCTTCGACGGCGTCGCGGAAAAGTTTCTGGATGGCCTCGCGCTCGTGCACGGGGTACTGGTTGGCGAAGTGCTTGACCATCGCCGGGCAGTGCTGGCCGATGTGGGCGAATTCCTTGAGCACGGGCAGCATCAGCGGCACAGCGGTGATGGCTGCGGCGTGGCGGCGCTGGTCCACGATGGCCACGCGGGCGCCGTCAGCGGCGCGGATCGCCTGACCGTCGGTGCAGGTCCAGCGGGTCATGCTGTCGCCTCGATGACGCGCGCCCGGGGCTCGTGGAACTTCGCCTCCGGCCCGCAATGCACCGCCCGCATCTCGTCGCAGTGCCGACCCTCGGACAGCGGGTGCCGGCACACCGGAAAGTAGCCCTGGCTGGTGCAGCAGGAGTCGGTAATGGCAGCCCAGGACTTGTGCGCGCAGGACCAGCAGCGGGAGGGTGTTTTCATGTCATCAGCCCCTGAGTCGGTGGCGCCGGATTGCCGTGATGCCGTCGGGAAGGTTGTCGTTGCCGACGGCGTCGATGAAGTCGGACTCGCCGCCACCGTTGACCTTCAGGTAGTCGATCTCAACCTTGGCGGAGTCGATGAGGGTTTTGGCGATCTCGTTGACGGCGCGGGCACGGTCCAGGTCCACGTCGCCACTGCGCACGCCGCGCAGCGTCTCGAAGAGGGCGGCGCGAAGGTCGCCCAGGGTGTTGCCGTCACTCATGGCCTTCAGCCTCCTTGGCGCGCTCACGCAACTCGCGTCCAAGCGCCGCGCGCAGGCGCATGGCATCGGCCACCTCGGGGCCGTAGCGGTGGATGGTGTTGCGCAGCATCAACTCGCGCCGCGTGATGCACTCGACGGCATCCAGCGTGATGCGCTCGGGGTCCGTGCTGTGGCGGCCCGGCTTGAACACCACGACGTGGCCGGCGGGCATCGGTCCGTTGGCTGCTTCCCAAACGAGGCGATGCACAGGCTTCCACCGCGCCGTGCGCGGACCCGGGTCGTCGCCCACCTTCTGCTCCAGCAGGCCGTCCGGGTTCACCGTGTAGGTGCCCACCGGCACCCAGGTCTGCGGACGGTGGCCCGGTTTGAACTGCGTGTACTGAGAGCCCTCGAATGTCTCGCCGCGGCGACCAGTGTTCCAAGGCACGATGCCCTGCTTGAACTGCGTCGCGCGCCCGCCATGGTTCACGCAGGAACGCATGCGCTCGGATGCGGCCTTCGCCACACGCTCGGCAGGCGCCTTCAGGCCCATTTGCATCGCCTTGCGGTAGATGGCCTGCACGTCACGGTCCAGCGTGGCGGCAATGATGCGTGCCGGCACTTCGCTGTAGCGCTTGCGCAGCCAGGCCACTTCGGATTCGGTCCAGTAGCGCCGGGTCATGGCCGCGCTCCAGGGGCGGTCACCGTGTACCCGTGCTGGCGCAGCAGTTCCGCCGCACGCGCCAAGTCACGCTGCAGTTGCTGCGCCGGCCACTCGCGGTTGATGCGCCAAACCTTGTCGTGCACCACCACTCGGCCGGAGTCGATGTGAGCCTTGAGCAGGCCCCAGATGCGCTTCGAGCACAGCCCGGTCATCTCGGACAACTCGATCGTGCTGAGGTCGCCGTGCTCGGCCAGCGCATGCAGCAGCAACTCGGTGCGCGAGCCCAGGCGGGCCGGGATGACCTCGGGCTCGCGCGGCGGCGGCAGGCGGTCGGCGTAGCCGCGCTCTGCGACGCGCTGGAGTTCGGCGAAGGGGTTCAAGACGCACCTCCATTGCGCAACGCCAGCAGCAGCCGACAGCCATCGAGCACGCGCCGGATCGGCGCCGGCAACCAGGCGCAGCGCGGCTGGCGGGCAGACAGGGCAACAACGGCGCAGCGGATCGGGTGATGACGGTCCATGGTCAAACTCCTCCAGCCAGGATGCGAACCAGCGTGCCGGTCAGTGCGAGCGCAACAGTGCCGGCGAGGGCGATGAGTTCGGAGGTCATGCATTTGCTCCGGTTTTCTCGGCGCGCAGGTACTCGACGAACGCCGGCCAGAGGTCGCGCCAGAAGCCTTCTGCCTGCGGGTGTGCCTTGGTGGTCGTCAGTTCCCAGGGCTCTTGCAGCAGATGCACGACGGCATCCCGCTCGGCTTCACTCAGGGACTCGATCTCGCTGTCGAAGCTGTATCCATCGTTGAAGCGGTCGGCGATGTCGCGCATCTGCTCCACGAAGCTCGCATTGCTGTCCTCGCACTCGTTCTGGCAGGCGTTGATCTCCTGCCACAGCGCGCGGGCTGCGCCCTTGGTGATGTCGTTGCTGCGGCGCTGCTCCACGATCTGCTGGCGCAGGTTGCGCACCGAGCCCTCGCCGTCGAAGACCTGCAGATCGGAGCCCATGAACTTCGTGAAAACGTAGTCGAACTCCGCGTGCTGCAGGAACTCGCGGAACGGCTCGCCGAGGTGCGTCCACTGGAAGCCCCAGGCGCCGAAGGACGAATGGATCAGGATCTCGCCGAGGAAGCGGCTGCGCTCGCCGACCATATCGCCGCCGGCCGTCCACTCCCGAATGCAGATCGTGGCCCACTCGTAGCGGCCGTGGCCGCCGTGCACGCGGTAGCAGGTGAAGCCGTCGTCTCGGCTGACGCTGCCGGCGCTCACTGCAGCACCTCGGCCGGTACCGGCCCCCAGGGCAGGTCCTGAAAGCGCGAAGGCGTCTCACAGCGCCGGGCCTGGTACGCATGCCAGCAGCCGCACATCCAGACGCCGCGATCAGCGTCGAAGCGCGCGAACGGCGGCAGCGAGTCCGGCACCTGGCGGCGGTACACGTCGGTGCGGTCGGGGCGGCCCTGGAGCCAGGCGAGGGCGCTCATGCCGCAGCCCTCGCGACATTCATCCGGTCGATGAACGCCCCAAGCGCCACCGCAGCGCAGTGCTCCGTGTCGTCGAAGGCATTGCCGCCACAGCGGGCAACGTGCGTGGCCTGCGCCTCGCGCTCCCAGGCCTTCAACTGGCAAGGGCTGAAGTGGCAGGCGTCATCCAGCAGGCTGGCGCTCTTGCCGCCGATCCAAACGCTCACGGGCTGAGCAAAGCCGCTGGTGGCGGCGTACTCGACCGTGACAGGGATGGAGCCAAGAAGCGAGGGGAAGAAACCGTTTTCGTCGGGTTGTGTGGCAGCGGCAACAGACCCGGGAAATGCCCAGGGTTGGTGCATCGTCGCCGGGCACGCCTTTCGTGCACCTTTCACGCCGGAGCCGGGTTCTTGATGAAAGTCAGAGGTGGCGCAAGGACGTGGGCGGCCAAGGGCTCCAGCATGACTGACAGAGCAGGCGACGCTTCTTTGAGTCGGTGTACTGAGAGCGCTTTCCATGGCGGCTACATTCCATCCCTGTGCTTCTAAATTACGGGTGCAATGCTACTCTGGATTTAGAGTACGAGGGACGGCGCGCCGCAAAAATTTCACGTTCACAAGGGAAAACCCGAGCGATCGTCAGAAAGTAAAAGTCAATTCCCATAAAGAAAAAGTGCTTAACATGGAAATCTGACTGTAAATATTTCCAGGGAACGACCGATACAACGGTCGTCATGAGGAGAAGTGGTGATGGAGATGTGCGCGACCAGCTCCGCAGTGACGTGCGAGCTGCGCGGCGACGCTGTGGTGCTCACGGCTCGTGGAGTGCTCAACGAGGAGCAATGGATGCAGGCCCGAGTCAAGGGGTGGGCGATGCTGTCGCCGGAGGTCTGCGGCGTGGTGTTCGATCTGCGCCAGGCGGTGCTGGTACTTGACGCCTCAGAGATGAAGCAGATCAGCAACGGCCTGCGCGAGGTCGTCGCGGTGTTGGGGCGCCGCCCGGTAGCCTACGTCACGGCGGACGTGTCTCTACCCGGGTTGGCCGACTACCTCGTTCAGATGGCCATGCACGGGCTGCGTGCCCGCATGTTCATCAATCCCGCTGAGGCGCTCGCTTGGGTGTGGCGCCGCGGGGATCGAGTCGAGCCGCGCCGGGTCCGCGGGGCCGGCTTTGCTCGGTTGACGCCGCCGGCGTCGGTGGCCTGTCCTTGAGCGCGACATCTATGGCGAGGTGGCACAGCGCCACCGCGCGCTCCAGGGCGTCAGGTTGCAGGGGCGCGAGGCGCTGACCCAGTTCCACAAGTGCCGAGCAATGCTCGGCATCCATCATCGCGATGTCGATGTTGGGGATCAGCAGCTGCCAAGTCTCCATGTTCAAGGCGTAGGCCAGGCGATCAAGCATGTCCATGCCCAGCGAAACATCTTGGTTTCGCACCAGGTGCAGGACCGATGAGGGCAGCACTGGCTTTTCCTCGCCGACCTTCTTCGTGAGAAGGCTTGGTGAGGTCTGTTTGGTTTGAATCAGGTGCTCAAGGATTGCGGCCAGGACTGGGCGCGACCGCTTCTTGGGGTCCTGATCGTCTTGGTTGCCTCGCATGTCGCTATGGTGCGCGACATCGCTCACATGGCTTAGAGTGATCGACGCTCTATATTTAGAGTTAAGATCGGGTCCATGGACCCCTTCTCCAAGACCCTCGACAGCCTCCGGCGCCGGCTTCGCAGCCTGGAACCCAGGACCGTCCAGCGACTCCGGTTGATCGGGCGGGCTGCCGGTTGCAGCGAGCAACTCCCCGAACACGTTCTGTACGAGACCAATCGCTGCTTCAAGCCGCGCACGGTCCAGCCCCTTCTGAGTTTCTTCGCCGACGTTGACGCCGGCCGCCGGCAACTTCCTTGACCGGCCGGGCCTGGACTTCGTCATGGCTTCCACCGCCTTCGCTTCCTGCGCTACTTCCATGGCATTCATGGCGGGAGTTTCGCGCAGTGCGTCAGCGAGTGCAGCACGGCCGGTCAAGCGTGTCCCTATTCCGAGTGCTGGTTTTTCCGCCGTGATGGCGGGCGCTTCGGCTTCAAGCAGGTCGATGGCGTCACAGGTCATGGGAAGCAATGGTCGCGCCCGATTCCTCGGTCGGACTACCCCCAAAGGGGCGAGTGGCGATCGGGTTTGTTTGGGAGTGCAACACTCTTCGGTTGCTGGCGCAACCGTTCGGCACAAAGGGTCGGTAATGGGTGGCTTTTCCGGCATTCGCTGCCGTGTCTGCGGCGAACTCACTGGCCGCGGCCGTGGCTCCCGATACTGCGCAGCACACATTCCTGCGTCGCCGCGCATTGCTGCGCCGACTCGGCAGTACATGCGCGACGACTCGCCGCTGTACGTCGATGGCGTCCACTGCTGCGCCGACTGCTTTCGTCCAATTCGCCCTTGGCGCAGCGGCATTCATGGCCTTTGCTGCTATTCGTGCGGTTTGGCGCGGTGCATGGGTATTCACGGCGACGGCTCGATGCGACAGCAGGCGTGGAGGGCGGTCAATCGTGCTGTCAGGCGTGGCGAACTGCCGCCGATCAAGAGCCAGTTGTGCGTGGACTGCCCGCCTGATCGCCGGCGTCAAGCCAAGTTCTACGACCACCGGGATTACAGCAATCCGCTGGACGTTGACCCGACGTGCGGCTCTTGCAACCGCATGCGCGGTCCAGCGATCTCGCACAGGACCGGCGCTTACCTGGGGCGCGCAATGCGCAACGCCGGGCTCGGCGACATGGGCAGGCTTGCCGCCAAGCTGACCGCAGCGCATGGGCGGCTGCGTCAGGGCATGGATGCGTGGCTCACGGTGGACCGGAAGCAGCGGCATGTCGTCCGTTGCCTCCCTAGCGCCGCCGAGCAGGAGGCGCATCGCAAAGAACTCCTGCGCCTGCAAGCCCTGGTGTTTCTGCGCGATGACCACCACTGCGCGTTTTGCGGCGGCAACCAGCGCCTGACCTGTGAATACATCGTGGCGCCGCAGTTTGGCGGCAAGACGGTGCTGGACAACCTTGCGACCGCTTGTTGGGCCTGCCGGCTTCCTGATGGGCCGAGTCAATGGATTGGGTGGAGGGTGTATGCGTAAGAAGGCGCACCCCCTGGGCGAGAACGCCCCAGGCCTGGACCAGTTCCCCAAGCGCACCGGCCTGGGCCGCTTGACGCGCCCTGAGCCGCGACCGGCGGCAGTTGGTGGGGTGCAAGTGGAGCACTGCCCGGCGCGCGGCATTGCTGGTGGCCACGACCCGCGCTTCCAGGTCCGCGAGGGCGAGGCGGTGCGTGGTGCAGGGTTCTCGGCGGAGTGGGAGCGGCTGCGCAGCGGGGGCAAGGCATGAAGCGCGAGGTCATCGGCGATGCGGTGCTGTACCTAGCGGACTGCCGCGAGGTGCTGCCGACGCTTCAGCGAGTGGCGGCCGTCATTGTTGACCCGCCCTACGGCATCGGCGACACGGATGCGCGCGCTCGCGCAACGAAGTGGCAGCGTGCCGCCGGCATGGAAGCCCGCGAGTGGGATCGAGAACCGGTCAGTGAACTCGCTGAGGTGCTGGCGCTTGGCGATGTGCAGGTCGTTTGGGGCGGCAACTACTACCCGCTGAAGCCGTCGCGCGGCTGGCTGACGTGGTTCAAGCCGGATGCGCCGCCGAGCATGGCCAGTCTGGAGCTGGCGTGGACGAATCTTGACCGCAACGCGCGGCAGTTCTCATGGTCTATCGGCGCCACCAATGCGGAGCGCGTCGGGCATCCAACCCAGAAGCCACTTGCTCTCATGCGCTGGTGCCAAGAGCAGGCCGGCAACCCGGCATCGGTGCTGGACGCCTACATGGGCAGCGGCACAACCGGCGTGGCTGCGGTCATGGCTGGCGCCAGCTTCATCGGCATCGAGCGCGAGCCGGCGTATTTCGACATCGCCTGCCGCCGCATCGAACAGGCCCAGCGCCAAGCCGCCCTGTTCGCCCACGACGCGCCGGCAGCCATGGAACAGGCCGGGCTGGGGTTCTGACGTGAAGAAGACCCCGCGCTATGCCACCGAGGCCGCCCTGTGCGCCGACTTCATCACCTGGGTGAAGGCGGAAGCCGGCAAGCGCTGGCGCGGCATCGAAACGCCGTCTTGGACACCCTACGCCGAGACGGCTGATTGGGACATCTTGCTGGTGGGCGCGGATGGAACGCAGATCGGCATTCAGGCCAAGCTGCGCTTCAACATGAAGGTGCTCGACCAGAGCATCCCCGACGACTTCAGGGCCTGGAGCGATACCGGCCCGGACTATCGCGCCATCCTGATCCCGGAGTGCGACGCCACGGCGACCAAGATTTGCGGCGCCCTCGGCTTGATGGTGTTCGCGCCAGAACGCGGCGGCTGGGGGCCTGTCGGCTTCGCACCCGGCCTCAGCATGGAGCACTCCACGGGCTGGCACTACTGGAGCCCCAAGCGGCGCTGCGAACTGCCGGAGTTTGTGCCTGATGTCGCCGCCGGCTGCAGTGCGCCGCTGCAGCTCACGAAGTGGAAGGTCAAGGCGCTTCGCGTGCTGGCCGCGCTGGAGATCGCTGGCCACGTCACGCGCAAGGACCTCAAGAGCATCGGCATTGACCCGCGGCCGTGGACAGGCTCCACCGGCTGGCTCGTTCCTGGCGAGAAGCCCGGCGAGTTCGTCCGCGGGCCCGGCCTCGACTTCGACCGCCAGCACCCCGATGTCTACGCACAGGTGCTGGTGCAGGAGTGCGCGAAGCACGAGGAGCAGCTTGGCTTGAAGTGCCAGGCGGAGCTTCAGCAACTTTCCATCGGGGGTGCGGCTTGAGCTGCGCCCCGTCGTTTACAGCAGCGGCTCAGGGCCGTACACCCGAAAAGGCGGACTCCCGGCCCGCCCTGCCGCTGCTCCCTTTTGCCGGGCCTGCACCGGGCAGGATGAAATGACGACAGAACGAAAGTCGATCAGCAAGAAGACCCGCTTCGAGGTCTTCAAGCGCGACGGATTCAAGTGCCAATACTGCGGCGCCGCGGCGCCTGACGTGCTGCTGCAGGTGGACCACATCCAC
The DNA here is from genome assembly GCF_009760915.1 of Azohydromonas aeria. GTDB lineage: Bacteria > Pseudomonadota > Gammaproteobacteria > Burkholderiales > Burkholderiaceae_C > Azohydromonas > Azohydromonas aeria. The sequence goes on from NZ_VIDQ01000012.1 coordinate 58,084, forward strand.
CCTGTGAGCCAGGACGGCGACAACGACATGATGAACTTCATCACGTCGTGCCAGCCCTGCAATGCCGGCAAGAGCGATCGCCTCTTGAGCGACGACACAGCCATCAAGAAGCAGCAGGCGCAGATGGAGGTGCTGCACGAGCGCCGCGAGCAGCTGGAAATGATGCTGCAGTGGCGCGAAGGGCTGAAGGACATCGAGGGCGACCAGATCGACGCCATCGCGAAGGCTTGGCAGAGCGCCGTGAAAGGCTCTTGGTTGACTGACAACGGTCTCCAGCAGATGCGCAAGCTCCTGAAGCGCCATGGCCTACCGCGTGTTCTCGATGCGATCGACACCGCTGCCGAGCAGTACGTCGTGCTCAACGAGAACGGTAAGGCCACCACGGAAAGCGCAGAGCTGGCCATAAGCAAGGTGGGTGGCATCTGCGCATTGGCAGGAGCCCCGGAAGACGAGCGCCGCCTGTACTACGTCCGCGGGATTCTCAACAACCGCCTGAGCTATGTGCCGGCGCGCCTGATGGGCGAGTTGAAGGCGGCACTGAAAGCCGGCGTGCCAGTTGACGACATGGTGGAGGAGGCGAAGTCCTGCAGCAGCTGGACGGCCTTCAAGAACTGGCTCTACGACCAGTACGAGTAGACGCCATGGCACGCGCCCGCAACATCAAAACCGGGTTCTTCAAGAACGAAGACCTTGCCGAGTGCTCGCCCTGGGCGCGGCTGCTGTTCATCGGCCTATGGCAACTCGCTGACCGCGAGGGCCGGCTGGAAGACCGCCCGAAGCGCATCAAGGCCGAGTTGTTCGCCTTCGACTCCATCGACGCCGAGCCGCTGCTGGCCGAGCTGGAGCGCTTCGGCTTCGTGCTGCGCTACCAGGTGAAGGACATGCGGCTGATCCAGGTGGTGAACTTCGCCAAACACCAGAACCCGCACCACCGCGAGCCGGCTAGTGAATTCCCGCCGCCGGCATCCATGCCGGAAAGGACTGCCAACAGGCGTCAGCGCTTCGCACGTGGCGCCCGCCAGCCGCGCGCGGGTCGAGGCCCTGCCGCAAGTCCGTCGGCATGGAATGCGTTGCGTACCAAGGTTTTTGAGCGCGACGGACACCGCTGCGTCTACTGCGGGAGCGCAGAAGACCTTGAGTGCGACCACGTCCACCCGCGTGCTCGCGGCGGAACCGACGCGCTTGAGAACTTGGCCACCGCCTGCAAGCCCTGCAATACGTCCAAGGGGGCAAAAACACTGGCCGAGTGGAAGGGGGTGCGTCATGCGTAAGTACGCCCAGATCGGACCGCAGTTCTGGTCCAGCAGCGCCACCGGCCGCGCGATCCGCAAGAAGGGTTCCGAGGCTGTCGTGGTGGCGCTGTACCTGATGAGTTCGCCGCACTCAAACATGCTGGGGCTGTACTACCAGCCAATGCTCTACATGGCCCACGAAACCGGCCTTGGCATTGAAGGGGCTACGAAGGGGCTTCAGAGGTGCATCGAAGCCAACTTCTGTTCCTACGATGAGGCTTCGGAGATGGTCTGGGTGCATGAAATGGCCCTGTACCAGATCGCTGAAGAACTCAGTCCCGGCGACAAGCGCGTGACTGGCGTGCAGAAGGAGTACGACGCAGTGCCGGACTGCCCGTACCTCGTGGCCTTCTTCGAGCGATATGGCGGCAACTTCCACATGACGCGCAAGCGCTTCCCTTCCGGGTGGATCGCAAGCCACTTGGAAGCCCCTTCGATGCCCCATGCAAGCCAAGAACAAGAACAGGAGCATTTCCAGGAGCAGGGAACAATTGACGACGACGACCCCCGCGCGAGCGCGCCCGCACACACGCACGAGGGCGCGCACGAGGCGGGCGCTGGCGGCACCCCCTCACTAGACGACGACCTCGACGACCCTCAGACCGCAGAGAAGCCCAGCCAGTGGCTGCGGTTCTTCGCCGACCGCGGCCACGACGTGGACTCGACCTGCGAGCGCACCCGCAAGACGCTGGCTCGCTGGATCGCCGACAAGGTCACCCGCGGCGAGGTGCGCCAGGCGCTGAAGCGGTCGAAGGAAAAGGGCGCCGGCCCGATCGGCGACATCGTGGCCTACGTCGCAAGCGTGGTGCAGGACCGCCGCACCGCCGCTGCCGAGGCCGCCAACACCAGCAAGCCGACCGCGCCGCGCGAGTACGGCGGCAGCCGCCGTGACGCCGCGCCGCCGCCGGTGTGCCCAACGCCTACCGCAGCCGAAACCAAGGCCGCGATGGACGCTGACCGCGCCAGCTTCGACCCAGACGCTGCGGCTGCGCGCGCCCAGGAGGCCAAGGCGTGGAAGCGCAAGCGCGTGGCGCTGGGCGGTGCTGGCGCTGCCGTTCCCACCGGAGCTTCGGCATGAGACCCGTCGAAACCACCAACCCCGCGCCGGCCTTCTCCGCGCCCATCGCCGGCCCCGGCATGACGATGACGCGCCGCTGCGACGCCTGCCGCACGATCAAACCCGAGGGGCCTGATGCGCAGGGCCGGCGCTGGCGCTTCGTAAACCGCCTGTGGTGGCACTGCCCGGCGTGCGCGCCGCAGGACGAGCCCAGGACGCGGCGCAAGGCCGTGGCGCAGGCCGCCACCGAGGCTGTCGCCAACGACGCGGCGCAGCGCCCGTTTCGCATCCGCAGCCTGGCCGACCTGAAGGCGTGGTGCCGCGTCGATGCCGCCAGCGGCTGCTGGCACTGGACGCGTTCGCGCCGCAAGGGCGACGAGTTGCCGGCGGTGCGCTACATCGACCCGCGCAGCGAGTGCGACACCGTGCACAACGGCCGCCGTGCAGCGCTCAACCTGGCGCGCAAGCAGCCGGTGCCGGCATCGCACATCGCCTGGGCCAAGGCGGCATGCCTGTCGCTGGACTGCGTGAACCCGGCGCACGCCATGAGCGGCACACGGGCGCAGCGTGGTGCCTACCTGCGCCAGCACGGCCTGTCCGAGGTGTTCCGCGAGGTTTTCACGCCGATGCTGCGCGAGTTCGCGGCCAGGCGCCGCGTCATCACGCCGCAGCAGGCGGTCGAGCTGCGCCGCCGCATGGTTGAGGGAGGCGAGACGGCTGCGGCGCTGGCCCGCGAGTTCGGCATCAGCCGCTCCGTGATGAGCCTCATCAAGCTCGGCAAGCGGCCCTGTGACCAGGGCGTGCGCGGCAAGGACCGGGCCGTGGCGCGCAACGCCAGCGTCTTCGCGCTGGCGGCATCGCTGGCGGGCGAGACGGCCTGCAGCAACCACGAAAGGGAGGCCGCGTAATGCAAAGCCTGCTCACCCCCATCGCCGAAGTCGTGCAGAACCTGCTCGGGCCGATCCCCGACTACAACCAGTTCCGCAGCTACATCCTCCCGGACGCGCAGGGAACGCTGGCGCGCGACGACCAGACGCGGCTTTGCTACTGGTATCTCGACAGCCTCGGCGCCATGAAGCACGGCCGCGGTGTGCGCCGCGATGCGGAGCGCATGGGGCAGATGGTCACCGCCACCTGGCTGCTGGCCGAGCGCGGCATCGGCGCGGAGTACCTGCCGCTGGTGGAGGAAGCCAAGGACGCGCTGCGCCGGCTCAAGGAGCGCGTGGAGCGCATGGAAGCCGCCCGCCGTCCGGTGTCCTGGGTGCTCGACGGCCCCGGCTACCAGGCGCTGCTGTCCTGCACGGACCTGCACGAAGCGCAACTGGAGCACGAGGACTGCACGCAGGCCACGCTGGCGTGGCTGATCCAGGAGGCCGAGCTGCGGCTGCGCCTGGGACACATCACGTGGATCACGAGAGGACTTGGCTGATGAGCCCGAAACCCGCCACCCTTGCCGACGAGGTGCAGATGCACCTGGCGCTGGTCACCGACTGCCTTGATGCGGACCACGACTCGCCCGCAGGGCGCTCGATGGCGTACCTGGCGCAAATGGCGAACCAGTACCTCGACCTGATGCGGCTCAACGGCATGGACCCCAGCAACGACCCCATCAAGGGCGCCGTCTGGACGTTCATGGGCAAGGGCAGGGAAGTGCTGAAGGCTGAAGGCACGGGCCGCGTGTTGGGCGAGATCCGCAGCTACTTCGGGGCCGAGCTCTACCACGTGGACGGACTCGGCGAGGGCTACGTCGGCGCCGCCAACGCGCGGGCTGCCGCCGAGCGCTTGGCGCGGCAAAGGGCAATGCCGTGAGCACGAACGTGAAGCCGGGCGATGTCGCCATGGTGAAGGCGCCCTACGCGGAGCCCGGGCGTGGCGCCGTGGTGCAGGTGTTGCGGGCGTCCCGGACCGCTGAGTGCATCGACGGCAAGAGCTACTTCTGCGAAGCCGTGGGCTGGGTGGTGGAGGGCTGGGTCAGGGACCACGGCGGAACGCTGCAGGGCCCGCGCCTGGCCATCGCCGATGAGTGCCTGCGCCCGCTGCGCTGGAGCAACGGCGAGGACGAGGTGCTGCGCATTGCAGGCAAGCCGCAGGAAATCGTGCGCGACCTCACGCGCCAGGTGGAGCAACTGCGCGCCGCCATGCGCCGCGCAGCGGAGGGCTTCTGATGCTGCGCGCCGCAATTCAGGCATTCGCTGCCGTGGCCATCGGCGCAATGCTGGCCGCGCTGCTGATGGTGTCGCTGGACTTTCCTTGGATCGGAGGTTGAGCCGTGGCCGAGTTCTTCGGGTTCGACGTGATCGAGGCGGCGTACTGGTCGCTCATCACCGTGCTGGTCGTGTTTGTGGCCGTCGCTGGCCGACAAGGGGTGCTTGATGCTGATGACGGCCGTTGAGCGGGCAATCGTGTCCTGGTGGTGCTGGTGGCTGCGCTGGTGCGCAAGCGCGGTGCGCGCGTCCGATGCGCAGTGGCTGGCGCTGGCGGGGCAGTTGGCATGGTGAGCCTCGAAACCATCAAGACCCCGACGACCGAGGTGTTCGTGCAGGGCCGCGAAGGCTTCGCCGTGGTGACCACGAACTGGTCGAATCACGAGGGCGTCAACGTGATCGCCACGGGCAAGGACTGCGCCGTGCGCTTCGCCGCCTCGCTGCGGCACGAGGAGGTCGATGCGCTGATGCTGGCGCTGCAGGCGGCGAGGGCGGCGTGATGGATCTTCAGCCCCTGGACCTCTGCCGCATCACGCGCAGCGCCCACGGCAACGAGGGTGTGCGCTGCGTGCTGGATTGGCGCGGCGAGATCGGCGGCCGGGCCTTCTGGTGGTGCCACCTCGCCGGCGGGAACGTGTCGGAAGGGCTCGCGTGGGAAGCGGATTTGGAGTTGGTGAAGCGGGGTGCCGCATGATCCGCGCCGCCTTTGCCGACCCTCCGTATCTCGGCTGCGGCCAGAAGCACTACGGCGCGCTGCACCCGCAGGCGGCCGACTACGACGACCCGCGCACGCACCATCGGCTCATCCAGCGCCTGTGCGACGAGTTCGACTGCTGGGCGCTGAGCCTGCACGAGCCGTCGCTGGCCACGATCCTGAAGATGTGTCCGGGGGGGGTGCGGGTAGGCGCCTGGGTCAAGCCCTTCGCCGCGTTCAAGCGCAACGTCACCAGGGCCTGGACCTGGGAGCCGGTCATCTTCAGTTTCTCGCCTGCCCGATCTCGCAGCGTCGAGCAGGACACCTGGCGCGATCACTTGAGCGAGCCCATTGCCATGCGCAAGGGCTTCCCCGGCGCAAAGCCGGAGCGCTTCAGCTTCTGGGTGTTCGAGGGCCTGAACCTGCAGCCCGGCGACGACTTCCACGACCTGTTCCCGGGCTCCGGTGCGGTAGGGCAGGCATGGGCGAAGTGGCGCCGCGCGCAGGAGCCGGCGGAGCAGTTCACGCTCGGAATGGAGGTTGAGACGTGACGGCCATCCTCGCCCTCGACCCCGGCACCGAGCAGACCGGCTTCTGCCTGCTCGACGGCCGCCGCGTGCTTGAAAGCGGCGTGCTGCCCAACGACCGGATGCTGGCGCTGGTGTCCTGCTACGGGCGTGGTGCGCAGGTCGCCTCCTGCGCCATCGAGATGGTGGCGAGCTACGGCATGCCCGTGGGCCGCGAGGTGTTCGAGACCGTGCGCTGGGTGGGCCGCTTCCAGCAGGCGTGGCGCGACCCCGAGGCCGTGCGCCTGGTGTACCGCGCCGAGGTGAAGTCGCACCTGTGCCGCAGCCAGAAGGCCACGGACGCGACGATCTGGCAGGCGCTGGTGGACCTGTTCGGGCCCGGCAAGGACAAGGCCGTGGGGCGCAAGGCGTCGCCGGGGCCGCTCTACGGCGTCACCAGCCACGCGCGTTCGGCGCTGGCCGTGGCGGTCACTGCGCAGGAGGTCGGCCGTGGTTGACCGCAACACCCCGCCCACCACGATCCAGCGCCACGAGTTCGACGACGACGCCTGCTGCCGCCACTGCGGGTTCGACGGCGCCGAGTGGTCCTGGCTCAAGCGCCAGGGCTACTGCAGCGGCGAGACGCAGCCGCTGTGCATCCCGCGCCGGGCGCCGCAGCAGCACGAGGAGCCTCGCGCATGAAGCACCACCTCGCCGCCATCCTCCTCTCCATCCCCGTGCTCGCCCTGCTGGCCGCGGCCTGGTGGCTGCTCGACCGCGCGCAGCAGCGCGTCGAGCGCCGCGCCCGCGCGCACGCCAGGAACGCGCTGAGGGCGCGCGCCCTGGGCGCCTTCTTCGCCAGGCGCGCCCGCGACAACGCGCAACAGCCCAAGACCTGACCCACAGCACATACACGGAACACAACCCCCCTTCACCCCGACCCGACCGACCCCCGCCCGATGCCCGACCAAACCCCACCCCCTCCCGCGCAAATCGTCTTCCCCTTCATCCAGCCTCGAACCTGGGACGAAGTCCTCGACGCCACCCCCGACCCCCGACCCCTGACGACGCAGCGCATCCTGGCTCTCGCCCAGATGCGCCGGGCCGACCCCACGACACCCCCGCCGTGGGACCTGCAGCAGGCCTACGCCTACCAGGCGCGCAAGCGCGCCATGGGCAGCGACTTCCACGGCGCCGAGGCCTGGGGCCCGTGGGTGTGGGTCGAGGCGTACCTGCAGGGCGTGGCCGACGTGATCGAGGCGCAGTACGACGCCGAGGCCGCGCGCCGTGGGCTCACGAAGGAGCAGTTGCTGGCCGAGCACCAGGCGCTGGCCGCGGGCGGGGCGCAGGAAGGGGGAGGCAAGGGAAGCCAGGAAATGCAGGCTGGGCAGGGACGGGGGGAGGGGTCGGCTTCGCGGGGGGAGTTGGGCGGGGAGCCGCTGGGGGTTAGTTCCGTGTCGGGGGTGCGGGCGTGAGCGCCGACATCGTGCCCCGCCTGCGCAACACCCTGGGCCTCACGGCGCTTGCGGCCGAGCTGCGCCAGCGCGCGGCCGACGAGATCGAGCGGCTGCGCACCGAGAACGCCTACCTGCGCGAGCGGCTGGAAGCGTTCTGCGCCGACGCGATGCGCTACCGCTGGCTGCGCGACACGCAAAACGAGACGCACCGCCTCGACCACGCCGACGACAGCATGGACGTGGTCGGCGCGGTGCAGAACATCTTCGTGTGCGAGGGGCCTGGCATGTGGACCGCACTCAACGACACCGACCTGGATGCGGCAGTGGATGCCGCCATGAAGGCCGCCGGGATCGTGGTCGGGCCAGAAGTGCCGCAGGCGCCGCCCGCCGACGAGTTCTGCGGCGACAACGCGCAACTCATTGGCTGCATCGACGCGCTGCTGAGCCTGGACGCCGAGGGCGCGCTGAAGCCGCACGGCATCGGCGGACACGCGCGTGTGCTGCTGGCTGCTGCTGCCGCACGGATTCCTGCGGCGTACCCTCTGCCCGACGATTTCTACGCAGGCTCCAAGGACTGGCTCAGCGGCGACTACGCCCAGCGCGTGGAGTGGCTGCACATGTCCTATGAGAGCACCAAGGCCGAGCGCGACACCCTGCTGGCGCAGTTGGGGGCCGTCCAGCCCGACGCCGACCCGACCGCGCCCTGGCTCAGCGAGGCCCACGCGCTGTGCGCGGAGCACGGCATCCCGCCGGGTCACATCACCGAGCGGCTGCAAGCGCTGCGCAAGTTGCTGCAGACGCCTCCAGCCCCGGAAGAGGGTGGCAAGGCGCGTCCGCGCTTCGCGGAGCAGGAGCAGCGGCTGCGGTTCGAGAAGTGGGCCCGGGGCTGGGTCGCGCTGAATCCCACGGAGGCCACCTTGACGCAGTGGGGCAGCCCGCTGAGTCGCGCGGCATGGACGGGGTGGTGCGGCCGGGCATTCGACAAGGCGCCGCAACCCAAGCTCGACCCGGCCCAGCAGTGGAAGTGCGGCGACGAGTTCCTTCCCTTCCACCCGCAGGCCTCGCACGTCCCGGCGGACTACCGGGATGGCTGGAATGCGTGCTTCCGCGCGGCGCAGGTCGCCGTGCCGGCACCGATGCGGGCCGCCGACCTCGTGGCCCAGCTGGAATCGCTCATCGGGCGCTACTGGAACCTGGCCGTGGCCGAAGGGCAGCAGGGGCGCGAGCACGACACGCCCGAAGGCGATGCCGCACGCACGTGGCTGGAGATCACCGACGCCCTGCGCGAGCTCGCCGCCATGGCCGCACCCGCCGTGCTGCACGGCGGCACGCTGGAGCAGTGGCAAAAGCTCGCCAGCGATCTCGGCGACGACATGGCCGAGCGCACGAAGCGCGAGGCCGAGGTGGTCAACGCGCTCATGCCGCTGCTGACCGAGGAGGAGAAGTGTGGCCAATGGGGCGCAAGCGGGCTGCCGGAACTCGCCCGCCGCGCCATGGCGCAGATCGCCGGCTTCCGCGCGATGGCACTGGAGGCAACCGCCCGCGCGAGCGGCTACACCAGCGCAGCCGAGTTCGTGGCCAGCAACGTGCAAGGCGCGCCGGCGGACAAGGGCCCGTGGCTCATCGAGCGCGTCGAGTACCCGATGACGCTGGCCAGCGACGACTTCGAGCACGACGTGACGATCAAGGTCAGTGGCGACTTCGGCAGTGATGAGGCGCGCGAGCGGTATGCCTTGTGGCTGCTCGAAGCACTCAATGCCGCCGCTCGGCAACGGCGACCGGACCCGGGTGCGACGCTGGAAGACGGCGAACTGCCCAAGCCCATCGGCGCCGCAATCCGTGCCGTCGTCAAGACCGCCTGCATGCAGCAGGCGTCGCCCAGCGTGAACAACCAGAACGCCCATTGGGCTGCGCGCCTGAACCTTGAGGGTGCGATCTGGGGCGAGCTGCGCGCCGCGCTGCGCCAGGCGCCGCAGCAGCCCACCAGCCACGACAAGAGCGCCTGAGCGCGCATCAGAAAGGACCTCCCCCATGGACTTCTTCCTCGGCCTGGTCACGGGCTACATGCTCAACTGGGCTGCGCTGGCGGTGCTGCTCCTGCTGGCCATCTTCTTCGAGGCGCTTGAATGCACCGGCACGGCGCTGCTGGTCACAGCCTTCACCGCCTTCGTGGCCTACCTCTTCTTCGGCGTGCCGCTGCGCATCGTGCTCTACGGCGCGCTGGCCTACGCCGCGGTCGGCGTGCTGTGGAGCATCTGGCGATACCGGCGCTACGTGCATGAGCGGGTTGCGCTGATTCCCGACGCCAAGGATCACAGCTACCTGGCGCCCAAGAACCAGACCAGGCGCATCGTGCACTGGATGGTGGTGTGGCCTGTGAGCATGGCCAGCAGCGTCGTCGGCGACGTGCTGGTGCTGGCCAAGACGGTGGTCACGAAGTGGCTGCGCGGCATCTACGAGGCGATCTACCAGGGGGCCGTGTCGTCGGCCCGCAAGCCGTGAGCCGCACCCTCTACGTCTTCACGCCCTCGCTGCTGGCGCTGCTCGCCCTGGGCCTTGTCGTCGCCGGCGCCACTGCAGCGGCCATCGTGATGCTGCTGGCCAATCCCTTCGTGCCGTCCTGTCCGACAGATGCCGGACTGGCTGAGCAGCACCGCGCGGTGCTTGTTGCCGCTGCAAATTCCCAGGAGAACCCTTGAGCGAGTTCCGCACCTTGAAGCCCCGCGCCGCGCGCCCCGGCGAGGTGTCCGAACACTTCCCGCCCGACGTGCGCAGCCGGCTCATCGACGCCGCGGCCGTGGACTGCGATGTCCGCCGCAGCCACCAGGTCTGTGAAGCGGAGGCCTGGGCGCAGCGCTGCTACCCGGAACTGTTCCGCAGCCCATCCGACCCGCTGCCGCCGCTCCTGCGCCGGCCGTGGCCGAAGGCGGCCTGAAGCGAAGGAGCAAGCCATGGAATGGTCCTACTTCCTTCCCGTGCTGGTGTTCCTTGCCACGGCGCTGGCGCTGTGGGTCATCGGCGCCTTTGTCGGACGCCGCCGCGACCCGGCGCCGCCAGGCGACCCGGTGTGGGGGCATTCGTCCTGGCTCGACACGCAACCGATGGAGCCCGCGCGCCGCGAGCCGCCGGCCAGCAGCATCCACCCGCTGCCGCGCGTGGTCGGCCGCCACGACAGCGCGGCGTCGCTGGCGCGCAGGACCGTAGCACCGCAGGCGCCGCCCATGCCGGCCGCCAAGGGTTGCGCCGCCGGCTCCAGATGCTGCGGCGGCTGCTCGACGCCCAAGCGCGCCACGGTGCAGGCGCCGCCGCGGCGCAATCCGGGCGAGCCACCCAAGCCGGCCGCCAGCGCCAGCCGGGCGAGGGATGCGGACGCAGCCGGCGACTACGGCAGCGCACGCGGCCTGGTGGAGTTCGGCGAGGCTCCGGCACCCGCGCCAGCGGTCGCCACCTTCGCCAGCAGCATGGGCGGAACCTTCGGCGGTGGTGGCGCATCGAGCCGGTGGGAGTCACCGGGCGACGCCTGCTCCAGCCGCTACGACAGCGGCAGCAGCTGGTCGTCGAGCGACAGCAGTTCGAGCAGCAGCGACAGCGGTTCGTCGTCTTGCAGCAGTGATTGAGAAGGAAACCATGAAAGTCCTGATCGACGGCGTCCAGTACGCCCCCATTCCCGAGCCGCAGACCGACAAGGGGCTTCTGGCCGCGCTGGATGTTCGCTTCGACAGCGATGCCGGCGAAGGCATTACCGTGCGCGACTACCTGCGCCGGCTACTGGAAACCCTGTGGGACGAGGGCGAGTGCTTCAGCGGCAAACGGCCGTTCGGCAACAGCGGCTGGGAATGGGATCTCTTCCACCCGCTGGCTGTGGCCGGCTTCATCCCGGGCACGGTGCAAGACGGCGCCATCATCGACCTTGACGACAAGCAGAGGCGCGAAGCCATCGCCTTCGTCCGCCGGCTCATCGTGGCTGCGTTCCATGGCGTGCAGGAGGGCGAGGCGCGATGACCAGACTTGTGTTTCTGGACCTGGACGGAGTGGTTAACAGTACCCGCACGCAAGTCGCCTTCGGCGGCTACCCGCAAGAGCTTCACCACCCGCAGTGGGACGAGGTCTCGCTGGCGCTGCTGCGCCGCTTGAGCCACAGCGCCGGCATCCAGTTCGTTCTGTCCTCGGCCTGGCGCAACTTCTGCGACTTCAAGGACGCGGCCAAGGCGCTCGATCTGCCCATCATCGACCGCACGCCGAGCCTGTGCGGCTGCCGCGGCGACGAGATCGCACACTGGCTTGCCGAGCACCCCGAGGTCGAAGCCTGGGCCATCCTGGACGACACGCCGGACATGCTTGAAGAACAGCAGTCCCGCTTCGTGCAGACGAACCCGGAAGAGGGGTTGTCCTGGGCCAACTTCGTGCGGCTGTGTGACCTGTTCGGCGAGAGCCCGTTTGCCGGCGAGGCGCGGCGGCGGGAGTGGCGCACCGAGAAGCTGGCCTGGGAGCGGTGATGACACCCATCAAGTTCACCCGCTACGCACCCCACATGCCCGACCCGTGGATGGTGGCCGAGCAGATCGTGCGCTGGCACCGCACCCAAGACTCCAGCCGCACGACGCTGATCCTGGCCAACGGGCAGGAGGTCTGGGTCGCTGAAACGCCCGAGCAGGTCGCCGAGGCGATCCGCAAGGCGCAGGAGGGCCGAGCATGCGCCTGAGCGTCGATCCCGAAGACCCCGACTTCCTCGATGGCTGCAATCACATGGGCGTGCGCGTGTTCCTCGACGGCACGGAGCGCAGCGAGGTCGTCACCGCGGACGAGGAGCGGGGATTGTTGGTCCGCTACGTCACCGACGAGCGCGGCAAGCTGGTGTTGAACGCGGCCCGGACCGAGCCATTGCGCGAGACGCTGCACGGGGCCGTGGCCATTGAGGCGCCGCACTTCCTGCGTGCGATCCAGGCTGAAAAGGAAGGGGCTGGCCAGTGAACACGGTTGCGGACATGAAAGCCCGCGCGCAACGCCACCTGGACGGCTGCCGCGTGAATACCGACCGCATGGCCATGGACGTGCTCGCGCTGGCCGACCTGGCGGAGCGGCTGCAGCAGCAACTCCACGAGCAGCGCCAGCCGGCGCAGGCCGCCGCGCGCGCGAGCGGGCCGATGGCTGGCGCCATTGATGACATCCTGGCCGGCGCCTTCGGCAAGCAGGGCTGACCGTGGCCGCCGCACCGAAGCCCATCGCCGTGCAGCAGCTGCGCGAAGCCCGCGCCGCGCTGGAGCAGCGGCTGACCACCGCCATCCAGCGCCAGCTTCTGGACTTCGAGGCCGCAACCGGACTGCAGCCGGTTGCCATCGAGGTCCGCATGCTCGCCGTTGCCTTCTTGAGTGATTCCCGCCCGCGGCATGTGCTGGACGGCGTGCGGGTGACCCTGGACATCTGAAACCACCGGAGTAGTACGTGACGGACGAAAAACCCAGCATCCGCGAGCAGTACGTCGTCGCGATGAACTCCACGCACCTGGAAGCGCACGCGGAGCGACTTCGCGCGGTGGACCGCTTCATCGTGGCCGGCTGGGTCGCCGGCGGCGCGGTGGAGCGCCAGCGCCTGCGCCGAGTCGAGCAGCGGCGCCGGCTGCAGGGGCTGCCGCCGATCCCTGCGCTTGAGATCCCCGTGCCGGGCGCTGTCGCACCGGCGCGCATCACCGAACTCGGCCCGCTGCTGCTGCGTCTGGCGCAGGAGTGGGACAGCGTCAAGGCGCAGCACGCGCTGTCGCTGCGCTGGCAGGAGGCCCGCGAGGTCGCCATCCGCGAGACGGCGCGGGACCTGGCGCGCGAGCAGCAGGCGCTGGCCAAGGCGCCGGGGCGCGATGCGTCGCGAGCCGTCGAGCTCGCCGAATCCCTGCGGCGCCAGCAGCGCGAGGCACACGGCACCGCCGTGAGCGAGCAGGCCATGATGCTGACGAAGCTGCGGACCTTGCCCGCGGCACGAGAGGCGCTGGGGCGCTGGGCGCTGGCGCAGGCGTCGAAATGGCCGGTGCAGGGGTTACCGCACCACGCGCGGCCGGCGCAGGTCCGCGAGGCCATGGCGGCGAACCCGCTGCCGAACGATGACGGCGTCATGGCCATCGTCGGGCGCGTGCTCAAGGCGTGGCTTTCACCGCGGTGCGCGGCCTGCGGCGGCACTGGCCTGGTCTTTCAGCACGCCAGCGGCAAGAAGGCCAAGCGCACCGAGGCTGAGGCGGGCTATGGGCACCTCACGCAATGCTCGTGCGGCGCCTGCAAGGGAACTGGCCTGGTGCGCGAGTCGCTGGGCGAGACGGATTCCGAGCGGCGCTTTGCGCACCACCTGCTGGACCGTATGGGCGAGATGCTGACCGAGGTCGAGCGGGCGATGCGGGACTTTCTGCGGGGGCGCGAGGCGTAGCGGCTCGGAATCGCCCGGAAGGGGTCAAGCCGGCCGCTCGGCGATCCAGTGCGTGCCCTCGCCGAACTCTGCGCAGCACATCGCCACCTGGCGCTCGAAGCTCGCGAGCACGGCGTCGGTCTTCAGGCGCCAGGGGCAGCCGCCGGCCAGGCCGTTCAGGCGCCACTCGATCCGAATTTCCACCGCCGCGGCGCCGTCGGTTTCGGGCTGGTCGCTCATGGCGTAAATCCTCTGGAAGGGGTGCTGTGCAACTAAGCTTGAACTGATCTGCGCGTCTTGTGCAAATAGCCTTGAACGGGTGCCAAACCGCCGGAAGGGGGTCAAGCCTCGCCGGCCACGCGCCGGATGACCGTCGGCAGCTTCGCCGGGTCCTCGATGTTCACGGGGATCGGTGGCAGCCAGTTCAGCTTGAAGCGCCGCGGCCCGGTTCTCGGGCCGGTCCAGACGCCGTGCCAGTGCGCCGCTCGCACGTGTGGTCGCATCGGCGCCCGGCTGCCGTCGATGGTGATTTCAGGCTCGCGGCGCGCTGCATGCGCTGCCCGGATCGCGCCACCGATGCGCACCGCCACGTCCCACTCGCGCGGCTTCTGTGGCGGAAAGAGGCGCGGCCCCCGCTTGGTCTTCACCGGCTCCGGCCGCTGCGGCATCTCGCCGCCCAAGTCCGGCGCGTCGGTGCACAGGTACAACGTGAGCGACAGGATCGGCATGACCTGGCGCATGACGCGCGCCAGCGCCTCGGGCGGCAGGGTGTAGCCGGGGTCCAACTGGCGCACCGCGCGCTCGACGCACTCCGGCAACGACCACGGGCCCAGCGCGATGGCGACCGAGTCCAGGGTGTCGCGGGCCAGGAACGTGATGAGCAGGTGGGGATGGGTGTCGGGCTGCCCCGGCGCATGGCCTGGATCGAGGCCGACGAAAGCGCCCGTGAGCGGGTCCGGCGCACCCTGGCCGACATCCATGCCCGGCGTCTCGATGAAGACGCACCACTCCGGCAGCCGGGTCAGCACGTTGTGCGGGATGTCGCCCCTGACCTCGGTGTCGATGAGCGCCCGGTACACGTCGGGGTCGAAGCGGTAGACGCCCTGCGACGGCCGCCAGGCGCCCAGCAGCGTCAGCATCGTGGCCTGGTTGACGGCATCCGCCGCGCTGATGCCGCGAGCGCGCAACTCGGCTTCGATCTCGTGCAGCACGAGATGCGACGGGATGAAGCACCACGCGGGCCAGATGGCCTCGCGCGTGGTCTTCGGGATCTCGCCGCGGCGCGCGCGCACCACGTCGAGCCGCCTCCACAGGTCCGGGTGCGCCATCTCCACGCCCTTGAGCGCGGCGCGGGCCTGCATCGCCGCGGCGATGGCCGGGCGGCCAATGTCGCTGCGCACCTCCAGGCCGATCGCCTCGCACACCGCATCCGGCGCACCGCCGGCCTCGCGGTGCAGGCGATACCAGCGCTCCATCACGTCGCCGGCATCAACCTGCGCGAGGTCAAGGCCGTTGCCTTGCGCGAATGCCTGCAGCGGCGCGACGTTGAAGCTGATGTCCAAGCTCACCGGGTCGCGCTTGATCGCGAGGTCTGCGAAGCGAAGGCCGGGCACGAGGCGAAGCCGGGAAAGGGGGTCGGGGGCGAAGGGCATGAGCGTTAAGAGTCGGCGTTTCCGCCGGAGAGGGCGGCAGCGCCAGCCTCGGCCGCCTCCAGCGCTGCCTTGACATTCATGGCGACATCCATCACGTCCTCCACCACTTCGGCGGCGGTCCATCGCTTCTGTTCCATCGGCGTGAAGCCGGTCACCGGCTCAAGGCCGCGATCCTCGCGCCAATCGTTGAAGTGTTCGAGCAGTGCACGTCGGAAGTCGTCTATGCGCTCCTGCCACTCCGGCGACAGCGGCGGCAGGTCCACAACATCAGTGCAGTGGCCGTAGTCCCAGCCCCACCAGTACCAGCCGGCAGGGCGCATCATGCCCTCGCCCTCGCCCTCAAACGTGATGCCCCAATGGCACCTGAAGTCCAGATCAGTGCCGGCGGCCCAGTGGTCGAGCGGGACGCCAATGTAGGCCAGCAGCGACATCGGGCCACGCAGCACCAGGGCGCGGAGCGGCGTGCCGGCGATGGGGAAGTCCGCGAGCGGAGGTTGAGGGGTGAAAAATTCCATGGGTCGGGGCGCGCGTTGCGCTGGAAGAGGTCGGCCCGGCGGGCGGCCGGGCCAGGGGTTGCACGGGAAGGGGCTCAGCGCCCCGCGCTCTTGGCCCACTGGCCGTGGCGCTCGACCTTGAACGCCCAGCCGGTGCTGTAGGAGCACTCGATGCCCGCGGCCAGGACGCCATCGACCCAGACGTTCGCGCTGCCGCCGTCGCCGTCGCCGGCCCACCGCATTTCCTGCTGCGCCGCCCGAATCGCCTCCTCAACGCTGGCGGCCGGTTTCGAGACGGCGCCGCAGGTCCACCGCACGCCCTTCACGCGCTCGGCCTCCTTGCGCTTTTGCAAGTGGGCCGTGGCGTTGTCCAGCGAGCGGAAGGACACGACGCCATCGGGCGGGTACGGGCCGCCCTGGTCGCGCGGATCGCCGGTGTAGCGGGTCTGCGTGTCGTCGCGCCCGGTGATGTCCGTGACCGTGCGCCGCATCACGCCATCGGCGCGCCGCTCCACGAGGATGATGCGATCGCCGCTGCTGAAGGTGCCGGGGTTCTCCTTGATGCCGCCGACGGGCTGCCAGGTGTCTTGCATGGTGAATCTCCTGCGAAGTTGCAACGATGCCGGCGGCGCGGACCGCCGGTGAAAGGCGGAAGGGTCAGGCCTCTTGCGCCTCGAGCGCCGCCCGCGCTTCGCGCTGCATGCGGTCCCACTCGCCATTGCCCTCGTGCACGTCGCGCAGCCAGGCCAGGCCCACGGCCGAGATGCGCTCGATGGCATCGGTGGACAGTTCGCAGTTGCAGCCGTTGCTTGCGTAGCGGTCGATGCTGTCCGTGTCGTGCAGCGCGGCTTCGACGGCGGCGCGGTCCTTGAGCATGTCGCCGGTCTGCTCGATGTAGCCGGACAGGATGTTGAAGAGGTCGGGCATAGGGGCTCCTGGGAAGTGCGGGAAAGGGTCTGCCTGTGCGGCAGTCAAGGCGCACCACGCTGGCGCAGCGCGCCGGGTGTGCGTCAGCCGCGGCGCACCGCGTACTCGTAGGAGCGGCCCGCCTTGTCCATGAGCCAGCCCAGCTGCGTGCCGCTGTAGATCGTCTCGTCGCCGTCGCGCTCCTCGTCCGTGAGCGTCAGACCCTCCACGGTCACGATGTCGTCGCGGTCGAATGTGGCGCTGGCGCGGCCCTCCTCGGCCACGATGGCGGCCTCCATATCGGAGCCGTCGGGCTCGCAGGCGATCAGCAGCCCGGTGCTCTTGAGGCAGGCAATCGTGTAGGTCGGCGCAGCGTTGGGAAACGCCTTGTCGAGTTCGCGATCCCACAGCGATTGCACGAAGTCCCGCACGCCGAAGCCGTCATCCCAGCCGCTGTCGCCATCCACGAACAGTTGGTCATTGCTGAGGCGGTTGTCAGCTCGCGCGGACACCTCGGCGTCCGGGAACTGCTCGCGCAGCCGCTTTGCCACGTAGGCCGCCCAGGTGGCTGCATCGGCTTCGGTGGCGTTGCCCATGGTCTGTGCGGTGGCGATGAATTCGATCTTCATGGCTGGTTTCCTGGGAAGCGTGCCGCGCGCTGCGGCGGGTTTGTCGGGGATCAATCGCGGTGAGGCGATGGATGAATATTAGGCGAATGGCATGAAAACCACAAGCCCCTAGATTCATTCATTCGGATGACTTCACAACCAATCGCAACGACGGGTGCTCCCCCAGCCGCAGCAGCAGCAGCTCATGCGCCGCCGGCTGCGGTCGCTGCGCCGACACGCCGCCGCTGCGCCGGTAGCGGCTGAAGGTGTTGGGGTCGGCAATGCGCATGAGCCGCGCGCCCTGGGCGTTGCTCAGGCCGTGCGCCTGCGCCAGCGCCTCGATGGCGGCGCCGTCACAGGGAGGCAGCGCCGGCAGGTCGCGCTCCGGGTGCGGCTCGGTGCGCGTCTCGTCGCGCCAGGCCAGCCGCAGCGTCGGGTGCCGGTCCAGGCGCAGCAGCAGCATCTCCAGAGTCGCCGCGGGGATCGCGCGCAGGCCGGTGCGGTAGCGCGTGAAGCTGACAGAGTCGAGCAGCCGCACCAGCGCCGCAGCACCCGCGTCTGTCAGGTTGTGCTGGCGCGCCAGGCGCTCGACGGCTTCCGGCGTGCCCGGCGGCAGTTCGGGGATGTCGTCGGCGCGCGGGCGCGCGGGGGCTTGTAGGGCAGGCATTCGTGTTTCCACTGCAAGGGGTGGGCGCAGTATGTCGCCAAGCGCCTAAATGCGGAAGGGGGGTGCGGAAAGGTCGGGAAGGGGTCGGGCTTCAGGCACCCACAGCCTCGGCCACGGCATCCGCGGCACGCTCGCACAGCAGCTGGTGCTGCTCGCCCGGCGTCAGGTCCAGCGGCGCATGCCACGCCTCGCGCAGGATCAGTGCGCGCCCGTCGCGCCGCCGTCCGGCGACGGTCAGCAGTGCCCGGGCCGGGTCGTAGTGGGCGGCGTAGATTTCGGCGCGGCCGTCGTCCAGCGCCAGAGCGCGGGCATCGGCAGTGATGTCGAGCACACCGGCGCGGCGCAATGCGGCCTGCATGGCGCGGCGGCAGGCGCGCGCGGTTTCGAGCAGCAGCCGCCGCAGTTCCGCGGGCAGCGTGCCGGCGGCGCGCCGGGCCTGGGCCGCGGCCTGCAGCACCTCGCGGCGCTCGCGCGCCAGGTCGGGCATGAGGATTTCAAGCACGTTGGCGCGCGTGCGCGGGTCGTGGAAGGGCGCGGCGTGGCAGGCGTCGGCGTACCAGGCGAGGTGTCCGATGAGCATGGCGGGGATCCTGTAAGCGGCGGAAGGGGGTCAGGCGTCCATGGCCGCAGCCATGTCATGCAGCCGCTCGGCCAGGTCTGCGGCGACTTGTCCGAGGTCGTCGTCGCCTGCGTTCAGCAGGCGCTTTTCTGCCTGCTCGCACAGCGCTAGGTGCAGCGCGCCCATGCCACCCAGGCCCACGGGCGGGCGGTACGTCCAGTACATGCCGTACACCTCCCAAACCTCGATGACGGACCCCGACCACTGAATGGCATAGAGGGGGTCGCCGTCGGCGCCATTCATTGCCCTGATGGGCTCAATCGCGGCCAAGAACTGGGCTTTGCTGAAGCCCTCGGGTGCTTGCACCTCGGCAACGCGGCAGCCGCAGGCGTGCATGGTGCTGGTGTTCGGGTCGAAGAACACCGCGGCCGGCGCATCGAAATAGTCATAGCTGGAGCGCTCGGTGCGGACCGTGGTGCGGCGCGCATCGCCGCCCATGAGCAGCGTGCGCACATCCTGGGTGATGTCGATGAGTTGGGCCGGCGTCGGGCTGGATTCCCCGGGAGGGGTGAAGGCCAGCGCCTGGGCAACGCCTTCTTTCCATGCTTGCGCCGTGCGTTCACCGATCCGGTACAGGCATTGCCCGGCGCGGTGGAAGTCCCAGGCGGTTTTCAGGCTGGCGCGCTGGGCTTCGGTGAGGGTGGGTTGCATGATCGGGGCTCCTGAATGCGTCAGAGGGGGTGCGGATTGCGATGGAAGGGGTCAAACGTTGCGCGCGCTGGCGATGGCCGCATCAATGCCCGTCATGTCATAGCCGCCCTTGCGCAGCGTGCGATGCGCGCGCTGAAGCTCCGCGCGCAGCGTCTCGACCTGGCCGCACGGTTCGGCGGGCTCGGGCGTCGCTGCCGGCGCGGGCTCGAAGTGCGCCATGAGCGCCGGCACGCAGCGCCAGCCGCGATAGGCACCACTGCTGGTCATGCTGCCGTCCGGGTCAACCGCCAGCGAGCCCCAGCCATCGGCGCGGGGCAGGCCTTCGGGCCAAATGCACATCAGGCCCGGGCAGTTGGCGTGCTCGGCAACGATGAACACCATGCCGGCCGGGAAGGTGGCCGCGTTGCGGGTCCAGTCGTTGCGCGCGCGGCGGTCGTGCGCCGGGTTTGGCACGTCGGCGGTGAGGTGGAAGCGACCAGGGATGAGGGTTTGCATGTCGGGTTCTCCTGTCAAAGGCGCGAAAGGGGTCTCAGCACTGCGCCGCGCGCGGCACCTTGATGTGGTCGGGGATGGTCCAGCTACCCAGGGCGAACGTGAGCAGCGCATGCGCGGCCTGCGCACGCCGCACACACACGCAGCCCCAGGCCGTGGCGTCGCGCGAGTCGGCATCAACCCACGCGCAGTGCGCCGCCACCAGCGCGGCATGCCGCTTGGTCCAGCCGCGCCGCGTCTTCGCGCGCTCAACGGTGGGCTGGCGCAGGCCGCGGGGCTCGGCGAGGTAAGCCAGCGCCTGGCGGGTGAATTCGTTGCAGTCCTCGGCAATCTGCAGAGCGCGCGCGGTGTCCTCGCTGGTGCGCCGGGCTTCGCCTTGCGCATCGGTCTGCCGGCGGATCAGGGCATTGCCCCGGTGTTCTGCTGCTGCGCCCATGGTGCTGGCTCCTGTTGTTAAGCGCCGGAAGGGGTTAGGCGATAGCCAGGCCGGCAGCAGCCCGCGCGAGGCGGTGCCGGTAGAAGCGAAAGGGCGCGCCCGCCACCAGCACATCGCCCAGCGCCCAAGCCGTGGCCAGCGCATCGGAAAGCCCGGCCTCTCGTTGGCACGCGACCCTGAATTCCATCGAGATCTCCACGCCGCCGTCGATGGCCTTGACCTGAATCCCCGGCGGCGGGGACTCGACCGCGAGGCCCGCGGGCGTGGCCACGGTGCAGCGCAGTTCCCCGCTCGTCAGCGTCCAGCCCGTGGCGGGCTCGTAGAACGATGCGTGGACGTTCTCGTGCGGGGCGGCCTGCTTCCACAGTGGCAGCTCGTGGATTGCGCCGCTGATGCGGTCGGCGTACTTGAGGGCGAAGGCGGCGCAGTAGCCTTCGCGGCACAGATCGGCGAGTGTGATTTCCATGGCGTTCTCCTGAAGCGGAAGGGGATGTCAATCGGCCAGCGCTTGCGCTGCGTCCGAGAGGTCGTCGGAGTCGTGCGGCTCGATGTCCTTCGTGCCACAGGCTGGGCATTCGTCGTTGCACATGCAGTCCCATTCGTCGGACCACTCCACGCCCGGCTCCTCCGGGCATTCGTCGTGGCGGTAGTGGTTGCGAAACCAGGGGTTGCTCATGGCGGGCTCCTGTGAAACGGCGGGAAGGGGACAGAACTCCGTGACGGCCTCGGCCACGGCCTGCGCCGCGAACTCGGCCAGCGCGATTGCCTGGTCGCCGAATCCCATGTCCAGCGGCAGCCAGTAGGCCGCGCGCACCTCCAGCGGTTGCCCGTCAGGCTTGCGCCCGGTCACGGCCAGCAGGCCGGCGGCTGCGTCGTAGTGCGCCGCCTCGATCTTGATGTCCTCCACGGGCGTGACATCGCCGAAAGCTGCCGCGTGCCATTCCAGCGCGCGGCGCACGTCATCAGTGATGTCCAGTGGCGCATGGCCTGCGTAGTGGGCAGCTTGGGATTGCGGGGCGGTGGTGTGCATGGTGGCTTCTGTCAAAAGCGGTGAAGGGGGTCAGAACAACGCGGCCGGTGCATCGGCCTGCGCCAGCGCGGCGCGGTACGCGCGCACCGCCGCAGCGTTGACGCCCGGGGCGATGCGGGCGACAGCATCGGCCGCGTGGCCGCGCAGTTCGGTGAAGTAGCCGACGACTTCGCCGGCTGGCGTGCGTCCGTAGTCCTGTGTCATGGCTTCGAGCCGGGAGTAAACGCGGCCGTCGGCACTGCGGATCGCCGATACGCGCCAAGCCCAGACGGTGGCCGGCAGGTCATAGGTCTTCTGGTCGTAGCCGCGCACCTTCGTTTTGCGCGGCAGGATCTCGGACGACACGGCGCGTTCGCCCTCGCGCAGCGGCACGGGGGCGCTTGCGCGGTAGGGCATGGGAGCGACGAGCGGGCCGAGGTTCACGGTGAAGGCTTCGCCGGTGGCGGTCATGGTGGGGGCTCCTGTGTCAAAGGCGGGGAAGGGGGCGAGGCTCAGAACCCGTGCGCGGCCAGCATCTCGCGCGGCGTGGCGTCAACGAAGCCCAGCGCCAGCAGCACGTCACACATGGCTTGCGGCGTCACGTCCCGGCCGTCCATCTCGGCCACCGCCGCGAGGAGGTCCGGGCACTGCGCCAGCGCCGCCCAGGAATCGTGGAAGACGCGCAGGCACGGCGCCGGGCCGCGGTCGAGCTTTCGCCACTGCAGGACGATTTCCCCGGACCCCTTCGGGGTGCGCACGGTCAGCGTGATCTCGTCGTGAATGCGGGCCTCGGCGCGCACGTGGTGCGCATACCAGGCGGCACCGAGGTGCGAAAACTGGCGCGCGGGCTTGGCGGTCTTGTCCATGGTCTAGGGCTCCTGTCAAAGCGGCGGAAGGGGGTACGGGTCAGGCGTTGCCCTGGGCCCGGGCGACGCGGTCGAAGATGGCGCGCACGTGCGGCGGCATGTCTTCGGGCCCGATCAAGTCGCCGTCCGGGTCCATGAAAAGCGCGTCGTCGCCGATGGGGTCGAATTCGCACCCGTAGCCGGTGCCGTGCAGCGCGGCGTGCATCTGCGCGCACCAGGCGGCGCGCTGCTCGGGCGTGGGGTCATCGCCACATGCGGTGATGGCGGCATCCCGGCGCGTGGCGCGGACATGGGCCACGGCGCGGCAGTTGAGGCAGGCGCCGCAGCCGCAGGCCTCGGCGGAAACCTCGGCTTGCCAGAAGTCGGCGACGGTGGGCAGGGTCACGGCCTGGCCGTCGTGGCGGAAAACCGCGTAGGGGGTCGAGTCGGGCATGGTGCGATCTCCTGCCGCCGCTGCGCGCGGCGGTCTCAATTCACGGGAAGGGGTGAAGGGGGGGCGACTGGCGCTGGCCGGTGGCGCCTGCGCGCCCAGCGCCACGGGCCGCAGCCCTCGTGCCGCTCGCATGCCTGCCGTGCCGCAACGCGCCCGGATGCGTGCGCACCGCACCAGCTGCTGCGCGAGCCGCGCGCGCCGCGGCCAGGCTGGCGCCGCGTGGCGCACCCGGACCCGTCGAGCCGGCGGCGCGCTGGCGCTGGTGCGCTCCCGCGCTACCCGGCTTGCCAGGTCCGCGCCGTCGTTGCGCTGCAGCGTGGCCACGCATTCCGCGATGTCGTCAGCCCAGGTCCTGTAACCGCACCCGGGCACGGCGCCCGCGTGCATGTAGCGCGTGGCGCAGCGCCCGGCGCGGTAGTCGGCCACGGTCGGCGGCGCCGCGATGCCCCAGACGTGCGCGAGCCATGCGATGGCGCGGCCGATCAACGCATCCACGGCGGCGCGGTCCGCGGCTGGCGCTGGCGGTTGCGCCGCAGGGGGTGCGCTTTCCACCGGAGCGGGGCCGGGCGCCGTTTCCGCCGCAGGGGGTGGCGCCTGCGCCGCGTCATATTCGGCCAGGAGCGCATCTGCTGCCGCGTGGTCGAGCTCGCGCGCGTTGATCCGCCGGATCAGGTCGGCCGCGAAGTTGCCCCGCTGGAAAGCCGCGGTTGTCGCGAGCCGGTCTAGCGCGCCATCGTCGCGCGTGGTGAATCCCTCGCCGACGGCCAGGCGCACGCATTGCGCCATGTCGGCGTGCAACTCGTGCCCGGAGAATCCGCGCGCGTCGAATCGTTGAATCCGCCACCGGCCGCAGCCGCCCACGTCGGGCAGCACGAATGCCCAGCGCTGGCCGTCGCGATGGCGCAGGATGCCTCCATCCGTGAAGTCTCCCGCGGCGCGGATCTCGCGCGCCAGTTGCGCCGCCGCTTCGCGCGCCATGCGAACCAGCGAAGTGACCGGGCGCCCGGGCGCGTAAAGCGTGGCGGGCCCGGGCGGCGTGGCGGCTTCGCTTTCCATCGGAGCGGGCGCCGCCTCCTGCGCGATCTCGGCCGGTGCGGCGCTTTCCACCGCAGGGGCTGGCGCACTGGCGCCGCTTTCCACCGAAGCCGGGTCCGCGGCTTCGTGCTCCTGGGTGGTCTCGTGCTGCGCCGCGATGGCGCGCGCTTCGTGATAGGCGCGGAAGGCGGCCGACTTCGCCGCGTCGCCGCTCAAGCCGTCGCACGCCTCGAAGGCGGCGCGCGCGGCGCGCTGGTCATACTCGGCCGCCTCTTCAATGGCGCGGATCATCCGCAGCCGGTATCCCTGCTCGAATTCGTCGCGGTGTATCAGTTCCAGCCGCGCGACGGCATCCGCCACGGTGCGCGGCGCGCCCTTGTCGCGGTTCGGTGCCGCCAGCCCGGACGCCTCGTGAATGATGTAGATATGGCCATCGTCGGCGCCGCGCGTGATAACCCAACGCCGGCCCTCGTGCTCGACGCGCTGCACGACTTGATGCAGCGCAGGAACGGGGGCATTGCCGAAAAACACCGCGCCGCCGCGGCCCTCCAGCGCGGCCAGCGCTTCAATCCGGGCGCCGGTCTTGAGCAGCGCGCGTGCCGTGGTGAGGGGGTTTGCAGTGGGCACGGTGCGCGCCGCCGGCTTGCGCCGGGCCTTGCCGTCGAAGGCCGCCGCGTTGCGCTGCACCTCCTGCGCCAGCGCCAGGAGTCGCGGCCGAGTGTCAAGCACGCGCAATGCGCCGCGCGTGCCGTGCGCGTCGGTGTACTCGAAAGCGACGAAGTCGGTCGCGGGCCGGCGCGGCGCGTGGCCGCGTGGCGCTTCCGGCGCCGGGCGCGTGAGCGGCGCCACCTCGGCCGCCGCCTTGATGCGTGCAATGAGGTCCTGTGCGGACATAACGAAGCCTCCTGCAGCGGCGCGCGTGGCGCCGCCGGGTGAGTGGGGAGCGGAAAACCGGGGAAAGGGGTTAGGCCGTGGTCTTGTGCACCCCGCGCGCCGTCGCCTTGTCGAAGCCGGCCGGCTTGCGGTCGTTGCGGTTCGCCATCTGCAGATCGGCCACATGCGGGCCCGGCGCGGCGGCGCTGAAACGCGGCAGGTACTCCAGCGCTTCCGCAAAGGTCATCTCCCGGGTTTCCTCGGCCAAGGTGCAGCCCGGGCCAAAGGTCATGGTCACGAAGTGGGCGGAAAACTCCGCGCGCTGGGCCTTGAAACGAAAGGCGTAGGTCTTGGCCATGGTGCGATCTCCTGCAAGGCAGCCGCCGCGGCGCGCGACGGGTTGAGGTGGAAACGAAAGGGCGGGAAGGGATCAGGCCGCAGCCGTCGTGCCGTAGCGCTTGCGGGCCTTGGCCAGCGTGGCGCGGAATTTCTCGACGCCGACGCGGTCGGCCAGGTCGGCGACCTGGGCGCGCGCGGCCATCGCGGCGGCGCTTTGCGTGAGGTGCGCACTAGTGCAGGGGCAGCCCTTGTAAGTGCCCCACAAGCGGTGCACGCGCGCGCCGCTCGCCGGATCGGAAACGATCCATTCGCTTTGCTTGTCCGGCCGATGCAGCGCCAGCGCTTCCGGCGTGCCGTCGATGTCCACGGCGAGCGGCAAATACTCGACGGCATCGCCGCGCGAGCCGTCCGGGTTGCGGAGGTGGAATTTCGGCATGGTCTGCACTCCTGGGCGGTTGATGCGGAAGGGGTCAGGCGCAAGCGCGAAGCGCGGCAATCACGGCCGCCGTGCGCGGGTTCGCCGTCGAGTAGTTGCGCGCGATGCGGTCGGCAAAAGCGGCCAGCGAAAGCCGCTCGCCGCGCTGCACGAGGTATGCAAAGCAGTCCACGCCATGGCGGGCCGTGGTGAGCGTTTCCGGGTCCGCGTGGGCGGGCAGCGCGGCGCGGGTGGCGTTGACGCGGTCGCGCTCGACGTAAAAGGGGGTTTGCATGCGCCGCCTCACGCCTTGCGGATATCGAAGACGGCCAGGCGATACCCGCGGCGCGGCTCGACGGTGCACGAGATGGCGACGGGGCCGCACAACAGCTGGTTCAACTCGGCCGCGTCGCGCATCTGACCGGAGCCGATTTGCATGGTCCGGCCGTTGCCGGCGCGCACCAGCTCGCGGCAGCACTGGAACTTGGCCGCCGGGTCCATGGCATCGAAGGCGGGCAGCGTTGCGCTACCGGCGTAAAAGGCTTGACTCAGCCCCTTAAGTATCACGGTCACTTTCACGGCAAAACCTCCTGTGTCGGCACCCCTGCGGCGCCGGGTTCGCTTGATGCGTGAACACAGAATAGGCGAACGGCATGCAATGCGCAATAGACCATGGCACACAAATGAGTGCATTGCGTTAAACATGCCAAACGCCTAATCTTTAGCCATCCGATCAACGCGCCGCCCGGCGCACCTCGTGGAGGTCGTATGTCGCCGCTTTCGTCAATGGCTCTGGAGTACGCCTTAAACGTCTTGATCCATGCCCGCCACTGCGGCGGCATCGCCGCCAGGCTGCAAACCGCGGCCCTCATTCACTCGACCGTCAACGCCATCCGCGCCGCACGGCGCGCCATCTGAAAGGACCACGCACCATGAATGCAGACGCTCAAAACGTCATCGGACTGGGGATCGAATACACCGGCGACATGGCCAACACCCCGGGCCGCGGCGCCGTGGTGGCCGTGCGCGAGGGTTTCGGCGGTCATGCGGCGCTGGACATCATCTTGAAGGACGGCCGCGAGTGGCGCGCCGTGTCGCCGCTCAGCATCAAGCACCCCGGCGAAGAGGGAAAGCCGGGCGCCCGCTTCCACGCGCTGCCGCTGGTGCTCACCGCTGAAGAGGTGGCGGAGCTGCAAGCCGGCGCCGCCATGCGCAAGGCCAGCGAAAAGGCCAAGGCCGACGAAGCCGCGGCGCGCTTTGCGGCCGAGTGCACGCGGCTGCGCCAGGAATTCCCTTACCTGGAGGTCGGCCAGTATTCCAAGACGGCCGCCGCGAACTTGCGCAAGATGCTGAAAACCGCGTTCCCGCGGGTCAAATTCTCGGTGCGGTGCGACCATAGCAGCATCAATGTCCGGTGGACCGATGGCCCGACGGCCGCGGCAGTGTGCGAGATCGCGCACCGCTTCAAGGCGGGGCATTTCGACGGCATGACGGACTGCTACGAATACAGCCGCAGCCCGTGGGGCGAAACCTTCGGCAGTGCCGAATACGTGTTCGAGCACCGGGAAATTTCGGATGCGCTCCTGGCGCGCGCCATCGAAGCCGCCGCACAGAAGCATGGCCAGAAGGACCGGCCCAGCGTCGCCGACTACCGCGCCGGGCGCGCGGACCGCGTCAGCCCGTTGTCTGACACCTGGGGCGGCGCCTATTGCTGGCAGTCGATCATTTACCGCACCGTCAACGAGATGGCAGGGGAGTGACCATGGAACGCACCTACTGGCTTTCCGTGCTGCGGCGCCATGACAACCCGGGCCGTTTCAACATCCCCGGGACGGTTTCGGTGCTGGTGCTGCGCGTCACCGTGGCGCAGCCGCTGGAATGGGTCCGCGCCCACGCCGACGAGATCGCCCAGCGCGCGCACCCGGAGCCGTACTGCGCGCTTTGGCTCGACATGCAACCGCCGGAAGGGGTGAAGCTGGGCGCCTGATTCGCTGCGCCACCTCACCCGCCAGGCCCGCCACGCGCGGGCCTTTTGCTTTTCCGGGTCTCAATTCCCGGGAAGGGGTCCGCAAAACCGGGAAAGGGGGTGCGCCAGGCGCGCGGCGCGCTGGGCGTTTCCGCTGCAGGGGGTTGTGAAACCCCGGGAAGGGGTCCGGCCGTGCGGCGCAGCCGGCCGCCGCTTGGCGCCAGCGCCGGGGCGACGGCACCAGCTGCGCCGGGCGCCCGGGTCGATCTCGGCCAGCGCCGCCAGCGCGCGCCGCCGCGCCGCGCCAGCGCTGCAGGTCGAGTGCAGCGTGCGCCATGCCGCAGCCGCGCCACTGCGGTGCGGCAGGTCGAGCACTCGCACCAGCGCGCGCCGCGCCATCTGCCCGGGCCCATGCCCTGGAGTGCTCATGACATGCGGCAGCGCGCGCCGATCAATCGACCGGCGCGCATGCGGCAGCGCTGCACCACTGGCGCAGCCGCTTCTATTAGTAGCGCGCTGCAGGCTGGCGCGCGCCACTCATTCGAGGGGTAACAGGGCTTGTGCATTACATGCCAACCGCCTATTCTACAGACATGCAAACCGAAGCACGCCAACAAAGCCAAGCCGAACAACCGGCCTGCGCGCGCTTTGGGTCTGGAGTCGCCATGCGCCAGTGGTTCAAGATCGCCGTTACCGACCGCACGACGGGTGAATACCTCGTGCTCAGTGTGTATGCGCACGACGTGAACGAAGCGGCTGACGTGCCTTCGTGGGCGAAGTTTGAAGCGGTGCTGTGACCATGGAAGCATTGAAGCAAAGCCGCCGCGCAGTGATTGCGTACCTGATCGGCGCCGCCGCTTTCCTTGCGCTGGCCATCTTCGCCGGTATCCACTGGCGTGAGCCCTTGGCCATGCGGCTTTGCATCGGCGCCGCTCTGGCCGCGCTGGTGCTTTTCGGCATGGCGGAAGGCGAAGCATCGGATTATTTCAAGCGGAAGGCGAACGGCGGCCGTCTGCCGATTGCCCACTACTGAGGTGCAAGCCATGGAAACCCGTTTTTTCATCGCCGGTGAATTCTTCACGCTGGCGCAGATGCTGGAAGTCAATTCCGATGCGGAAATGGTCTGCGAATGGCTCAAGTCCGCAAAGCCCGGTGATGTCATGACCGGCTTGCATGAGGAGGAGGTCCGTTGCGTGGCTGCCGCGCCGCAGGACATGACCGCGCGCGTTCTGCATCTCGCGAATGGCGCTCACGTCGAGTACGAATCGCCGGTCTTCACTTGCGGCGCGGCAGTGCATGAGGGCATGACTCCGGCGCTTTCGCTCATGCTGTCCGCGCGCGAACTGAGGCACCGCGCCGCAATGATGCTCAAGTCCGCCACGCGGATGGAACAAGCGGCGCAACTGGTCTGAGGTGCAAGCCATGCCAGCAATTGCCAACTACACCCACGCTGCCGAAACCCAGGGGCAGCAACCCGACACGAAGCCGGGCGCCTACTTCGTGTCCGTCGTCGATGGTCAGCGCGTAGGGCTGCTCTTGGGCCCGTTCGTGGACAACCACGCTGCAGCGCTGGCGCGCGTAGACATGGTCCGCGCCAAAGCGGAAGAAATGGACTCGCGCGCAGTGTTCTATGCGTTCGGTACTGTGCGGCTTGATGCGGACCACCCGCGCGCCGAGAAGCACGGGATTCTCAATTCACACTTTGGGATGTGAGGTGCGCCATGACTATCGGCGAAGCAATCGAGCACGCAAAGCAGGAGGTGAAAGCTGGCTTTGCTGGGGCGTACATGGTCGAGGATGGCCGGGTCTTTGTCCTTTTGGACGATGGCCGCGCATGGCGTGAATTCTGGCCATGTGAGTTTGAATATGACCCGGCTTTTGATCTGTGAGAGGTGAGCCATGGAACTGACGACTACCTATGCCGCATGGCAACTGGCCGCAAAGAAGATGGTGGCCGATGCCTGCATGGTCGAGTACCGCAAAGCGAACGACGGCAAGAAGCGGCATGTACCGTACCGCATCCCGGAGTGGTGCATGCCGCTGCTGAATGCAGTTGAGCGGGACGACGAAGAAGAGACGAAGCGAATAATGCACGCCGTGCGCATCGGGTGCCTCACGCTGGTCTAGCGTCACCTCACCTCAGCAGCGAAGCCCGGGACAGCCCGGGCTTTTGCTTTTGTGCCCCCCAATGGCCCGGCTTGCCCGGGCTTTCGTGCGTCTGGGCCCAGCGTGGCGCGCGCGGCATGGATCGACAGGAGCGGCCAGCGCTGGCGCAGTGTGGCGGGATGCCGCAGGCACCAGCGCTGCGGATCGGCGCGGCTTGCCATGGCTTGCAGTGGGGACGCCAGTGCAGGGAGTGGCGTCCCCACTCGGCCAGCGGCAGGCACCAGCGCGCGGCAGGAGATCGCAGGAGCGGCGCGCCACGGGCAACCCGGGCCACGCCAGCCACGGCACGGCATGCGCGCGGCAGCATCAAGCGGCAGGCACTCGGCCAGCGCGCGGCAGGGATGCCCGGGCCCGGTGCTGGCGCGGCGCGCGTGCTCGAGATCGCATGCTTGCATGCTGGCGCGCGCTGGAACTCCGCGCCCGGGTCGAGTCAGGCAGCCATGCGCCGCGCGCTGGTGCTGGTGCTGGTGCGCCAGCGTGGCCAGGGTCAAGCGGCGCGGCGCGCGTGCTCACCTCGGCCAGCGCATACCGGCGCAGGAGGTGGCGCGCGTGCTCAGGTCGAGCGGCGCGCGTGGACTCGGCCAGCATCAAACGGCGCGCGCTGGTGCGGATCGGCAGTCAATCGAGCGGCGCGGCAGCTGGTGCGGTAGGAGCAGGAGCGGCAGGGATGCGGCGCGCCGATTCGGCCAGCGCCAGCGCCACGCATCAAGCGGCAGGAGGTGCGGCGCGGCGCGCGCCACCTTGGCCAGTGCTGGCGCGGCAGGGGTGAGCGGCAGGGGAGCAGGGGAGCGGCGCGCGGCGCGCTGGCGCGGCCAGCCGCCACCCCCGGGGCGGCGCCAGGTCTTGCCAGCCTGCGATTACAACACCACCTGTCTATCCCTTTTCGCACCGCCGAGGGATAGAGGAAAAATTTTGGGCACGCGCACACATGGGTTTTTATCCAGTATTTCGCCCTGAAAGCGAAAATGGCGAGGCTCGGAAGTGCTTGCAACACCACCGAGCCTCTTTCCACCCCAACCTGTTTGAGAGGTTGAAATGGACGACGGCAACTATAAGCGCCTGAAGGTCGGCGCACTGCAAGGCTCACTGCGTTGGCTGGTTTATTGTTCACGCCCAGGGCGGGGTGGGCCACGCCCCAACTCTGGTGGCAAGCGGCCTGGCGCGGGTCGGCCGCGCAAGCATCCGATTGATGAACCCAAGAAGCCGCGTACCAAGCAATGCGTGATCTGCGGGGCTGACTACGCCGTGACTCGGGGCAGGCAGAAGTATTGCGTCCCGTGCGGGACGGAGCGATGTCTGTCGCAGCACCGCAGTCGGCATGCCTGCGAACATCCGAAGCCGCTTTTCAGCAATGGCCGCGAGCGCAAGCACTGCTATGACTGCGTCCCGGCGCCGCCGAAAAAGCCCAAAAAGCCAAAGCCTGAACCAAGGCGCGTCCGGCGCTACGGCTGCCTCGTCGAAGGCTGCCAAGGCAAGCATGACTCGCTAGGCTATTGCACGCGGCACTATGAGCACATCAAGCGTTTTGGTGAAATTCGGGAAGACGCAACGCACTGCCGACACTGCGGGATAGAGATAAGTGTCAAAAATGTCAAGAGGATGTATTGCAGTAAGCGATGCGCCACTGAAGCCTGGAGAATAGCAAATCCAGAGCGCACGCGGGAGTTTGAGAAGAAGCATTCTCAGCAAACATATTGCACATACTATGCAATTTATTGTTCTGATTGTGGAGAAGCATTCGGCAGTCGTCGGATGAAGTCGCGATGCGATCCGTGCAGAACAGAGTATGAGCGAGTCAAAAGCAGCGAAAGTAATTACGCCGCCAATCTCAAGAAGCATAATGATGCCGGCGCTGTAGTGAAATGCAAAGAATGTGGAATTGAGTATTGTCCGTTATACGGAAACAAGGGGCGAGACTTGTGTTTTGATTGCGCCCGCGCCAGAAAAAGAGCGGCAGTGCGCATAAGCAAAGTGGCTCGAAAGATGCGCCAAAGAGGCGTGACCTCGGAGCCTGTCAATCCGATAAAGGTATTTGAGCGCGACGGGTGGCGCTGCCACCTGTGCAGGCGCAAGACGCCAAAATCGAAGCGCGGAACTTATGCGGACAATGCGCCTGAATTAGATCACATTCTTCCAATATCTCAGGGCGGCAAGCACGCATATTCAAATGTCGCCTGCTGTTGCCGCAAGTGCAATTGGGACAAGGGCGCCAAGCCGCTGGGACAGCTTCTGCTGATCGGCTGACACACATGAAACGCGCAACGTCTTGACGGCAGGCGTTGCGTGTGCAAGCAAACAGCGCATAGAATCGCGCCACGTCCCGTTCCGGTGCTGCCTGCGGGAACGAATTCGCCGCCGTGGTTGACGGCCCCCGCCACCCTCAAGGGCGGAGCGTTCCCGGGCGAATCCTGAAGGCCAGCACCGAACCGAATCACCAAGCCCGCCGCGCGCACGCCCGGCGGGCTTTTTCATGTCCGGCTCGCCATGACTGAACGAGTCCGCGGCCACCGTCTCCGCCAGTTCCGCGACTGGTACTTGCGCATGCACCCGCTCTGCGTGCGGTGCAGCAGCAAGCAAAGGGTCACGCTCGCTACCTGTTTAGACCATGTGAAGGCACTGGCCAACGGGGGCGATGATTTCTTTGACCCGGCGACCGGCGCCTGGCGCACGGAGAACGCGCAATCTCTTTGTGACGATTGTCACAAAGAGAAATCCCGCAAGGATTTGGGCTATCGGCCAAGACCCCGGATCGGACTCGATGGCTGGCCGGTGAAGGAATAGCCATGCCGGGCCCGCCCCCGAAGCCCTCGCACCTAAAAATAATCTCCGGCAATCCTGGGAAGAAGCCGCTCAACAAGCGCGAGCCCAAGCCGCGCCGCGAGATTCCCAGCTGCCCCGCGCACCTGCCCGACGAGGCCAAGGTCGCCTGGGGCCGCATGTCTGTGCTGCTCGACCGCATGGGCGTGCTCACCGAGGCCGACGCCTACGCCCTGGAGCGCGGCTGTGCGGTGTACGCCGAGATCCTGACCTACCAGAAGCTGGTGGACGAGAGCGGCGCGACCTACACGACGACGAGCACGCAGGGCGACACCGTCATCAAGGCCAACCCGGCGGTGGCGATGCTGGCCGACGCGGACCGGCGCTTCAAGGCGTGGCTGGTGGAGTTCGGGCTGACGCCGGCGGCAAGAAGCAAGGTCCATGTCCAAAACCCCGACGACGCCGAAAAGAAGGACCCGCTCAGCGAATTCTTCGGATAAAGCGAAGGCGCCGCCCACCGATCCCGTCACCGCCTACGCGCAGTCGGTCGTTGACGGTGTCCGCATCGCCGGCCCGCATGTGCGCGCCGCGTGTGCGCGGCACCTGCGCGACCTGGAGTGCGGCCCGGCCCGCGGCCTGAAGTGGGACTCGGACGCCGCCAACAAGGCGCTGCGCTTCTTCGAGAAGGTGCTGAAGCTCAACGGCGGCGACTTCGAGGGCAAGCCCTTCGTGCTGCTGCCCTGGCAGCAGTTCGTCATCGGCAGCCTGCACGGATGGAAAGGCGCCGACGGCTGGCGGCGCTTCCGCGTCGCCTACATCGAGACGGCCAAGGGCTCGGGCAAGAGTCCGCTGTCGGCGGGCATCGGCCTGCACGGCATGGTGGCCGACAACGAGGCCCGGGCCGAGGTCTATGCCGCCGCGACGAAGAAGGATCAGGCCATGATCCTCTTCCGCGACGCCGTGGCCATGGTGGACCAGTCGCCGGAGCTCGCGAAACGGCTGACCAAGAGCGGCACGGGTGAGCGCTGCTGGAACCTGGCCTACCTCCAGGCCGGCAGCTTCTTCCGGCCCGTGTCGTCGGACGATGGACAGAGCGGACCGCGCCCGCACATCGCGCTGATCGACGAGTTCCACGAGCACAAGACGAACACGGTCGTGGAGATGATGCGCGCCGGCACCAAGAGCCGGCGGCAGGCGCTCATCTTCATCATCACCAACAGCGGCTCCAACAAGCAAAGCCCCTGCTGGCACTACCACGAGTACGGCGCCAAGGTGGCCGCGGGCACGCTCGAAGACGATGCCCTGTTCACCTTCATCTGCGCTCTGGACGAGAAGGACGACCCCTTCGCGGACGAGTCCTGCTGGGTGAAGGCCAACCCCTCGCTTCAGGACGCCGACCTGCCGGGCATGAAGTACCTGCGCGAGCAGGTCACCGAGGCGCGCGGCATGCCGTCGAAGGAAGCCATCGTGCGGCGCCTGAACTTCTGCCAGTGGACCGAAGCCGAATCGCCATGGCTGTCGGCCGACGTGTGGAAGTCGGTGAAGCTGGAGTTCGACTGGCGCAACCTGCGCGGGCGTCGCGCCTGGGGCGGGCTGGACCTCTCATCGACCACCGACCTCACCGGCCTGGTGTTCCTGGTGGAGCCGGAGCGCAGTGGCGAGCCTTGGCTGCTGGTGCCGTTTTGCTGGCTGCCTGACGAGGGCCTGCAGAAGAAGGCCGACAACGACAAGGTGCCCTACGTGGCCTGGAAGGCCAAGGGCTTCCTGGAGACCACGCCGGGCCGCGCGATCAGCAAGCGCGTCGTGCTGCAGCGCCTCACGGCGCTGGCCGAGTTCTTCGACATCCAGAAGATCGCCTACGACCGCTGGCGCATCGAGGATCTGATCGCTCTGGCATCGGACGAAGGCATCAGCCTGCCGCCGATGGAGCCCTTCGGCCAGGGATACAAGGAAATCAGCCCCGCCATCGAGGAATTCGAGCGGATGCTGCTCAACGGCGAGCTTGCGCACGCCGACCACCCGGTGCTGAACTGGAACGCCAGCAACGCCGTGACGGTCCAGGACGACGCCGAGAACCGCAAGCTGTCCAAGGAAAAGGCCACCGGCCGCATCGACCTGATCGTGGCTGCCGTCATGGCCGTGGGCCTGATGGCGCGCGAGCCGGTCGCCGAAGAATCGTTCTGGGAATAGC
This sequence comes from Azohydromonas aeria, assembly GCF_009760915.1. Taxonomy (GTDB): domain Bacteria; phylum Pseudomonadota; class Gammaproteobacteria; order Burkholderiales; family Burkholderiaceae_C; genus Azohydromonas; species Azohydromonas aeria. The sequence goes on from NZ_VIDQ01000012.1 coordinate 92,256, forward strand.
CCATGTCCAACCCCTCTACCACCGCCGCGCGCCTCGCCTCCGGCCTGGTGCGGGGAAGCCGCGCATGCGCGGCCCTGGCAGCCGCCTCCATCCCCGACGCCCTGGTGCTGGGCGGCTCGGCCGCGCTTGCGCACGGCGCCTGGCTGCTGCTGCCCGCGGCGGGCTGGCTCACCGGCGGCGCGCTGGCGCTGGTGGCCGGCATCCTGGCGGCGCGCCGCGGCTGAAGCAGGTGAGCTTTTTCGGGAAACTGCTGGCGCCGCGCGAGCGCCAGGCGCAGGCCTGGGGTGGTGAGGGCTTCTGGGAGTCCTTCGGCTTCGGTGGCCGGGCGAAGTCCGGCATGGCCGTCACGGTGGACCGGGCGCTGCAGGTGACCGTGGTGCTGGCCTGCCTGCGCGTGATCGCCGAAGGCGTGGCGCAGGTGCCGTTCGCCATCCACCGCAAGCGCAAGGGCGAGGCCGGCGGTTCCGACGTGGCTGACGACCATCCCTTGCACTGGCTGCTGTCGCGCCGGCCGAACCCCTGGCAGACGAGCTTTGAGTTCTTCGAGCAGGTCGTCTTCCACACGGCGCTGTGTGGGCGGTTCATCGCGTTCAAGAACGTCGTGCGCGGCCAGGTGCGCGAGCTGATCCCGTTCCTGCCCAATGAGGTTCAGGTCGAGCAGGACGAGTTCCGGCGCCTGACGTACCGGGTCACGAGCCGCAACGGCGAGTACGCGGTGCTTTCGGCGGATCAGGTGTGGCACGTCAAGGGCCCGGCCTGGGACCTGAAGGACGGCTTGCAGATCCTGAATCTGGCGCGCGAGGCCATCGGCCTGTCGATCGCGGCCGAGGAGTCGCATGCAGTGATGCACGCCAATGGCGGGCAGACCAGCGGCGTGTACTCGATCGAGGGCACGCTGAACAAGGATCAGTACAAGACCTTGCGCGACTGGATCGCCACGCAGGTCACCGGGGACAACCGCTTCCGGCCCTTCGTGCTGGACCGCGGGGCCAAGTACACGCCCACCACGATGACGGGCGTGGACCAGCAGCACCTTGAGGTGCGTCGTCATCAAGTGGAAGAGATTTGCCGGGCGTTTAGGTGCGCGCCATTGATGGTCGGTTACTCCGACAAGACCGCCACCTACGCCAGCGCGGAGCAGATGTTTCTCGCGCACGTCGTGCACTGCCTGGCCCCGTGGTATCGGCGCCTGGAAATGAGCATCGACGTGAACCTGCTGACCGACGCGGAGATGCGCAGCGGGCTCTACGCGAAGTTCAACCCCAACGGCCTGATGCGCGGCGCCCACAAGGACCGCGCCGACTTCTACCGCTCGCTGTTCGACATGGGGGCCATCAACCCCAACGAAATCCGCGCGCTGGAAGAGATGAACCCCTACGACGGCGGCGACACCTACCGCGTGCAGCTCAACCTCACCGACGCCAGCAAGCCGACACCGGACCCGGTGCCGGGCGCGAGCGGGTTGCAGCAGCCGGCTGCGGAACCGGCGTCGGCTCCCGCCGAGGAGTAGCCCATGGGCAACCGCAACAACGCCGGGCGCGTGCTGAGCGCGCGCAACGAGCAACGCATTCGCGACGCGCAAGACGCGCTCGCCGCAGTCCTGGCCGAACTGCCGGCCGCGGACGACGACACGCAGGAAGGAAACACCATGGCCAAGCCGATCATCGACTTGAGCGCCCTGTCGGCCACCGCGCGCAACCGCGCACCGCAGGCGCTGGGCCCGGGGCACGTGCGCGTGGCCGCCAGCACCGAGGAAGCCGACACCGCCGACGTGTGGATCTATGGCGACATCGGTGGCTGGTGGGATGGCGTGCAGGCCGAGGACTTCGCCAAGGAGATCGCCGCACTCGACGTGAGCACGCTCAACGTGCGGCTGAACTCGCCCGGCGGCGCTGTCTTCGACGGCACGGCCATCTACAACGCCCTGGCCGCGCACCCGGCCAGGGTCATCGTGCACATCGACGGCATCGCGGCATCCATCGCCTCGATCATCGCCATGGCCGGCGACGAAATCCGCATCAGCGAGGGTGCGAGCATGATGATCCACAAGCCGTGGAGCCTCGCAATCGGGGACGCGGAGGCCATGCGCAAGGAGGCCGACGTGCTCGACGGGCTCCAGGAGGGCCTGGTGGACATCTACGCCGCGCGCACCGGCGCGGACCGCGCCGACATCCAGGCTTGGGTGAACGCCGAGACGTGGTTCCGCGGCCAGAAGGCCGTGGACGAAGGCTTCGCCGACGTGCTGGTGCCGGCGAAGAAGAAGGAGGACAAGAAGGCCGCCCGCGCGCACGCGCGCTCGGCCATGCTGCCCCTCTTCCGCAACGCTCCGCAGGACCTGCTGGACGCCGGCGGCGACGACGCCAGCGCCTCCAACGAGGTCCGCATCCTTGAACGCCAACTGCGCGACGTGGTTGGCCTCTCCGCGGCCGACGCCAAGTGCGCCATCGCACTGGCCAAGGCCGCACTGCACACCGGGCCTCGCGACGAGATCCGGGAACCCGCCGCTGCCGCCGCGCCCGCGCCGGCCGCGGCTCCACCCGCCCCTCGCGACGAGGGCGCGACCGAGCTCCAGCGCCTCGCAGCCTTCCTGAAGGCCCTGCCGAGCGCCTAGAGCCCGCTCCCTCCCACCAGCCCAACGAAGCCCGCACCAGCGGGCTTTTTGCATTCCAGAAGGAAACACGTCATGTCCGACGACACCAAGAAGGCCGTCCAGGAAGTCATGGAAGCCGTCACGCAGCTGCGTGAGAACAACGACAAGCTGCTCGCGGCGAAGGCCGACGGCAAGGCCGTGGGCGACCTGACCGCCAAGGTCGAGAAGATCAGCGACAAGCTCGACCAGTACGAGAACACCAACCAGCAGATCGTGCTGGCGCAGAAGACGCAGCAGGCCCAGCAGGAGCAGCTGGACCGGCTGGAGACGCTGCTGAATCGCGCCGCGGTCGGCGGCGGCGGCGCCAAGGGCGAGGACGATGCGCAGAAGCTGCGCGCCGCGTTCGACCGCGTCATGCGCACCCGCCACGAGAACCGCGCCCCCGAGGACGTGAGCCTGCTCAAGCAGCACATGGCCGCCCTGGTCAAGGGCGACGACGCCTCGGCCGGCTACCTGCTGGCACCCCCGGACCTGGAGCGCGCGATCCTCAAGGACATCATCGAGATGTCGCCCATCCGCGCCCTGGCCACCGTGCGCACCATCGGCGCCCACTCCTACAAGTGGCCCAAGCGCATCGGCACCGGCAGCGCCACCCGCGTGGGCGAGGTGCAGCCGCGCCCCAACAGCACCGACCCGCGCTACGGCATGGGCGAGATCCTGGCGCCCGAGATGTTCGCGCGCCACGAGGTCTCGCAGCAGATGCTCGAAGACAGCGGCTACGACCTGATGGCCGAGCTGCGCGAGGAGGTGTCCGAACAGATGGCCGTCAAGGAAGGCATCGAGTCCGTGAGCGGCACCGGCAACGCCAACCACCAGATGGAAGGCTTCCTGGTCGCGTCGGGCATCGGCGAGGTCGTCTCCGGCCACGCCAGCCAGATCACGGCCGACGGGCTGCTGAACCTGTTCTACGAGCTCAAGACGGTCTACACCCGCTCGGCCGTGTGGGCGATGAACCGCCGCACGATCCGCGACATCCGCAAGCTCAAGGACAACCAGGGCCAGTACCTCTGGGTGGCCGGTATCGCCAACGCGGCGCCCAACACCATCAACGGCACGGCCTACGTCGAGTTCCCGGACATGCCCGATGTCGGCGCCGGCGCCTACCCGGTGGCCTTCGGCGACTTCAAGCGCGCCTACACCATCGTGGACCGCGTGGGTCTCGGCTTCATGCCCGACTACATCACCGGCGCCGATGACGGCCTGGTGGTGTACCGCGCGCGCAAGCGCGTCGGCGGCGGCGTCAAAAAGAGCGAGGCGCTGAAGAAGCTCAAGATCGGCACCGCCTGATCGGCCCGACAGCCAGCCAACAGGGCCCGCTGCGCGGGCCTGCTTGAACACCCAACATCGAAGGAATCGTCATGCGCGACCTCTTCTCCAACCTGGCGCTGCAGCAGACGCTGTCGCCGGCCGTCTACACCGCCGACCAGAACGGCGCCGCGGTGGACCGCAAGGGCTTCGACGCCATCCTGCATGTCGTCAACGTCGGCATCACGGCCGACACGCTCTCCGGCTCGGTCAAGATCGACTTCAAGCTGCAGGAGTCCGACGACGGCGCCACCTGGAACGCCGTCACCCGGGCCTACGACGTGAAGCAGTCCACGACCGCGCCCTACGTGGCGGTGGATGCCAACGGCACGTTCCTGACCGTGGACGACAACGCCGAGGACGACGCGGTCTACAAGGTTGGCTACATCGGCAACAAGCGCTACTCGCGCGTGGTGGCCGACTACACCGGCACGCACACCAACGGCATCGAGTTGTCGATGACCGCCGTCAAGGGCTACCCGGCCAGCCAGCCGGTCTGAGCCTGATCCGCTGACGCACCGGGCCGCCGCGAGGCGGCCCTTTCACTTTCTGAAGGAGGAGGCGCATGCCTGCTACCGTTCGCATCATCCAGAAGACGGGCGCCGGCGGCACCGCCACCGACGCCTCCGGCGGCATCCGCTTCAAGAACGCCGATAACGCCACCGTGGATCTGGTCAACCCCATGGTCAAGCCCGCCAGCGGCAGCGACTTCTCGTTCGAGAAGTGGCTGCGCCTGGAGGTGACCGGGGGCACCTACACCCAGATCACCAACATCCGCGCCTACAGCGACGGCGCCAACGGCATGGGCACCGGCATCAACCTGTGGGCCAAGGCCGTGACGAACTACGCGCAGCCGGCCGAGCCCACCAGCACGAGCGGCTTCACGAACTTCTTCTCCTACACCTCCGCCTCGCCGCTGAGCCTGGGCGCGGGCCCCTACACCGGCAACGGCGAGAAGGGCGACCACGTGGTGCTGATGATGGAAGTGCAGAGCACGGCGTCGGGCGGGCTGACGGCGACGGAGACCGCATCTTTTTCTTGGGATGAGATTTAATAACTAATTATTTTGTCTGAGATATACTGCGCACCCGACCTCACGAAAGGTGCGCCATGGAATCCAGACTCACGATCCTTGAGAGGGTTGGCATCGACAAGCACGGCCACACGGCCGTGCGTGTTCGATGCATCTGCGGCACAGAAAGGGTGCTGCCTGAGACGGTGGTCAGGACCGGAAGAACCAAGAGTTGCGGCTGCCTCAAAGACGAAGTTCAGCGCGCGCGCTGGGCCAGGGGCCGCGAAGATCGTTTCTGGGTTCAAGTGGACAAGCGCAGTAAGAAGGAATGCTGGCGCTGGCTCGGTTTCTCATCGCAAGGACCGAACAACTCGTCTCCTTACGGGGTTGCGTCCTACGAGGGCAAGCAGTGGCGCACGCATCGACTGGCCTACAGGCTTGTCAAAGGTGAAATTCCCGAGGGCGCAATGGTTTTGCACACGTGCGACAACACCTTGTGTTGCAACCCAAATCACCTGTACCTCGGTGACCACAAGCAGAACATGCGAGATGTCGCGGAACGCGGACTGCGCAAGAACATCAACACCGGCGAGCAAAACGGCCGCGCCAAACTGACCCAGGAACAGGCCGACGAGATCCGCGCGCTCTACGCCACCAGCAGCCGTTCCCAACAGTCCATCGCCGACGAGTACGGGGTCAGCCAGTTCGCCGTCAGCCAGATCGTCCGCAACAAGCGCTACTGCACCTGACCCGCAGCAGCCCCAGAACATCCAAGCCGCCTCCGGGCGGCTTTTTCACGCCCCAGCCGATGACCAAGCAACTTGAAGAGGTGATCGGCGTCGATGTCACCTTCGACCTCGAAGACCTCAAACCCGGCGTCGAGTACGACGTGGTGTTCGGCGAGTTCGACTCCAGCGTGCAGGGCGCCTTTCGCTCGGTCCTCGCCGCTAAGACCCAGGACGGCATCACCCTCTGGGGCAACGGCGTGACGCTCGCCGGCGTCAACGTCTCCTTCTTCGTGCCCGAGCCCGGCGCCGAGCCGCAGCTGCCCCGATCGTTCGCCGTATGACCAACCCGACCCCCTTTGAGATCGCCGCCGACGCCGCCACGGGCGCGCGCGCGGCGAGCAACGGCGCTGCCCGCCTGATCCTCACCGAGGCCGACGGCGTGATGTTCCGCCGCCGCGGCGTGCGCAACGCCGGCACCGAGGCGCAGCAGGGCGTGGAGCTCGCCGTGGCCGAGGTCAACGGTGTCCGCGTGTACTTCGACGGCACGACCGTGATCGTCTCGCGGGCGGACCTGTACCCCTGAGCCCGGCTTTCCCCTGAATCTTCGCGAGCAGCCCCATGCCTATCTTCAGCATCACGCGCACCGCCACGGCCCTGTCCACCTCGGCCGACCTGCTCACGCTGGTCGCGGCCAACAACAAGCCGCTGCGCGTGCTCATGGTGGACTTGAAGGGCATGGGCACCACGTCAAGTGCGAACGAGGTGCTGATGTCGCGCTCGACGGGCGGCACCGGCGCCGGCGGCGCCCTCGCGGCCGAGAAGGTCAACTCCAACTCTGCCGCGGCGAGCTTTTCCGCCTTCACCACCTGGGGCGCGCAGCCCACGCTCGCGGCGCGGCCGATCTGGGCCTTCGGGCCCAACACCAACGGCGGCATCGACAAGTTCGTGGCCGTGCCCGGCGCCGAGATCAGTGTGCCGGCCTCGGGCCAGCTGAGCTTTCGCGCCGCGGCCGGCACCGGGCCCGTGACGATCGCGGTGCTGGTCGAGGAAATCGACGGCTGACGCGATGGCAGGCCGTCCCCTTCGTGCGCGCTCCGGCATGGGGCGCATGCCGCGCTCGCGCATCGTCGAGACGGCGCCGCCGCCGTCGCTCACCCGCTTCGCCACAGCCCCGCTGAGCGTTGCGCTTCGCGCGGAGCGGCTGCTGCAGGCGTCGCTTTCGGCGCAGGTGGACGTGGTCGGCACCGGCACGGGCAACGCGGCGTTCCGCTACGTCGGCCCCACAGCCGCAGGCAACGGCAGCGGCAGCACCTGGGCGAACCGCGCGCAGTGGAGCACGCTCACGTTCCAGCGCGGCCTGACCTACTACCTGATGGCGGGCAACTACACCGCCCGCACCTACAACACGTCGGGCACGGCCCCCATCACGATCAGGAAGGCCACGGCCGAGGACCATGGCGAGGACGCCAGCGGCGGCTGGACGAACTCCATGGCCACGGGCGTCTGCGCCTTCACGGGCACGCACGAGTTCGCCTCGAGCTTCTGGACCTTCGACGGCGTCACCGGCGGCGGCCCCGGCGCCTGGACCAGCGGCCACGGCTTCGAGTGCACGCAGACCAGCCCTTCTGCCCCGGTGTTCCGCATGAGCGGCGGCAACAACATCTTCGTGCGCCACGTCAAGCTCATCGGCATGAACTCGGCCGGCACCAGTGGCGGCTCGGCAGGCAACGACGGCTTCGCGGTGGTCAACTTCTCCACCGGGCAGGGCAGTTCCTTCACCGCGAGCCACTGCTGGTTCTTCGGCATCGGCCGGTGCCCGGTGTGGGCGCCCAGCACCGGCGCGATCGGCCACACCATCGAGCACAGCTACGTCGATCGGTTCAACTTCGGCTCGTCGGTGCACGGCGAGGTCGCATCCACCTACGGCTCCACCGGCACAAGCTGCGTCGTGACCTGGCGCTGGAACATCATCACCGACGTGCAGAGCACCGGCGGCCTACAGTGGTCGGCCACCGGCAGCAACAAGACGGCCGAGTTCCGCGTCTACGGCAACGTGTTCTACCGCCCTGCGAGCCGCACCTGGGCGCCGGCGGCCAACGGCTGCATCGGCGGCTGGACCGGCAACCCCAACGGGGACCGCGAGACCTGGCACAACACCAAGGTCTACAACAACACGTTCTACAACTGCACCGGCAGCTACGTGCAGCCCGACGTTGAAATGGTGATCGAGGTGCCCAGCGGCAACGACTGGCGCAACAACGCCTTCTTCAACTCGGCCACGCAGAACTGGCAGCACGTCAACCTGCACAACTACAACCACTTCATTGCCTCCGGCGGCACCTGGGGCGAGGCCAACGGCACCAGCGCCACGGGGGGTGATCCTTTCGTGAGCGCAAGCGGCCTGGACTTCACGCCGGCGTCGAACGTCATCCCGCCGGGCATCGCGCTGGCGGCGCCCTACAACGTGGATATGTTCGGCAACGTCCGGGACCCGGCGAACTGGACTCGCGGCGCCGTGCAGAAGGTCTGATCCATGCCCATCAGCAACATCCGCACCGCCGTCGCGGGCTCGTCGAACAATGCCTTCGGCGGCGCCATCACCACCGCGGCCATGGCAACCCTGGCCGACGACATCGTGGTGGTCGCCGTGGTGTTCACGGACGCCAATCCGGCCGGCAACCTGACCATCACGAACAGCGGCACCGCGATGACGTGGACGCTCATCGCCGACGTGGCGGTCAACGGCTTCAACCGTGTCGCCGCATGGTGGGCGCGCTCCGCCGGCGCGGAGAGCCGCACCGCCACCGTGAACTGGGACAGCGGCCAGAACCTGAACTGGGGCCTCTTCACTGCGCTGCATGCGGGCGGCCATGCCTCGGCCCCGGTGCCACTGGACAAGGTCTACAGCGGCTCCGGCTCCACGGGTGTGAGCCAGGCCATCACGCCGACTTCCGCCGGCTCCGCGCTGTGGCTGCTGGCCGCTGACGCGGCGACTTCCGCCGGTACTGTGCCCTCGACGTTCGCCGCCGGCACGAACTGCGCCATCGAGCGCGCCGTTGCCACCGACCAGTGGGATGCGGTGCTGGTCCGCCCTGCCGTGCAGCCGCGGCCGGACACCAGCGCCTTCACGCTGTCAGAGACGCATGCCGGCAACGCCGTGGCGTGGCTCGCCTTCGAGGTGCAGTCCGCGGCCAGCGGCGGCGGCACGCTGCTGCCGCTGCTGGCCATGCATCACCGCAAGCAGCAGGGCATCTGCTGACCCGCGCCACCACGTAAACCCATTCCAGGCCCGCCGTGCGCGGGCCGCTTCGCATCTGAGGGCCCGCAGCCATGACCATCCGCCTCAAGCAGAGCACCGCCGGCCAGATCGTGCCGCTCGGGCCCTTCATCGCCAGCAGCGACGGCGTCAGCGTCACGAGCCCGACCATTGCCAGCACGGACATCAAGCTCTGGAAGAACGGCAGCACCACGCTCGCGAACAAGAACAGCGGCGGCGCCACGGCCATCAGCCAGGGCATCTACCACGCCACGCTCGACGCCACGGACACGAACACCCTGGGTCCGCTGGTGCTGTTCGTGCAGGTCAGCGGCAGCCTGCCCGTGCGCCTGGAGTGCGAGGTGCTGCCGGCCAACGTGTACGAAGCCCTCGTGAAGGGCACCCAGTTCCTGGAAGTCACCGGGTTGAAGCCGACCTGGAGCGTGAGCAGCAACGTGCTCACCGTGCGGGCGGTGGACGGCACCACCACGCAGTTCACCAAGGTGCTCGCCACGGACGGCAGCGCGCAGCCGATCGTGGGCGCGTCCTGAACGCAAACCCTCGGACCTGAGCCCAGATGGGAGCAGGATTCCGCTCGCTGCTGGCCCAGGAGGTCGGCGGCGCAGCGGTGCCGCAGGCGGCGCCTGCCGGCTTTCGCTCGCTGGCGCTGCTCGAAGCGGGCGGCATCGGTGCGGGCAGCGGCCCGCGCACGGCCTCGGCCACGCTTGGTGCCTACGTCTTCACCACTGGCGGCGCCGGCTACCGCTCGCTGCTGGCCATGGAGCTCGGCGGCGCCGGCTCCGGCCAGCCCGCAGTGCGGCCGTTCGACTACGGGTTGCCTGCGGCCTGGGCCGCCGACATAGGCTGGGCGGGCACGTATGCGTGGCACCAGCTCGGCACCACGGTGGTGGCGCGCTCGGTCGCGGTCAACACCGCAGCCGCCGCGCTCTCCGGCGCCGTGGCCGTGCCGGCGACGGCCGCGGCCACGCTCGACGGCTTCGTGCTCGCCAGCGGCAGCGCGGGGGCGCAGTTGTCCGCTGCGGTGCAGTCGTCGCCCGCCGCCGCCGCAGCGTTCGATGCCGGCGTGCAGGCGGAGCGCAGCAGCGCGGCCTCGCTGTCGGCGGTGGTTGCTGCGCAGCAGCTGCTCAGCGGTGCGCTGCAGGCCGCCGTGCAGGACTCGCCGGCCCTGGCTTCTGCACTCTCGGCCGTCGTGCAGGGTGCAGGAGGGTCACTTTCCGCGCAGGTGCAGGCCGCGGTGCAGGTCGAGGGTTCCGCCTCCGCAGCGCTCTCAGCCTTCGTCGGCGGTACGCCGGAAGTCTCAGCGCCGCTGTCGGCCGTCATCGTCCTGCCGCGCGAGCGCGCGCTGGCGCTGTCGGCCATCGTCTTCATGCGCCCTAGCCTCTCGCTGGGGATGGATGCGCTGGTCACCGATCCGGTGCCCGTCGTGATCGTCCAGGCCCCGGAGGGCGGCGGCTACGACCCGGACGTGGTTGAACCCGGCCAGCCGTGGCCCGAAGTGCCGCAGCGGCCGTCGCACTGAAACGCAATCGCCCGAAACCGCAACCGCCCAAGGAAACACCGCCTCATGCAAACAGCCGACCTCGTCAAGGAGACCGCTACCGGCACCGGGCCCTTCACGCTCGGTGGCGCCGCCCAGGGCTTCCGCACCTTCGCCGCCGCGTTCCCGAGCGGCGCCACTGGCGTCATGGTGGCCGTCTCCGAGCCGAGCACGGGCGCGCGCCTGACCGGCCTGGCCACGATCAGCGACAACACGCTGACGATCACCAGCACCGAGACGGCTGTGGGCACGTTCGGCGCCGGGGCGAAGGAGGTGGTGTGTACGGCCACGGCGAAGCAGCTGCGGCGCCTCGCCCGACCCAGCGCACCCACGCTCGGCAGCATTGCTGACGGCAACGCGATCAAGCTGGCGGCGTTCGACACCAACGGTGACCCGCTGAACTTCACCGCCGGCACGTTTCTGGCATGGTTGCTCACGCAGTCGCAAGGTCCTGGCGATCTTGCCGCCGCTGGCGCGCTTGCCGGCACGGACATCGTGACCGTGACGCAGGGCACGACCGAAGTCAAAACTACGCTCTCGGCGCTATCAACGTTCTTCGGCGCCGCTGGCGGCGGCACGTCAACGCCTCCCGGCGCACCAACAGGCCTGACGCTCGGCACTGCCACCACCAGCAGTCAGCCGCTGACGTGGACCGCCCCCAGCAGCACTGGCACGAGCGCAATCACCGACTACACGGTGCAGTACGCCGTCGCCGGCAGCGGCTCCTGGCAGACGTTCGCGCACAGCGCTTCGACGGCCACCAGCATCACGGTCACCGGCCTGTCGGCGGGCACCAGCTACGACTACCGCGTTGCCGCCGTGAGCGCCGCCGGCTCTGGCTCCTACAGCAGCACCGCGACCGGCTCCACCGCTGCCGCTACCGGAACGCCGGCAGGCGCCCCGACCGCGCTCACGCTGGGCACGGCCACGACGACGACGCAGCCGCTGTCGTGGACCGCTGGCACGGAGGGCAGCACAGCAACGACCGACTACATCGTGCAGTACCGGGTGACTGGCTCGGGCTCATGGCTCACCTTCTCGGACGGCACGAGCACGGCGACCAGCGCGACCGTCACCGGCCTGACGCCGGGTGTGTCCTATGACTATCAGGTGGCTGCGGTCAACGGCGCTGGCTCCAGTGCCTACAGCACCTCGGTTACCGGCTCGACGGCAGCAGCCGCGCCCGGCCAGGTCACGGGCCTGACGCTGGGCACTGCGACCGAAACGACGCAGCCGCTCACCTGGACCGCACCGACCGCCAACGGCTCGGCAATCACCGACTACGTGATCCAGTACCGCGTTACCGGCTCCGGGTCGTGGACGACGTTTGCTGACGGCACCTCGACCACCACGAGCGCGACCGTCACGGGGCTGACCGCGAGCACAAGCTACGACTACCAAGTTGCAGCCGTCAACGGTGTCGGCACCGGCGCGAACAGCAACACCGCGACCGGCTCGACCGGAGCGGCGGTGACGGCCTACACCATCACCGGCCACAGCGGCACCGCCGTCAAGAGCACGTTCGACGCCTCTGGGCTCAGCACCGGCTCAAACGGCAAGAAGGTCATCGCCCCTTCCAGCCAGTTCACGCTGAACGTCTATTGGGCTATCAGCCCGGCGCCGGCATCGGATGGGGTCGCAACGACCGGCGCCTATTCCGGTTGGGTACCCAGCGGCACGACGCCGACCACATCCGACAGGGCGGCGACGCAGAACCTGTCGTCTGGACTGAATGCCATTGTTCCGATGGTGAAGCCCTCGACGGTCTGGGGCAACAACAGCAACCTCTACATCACTCCCGGATCGGGCACGACGACCTGGGACTTCATCGTGTGGCCGGCCGGCGGCACGCCGCAGGTCAAGGGCACGCTCACGGTCACGGGCGGCTGATCCATGGCACTCCGCAAAACAGGCCCAGCCCTGCGCAAGCGCGGCGCCCTGCTTGGCTCCATCATCAGCAGCACGGGCAGCGGTGCCGCCACGCCGCCGCCCGTGACTCCAGGCACGGATTTCGGCATCGGACTGATCGGCCAGTCGGAAATGGCGAACTGGCCCAGCACGCCACTGGTCAGCCCTCTAGCCGACTCCCGACTGACCCACTTTCTACGCAACAGCAACACGCGGGTTCGGTTCGGCAACTACAACGACAACGGGGCACCAGGCACGCCGTCCCCGTACACCGGGGTGCCCGGCACAACGACGACACAGCCCAGCTACCGTGGCGATGCTCCGGTCTACCTGGGCAATGCAATCGCCGCTGCGCTCGGCGTCAATGTGTGCCTGATCGAGCGCGCAGTGGGCGCATCGAGCATCAACTCTTGGGTTGGCGCGGGGGCCAACTGGGCAACGTTTGCGGCCGCAGTGCAGGCGTCCGGCGTGCCGCTGAAAATGGTCATCTGGTATCAAGGCCCCACCGATGCAGCCGACATGTCGGCGACGACGTACAGAGAAAAACTCGCGCAGGTGCATGCGCAGTGCTTGGCGCTACCCGGCGTTGATGCTGCGACGTTCAAATTCGGCGTGATTTCCACGGGGCCCGGGAAGTTCAGCGGCTCGCTCGAAGGCGACTTCGGCAAGCTGCGGCTCGCGCAGGTGGACTATGCGACCAACACGCCCGGCGCGTTCCTGGCATGCAACGCTTACGACGCTTCCACGGGGGCGAATGACAGCGTTCATCCCACGGGCGAGAGCTACAACCGGCACGGCCGGCGCGTGGCGAAGTCGGCGCTCGCGGCGCTGGGCATCGCAAACACCGGGCGCGGTGGCAGTGGCGCAGGCCCGCGCATCACGGGCGCCACGCGCAGCGGCGCAGTCATCACCGTGACCGTCGCGCACGCGGGCGGCAATGCGCTGCAGGACGGCGCGGGCGGCACCGGGGCGAGCCTGAGCGGGTTCCGGGTGTTCGACAACGGAGCGACGGCAACGATCAGCGCGACGGCCATCACCAGCCCTACGACGATCACGCTGACGCTTGCCAGCGCGCCTGCCGGCACGGTGACGCTCACGCATGCCGTCACGGATGCGCCGTGTGACCCGGTGTGGGGCACCGATGCCAACCCGGCAGGCAAGCGCGCGGGCGCCATCGCGTTCACGGCGGCCAACTGCGTCTATGACAACGACGGGTACTCGGTGGGCACGGGCACGGCGAGCACGACGCTCGGCAGCCCGCTGCAGCCGTGGTCTGGCACAGTGACGGGGAGCTGACATGCTGGGAGTCGGTTCCCTTGCGCAGTATCCGCTCGGCGCTGAGGCGCTTGCGACCACGCAGTCCGCTGTCGCCGCGGTCTCGGCCGCAGTCAGCGTCGCCGGTGTGCAGTCCGCCATCCTTTCCGGTTACGTTGGGTCTGCCAGCAGCGTGATGCCCAAGCGCGTGCGCCTAATCTTGCGTACGCTTGGTGGCCAGCCGGCTGCCAATCTCGCCGGCCTATCGGTGGCCTTCTTCGATCAGCCGGAAGTGATTCTGCTGCAAGCGCCGAGCGTCGTCGTCACCGGGGTGGCCACTGACGCAGGCGGCATGCTTGACATTGATGTTGGCGCCAGCACCCTGAGCCCGGGTGAAATTGGCTACTTGGTCGAAGGCAATGCAAGCGGCGACCCCTCGCAGGATCACTCCGGCTGGCACGGTCCGGTGACGGTGGAGGCGGCCTGACCATGGTTGCGGAGTTTGCCGGAGCGCAGTTGTGTTGACGGCCTTCACGCTCACCAGTGCCAGCACGCAGGCCGCAGCGCCGTTCGTGCTTGGGCAGGTCTTCAAGCGCGGCAGCGTGCCGGCTGGCAGCACCGTCGTAGTCTCTGGTGCAGATGCCCAAGTCACACCGAAAGCCTATTGGTCCGACGGCTCTCTGCGCTTTGCGGTGGTGGCTGGGACTGCCAATGTCTCCACCACAGCGGCGACACTAACGCTTTCCCTGGGCACGGCCGCCACAGGTGCGGTGCTCACGACAGCGGAACTGCGCGCCACCGGCGCGGCCGTCACCATCGACTGCGGTGTGCTCGGCGCTGCATCCTGGGCTGGCACTGACTGGGACGCGCCGCTGGACTGGAGTCAGGGCGGACCCGATGTTGCATGGGTGTCCGGCCACCGGATGTCGTCGTGGATCTACCGCAAGCCCGTGGGCTCCGATGCGCACCTCGTGGCTTGGCTGGAGGTGCGGTTGTTTGCGACTGGGCAGGTGGAGATCCTCCCGTGGATCGAGAACGGTTACGTGCATGTGGCCGCACCCACGAACAAGAGCGCGACGTACACCGTAACGATCGGCTCGACACAGCGTTTCTCGCAGGCCATCGACCTGCCGCATCACTGCCGCACGCCGCTCATCGGTGCATCGTCGCCGCGCGGTGGTGCCGAGCTCTCATACTGGCTTGGTGCCGATCCGCGCGTGACACCGCAGCACGACCTGGCCTACTTCCAGGCCACGGAGATGGTGCCCACGTACTGGCCCACGGTGCCGCCAAGCCAGGACATCGTTGCCTCGCTGCCGGCGACGTACACGCCGCTTCAGCAAGGCAACTACCCCACGGGCATGGGTGCGGCCGGCTACAGTCCATCAATCGGCCTGATACCAGAATGGGATGTTCTCTATCTCACGTGCCCTGGCAGCGCCAAGCCCTACGAGGCCCTGATCCGCAATGCGTACAGTGCCGGCCGCTACGGCATGCACTACCGCGACGAGACGACGCAGCGCCCGATCCGTTTCAGCGCCCACCCCGGCCTTTGCCTGAACGCCACCAACTCCGGTGTCAGCAGTGCGGGACACAGCACGCTTAACGACTACACGCCACAGCCAGGAGGCGCGACGCCGGCGACGTGGGCATCGTCCCATCATCCGAGCGTGGGCTACATGGCCTACCTTGTTACTGGCCGGTTCTATCACTTGGAGCAGTTGCAGTTTGCGGCGACCCTGAACTACCTCAAGCAGATCGACGCAACGCGGCAGTTCGCAAAGGGATTGTTCCTGTCCCAGGCTGGCGCCAATACGACGCGCGGCTCCGGCTGGGCGATGCGAACGCTGTGCCAGGCTGCATCCGTCACGCCGGCAGAAGACCCGCTGCATGCCGAGTTCATTGCATCTACCCAGCACAACGTCGATTACCTGCACGGGCGCTACGTTGCCCAACCCAGCAATCCTCAAGGTTGGGTGCAACCGTATTCCGACTACACGGGCGCAACCGGCTCCGTGGCTGCGGGTTCAACCGCCACCTTGATCCAGATGCCGGCGGGCTTTGCATTAGCGCAGAGTCCTGTGGGTTGGACGCTTACCACCGGCGGCAATTCACGCACCGTCATCGCCTATGACAACGTGGCCAAAACGCTCTTGGTGGACTCGCCGTTCCCGTCTGCTCCTGCGGCCGGCTCCTCGTACTCGCTCAACGACAGCAAGTATTTCGAGGCGGCATGGATGCAGGACTACGTGACTGCGTCCTGGGGCTATGGGCTCACGCTGGATTTGCCGATAAACAACCAGGCCAAGTTTGCCGCCTGCTTCGAGTGGAAGGCTCAGTCTATTGTCGGGCGCCTGGGGGGCACCGATCCCACAGAGTTCCTGTACCGCGACGCGGCACAGTTCACCATCTCCATCGCTCCGGCCAACGCACCGAACTACGACACCGGGGAAGGCCCTTGGTACGCCAACTGGGGCGAGTGTTATGCGGACACTTTGGGGGAGCCCAACCCCGGGGAGGTGGGCAACCTCCGCGGCGATGGCTCGGCTGTACCAACTCTGCCGACGGGATACTGGACTTGGCTGCAGCCCGGCATCGTCTACGCGATGCGGCACGGCGTTGCTGGTGCCGCCGAAGGCTATGCCCGCATGACCGGGGCAGCCAACTGGCCAGCCCTGCGCGACCTCGGCTACACCGCGCCGGTTTGGTACGTGAAGCAGCCAGAGGCTGCGGCGGCTCCAGTCGCCAGCACTTCAGTGGCCGCGCTACTCAGCGCAGCGGTGCTGGCTGCACACAGTTTGGCCTCCCTGCCAATAAGTGCCGCTGTTGCCTCATCCGCGAATGTCACAACGGCAGTCCTGAGCGCGGCAGCGCTGGTCACCCACAGCTCAAGCGTTGCCCTGTCAGCACAGATCCGGGTGCTGCAGCAGACCGAGTCGCCAGCACGTCATGCACCTCTGCGCGTCGAAGGTGCTGCCATGCATGCGGTACTGCGCGGAGCGTTGGTGTCGTTCACGCAAACTATGGCTGTCGGTCTGTCGGCCAGCATCGCGGAAGGAAGCTACGTCCCCGCACCCAGTGGCTGCGGCTTTTCTCCAAAACACCGCCCCACTTGGCGGCCGAGGCGATAGCACCCGATGTCCACCATCAAGATTGCCGAGCCGGCACGCGAGCTTTTCACGCTGGAGGAGGCCCGCGCTTTCCTCAAGTGCGACGACGCCGAGGCCGACAGCGTCATCACGCTGGCGCTGGCCGCCGCGCGCGAGCTCGCCGAAAAGGAGATGGCGCGCACGCTGCTGGAAACCGGCTACGAGATGCGCACCGACGGCTTCAGCCGCGCCGTGCGCCTGGAGTGGCCCCGCGTGCAGCGCGTGCTGTCGCTGCAGTTCGTCGCCCCGGACGGCGAAGTGCTCACGCTGGACCCGCAGGACTACGTGCTCGACAACGCCAACGACTTCGCGCCGGCGTGGCTCGTGCCCGCGCGCGGCAAGGCCTGGCCGGAGACCGCCGACGAGGTCAACGCCGTGCGGGTGCGCTACGTGGCCGGCTACGGCACCGAGCCGGCGCAGGTGCCGGCCGCGATCCGGCAGTGGGTGCAGCTGCACGCACGCTCGTTCTACGACAACCCCTCGGCGCTGAGCGCCGGGAACCTCCAGGCCCTGCCGTACCTATGCGGGCTCATCGAGGGCTTCAAGGTCTACGGCTGACCATGGGCGCCGACTTCGACACCCGCGTGGCCCTGCAGCGCCACAGCGGCGCCAAGGACAAGTTCGGCCAGCCGCTGAAGGATGCCTGGGCCGATGTCGCGCAGGTCTGGGCCAACCGCAAGCTCGGCGTCGGTGTCGAGCAGGTCAAGGCCGGCGCCGACATGGCCACGGTGCGGGCGTCGTTTCGCATCCGCTGGCGCGCCGGCGTCGATTCCGGCATGCGCCTGGTCGAGGTCGGCTCCGGCGCGGTGTGGGACATCCAGGCCGTGCTGGCGGACCGCCGCGAGAACCGCATCGACCTCGCCTGCGAGCAGATCAACCCGAGAACCTGAGCCCCATGGCCAAGCTATTCCTCGATGCCGTCGCGCAGACCACGGCGAGCACCGGCACCGGCAACATCACGCTGGTCACGCCGACGCCGTACCCGGGCCGGCGCACCCTGCAGTCCACGGGCGTCGCCACCGGCACGAAGCTGTCCTACCGCATTGCGGCCGTGGACAACAACGGCCAGGAGACCGGCGACTGGGAAACCGGCGAGGGCACCTACCTCGGCGCCGGCTCGTTCGAGCGCACGACGCCGCGCGCCGGCTCTGCAGCGGTGCCCGTGGCATTCGTGGGCGGCACCAAGAAGGTCACTTTCACGGTCAACGCGGCCGACCTCGACACGCTGGCCGAGCTTGATGCCGGCGCAACGCTGACGTGGAACACGGACGGCACCCTGGCGACGGTCACGACGAACGGCACGACCTACACCATGGCCTACGCCACCGTGGACGACTTCCCGCGCCTGACCTCCATCACCGGCGGCGGCAAGACCGTCGCACTGGGCTACGACGGCGCCGGCCGCCTCACTTCCATCGGCTGAAGCAGGACACGTCTCGCATGCAACTCGCGCTCATCCCTGGCCCCATCCAGCTACCCCAGCTCGAAGCCGGCCCCGCCGAGATCGTTCCGGCCACCGGCACCTGGGCCGGACCGCAGACCAAGGTCATCACCGCGGCCAACGTCGTGCAGGTGCTTGCCCCCGTGCGCGTGGCCCGGCGCGGCTGGCTGATCCAGAACTTCGGCTCCGACGGGGCGGACTTCTGGATCGACAGCGGCGCCAACCCGGTGCCCTACGAGTGCATCACCGTTCCTGCGGGTGCCGAGTGGGTGTGCCCGGAGAACATGGTCACCGGCGCGGAACTGCGCATCCTGTGCTCCGTGGCCGGGACCAAGTTCGCCTTCCGCGAGGCCTTCTGACGTGGGCGGCGGCATCAGGTTCTTCCGCGGCGGCCTCGTCGAAGAAACGAGGCTTTTCGCGCTCAACGCGGTGGCCGGGCAGACTGCGGCCCCCGGCAACACGAACATGAACGCGCTGGCGGGCTGCGCCTACACCATGCCCCGGGGCGTGCTGCCGATCACGGGCCGGCTGCGGATCTGGGTGGCTGGCCGCAAGGGGAACAACACCCAGACCGACGCGGTGACCTTCGGGCTGCGCGTCGGCACCACCGGCACGGCGTCCGACCCGCTGCTGGGCTCGTTCGGCTTCACGCTGCAGGCCACGTCCCGCTCCTGGGCCTTCATGACGCACTGGCGCGTGGAGACCGCAACGCGCATCCGCCGCGTCGGCGCGATTGACGGCGTCGGCGGCGAAACCAGCCAGATCGGCTCCAGCATCACGACGGCCTCCACCACGGACACGCTGCCCGATGTCAGCGTCAACACCCTGCAGTGGCGGCTGCACGCGCAGATGAGCGCCGGGAGCGCCGACTGGGTCGTGGTGGACGACTTCGCCATCCTGGTCACGGACCCGTACTGATGGCCACGCGCTACAAGTGGTTCCCCGGGCACTACGTGCTCCTCTACAACGTCAACCTTCCGGACCAGTGGAACGACGGCGGCCTCACCCGCCACCTGGAGCAGATCAAGGACATCCCCAACCTCATCGGCATCCAGAAGCGCTACACGTGGCGCTTCCTGGAGGCGACGAAGGACAGCTACGACTTCAGCGACATCGTCACCGACCTGGCGACGTGCGAGCGCTACGGCAAGAAGCTGCGGGCGTTCCTGACGATCAAGGGCTTCAACGGGGGGCGCGGCGCGCCGGACTACCTGCGTCCCGGCAATGCCGGTTATGAGGCCGGCTTCGGGCCTGGGGTCTACAACTGGCTGCAGATCGAGCAGCCCGCAGGCTCGGGGAACTTCGTCCCTCGCAACGAGCATCCCGCCCTGTGGCTGAACCCGGTGCGGGACCGGCTGAAGAAGCTGGTGCAGCGCATGGGCCAGGCCATCGACAGCCATCCGGCGCTGTCCGTGGTGGACCTCAACGAAACGTCGTGGGGCCCGGTGCCTGCGGGTACAGCCGCCGGCGACGATGCCGTGTCGCGGCAGCGCAAGATGGCGCTGGCCTACCGCGAGGTGCACGCGCAGGCCAAGGTTTCGTTCCCGACGACGATCTTTTGCCACTTCCTGAACTTTCCGAACAATGCCGGCTTCTCCGTCATCAATGATGCCGAGTCCGGTCTTCCTGCGGAGATGCTTGTCACCGGCACTGCGATCGGTGGCCCCGACAACTGGCTGGACGACTTCGGGCTGGAGCGCCCGCCCAGCGTCTACCCGCCGCTGCCCGGCGTTTTCTGGCACTACAAGAACGCCCGGGGTCTGACGGCCATCAGCCCCTCGAACCAGCCCGGCAACTACGAAACCAAGAGCCACGAGGACTACACCAACACCGACGAGAACGGCAAGCCAGCGCGCATCGTGGCGCCGGACATCACCATCGAGAAGATGTACCTGCGGTGTTCGACGGCTGGGGTCACGTTCCGCGGCATGTTCAAGGAAGGCCTGCACGCCACCCACGTGAACTGGAGTGCGCGTACCGATGCGGTGCCGACGGCGACACCTTGGGTGCCGTGGAACGAGATCCGCAACTTCTTTCGCAACAAGTGGAATACGCCTGGGCCCGACTACCAGAATATGACTCCGGGCGTTGTCACGGCCGTTCCCGCCGCCCTTGAGGACGGGGCGCCACAGCCGCCGCCGGCCCCCACGCTGCGACTCGCCTCGGACACGGGCCAGGCCGGGGACGACCTCTACACGAACAGCGCCGCATTGGCCGTGGATGGCCTCGTGGCCGGCGCCGTGGTGCAGTACGCGCGCGACGTTTTCTCCGGCTGGAGCGCGACGCCGCCGACACCCCTGCCCGGGGAGAACACCGTGATCGCGCGCCAGTTGCTCCAGGGCATTCCGAGCGAGCCCAGCAACATCCTCACGTTCCAGTACGACAGGGATGCTCCCGTGCTGGTTCGCGCCACGATCAACAACGACATCCTGCGCATCTACTACCGCGATGCGGTGCCGTTCGCCGATGCTGCAGGCTTCATTCCGGACCGCAGCGCCTACAGCGTCACGATCGGTGGCGCTCCGGTCGTCGTGGACGGACGCAGCGTGCTGGTGGTGCTGCGGGCCGTGGAACTCAACCTGCGCACGCCGGCGCTGGCCGGCAGCGAGGTGCGGGTCAGCTATTCACCTCCGACCAGCGGGACGCTACGGTTCCAGGACGCGGCCGGCAACTTCGCGCCGGCCTTCACGAACCAGGCCGTCAACAACGTCACCGGCGTGCCGGCCCCGACGAAGACGGTCGCGATCACGCAGATCGGCGGCGTCACCCCCGGGGGTTACACCCCCGACGGCGCGCCGCTGCTGCAGGGCACGATTTCCGGGGTGCTTGCGAACTACGAAGAGGTCGAGGTCCGCCGCGTCTTCACGCAAGTCGATCCCGACACCGGGGTCTCGACGACGAGCTATGTGCTTGCCGGCATCGCCGACGTGGTCGGCACAACCTGGAGCTACCGCGACACAGACCGGGGTGACCGCTTCTTTGCGTGGGCTGCGCGGGTGCGCAACGGGGAACTGTTCGGCCCGTTCTCGGAAACCGTCGGCGTCACCGTGGACACGAAGCCGCCGCAGGTGCCGGTGCTGGGGTCCGGCAAGGCCGTGTATCGGGTTGGCGAGGCCGTGACGATCTTCGGCGGCTGGGGTGCCGGCGCCGGCGAGAAGATCGTCGTCTACGTCAACGGTGGCCAGTACACGACGGCCAACGGGCTCCAGATCACGGGGCGGAACTGGACGCTGCCGCTGGGTCCGCAGCCCGTGGGCCGCTACAACCTCGGCGCCATCGTGACAGACCTCGCCGGCAACACCGCGGCGGTCGAGGAGCCGACGTTCTTCGATGTCGTCGGCGAGCCGTCGATCAACGAACTGCGCCTGGCGCTGGCGCGCGTGAGGGTCTGAGCATGGCAAACAGCTTCAACCTCTCCTTCGACCCGGCGCCACTGCTCAAGCAGGTGCAGTCCGTGCGCGAGGCCGTCGAGGCGTCCACGCGCGGCGCGGCCCGCGCCGGCGCCGTGGTACTGCGCGACGAGGCGCGCCGGCGCGCGGCCAACACGCCGCAGGCGGCGAAGTGGGGCGTCTCGCAGACTGGCAACTTCAGCCGGGCGATTTACCACCAGTTCGCGCATGACAGGAGCATCCCGGACCGCAAGGCCTCGCCGGGCTACATGCGGGCCATCTACGCCGTCAGCTGGAACCACGCCAAGGCGCCGCATGCCTGGAACGTCGAGAACGGCCACTGGCAGTATTTCCGCTGGACGCGCGATGCTGGCGGCAACTTCTGGACGATGCGCCAGCCGCATGCCTGGGGCAAGGCCAAGCCGCGCCCGCCGCGCAAGAAGACCGGCGACCGCACGGACCAGTACAACTACTGGGTGCCCCTGGACAAGCCGAAGTGGATTCAGGGCTATCCCATCATCCGGCCCACCTTCGCGGCGATGTGGAACCAGGCGCTGCAGGCCGTGAACCGGCGCTTCAACGAGCGCCTGGCCGAAGAACTCGCGGAGCGCGGCCTGTGATCCCGGTGCTCATGCTGGAGGCCATCGGGCCCCTCGTGGAGGGGCGCGCATTC
This sequence comes from Azohydromonas aeria, assembly GCF_009760915.1. Classification (GTDB taxonomy): domain Bacteria; phylum Pseudomonadota; class Gammaproteobacteria; order Burkholderiales; family Burkholderiaceae_C; genus Azohydromonas; species Azohydromonas aeria. The sequence goes on from NZ_VIDQ01000012.1 coordinate 114,579, forward strand.
CATGGAACGGCGGCCTACGACACGCCGCGGCCCTTCGTCACCATCCAGCAGATCGGCGGCGAGGCGGTGAGCTTCGTGGACAACGCGCGGCCGTCCAAGATCAACGCGCTGGTGCAGGTGAACTGCTGGGGCGACTCGCGCGAGCAGGTCTACCTGCTGATGCTCGCGATCGAGGATGCGCTGCGCGCGTCCGAGGCGATGGTGGCGCGGCCGAGCGGCGCCATGATGGATCGGGATGAACCTGAACAGGGAATGTTCGGTGAGCAGCAGGATTTCTCCTGCTGGTGTGACAGACCTGCGCCGACGTAGCGCACGCAACTAGCAACTTGAATTATCCCGCCTTGAGCGGGCTTTTTCGTTTCTCTCTCGCCCGAAAGGGCATCGGCCAGCCCGGCATGCACTCGCATGACCGGGCTTTTTCATGCCCGCTCGGGCAAGTGTCTAGCGGGCTGTCAAGCCCTGGAAAGGAAGCAATCGTGTCCTTCGCGATTCCGGATGGTGCCAAGCTGTTCATCGGCACCGTGTCCACGACCATCATCAACGCCACGCTCTCCACGGGCAGCCCGGCGGTTGCCACCATCGCCTCCGGCCACGGACTGGTCAACGGCGACGAGGTGCTGCTGAACTCCCTGTGGGAGGAGAGCGATGCCACGCTGTTCCGCCTCATCAACCAGCTCAGCACCAGCGTGGGCCTGGAAGGGCTGGACTCCACCGACACCAGCTACTTCGCCCCGTCGAGCAACACCGGCTCGCTGCAGAAGATCACCGGCTGGACCGAGGTGGCCCAGGTCACCGACATCGCCATGAACGGGGGCGACCCGAAGTTCGCGACGGTTGGCCTGCTCTCGCGTCGTCGCGACATCAACCTCCCGGCGGGCTTCAACCCCATGAGCATCACCATCACGCTGGCCGACGACCCGGCGCTGACGGGCCAGATCGCGCTGAAGGTGGCGGGCCGCAGCACGGCCAAGCGCCCCTTCAAGATGCTGATGCCGGGCTCGGGCCCCGCGTACTGGTTCGGCAACGTCAGCTTCAACGACGCCCCGCAGATCCGCAAGGGCCAGGCCAACACGGTGCAGGCCACCGTCTCGCTGCTGGGTCAGTTCAACCGCTACGCCTCGTAAGGCGCTCACAACACGGGGTGGCCCGCCGCGCGCCGCGGCGGGTCTTTCACCGGCCTGGTCGCTCCAGGTCGGCTTTTTCTTCCTGACCCAACGACAACACCATGCCCGCCAAGATCACCCTGACGGCCCGCCCGGGCCCGTTCACCAAGACCGTCGCCATCCCCACGCCCGAGGGCGAGGATGCGAAGGTGTCCTTCATCTTCAAGTACCGCACCCGCAAGGAGTTTGCGAAGTTCATGGACGCCTACAACGCCGCCGCGCGCGAGCGTGCCAAGGCGTTGTTCCCGCAACCGGCCGAAGGCGAGGAAGCCCCGGCGGAGGCGCCCGCGGTCACCGACGCGGTCCTGGCGGACGCCATCAACGAGAGCGGTGCGCAGTACCTCATCGACGTGGCCGAGGGCTGGGGCCTGGATGAGGACTTCACGCTGGAGAACGCGCAGCGCCTGGTCGATATGTACCCCGGCACCGTGCCGGCGGTGGCCAAGGTCTACGGCGAAACGCTCAAGGACGGCCGCTCGGGAAACTGATCGCGGCTGCGCGCGCACTGCACACCCCTCCGCCCAAGGTGGAGGAGTTGGCGCGGTGGGGCCTGACGCCCGAACTGGTCGCGCGGCCGTTCCCCGAAATCTGGGAAGAAAACTGGCCGGCGCTGCGGCTCTACATGCGCTGCAACGACCAGTGGCGCTGCGGCATGGGCGGGCCCTACGCCCTGGACATGACCGTGCCGCTGGCGCTGATGGCCCGCATGGGGCTGTCGGACGACGACTTCGACGAACTCTATGACGACATCACGACGATGGCGCGAACCGCCCTCGAAGTGATGGCCGAAAACCGGGACTGATCCATGGCTGAAGAAGGCTCCTCCGGCGCCAGCCGCGCGCAAGAGCAGAAGGCCACGCTGCTCATCGGCGCGGATGCGTCCGGCGCCGAGGTCACGCTGGAGAACCTGACCCGCAAGACCCAGGCCTTCGGCAATCAGGTCGTCAAGGCGCAGGCACTGGTGAAGGCCGGCTTCGAGCTCGGCCCGCAGCAGACGGCGCGCGGCTTCGAGACGCTGCTGGGCACCCGCGCGGGCCTGGACGCGGAGCGCCTGAAGCCGCTGATCGAAGGCCTGCGCGAACTGGAGCAGCAGCAGAAGCGGCTGAAGTTCGGCGAGGGCCTGGCTGAGTCGATCGCCGGCCTGGAGAAGCAGGCTCAGCGTGCCAAGGCATCGGCCGAGGCACTGATCGCGCTGGAGGCGGCTGACAAGCGGCAGCAGCTCACCGCGTTGGGCGGAAGCGCGGAGATCGAGAAGCAAATCAAGCAGTGGGAGCGGCTGAGCCAGGCCAAGGCCGCGTCCGACCGACAGGACCGCATCGACACCTTCGCGGCCAAGGTGCGCGAGCAGGCCGCGGCACTCGAACTCCAGGGCCAGAAGGCCAAGGCCACGGCCGAGGATCTGCTGGCCATCGAGGTCGCGGAAAAGCGCTACCAGGCGCTGATCGCCGGCATCGGGCCGCAGGTCGAGTCCGCCATCCAGGACTACGAGAACCTGGCGCGCGCGCGGCTGCGTGCTGCCGAGGTGGACCGCATGCAGGCCACGCGCGACGAGTTCACCGCCAAGATCACGGCGCAGGTGCAAGCGCTGGAGCGGCAGGCCGAGCGCGCGAACCTCTCGGCGCGTGAAATGCTGGAGTTGGATGTCGCCGAGAAGCGCTACCAGGCGTCGCTCGCCGGCGTCGGCCCGCAGGTCGAAAAGCAGATCCAGCAGTTCCACGACCTGTCGCTTGCACGCATTGAGGCGACGGAACGTGCCGCCGGCGGCCAGGACGCCGAATCGCTCAAGGCCAAGATCACCGGGCAGATCGAGGCCATGGTGCGCCAGGCCGAGCGGGCGAGGCTCACCGCGCGCGAACTGCTCGAACTGGAGGTGGCGGAGAAGCGTTTTCAGGCTTCGCTGGCCGGCGTCGGTCCGGCCATGGAAAAGCAGATCCAGGCCTTCTATGACCTGCGCCAGGCCGCTATCGCCGCAGACGAAGCGCAAGCTCTGGGGCAGGGCGCTGCGCAGCTGAAGGAAAAGACCACCGCGCAGATCGACGCGCTCGTGCGCCAAGCCGAGCGCGCGAACCTGACCAAGCAGGAAATCCTGGAGCTCGACGCCGCGGAGCGCCGCTACCAGGCGCTGCTGGCAGGCGTCGGGCCGGAGTTAGAGCGGCAGATCCAGCTTTGGTACGACCTCTCTCGCGCGCGGCTGCAGGCGGAGGAGTTGGCCGCCAACGGCCAAGGCGGGACGCAACTGCGCGCGCAGATCGACAGCCAGGTGCAGGCGCTGGAGCGGCAAGCGCTGGCAGCCGGTCGCACCGCGCGCGAACTGCTGGACCTGGAGGTGGCCGAGAAGCGCTTCCAGGCATCGCTTGCCGGCGTTGGGCCGCAGGTGGAGGCGCAGATCCAGCGCCTGTACGAACTGCGCAGCGCCGCGCTGGACGCCGAGGACGCAAACAAGGGGCGAGCGTTCATCAACCAGCTTCAGCAGCGCCTGGACATGGGCAAGGGCACGGTGAGCATCTACGACCAGATGCTGGCCAAGGCGCGGGCACTGGGCCGGGAAGCCGATGCCAAGCCCATTCTGGATGAGCTCGCCAAGATCGAGCGCGGCTTCACGGGCGTCGGCAAGGAAAGCCGACTCGCGGCCCAACAGATGGCCCTGGTGGCACCCCAGATCACGGACATCATCACGCAGCTTCAGGGCGGGGTTGATCCGTTCACGATCCTGATTCAGCAGGGCGGCCAGCTCCGCGACATCTTCGGCAGCGCGGACGGTGCTTTCAGGGGGCTGCTGGGCGGCATCAAGGAACTGGGCGCCGGCATCCTGCGGTTCGCCGTCAATCCCTTTGTGATGGCCGCCACCGCCGCCGGGGTGCTGGCCGTGGCCTTCCTCAAGGGCCAGGATGAGGCGCACGCCTTCGAGCGCGCGCTGATCTCCAGCGGCAATGCCGCCGGCACCAGCTCGGACCGGCTTCGTGCCTACGCGCGGGAGATTTCCGCCAGCGTCGGCACGCAGGGCGATGCTGCCAAGGCACTCACCGCCCTGGTGAACACCGGCCGCGTCGGCGCCGGGCAACTGGAGGTCGCCGGCGAGGCCGTGGTGCGCATGGTGCGCGAGATGGGTGTGTCGGCAGAGGATGCCGCCGGGAAGTTCGCCGACCTCGCCAAGGACCCGCTGCAGGCCATCCTGCGCCTGAACGACCAGTACCGCTTCCTCACCGTCGCCGTCTACGACCAGATCAAGGCGCTGGAGGAGCAGGGCCGCAAGGACGAAGCCGCGAAGCTGGCGCAGGAGACCTACGCCATCGCGATGACGGCCAAGGCCAAGGCGCTGGAGCAGCAACTGGGCCTGGTGGAGCGCGCCGCGCGCGGCGTGCGCGACGCAGCCAAGGGCATGTGGGACGCGCTGCTCAACGTGGGCCGTCCGGAGACGCTGGAAGACCAGCTCAAGAAGGCTGAAGCGAATCTGGAACGGCTGCGCAAGAGGCTCGCGGAGCCGCCGAACGCGCCACCCAGCGGCGGGCGCCTCACGCTGGGCCTCGATGTCAAGAGCGACCAGCAGGTGCAGAAGGAAGCCGACCGTGAGCAGTCCAAGGTCGATCTGCTGAACGAACAGATCCGCCTGCGTAACCGGCTCGCCGCGGCGCAGGGAGATGAAGCCCGGGCTGTGGAGCTCACCAACCAGTTTTTCAAGGACAGCGAGGGTGCGCTGCGCCGTGAGATCCTGCTGCAGCGCGAGATCGCCCAGGCCAACGAGCAAGCGGCAGCGGCCACCGCACTGAACGCAGGCAACACCGAGAAGCTGGCCGAGATCGAGGAACTGCGCCAGCGTCGGATTGCGTTGATCCAGCAGAAGTACGACACCGGCGAGAACGCCGTGTCCATCCGCGCCAAAGAAGCGGAGTGGATGGACTACATCGCGCGCAAGCAGGGCGAGATCAACCAGGCACGTGCGATGGGCGCGCTCAACGAGGCACAGACCCTCGACGCGCTCAACAAGCTGGAGATGGACCGGCTGCTGGCGCAGCGTCAGACGCTAGTGCTGGAGCAGCAGGCAGCGCAGGCCCGCATCAACAACCCGGCCGAGCGCGCGCAACTCGCCGCCGCGCTGGCGCTCAACGAGAAGCAGCTCAACGAGGAACTTGAGCGCGGCCGGCGCGCGCTGGAAGCCCAGACCAACGCTGCCAAGGTGCGTGCGAACCAGTTCGGCTACGAGGAACAACTGGAGGGCGAACAGGCCGTAGCCGACTACCGCCGGCAGCAAGAGGACGCGATGAACGCCATCGCTCTCGCGCTGTACGAGCAAAAGCGCTACCTGAACGACAACGCGGCCCTGATCGAGGCCGAGGTCGCGATGGTCGGGCTCTCCAACGAGCAGCGGCAACTTGAACTGGAGAAACTGCGCATCAAGCTGCGCCTGCAACGCGAGATCGAGGCCATCAACAAGCTCGACCGCTCGCAGGCCGAGAAGGATGTTCTGATCGCCGCGGCGAACGAGAACGCCGCAAGGCAGTCGGCGCAGGCCGGCACCCGCATCTACCAGCAGGAGTGGGAGCGCACCGCCGGCCAGATCAACGGCAGCCTCACCGACGCCATCATGAATGCCGGCGAGGATGGGGCGGCGGGCCTGAAGCGCCTGTTTGCCAACCTGGTGCTGCGCCCGGTGGTGCAGGCCATCATGCAGCCGCTGTCTGGCAGCCTCGCGTCGGCTTTCACGCCGGGTGGTGCCGGCACGGGCGGCGGCGGCTCCGGGTTCATGGGCACGCTGGGCAACGCTGCAAACGCCATCTCCGCGTACCGCAACGTCACAGGGCTTGCCGGCACGGCCAGCGGGCTGATTTCCGGGGCTGGGACGCTGTTCGGGTCGGCCACGACGGCGGCCTACGGCGCCGGCGTCGGCCTGTCGGCGTCACAGGCGGCTGCCGCAGCGGCGGCCTACAACTCGGCGGGCATGACCGCCATCGGCTCCAGCATCAGCGCAGGCTCGTCCCTCGGCGCCAGCCTCACGGCCGCAGGTCCCTACGTCGCCGCGGCCATGGCCATCTACGCCATCGCCAAGGCGCTCGACAAGTCCGGCACGCCGCACGTCGGCTCGGCATTCGAGATCAAGAGCAACGGCACAGGCGGCAGAGTCATCGACAACGCCGATGACGGCTGGCGCCTCAACCGGGTCTGGAGCCCGGGGCAGACGACCAACACCAACATGGCGCGAGCCGTCGAGGAACTGGTGCGCGGCGTCTCCAGCACGATCGGCGCCACGCTGGACACCTTCAATCTCGGCAAGGTCACGGTGCGCGGCGCCTTCGCCAGCGACAACACCGACCCCAGCGCGGGACGGCTGACCATCACCGGCTCGGATGGCGAGGTGCTGACGGACTTCTACCGCCGCAGCTACTCCAAGGACGCCGGCAAGGGCCTGCAGCAGTTCACCGACGACGCGGCGCGCGTGATCCGCGACTCGCTCATCAAGGCCGACTTGCCGGCTTGGGCCGACGAGGTGCTGAAGTCCATCGGCGAGAAGCCGTCGATGGATGCGATCGTGCAGGCCGTCGAGGAGGTCAACAAGCTCGTCGCGGCGTCCAAGACGCTGGGCGTTGCGCTGGGCCTGACAACCACCGAGTTCGTCAGCGTCGCCAAGGAAGTCGGCGGCAGCGACGCGCTTTCTGGCCTGGCGCAGGGCTACATCGGCGCGATCTACACCGACAAGGAGCGCATCGAGGCCGCGCGCAAGTCCCTGGCGTTGGGCTTTGGCGAACTCGGCGTGTCGGTGCCGGCAACCAAGGATTCGTACCGCCAGCTCGTGGAGGCGCAGGACCTCACGAAGGAGTCCGGGCGCAAGCTCTATGCGCAGTTGCTGGCGCTGGCGCCGGTGTTTGCCGAAGTGCAGAACGCCTGGGAGCAGCAGGTTGAAGCGGTGCGCAACGAGCGTCTGGGCCTGGAGCAGCGGCTGCTGCAGGTGCAGGGCAACACGGCCGAACTGCGCCGCCGGGAGCTCGCGGCGCTGGACCCG
>NZ_VIDQ01000120.1 GCF_009760915.1 Azohydromonas aeria
CGCGGCGGCGGCGGCACCGGGCGGCTCCTGCACCCCGCCGCTGCCGGGCGGCTCGGCCAGGCCGGACGATCCCGAAGGCTCCTGCAGCCCGCCGTCCGAAGGCGGCTCGCGCAGGCCGCCGTTGTCGGCCGGCGGCTCGGCCAGGCCGCCATCGGCGGGCGGCTCGGCCAGGCCACCAGGGCTGCCGGCCGGTGCGTCCGCACCGATCTCGACCAGGCCCGAAGAGTCCTCCACGGCGGCCGGGCGCGTGACGAGGTCGTGGCTCAGCAGCGCCGCCGCCGCGAACACCAGCGCCGGCAGGAACACCACCAGGCTCTGCTTGAAGAGGTAGCCCAGCGGCACGCCGTGGTTGCGCTGCCCCTTGATGGCGGTGAGCAGCCCCGGCACGGCGAGGCGCTGCGGCGCCGCGCCCACCTGCAGCAGCGGCGCGGGCAGCGCCACCGCCCGCTCCTCTGCGGACAGCGGCGGCGCCATCGTCGGCTTGAGCTTGGCCACCAGGATGGTGTAGAGGATGTACAGGCCCGCGAGCATCAGCCCGGGGAAGAAGGCCCCGGCGTAGAGCTGCACCACCGACACCCCGGCCGTGGCGCCGTACACGATGAGCAGCACCGAGGGCGGGATGAGGATGCCCAGGCAACCGCCGGCGGTGATGGCGCCGGCCGACAGCGACACCGAGTAGCCCGCGCGCAGCATCGCCGGCAGCGCCAGCAGCCCCATGAGCGTGACCACCGCGCCGACGATGCCGGTGGCCGTGGCGAAGAGCGTGCAGGTCACCAGCGTGGCCACCGCCAGCGAGCCCGGCAGCCGCGCCAGCGCCAGGTGCAGGCTCTTGAACAGCTTCTCGATCAGGTTGGCGCGCTCGACCAGGTAGCCCATGAAGACGAACAGCGGGATCGAGATGAGCACGTCGTTGGCCATGACCTTGTAGGCCGACTGCACCATCAGGTCCAGCGTGCGACCGGTGTCGCGGTCGTAGGCCAGCCAGGTGAAGAGCATGCCCATGCCCATCAGCGTGAAGGCCGTGGGAAAGCCCAGCATGATCGCCACCACCACCAGCGACAGCATCAGTAGCCCGATGTGGCCGTTGGTGACGCGCTCCGCGCCCAGCAGCATGGCCACGGCCCCGGCGATGATGATCGCCATCAGGCTGAAGCCGAACCAGAGTTCCTTGCGCAGTTTCATCACGCCCCCTCCTGGCGCTGCGCCGGCGGCAGCGGCGGCGGCGGCGCGTCTATGTCGTTGTCGGTGTCCTTCACGTGGACCATTTCCTTGAGCTTCTCCACGTCCACCTCTTCCACGTCGCCGTCGCGCGCGGGCCAGTAGCCCTGGCGCAGGCAGATGACGCAGCGCACGATCTCCACCAGCCCCTGCAGCAGCAGGATGCCGCCCGAGAGCGGGATGACGAACTTGAACGGGTACAGCGGCAGCGCGTCGGCCGAGAAGGTCTGCTCGCGGATGGCCAGCGACTCCTGCGCGAACTGCCAGCCGGCCCAGGTCAGCGCCACGATGCCGGGCAGGAAGAAGATCAGGTACAGCACCAGGTCGATGGCGGCCTGGGTGCGCGGCTTGAAGAAGCCGTAGAGCACGTCGCCGCGCACGTGACCGTTCTTGGACAGCGTGTAGGCACCCGCGGTCATGAACAGCGTGCCGTAGAGCATGATCTGCGCGTCCAGCACCCAGGCGTGCGGGTTGTTGAGCACGTAGCGGCTGAACACTTCCCAGCTGATGAGCAGCGTCAGCCCCACCGCCGTCCAGGCGAAGGCCTTGCCCACGAAGGTGGATAACCGGTCCACCGCCAGCAATGCGCCTTGCATCGAATACTCCCGTTCGGACAAATCAAAGGGCGCCTCGCGGGGCGCCCTCGTTTACTGCAGAGACTTGCCTTGCGGCGTTGCCGTCAGCCCTTCTTGGGCTGGCCGCCGGCACCGCGGCCGAAGTAGTGGCCGTAGGCCATCTTGTAGTCCACCAGGTAGTCGTTCTGCCACTGGCCGGCGCGCTGCGCGAAGGTGCGCTGCGAGTCGAGCACGCGCTTGAACATCGGGTTCTCGGCGGCCTTCTTCTCGATCACCTTGTCCCAGGCGGCGAGCTGCGCGCGCAGGATGGCGTCGGGCGTCTTGTAGAACTTCACGCCGGCCTTCTTGAGCTCCTCGTAGTCCCGCGAGTTGCGCTCGATGGCCTTCCAGCTCATGTCGGCGCTGGCGGCCTGCACGGCGTAGTCGATGATAGCCTTGAGCTCGGCGGGCAGGCCCTTGTACTTGGCGCCGTTGAACAGGATCTCGAACTGCTCGCCGCTCTGGTGGAAGCTCTGCAGCATGCAGTTCTTGGCCACGTCGGGGAAGCCCAGCACGCGGTCGGAGGAGGCGTTGTTGAACTCGGCCGCGTCGATGAGGCCGCGGTCCAGCGCCGGCACGATCTCGCCGCCGGGCAGCGGGTTGACCGCGGCGCCGAGCTCGGTGAACACGTCCACCGCCAGGCCCACGGTACGGAACTTCAGGCCCTTCATGTCCTCGACCTTGGCCACGGGCTTCTTGAACCAGCCCAGCGGTTGCGTGGGCATCGGGCCGTACATGAACGAGACCACGTCCAGGTTCAGGCTCTTGTAGATCTCCTCCACCAGCGCCCGGCCGCCGCCGTAGTTGTGCCAGGCCAGGACCATGTTCGGGTCCATGCCGAAGGCCGGACCGGACCCCCACAGCGCCAGCGCGGAGTTCTTGCCGTACCAGTAGGCGATGACGCCGTGGCCGCCGTCGAGCGTGCCCTTGCTCACCGCGTCGAGCATCTGGAACGCCGGCACCACCGAGCCCGCGGGCAGCACCTCGATCTTCAGGCGGTTGCCCGCCATGTCATTGACCTTCTTGGCAAAGTCCTGCGCGTACTCGTGGAAGATGTCCTTGGCGGGCCAGGTGCTCTGGAAGCGCAGCGTGGTGGTCTGGGCACGCGACACTGCCGGCGCCGCCAGCGCCCCCGCTCCCACCGAGGTCGCAACGGCGTTCTTCAGGAAGCGGCGGCGCGGCGCCGGCTGCTTGGGTTGCTGGCTCATCGGTGTCTCCTTAATGGTGAAAATGCGCGCGACTACGTGAACAGGCGCGCCCGAACTATCAAAGCTGCTATGGGTATGCTGCAACTGGTAGTAGCCCCAGGGTGCGAGATGAAATCCCTGACAACTGCGCCAGAGCGTGACATCCAGCACACCCAGGTTGGCCCAGCGCCGCCGACAGGGTCGTGCCGACCGGTGACACCGGGGCCGGTTCACCCGGCCTTGAGCCTGAAGCGCTGCAGCTTGCCGGTGGCGGTGCGCGGCAGCGCGTCGAGGAAGGCGATGGCGCGCGGGTACTTGTAGGGCGCGATCACCTGCTTCACGAAGGTCTGCAGCGAACGCACCATGGCCTCGTCGCCATCATGCCCCGGGCGCAGCACCACGAAGGCCTTCACCAGCTGGCCGCGCTCGGCGTCGGGCACGCCGACGACGCCGCACTCGGCCACGGCCGGGTGCTGCAGCAGCGCCTCCTCCACCTCCGGCGCGGCGATGTTGTAGCCGGCGCTCACGATCAGGTCGTCGGTGCGGGCGTGGAAATGGAAGTAGCCGTCGGCGTCCACCGAGCAGGCGTCGCCGGTGTGGTTCCAGCCGTCGCGCACATAGCCGGCCTGGCGCGTGTCGGCGAGGTAGCGGCAGCCGGTGGGGCCCTTGACACGCAGCTGCCCGACCGCGCCCGGCGGCAGCGGCTGCCCGGCGTCGTCCACCACCTCGGCGCGGTAGCCCGGCACCACGGTGCCGATGGCGCCGGGCCGCGCATGCTCCTCGTCGGCGGAGATGAAGATGTGCAGCAGCTCGGTGGTGCCGATGCCGTCGATCATCTCCAGCCCCGTGGCCTCGCGCCACAGCGCGCGCGTGGACGCCGGCAGCGCCTCGCCAGCGGAGACGCACTTGCGCAGCTTCGAGCCGCGCAGCGCCGGGCCCTGCGCGGCCAGCGCCCGGTACGAGGTCGGCGCGGTGAACAGCACCGTGGCGCCGAAGTCGCGGATGCCGTCGAAGAGCTGCGCCGGCGCGGCCCTGTCCAGCAGCACCGTGCTGGCGCCGATGGACAGCGGAAACAGCAGCAGCCCGCCCAGCCCGTAGGTGAAGGCCAGCGGCGGGCTGCCGATGAAGACGTCGTCGGCCGTGGCGCGCAGCACGTGCGCCGGCCAGCAGCGGCACACCGCCAGCACGTCGCGGTGGAAATGCATGGTGGCTTTGGGCACGCCGGTGGTGCCGGAGGTGAAGGCCAGCAGGCAGGTGTCGTCGGCCGCGGTGTCCACGTTGTGGAAGTGCCGCGGCTGGCGCCGCATCGCCGCCTCCAGCGCGTCGGGGTTGCGGCTGTGGTTGAAGACGCGCAGCTGGCACAGCTGCGGGCAGTCCTGCGCGGCCTCCTGCAGCTCGCGCAGCAGCGCCGCGTCGCACAGCGCGTGGCTGCACTGCGCGATGTCGAGCACCTTCCTCAGCTCGGCGGCGCGCAGCAGCGGCATCGTCGTCACGGCGATGCCGCCGGCCTTGACGACGCCGAACCAGCAGGCCGCCAGCATCGGCGAGTTGGGCGCGCGCAACAGCACGCGGTTGCCCGGCACGAGCCCCAGCTCGCGCGTGAGCACGTGGGCGATGCGGTCGGCCTGCTCCTGCAGGTCGCCGTAGGTCCAGATCTGGCCCGGCGCGCGGATGCACACGCGCTCGCCGCGCCCTTCGGCCACGTGGCGGTCCAGCAGCTCCCAGGCGCAGTTGAGTTGCGCCGGAAACCGCAGCTCCGGCAGCTCGAACAGGAACTCCGGCATCAGCTGCGGCGGCGGCAGCCGGTCGCGGGCGAAGGTGTCGAGGTGGGCGCTGGGCATGGGAGTCCTCCCTTCGTGGAATTCAGGCCGGGGACGAGGCAACCGGGCCGCCAGGGGCGCAGGCAGCCGACCCCTTCGATGGCCGCGCGCCCCGAGTTTCGTCGTCCCGGCGCGTGCTCGATGCGGCGCCTGGGGCCTCAATCCAGGGCCGGCGCCGGCAGCCCGATGCGGAACGCCGCGCCGCCCCGGCGCTGCAGCACCTCGATGTGGCCGTCCACCTGCCGCACCAGCGCATCGACGATGCGCAATCCCAGCCCGGCCGAGGCGGCCGGGTCGAAGCCCGGCGCCAGTCCCACGCCGTCGTCGGCCACCAGCACTGACAGGCCCTCCCCCTGGCGCCGCAGGTGCAGCCGCACGGTGCCGCCGGCACCGGCCGGGAAGGCGTACTTCACCGCGTTGGTCAGCAGCTCCGACAGTGCCAGCGACAACGGCACGGCCAGGTCCACGCCCAGCGCCAGCGCCTCGTCGTCGGCCTGGAAGTCCAGCACGATGGGCCGGCCCTCGTCCAGCAGCGCCAGCGTGTCCTGCGCCAGGCGGCGCAGCCACGGCGCCAGCGCCAGCGCGCCGTGCTGGCCGCCCGACTGGTACAGCGCCAGGTGCAGCCGCGCCATCACGCCCACGCGCGCGGCCGCCTCGGTGATGGCACGGCGCGCGTCGGCGTCGCGCACGCTGCGCAGCTGCAGCGACAGCAGCGAGCTGATGATCTGCAGGTTGTTCTTGACCCGGTGGTGCACCTCGTAGAGCAGCACGTCCTTGGCGCGCACGGTCTCGGCCAGCTCGGCCTGCGCCTGCTTCAGCGCCGTGATGTCCAGGTTCACCCCCACCATGCGCTCCACCGCGCCGCGCGCGTCGCGCACGACCTGGCCGCGGCCCAGCACCCAGCAGGGCCCGCCGTCGGCGCGCACCAGGCGCATGTCCATCTCGAAGGCATCGCTGCCCGCCAGCGCCCGGCCCAGCACCGCGTCCAGCGCGGCGCGGTCCCCGGGATGGACGTGCGAGAAGAACAGGTCCGTCGGCACCTCGCCGTCCGCGCTCGGCACCAGGCCCAGCAGCTCGAACATCTGCCGGTTCCAGTGCGAGCGGCCGGTGGCCGGCGTCCAGTCCCACACGCCCATGCGCCCGGCGGCCAGCGCCATGTCCAGGCGCAGCTGCGCCTGGTCGCGCTGTCGCGTGCGCTCCTGCAGCTCGGCCAGGGCGGCCTCGCGCTCCTCTTCGGCGCGCACCATCTCGTCGACGTCGGTGGCCGAGCCGACCCAGCCGGTGAGCTCGCCACCGGCGCCGAGCCGCGGCAGGACGTGGAACAGGTGCCAGCGCCACTGGCCGTCGTGGCGGCGCAGGCGCCGGCGCGTGCTGTACGGGGCGCCGGCGCGCAGCCGCTGCGCCCACGCCGGCCGGTCCGAGAGCAGGTCCTGCGGATGCACCACCTGCTGCCAGCCCGCGCCGGCCAGCTCCTGCACGCCCAGGCCCGTGTAGCGCGCCCAGGCGGCGCTGGACCATTGCCGGCAGCCGTCGGCCCTGCTTTCGAAGGCGAGGTTGGGCAGCGCGTCGATCAGGGCCTGGCAGCGGCCGTTGCCCGCGTCGTCCGCACCGCCGGCCGCGCCCGCGCCGTCCTCCTGCCGGCAGGCGCCCGGGACGGGCGGATGTCCGGGCAGGGAGGCGGGATCGGGCATGGCAAGGAAGGCGGCTGGCGAAACGGCCAGCGTAGCGGCCGGTCCGCCCGTGGCGCGGCCGCCGGCGCGGCGCCGGGCGTGAACTGCGTCACGCCCGCGGCGCCCGCCGCAGCCTTCAGCTCAGCAGCGCCTTGACCAGGTCGAGCTGGCGCACGGGGATGCCCGCGTCCAGGCGCAGGCTGGCCTCCACGCGCAGCAGGTGCGCGTTCATGCAGGCCACGGCCGCGTCCGCGTCGCCGCGGCGGCACACGCGCAGCAGTTCCTCGTGCTCGTCGCTGGAGCAGTGCGCGTCGTTGCTGGAGGGATAGAGCATGGCGATGAGCGAGCTGCGCGCCACCAGCTCGCGCACCAGCTCCGCCAGCGTGACGTTGCCCACGCATTCGGCCATGACGACGTGGAAGTCGCCCAGCAGCTTCTCGCGCGCGCTGCCCAGGCTGATGCGCGGCTCCAGCGTGGTGCGCTCGATGTGGATGTGCTGCTCCAGCAGCTCGAAGTCGCGCGGTCGGGCCTGCGCGGTGAAGAGCCGCACCACCTCGGCCTCCAGCACGCGGCGCACGGCGAAGACCTCGCGCGCCTCCTGCACGCTGGGCTTGCTCACCAGCGCGCCCTTGTCCGGCACGATCTGGATGAGCTTGTCGCGCGAGAGCGTCAGCAGCGCCGCGCGCACCTTGGTGCGGCTCACCCCGTAGACCTTGCCCAGCGCCTCCTCGCGCAGCCGCGTGCCCGGCGGCAGCCGCTTCTCGACGATGGCGGTGGCGATGTCCTGCGCGATCTCCTCGGCGCTGACGCTGCGCGCGTCAGCTTTCCCGGCAGCGCCGCCGCCCTCGTCGGCGGCGGCATCGGGCCCGGCCGCGGCCGGGGACGCGTCCGGCAGCGCCGGCGGCGGGGAGGAACGCTTGGTGCGGGGCATGCCGGAATTCTAGGCAGCCGGCCCGGGCCGGCCGGCCCCGAGCGGGTTCAGGCCGCACGCAGGCCCGGCGCGGGCAACCCGCGGGCAGGCACCCGCATCGCGTCAGGCACCCAGCGCCTGCGCCAGCCACCCGCACACCGGGCTGTCGGGATCCTCCAGCCCGTGGATGACGGAGAAGTGGTTCGCGTCCGCCACCGGCGCCAGCTCGCCGGCGTTGCCCGCCCCGGTCCACGCGGCGTGGAACGCGGTGGACTGGCGCGCGAACTCGGCGGACTCCAGCGCGCCCCAGCCGATCCAGGCGCGCGTGGCGCAGGGCCGCACCAGCCGCACGGGCGAGTTGCGGCGCACGATGCCCTCGTCGAGCTGGATCGCGGGCTGCAGGTAGCTCCAGCGCAGCGGCTCCAGCTCGTACAGGCCGCTGAACAGCAGCGCGGCCCTGAACGGGTCGTCGCCCAGGCCGTAGTCGCGCTCCCAGGGCGTGAGCAGGCTCATGGCGGCGAGGTGGCCGCCCGCGGAGTGGCCGCCCACGGCCAGCCGCGCCGCGTCGCCGCCGTGCGCGCCGATGTTCCTCGCGACCCAGGCCACGGCGGCGCGCGCCTGGCGCGTGATCTCGTCGATGCCGACGCGCGGGCACAGCGCGTAGTTCACGACCACGGTCGTGATGCCGCGCGCGCGCGGCCCCACGGCCACGCCGCTGAAATCGGCCGCGTCCAGCGCGCGCCAGTAGCCGCCGTGGAAGAACACGAACACCGGCGCGCCGGGCTGCTCGGCCGGGAAGACGTCGAGCGTCTCCGCGCGCGTGGGCCCGTAGGGCAGGCGCAGCGCGCAGGGCAGGCGCTCGCGCGCCAGGCGGCTCGCTTCCTGGTAGTGGCGCAACTCGGCGCCGGGGTCGGCCACGGCCAGCGAGGGGTTGTACTGGCGGTCGATCTCGTCCTGGGTGCGGAACTCGCGGTACAGCGGCGCGGCGGTGTCGGGCATGGCGGCTTTCGATGCAGGCGGTGGCAGGTGGCCGGGCCCGGCGTGCGGGCCCGGCATGGGTCCCGGGATCATGCCCGGGAGCCGGCCCGGGAATAGGGCTTGCCCAAACCGGCGCACCGGGCCACCGGCCCTTCAAGCCAGCAAAGGAACCACACCATGGGCAGCCAGCATCCCCCCGGCCATCAGCAGCAGCAGCAGCACGGCGACACCGGGCACGACCTGCACAAGCTCTGGGAGCTGATCAAGGACATGCGCTTCGGCATGTTCACCACGCGCCACGAGAACGGCCACCTGCACTCGCGCCCGATGACCACGCAGAACCGCCGCGACGACGACGGCGACGCGGTGTGGTTCTTCATGTCGCGCAGCAGCGAGCCCTTCGCCGACGTGCAGCGCGAGCCGCAGGTCAACGTCGCCTACGCCAACCCCTCCAGCGACACCTACGTCTCGGTGGCGGGGCTGGCCGAGGAGGTCAACGATGCGCAGCGGCGCCACGCGCTGTGGAACACCGCCACGCAGGCCTGGTTCCCCAACGGCCCGGACGACCCCGACGTGGCGCTGGTGCGCGTGCGCATCACGCACGCCGAGTACTGGGACGTGCACGAGAGCAAGCTCGTGCAGCTCTACAAGATGGCGCGCGCGGCCGTCACCGGCCACCCGCCCACCGACATGGGCGAAACGGGCCAGGTGCGCATGCACTGATGAGCGCCGCGGCGCGGGGCGCGCGGGCAGCCGTTGCGCCCGCACCCGGTGCCGCGGGCCCGCGATCCGGCCATGACACCCGACGACCTGCCGCCGCTGCTGCCCGGGGCCGACTCCGCGCTCGCGCTGCTGGAGCACGTCAACCTCACCCAGCCCGACCAGCGCCTGGCCACGCTGTTCTACGTGGTGGGGCTGGGCTTCACGCGCGACCCTTTCCTCATGGTCGGGCTCGACAACATGTGGGTGAACGTCGGCCGCACCCAGATGCACCTGCCCACGCAGGCGCCGCAGCGGCTGCGCGGGCGCATCGGGCTGGTGGTGCCGTGGCTGGCCGAGCTGCCGCAGCGGCTGCAGCCGCTGTGCGCGGCGCTGGCCGGCACGGCCTTCGGCTTCCACGCCGAGGGCGCCACGCTGCAGCTGCGCTGCCCGTGGGGCAATGCCTTCAGCGTGCACGCCGCGCCGCCGGGGCAGGCGCTGCCGGGCATCGCCTACGTCGAGCTCGACACCCCGCCCGGCACGGCCGAGGGCATCGCGCGCTGCTACGCCGAGCTGATGGGCGTGCCGGCCGAGGTCCGGCCGCTGGGCGGCGGCCTGCAGCGCGCGCTGGTGCCGCTGGCCAGCGGCCAGTCGCTGCGCTATGCCGAGACGCGCGCGCCGCTGCCGCCCTACGACGGCCACCACGTGCAGCTCTACCTGCGCGACGCCGAAGCAGCGCATGGCCGTTTTCGGGCTCGCGGCCTTTTGTGCCGCGACCACGGTGCGCGCGACTGGCGCTTCACGGCGCTGATTGATCCGCGCGACGGCCGGCCGCTGTACGAGCTGGAGCACGAGATGCGCGACTGCACCCACCCGCTCTGGGGCCGCCGCCTCGTCAACCGCAACCCGGCGCAGCGCCAGGCCGGCTATCGCCCTGGTGAAGACGAACTGCCCGGTTGAGGCATGCCGCCCCGGGCTGGAAGCGGCGCGGACCAGCGGATCTTGGTCGAACCTCTTGCAGCCGCATGTCCGTAAACCATTCTTCAAAAGGTTCGATCGCTTGCCATCGCGGTGCGGCATGTCACATCGTGGCAGCAGGGCCTTGTCCAGGAAAGGTTGCGTGGTGTGTCCCTCAGAAATGTTTTGAATGTCAACGAGTTCGGCCGGGTCGGCGACCCGCAGACGCCGACCTACGTCATGGCGCACGGCTACGGCTGCGACCAGACGCTGTGGCATGGCGTGGCGCGGCTGCTGCCCGAGGCGCGCTGCATCTGTTCGACTGGCCCGGCGCGGGCGGCGCCGACATGCAGGCCTACGACCCGCGGCGCCACCACGCGCTGGAGGGCTACGCCGACGATCTGCTGGTGCTGCTCGACGAGCTCTCGCTGTCCGACCCGGTGTTCGTGGGCCACTCGGCGGGCGCGTCCATCGGCGCGCTGGCGGCGGCGCGGGCGCCCGGACTGTTCGGCCAGCTGGCGATGCTCGCGCCCTCCCCCTGCTTCCGCAACGACCCGCCCGACTACCACGGCGGCTTCGAGGCGGCGCAGCTGCACGAGCTTGTCTGCGGCCTGGCCGAGGGGCAGGCGGCATGGGCGCAGGCGGTCGCGCCGCTGGCCATGGGCAACCCTGAGCGCCCGGCGCTGGCGCGCGGCCTGGCGGACAAGTTTTGCCGCATGGACCCGGACGTCGCACTGCACTGGGCACGCGCGACCTTCCTGGGCGACGTGCGCCCGGTCATGGCCGAGCTCGGCGTGCCCACGCTGGTGATGCAGTGCCGCGACGACGCGCTGGCGCCGCCGGCCGTGGGCGAGTGGCTGCTGCGCCGCCTGCGCTCGGCCCGGTTGCTGCGGCTGCAGGCGCGCGGGCACTGTCCGCACGTCAGCGAGCCCGCTGAGGTTGCCCAGGCACTGCGCCAGCATGGCCGCTGGCGCGGCGAGGATTGACGCGGACATGGAGACGGCGGCGCACCGCCAGCCCGGGCCGGAGCCCGGGCCGCCGCTGCCGGTGGCGTTCTGGCACGTGGACGCGGCCGGGCGGCTGCTGCACTACGCCGCCCTGCCCGGCCAGGCCGAGCTGCTGCTCGTCCCCGGGCCCATCGCCGGGCTGCTCACGCCGGCCTGGCGGCTGCTGTGGGAGCTGACCATCTGGCCGGCGCTGCAGTCGGCCGGCGCGCTCGACGAGGTCGTGCTCGACCTGCGCACGGACGGCGAGAGCGTGCAGGTGCTGAGCTACTGGCGCGCCGCGCCCGGTGCCGGCCCGGGCGACACGCCCGGCTTCGAGGTACTGGCCGTGCCGGGCGCCCAGCGCGCCCGGCTGCTGGGCCGGCTGCGCCGGACGCAGGAAACCCTGGACGCGATGCCCGGCGCGCTGCTGCAGGTGTGCCGCGACGGCGACGACGGACTGGCGTTTCCGTGGGCCGGCGGCCAGTTGCTGGACCTGCTGGGCGTCTCGGCCAACCAGGCCATGGCGCATGCGCCGCTGCTGCTCGACAGCCTCGTGCCAGCCAACCGGCAGCGGCTGCAGGAGGCGCTGGCCCAGGCCGAGCGCGACGGCACGCAGCGCTGGGCGGTGGTGCTGCAGCCACGACGCTGGCCGCAGCGGCGCATCGAGCTGGCGGCGCAGCGCGGCACGCCCGCGGGCCCGTGGCACTGCGTGCTCACCGACGTGACCGACCGCGAGCGGCTGCTGGCCGCGCTGGCGCGGCGCGCCAGCACCGACGAGCTGACCTCGCTGCCCAACCGCAGCGGGCTGCTGGCGCACCTGGCGGCGCGGCTGCGGGCGCGGCAGCCCTTTGCCGTGCTGTTCATGGACTGCGACCGCTTCAAGCAGATCAACGACAGCCTGGGCCACGACGTGGGCGACCAGTTGCTGCAGCTGGTGGCGCGGCGGCTGCGCCGCAGCCTGCGGCCGTCGGACCTGGTGGGCACGGTGGACGCGGGGCACGAGGCCCACGACGGCCACGACGGCCCTGACGGCGACGTCGGCGCCAGCGTGGCGGCGCGCCTGGGCGGCGACGAGTTCGTCGTGATTGCCGACGGCGTGCGCAGCGCGGCGGAGGTCGGCGCGCTGGCCGACCGGCTGGTGCGCACCATGGGCGAGCCCTACCAGGTCGGCGCCCACGAGCTGGTGCTGGGCATCAGCATGGGCGTGGTGCTGGCCGACGCGCTGAGCCAGCCCGAAGGGCTGCTGCGCGACTCCGACACCGCCATGTACGAGGCCAAGCGCGGCGGGCGCAACCGCTGGGTGCTGTTCGAGCCGGCGATGCAGCAGCGCGTGGCGCAGGCCATGACGCTGGAGATGCGGCTGCGCCACGCCCTGGCGGCCGGGCAGGTGCGTCCGGTATTCCAGCCGGTCGTGGCGCTGGACACGGGCCGCATCGTCGGCCTGGAGGCGCTGGCGCGCTGGCACGACCCGGTGCTGGGCGCCGTGAGCCCGGCGCGGTTCATCCCGGTGGCCGAGGACAGCGGCCAGATCGGCGTGCTGGGCGAGCAGGTGCTGCGCAGCGCCTGCGCGGCGTTCATGCACTGGCGCAGCCAGGGGCTGGCACAGGGGCTGACGCTGTCGGTCAACCTCAGCCGCGCGCAGTTGCGCGACCCGGCATTGCCGCGGCGCGTGGCGCAGCTGCTCGGCGAGCTGGGCATGCCGCACGAGGCGCTGCAGCTGGAGGTGACGGAGAGCCTGGCGCTGAGCGACGACGGCTCGCTGGAAGTGCTGGCGCGGCTGCGCGCGCTGGGCTGCCGGCTCTCGCTCGACGACTTCGGCACGGCCCACTCCTCGCTGGCGGCGCTGCACCGGCTGCCGGTGCAGCAAGTCAAGCTCGACCGCGGCTTCGTCGCCGAGATCGAGTCCAGCCCCTATCACCGCGCCGTCGTCCAGGCCGCGCTGCAGGTGGCGCGCGCGCTGGCGCTGGAGGTAGTGGCCGAGGGCGTGGAGACCGCGGCGCAGGCGCAGGCGCTGGCGGCGCTGGGCTGCGAGCGGGCGCAGGGCTGGTTCTATGCCAGGCCGGTGGAGCCCGGCGCGGTGCCGTCGCTGCTGCTCGGCGCGGCGCCGGAAACGCCCGGCGCGGCTTGAGCGCTCCCGCGGGAAGGGACACCGTCACCGGCCGGGGTAACCCCCGGGAAGGCCCGGGATTTGCCACGATGCCACGGCCGCACGCCCGGCCCTGCCGGCGGGCGCCGGCCATTCCGTCCCAATCCGCATCGACTTCCGCGTCACGTCCAACACCGGGGAAAGGATCTCTTGCCATGGAACTTCCGAACCACGACCTGAAAGACCTGTTCGACCAGCTCGGCCTGCCCAGCTCGGGCCCGGAGATCGAGCGCTTCATCGAGACGCACCGGCCGCTGCCCGACGAGCAGCGGCTGGCCGACGCGCCGTTCTGGACGCCGGCACAGGCGCAGTTCCTGAACGAGGAATTCCACGACGACGCCGACTGGGTGCCGCTCATCGACCAGCTCAACGCGCTGCTGCACGCACCGGCGAAGCATTGAGCGCCCGGCGCCGCTCACCCCCTCGATCGCGGGCCTGATACGGCCCGCAGCGGTGCCCGCGAACCGGCCCGGTTGCCGGTCCGCGGAGGCCCGCAACGCCCTGTCCTTCCTGGGAAAACCGGCGTTCCCGGCCTGAAGCCGGCTTCCCGGCGCGCCGCTCGCGCGGCGCGCCGTTCATGGTTTGTCCGCGCTTGTTCCCAGCGTCCTCGGCTTGCCCAATGTTTGTAACCAATTCATACAAACACGGCCGCTCCGGGGCTTCCAACCATGAACCTTCGCGACCTTGCCGGCGATGCGCTGTCCCTGTGGCTGGACCAGGACCGCCGCCCGATCCGGCTGCGCTTCGCGCGACGCGTGGGTGAGCACCTGGACGACGTGCTGCTGCCGCAGCGGCTGCACGTCAGCGAGGGGCTG
>NZ_VIDQ01000121.1 GCF_009760915.1 Azohydromonas aeria
AGCCGCCTCGGCGCGGGGCAACGGCGCGGCGGCGGCAGCGGCGGCCGGCACCGGCTCCGCGACCCCGTCCGGCGCCGCGTCCCGGTCCGCGCCTTCGGCGGCGGCCGGCGGCTGCCACACGCGGATGCCCATCCACTCCAGCATCTGGCGCTGGCGTTCGCTGTAGGCCATCGGACTAGCCCTCCGCCGGCGCGATGGCCAGGTTCATCAGCAGCGCGTCCTCGCGCCGCCCGCCGGGGGCCGGGTAGTAGCCGCGGCGGCGCCCGACCTGCGCAAAGCCGTAGCGCTCGTAGAGCCGGCGCGCGCCGGTGTTGCTCTCGCGCACTTCCAGCCACAGGCTGGGCGCTTCCATGAGATGGCACTGCCGCACCAGCGCATCGAGCATGAAGCGCGCGTAGCCGCGGCGGCGCGCCGCCGGCGCCACCGTGATGTTGAGCAGGTGCACCTCGTCCACGCCGGCCATGGCGACGTAGTAGCCCACCGGCACGCCGCCCGCGGTCTCGCGCAGCAGCCGCGCCAGGTAGCCGGCATGCAGCGAATCGACGAAGTTGCCGCGGCTCCAGGGGAACTCGTAGCTGGCCAGCTCCAGCGCCATCACGGCGTCCAGGTGCGCCACGCGCATGTTCTCCAGCACCGGCACGGCGTCCTCGCCGGGCAGGGATTGAAGCGCGGCACTCATGGCGTCGGTGCTCCCGTGGTGGTGATGGTGGTGGCCACGGCGGCGGCGGCAGCGGCGCGCGCGGCTTCGCGCTCGGCCGTGGTCTGCGCCACCTTGTCGCGCAGGTACAGCGGCAGCGCCTGCGCCGCGTCCAGCGCCTCGCCGCGCGCCCAGGCCTGCTGCGCCAAGCGCAGCAGCGCGCCGGCGCGGTCGCGCGCCTGCGGCAGCCGCGTGGTGGCCGCGCCGAACTCCGGCGCCAGCAGCTCCAGCCCGGAGCCGGCCAGCACCGGCGCGTCGCAGTGCCAGGCCGCGCTCGCGTACAGCGCCGCGGCCTGCAGCGTCTGCCAGCCCGCCGCGGCGCTCCACCGGTAGCGCGCGGCGTAGAGCTCGTGCATGCGCGCGTCCATGGCCACGCCGACGTCGAAGTCCGCCGCGTCGTCTCCGGGGCCCTGGCATTGCGCGCGCGCGTCCTCGGCCACCAGCAGCAGGCTGTCCAGGGACAGCACCGGCTTGCCCGCGCCGAAGGCCAGGCCCTGCGCCACGGCGCAGGCGGTGCGCAGCCCGGTGAAGGCACCCGGCCCGCGGGCGAAGGCGATGGCGTCGAGCGCCGACAGATCCAGCCCGGCTTGGCGCAGCAGCGCCAGCGCGGCCGGCAGCACGCGGCGCGAGGACTCCGGCCCGCCGGCCTCGTCGAGCGTGTGCGCAGCGCCCTGCGCGCCGTGTACGGCCAGCACCAGGCGCTCGGTGGAGCAGTCCACCGCCAGCAGCGCGGCGTTCATGGGCAGCCTCGCGGCGGGAAAAGTGAAACCTCGGCATCCATCGCCGCGGATTATCCGGCAGGGGCATCCCCCGCCCGGGGGCCCGGCTACGATCGCCCGGCCATGCCCAATCGCCGACGCTGCCTCTCCGCCCTGCTGTGCTTACCTTTCGCGGCCTGCGCCCAGGCGCCGTCCGCCGGCGATATCCCCGCCCCCGACACGCCCACCGCGCTGCCCCCGCCCGTGGCCCAGGCGCTGCAGCAGGCGAACCTGCCGCCGGGGGCGCTGGCGCTGCTGGTGCAGGAGGTCGGCGCCGCCGCTGCGCGGGTGAGCTTCAACGCCGGCGCGGCGATGAATCCGGCCTCGGTCATGAAGCTGCTGACCACCGCCGCGGCGCTGGACCTGCTGGGCCCGGCCTGGAGCTGGCGCACGCCGGTGTGGATCCAGGGCGGCGTCGAGCGCGGCGGCCGGCTGCGCGGCTCGGTGCTGATCCAGGGCCGCGGCGACCCCAGGCTCACGCAGGAGCGGCTGATGCTGCTGATGCGGCGGCTGCGCGCCTGGGGCATCGACGAGATCGAGGGCGATTTCGTGCTCGACCGCGGCGCCTTCGAGCCGGCCCAGGGCGCGCCCGGCGACTTCGACGGCGAGCCGCTGCGCCCCTACAACGTGCTGCCCGACGCGCTGCTGCTCAACCTGCGCGCGCTGCACCTGGGCTTCATGCCCGACGCCGCGCGCGGCGTGGCGCGCGTGGAGCTGCAGCCGCCGCTCGACGGCGTGCGGCTGGACGCGGCAGTGCCGCTGTCGGGCGGCGCCTGCGGCGACTGGCGCGGCGCGCTCAAGGCCGACTTCGCCGACCCGGCGCGGCTGCGCTTTGCTGGCCGCTACCCGCTGGCCTGCGGCGAGCGCCAGTGGCCGCTGGCCTACGCCGACCCGGCCGCCTTCGACGCGCGGCTGCTGCGCGCGCTGTGGGAAGAGGCCGGGGGCAAGCTGCGCGGCGGCGTACGCGAAGGCGTTGCGCCGGGCGGCACGGCGCCGAGCTTCGAGCTGGTTTCGCCGCCGCTGGCCGAGGTGGTGCGCGACATCAACAAGTTCAGCAACAACGTCATGGCGCAGCAGCTGTTCCTGACGCTGGCGCTGGAGCGCCTGGGCCAGGGCACGGCCGCGGGCGCGCGCGCCGTGGTGTCGGGCTGGCTGCGGCAGCGCCTGGGCACGGCGGCCGAAGGCGCCGTCATCGACAACGGCTCGGGGCTGTCGCGGCAAACGCGCCTGAATGCGGCACTGCTGGGGCGCTTGCTGCAGGCGGCCTGGGCCGCGCCCTGGATGCCGGAGTTCATGGCCTCGCTGCCGATCCAGGGCCTCGACGGCACGCTCAGGCGCTGGGCCGGCGAGCCCGGGCGCGCGCACCTGAAGTCGGGCTCGCTGCGCGACGTGGCGGCGGTGGCCGGCTACGTGCTGGGCCGCAGCGGCCGCCGCCACGTGCTGGTGGCCACGGTCAACCACCCGCAGGCTGCGGCGGCGCGCCCGGTGCTGGACGCGGCGCTGCAGTGGGCGCTGGAGGACTGACCGGGCCCGCGCGCGCTGCCGTCAGAAAGGATTGCGCTCGGCCAGCGTGGTGGCCTGGGCGCCGACCTGGTCGTGGAACCCCGGCCCCGGGTGCGTGGCATCGGCCCAGACCCAGTTGTCCTCGTTGTTGTCGTTGGCCAGGTTGCGGTTGTCGCAGTCCGGCAGCGGGGTGCTGGCCGGGCACAGCGCGGTCTTGTTGCGGTCCTCGGAGTTCCTGGCCACCGACTCGATCCAGGACAGGCTGAGGTTGACCAGCCCCACGCTGTCGCCCTTGAGCTTGTAGTAGCCGATGCCCTTGCGGCTGTTGGGCTCGCCCGGGGTCGGCCCGCCGCTTTGCAGGCCTTCGTTGAAGGCCGTGACCAGCTTCTTGACCCGGTCCGGGTTCTTCACGACGTCCCGTGCCCAGGGCGAGCGGTCGTAGGCGGGCATGAGGGCCAGCAGCACGGCCGGACCGGCGCGGGACACGTCGTACACCTGCTTCGCCAGCCGCTCGCCCAGGTCGGCCATTTCCTTCTCCGCGGCGGCGGAGCTGGCATCGCTGGCATGCGCCGCGTAGACCGCCTCCAGGTCGTGGAAGCCCACGAGCATGGTCACGACGTCCTTGTCGTTCGGGTTGCCGGTGCTCAGGAAGGCCTGCACCTGCGCCTCCAGGTCCTGCACCCGGGCCCCGACCACGGCCTTGCTGACGGCCCGGAAGGTGGTCAGGCCATTCGGGCACTGCTCGAACGCCATGTCGAAATGCGACGCCACCCGCTGCACCCAGATCGGGTTCGAGGTGCACACCAGCGCCTTGGTGGAGGTGTCGTAGTAGTTGACCGAGTACTTGCGCCCGGCGGGCTTGTTCACGGGATCCGAGGCATCGGCCGGCGTCAGCACGCTGAGCTCGTCGCCGAAAGCGACCAGCCGGTCGGGATCGAAAGGTTCGGCGCGGTCGCCGCCGCCGCAGGCGGTCAGCACCGCCGCGGCGCACAGCGCCAGGGCCGCGCGCCGCACGGGGCGCGCCAACAGTCGGTTCAGGCTCATCGGTTCTCCCAGGGCGGCCGCGTCGGGCCGCCGGCTTTCAATTCAGGCGGCCCGGCAGGCCGTCGGCTCTCAGGGTCAAGAGGATTCAGCCGGCCGCTGCGGCGGCACGCTGCAACCGGTCGCGCACGCCGTCCCACTCGGGCCCGGGTGGCGGCTGCTCGACCCAGATCTGCGCCACGCCCAGCGCGTCGAGCTCGCGCAGCACGGCGAAGAGCTCGAAGGCCGCGGCGCGGGCCGCGTCGGGCATGCGCCGGTGCAGGACACCGGCTGGCGGCACGACGGAGCGGGAATATAGCGCCAGCGCCATCCCCGGCTCGCGCGGGGCGGCCAGCGCCTGGCGCAGCGCCTCGGCGTCGAGCAGGCGCAGCGGCGCGCGCGGCGCGTAGTGCGCCTCCAGCGTGCCCGCGGCGCGCGGCGCCTGCGCGTCGCGCGCGCGCAGCGGCTCGCCGCAGGCGGCCTCGATCTGCGCCGGCGTGAGCACGCCCGGGCGCAGCAGCACCGGCACGCCGCGCGAGAGATCGACGATGGTGGACTCGATCCCCACCGCGCAGGCGCCGCCGTCGAGCACCGCCAGCGCGTCGCCGAACTCGCCCTGCACGTGCAGCGCCGTGGTCGGGCTGATGCGGCCGAAGCGGTTGGCGCTGGGCCCTGCCACGCCGGGCACGCCCAGGCGCGCCGCGGCCTGCAGCAGCGCGTGCGCCACCGGGTGCGCCGGGCAGCGCAGCCCGATGCTGTCCTGGGCGCCCGCGGCCGCCGCGGCCACGCCGGGGCGCCGCGGCAGGATCAGCGTCAGCGGCCCGGGCCAGAAGGCGTCCATCAGCCGGCGCGCCAGCGGCGTGTCGGCCGCCGGCGTGAAGGCCGGCGCCTCGGCGGCGTCGCTGACGTGCACGATCAGCGGGTGGTCGCTGGGCCGGCCCTTGGCGGCAAAGATCTTCGCCACCGCCGCGTCGTCGTCGGCACGGGCGCCCAGGCCGTAGACCGTCTCGGTCGGAAAGGCCACGAGCTCACCCGCGGCCAGCAGCGCCGCGGCCTGATCCAGCGCCCGGGCGTCGGTGCCGTCGAGCAGCGCCATGCTCAGAAGGGCGCCAGGCCCAGCAGCGCGGCGGCCTGCAGCGCCACGGCGCGCGCGCCGGCGGCGTCGGGCGCGGTGACGGTCAGGTGGCCCATCTTGCGCCCCGGGCGCGGCGCGGCCTTGCCGTAGAGGTGCAGGTGCACGCCCGGCAGCGCCAGCACCTGCACCCAGGCCGGCGAGCGCTCGCGGCCCTGGGCGTCGAACCACAGCTCACCCAGCAGGTTGAGCATCACGGCGCAGGAATGCAGCCGCGGCGGCGTCAGCGGCAGCCCGGCCAGGGTGCGCACCTGCAGGTCGAACTGCGACTGGTCGCAGGCGTCGATGCTGTAGTGCCCGGAGTTGTGCGGCCGCGGCGCCATCTCGTTGGCCACCAGCGAGCCGTCCTGCAGCACGAAGAACTCCACGCACAGCACGCCCACGTAGCGCAGCGACTGCGCCACCGCCTGCGCGCACTGCACGGCCTGCTGCTGCAGCGCCTCGGACACGCCGGGCGCGGGCACCTGCGTCACGGCCAGGATGCCGTCGCGGTGCAGGTTCTGCTGCACCGGGAAGTTCACCACCGTGCCGTCGGCCGCGCGCGCCACGATGACGCTGATCTCCAGCGCCAGCGGCAGCATCTTCTCCAGCACGCAGGGCACCTGGCCCAGCTCGTCCCAGGCCGCGGCCAGCTGCGCGCGGTCGGCCACGCGCACCTGACCCTTGCCGTCGTAGCCCATGCGCGCGGTCTTGAGGATGCCGGGCAGCAGGTCGTCGGACACGGCCGCGAGCTGCCCGGCCGACTCGATCAGCGTCCAGGGCGCGCAGGGCACGCCGCAGCCGGCGAAGTGGCGCTTCTCGGCGGATCGGTCCTGGCACACCGCCACGGCGTCGGACGCCGGGGCCACCGGGCGCTGCGCGCCCAGCGTCAGCAGCGCGGCGGCGGGCACGTTCTCGAACTCGGTGGTGATGGCGCTGGCACGCTGCATCAGCTGCGCCAGGCCCTGCTCGTCGAGGTAGCCGGCGCGGATGTGGTGGTGCGCCACGGCGCCGGCGGGGCTGGCGTGGTCGGGGTCGAGCACCACGGTGACGAAGCCCATCTCCTGCGCGGCCTGCACGAACATGCGGCCGAGCTGGCCGCCGCCCATCACGCCCAGCGTGGCAGGGCGGCCGTCGTCCAGGAGCGCCCCGGGCAGCAATGCGGCGGTGGTCTTCACAGCAGGTCCTGCGTCATGGCGCGCGCCGCCTCGGTCTGGCGGTCGCGGTAGGCCTGCAGCCGCGCGCGCAGCGCCGGGTTGCCGGTGGCCAGCATCGCCACCGCGAACAGCGCCGCGTTGGCCGCGCCGGCGGTGCCGATGGCGAAGGTCGCCACCGGGATGCCCTTGGGCATCTGCACGATCGAGTGCAGCGAGTCCACGCCGCTCAGGTGCCGGCTGGCCACGGGCACGCCCAGCACCGGCACCGTGGTCTTGGCCGCGAGCATGCCCGGCAGGTGCGCCGCGCCGCCGGCGCCGGCGATGATGGCCTTCAGGCCGCGCGCGGCGGCATGCTCGGCATAGGCGAACATGTCGTCGGGCATGCGGTGGGCGGAGACCACCCGCGCCTCGAAGTCGATGCCGAACTCGGCGAGAATCTGCGTCGCGTGCTGCATGGTCTCCCAGTCGCTGCTGGATCCCATCACCACGCCCACCGTCACTGGGGCAGTCGTCACTGCTTGCTCCACCGGAAATCAGGGAAACCTTGCATTGTAGGCGGGCCCCTTCCCAGCCGCCGCGCCACCGACATGACCGACATCACCATCCAGAACTTCGAACAGGAACTCATCAACGAGTCCATGCGCCAGCCCGTGCTGCTGGACATCTGGGCGCCGTGGTGCGGTCCCTGCCGCACGCTCGGTCCGCTGCTGGAGAAGCTGGAGGTCGCCTATGCCGGGCGCTTCAAGCTGGCCAAGCTCAACAGCGACGACCAGCCCGAGATCGCCGGCCAGCTCAGCCAGGCCTTCGGCGTGCGCTCGATCCCGTTCTGCGTGATGTTCGACCGCGGCCAGCCGGTGGACGGCTTCGTGGGCGCGCTGCCCGAAGCGCAGATCCGCGAATTCCTCGACCGCCACGTGCCCAGTGCCGATGAAGTGCAGGCCGAGGAGGAGCTCGAAGAGGCCCAGGCCCTGGCCGCCGAGGGCGACGCCGACGCCGCGCTGGACCGGCTGCAGCAGGCCGTGGCCATCGACCCGGCCAACGACGCCGCGCGCTGCGACTACGTCAAGCTGCTGCTCGAGCGCGGCCACGTGGCGCAGGCGCGCCAGGCCTGGGAGCCGGTGGCGGGCAAGGCGCCGCTGGACGCGCGCATCGCCGCCCTGGGCCACTGGCTCGACGCCGCCGAGAAGGCCCCGGCCGCGCGCCCGGCCGAGGCGCTGGCCGCGGCCATTGCCGCCAACAAGCGCGACTTCGAAGCCCGCTTCGAGCTGGCGCAGACGCACTTCGCCGCCGGGCGGTTCACGCAGGCCATGGACGAGCTGCTGGAAATCCTGATGCGCGACAAGGCCTGGAGCGGCGAGCTCGCGCGCAAGACCTACGTCGCCATCCTGGAGCTGATGACCAAGCCCGCCCCGAAGCCCGCCGCCGCGGCCGAGGCCAAGGGCACGCTCGAAGTCACGGGCAAGGCCGCCGCCGCGCCGTCCGACCCCGTGGTGGACCAGTACCGGCGCAAGCTCAGCATGGCGCTGTTCTGAGTCGCTGGAAACGAGAACGGCCCGGGACTCCCGGGCCGTTTTGCCTTGTGCCTGCCGCCAGGCTCAGAAGCTGAACCCCACGCGCAGCGCCCCCCAGTGGCGCCCGGCCACGACGATGGGCGCCGAGGCCTCCTTGAGCAGCACGTACTGGCCGCCGCCCATGTCGCGGCGGTAGGTCTGCAGCAGGAACGGGCGCTGGTTGCGCGCCGAGGCCAGGCCGGTGCGGTCGTTGAAGATGCGGCGCCAGCGGCTGTTGGCCGTGTCCCAGGTCGGGTTGCCGCGCTGCGGCAGCGAGTACTTCTTGTTGTGCATCGGGCAGTAGCCGTTGCGGTCCACGGCGATGCCGTAGCTCACGCGCGGCGACAGCGCCAGCAGCCGCTCCTGCACCTGCGGGAACAGCCGGTCCGCCACCTCGGCGAAGCGCGTCAGGTACTGCGGCGGGTTGGTCTTGGGGATCGGGCGGTACTGCTCGTCAAACAGGTCGGTCAGCCGCACCCGGCCGCCCTGCACCGCCTCCTCCAGCAGCGCGCCGATCTCGGCGGCGGCCTGCTGCGCGGCGTGGATGAAGGGCGTGTCCTCGGTCTCGATGCCGAAGCCCGCGACCTGCTCGATCATCGCCTCCGACACCTTCAGGAAGCGGTCGCTGCAGCTCAGCGCCATGTTGAGCCGCGCGCTGGCCTGCTGCACCTCGCTCTCCAGCTCCTGGGTGTGGCCGTTGAGCTGCGCGCAGGTGTTGCGGCTCTGCTCGGCCGCGGCGCTGATGCGCTCCACGTCCTGCTCGACGCTGCTGAAAGCCACGTGCACGGCGCTGCGCGAGCGCACGTCGGCCGTCTCGTCGAAGCGCAGGTCGCGGCTGAAGCTCTCGATGCGCTCGTCGAGCTTGGCCATGGTGCCCATGATGGCCTTGGAGGTGGTCTCGACCTTGCCGGCGAGGTCCTTCACCGCGTCGGCCACCACGCCGAAGCCGCGCCCGGCGTCGCCGGCGCGCTTGGCCTCGACCGAGGCGTTGAAGGCCACCAGCCGCGTCTGCAGCGCGATTTGCGTGATCTGCCCGGCCGCGTCCGAGACCTGGTGCAGCGTCTCGACGATGCCCTGCACCTCGCGGCTGACGGCCTGCAGCGCCTGGCGCGCATGCGCCACCGCCTGCAGCGTCTCCTGCGTGGCGTTGGCGATGGAGCCCTGCGCCGTCTGCACCTCCACCAGCTGCGCCGCGAGCTGCTGCATGGCCTGGCCCTGGGCCTGCACGATCTTCTGCGTGTCCTCCATCGCGCCGCGCACTTCCGCGGCGTCGCGCCCGACGTTGGAGGCCTGGGCCGACATGGCGCGCACCACCGCCACCGCGTCGGCGATGCCGGCCGCGGCGGGCGCGGGCGCGGCGCCTGAATCGGGCCGCTCGGCGGCATCGCCGGCGCCGCGGCGGAAGAGTCTGAGCATGGCAACGGTCTCCTGGGCAGCGCCGTACAGCTGGCGTGCAACGGTCCTGAACCAACCGTCATCGGCAGATCGCTCAGCCCGCTGAATCAGGGTTTTCCTGGGGACGCGGTGGGAAGCCACGGGCGCGAGGCCCGTGACGGCTCAGGAGGCGCCGGGAAAATCAGGCGGTCAGGCGCTGCAGCGCCTCGCGGTACTTGTCGGCCGTCTTCTGCACCACGTCATCGGGCAGCGCGGGCGCGGGCGCCTGCTTGTTCCAGGGCTGGCCGTCCACGCGCGCGGCTTCGAGCCAGTCGCGCACGAACTGCTTGTCGTAGCTGGGCGGGTTGTCGCCGCGGGACACGGCCTCGGCGTAGCTCTCCACCGGCCAGTAGCGCGAGGAGTCGGGGGTAAGCACCTCGTCCATCAGCGTCAGCTGCCCGGCCTCGTCGAGGCCGAACTCGAACTTGGTGTCGGCAATGATGATGCCCTTGGTCAGCGCGAAGTCCGCGGCCTCGCGGTACAGGCGGATCGACACCGCGCGCACCTGCTCGGCCAGGTCTTTCCCGACGATTTCGACCATGCGCTCGAAGCTGATGTTCTCGTCGTGCTCGCCCATCTCGGCCTTGGTCGCGGGCGTGAAGATCGGCTCGGGCAGCTTGGCCGCGTTGTGCAGCCCGGCGGGCAGCGCCACGCCGCAGACGGTGCCGTCGTGCTGGTACTCCTTCCAGCCGCTGCCGGCGAGGTAGCCGCGCACCACCGCCTCCACCGGCAGCGGCCGCAGCCGCTTGACCAGCATCGAGCGGCCGCGCACCTGCGCCTTCTCCGCTTCGGTCACGACCGACTCCGGGTCCTCGCCGGTGAGGTGGTTCGGCACCACGTGCCCCAGGCGCTCGAACCAGAACATCGCCATTTGCGTCAGCAGCTCGCCCTTGCCCGGGATCGGCTCGCCCATGACCACGTCGAAGGCCGAGAGCCGGTCGCTGGCCACCATCAGCAGCCGGTCGGCGCCCACGGCGTAGTTGTCGCGCACCTTGCCGCGCGCCAGCAGCGGCAGGGAGGTGATGGAGCTCTCGAGCAGGGCGGTGGTCATGGCGATGTCTTCGGCGGGAATGCGGGGAAAAACGAAGGCGGCGATTGTAGGAGCAGCAAAAAGGCCCGCCGAGGCGGGCCTTGCAGGCAGGCGCCGGGCCGCGCGGCCCGGCGTGTCCAGGGGGATTACTGCACCACCTGCGCCAGCGCGCCGCTGGCGTACTGGCGGGCGATCTCTTCCATCGACACCGGCTTGATCTTGCCGGCCTGGCCTTCGCAGCCGAATTCCAGGTAGCGCTGCTTGCAGACCTGCTTGGCGGCCTCGCGCGCGGGCTTGAGCCACTCGCGGGCGTCGAACTTGTCCGGGTTCTCGGCCATGAACTTGCGCACCGCGCCCGTCATCGCCAGGCGGATGTCGGTGTCGATGTTGATCTTGCGCACGCCGTACTTGATGGCTTCCTGGATCTCCTCGACCGGCACGCCGTAGGTCTCCTTCATCCTGCCGCCGTACTGGTTGATGATGGCCAGCAGCTCCTGCGGCACCGACGACGACCCGTGCATCACCAGGTGGGTGTTGGGAATGCGGGCGTGGATCTCCTTGACGCGCGAGATGGCCAGGATGTCGCCCGTGGGCTTGCGGCTGAACTTGTAGGCGCCGTGGCTGGTGCCGATGGCGATCGCCAGCGCGTCGAGTTGCGTCTGCTTGACGAAGTCGGCGGCCTGCTCGGGGTCGGTCAGCAGCGCGGAGTGGTCCAGCTTGCCGACGGCGCCGATGCCGTCTTCCTCGCCGGCCTCGCCGGTTTCCAGCGAGCCCAGGCAGCCGAGCTCGCCTTCAACGGTCACGCCCACCTTGTGCGCCATGGCCACGACCTGGCGGGTCACGTCCACGTTGTACTCGTAGTCGGAAGGCGTCTTGCCGTCCTCGCGCAGCGAGCCGTCCATCATCACCGAGCCGAAGCCCAGGTCGATGGCGCCGCGGCAGATGGCCGGGCTCTGGCCGTGGTCCTGGTGCATCACCAGCGGGATCTGCGGATAGGCCTCGACCGCGGCCTGGATGAGGTGCTTGATGAAGCTCTCGCCCGCGTACTTCCGCGCCCCGGCGCTGGCCTGCAGGATCACCGGTGCGCCGGTCTCCTTGGCCGCTTCCATCACGGCCTGGACCTGCTCCAGGTTGTTGACGTTGAAAGCCGGAATGCCATAGCCGTTTTCGGCGGCATGGTCCAGCAGCTGGCGCATCGAGACGAGAGGCATGGTGAAGGTCCCCGGGAAAAGTGATGAAGAAAACTGGTGTCGGGCGAAGCGGCGCCGCTCACGCCGTGAAAGAAGGCCGAGTTTAGCGAGGGCATCACTGCGTGAGCCTGACACGGCGCCCACCCGGCTTCGGGCAGCGGCAAGCGCCGTGCGCTTTCCTTGACTCAGCGCACCTCGACCACCTTGAGCATGTTGGTGCCGCCGGGGTGACCCATGGGCTCGCCGCAGGTGATGGCATAGGTGTCGCCGGGCATGAGCACGCCGCGCGCGCGCAGCAGCGCCTCGGCCTGGCGCAGCGCCTCGTCGCGGTCGGTCAGCTTGGGCATGAGCAGCGGCTGCACGTTGCGGTAGAGCGCCATGCGGCGCTGCGTCAGCGGCTGCGAGGTCAGCGCGTAGATGGGCGTGCGGATGCGGTGGCGGCTCATCCACAGGCCCGTCGAGCCGCTCTCGGTCAGCGCCACGATGGCCTTGCAGCCCAGGTGGTGCGCGGTGAAGAGCGCGCCCATGGCGATGCTCTGGTCAATGCGCCCGTAGCTGCGGTCGGTGAGGCTGCCACCCAGCCGCGTCTCCTCGGCCTGCTCGGCCTCGACGCAGATGGCGGCCATGGTCGCCACGGTCTCGACGGGATAGCGCCCCGCGGCCGTCTCGGCGCTGAGCATCACGGCGTCGGTGCCGTCGAGCACGGCGTTGGCCACGTCGGAAACCTCGGCGCGCGTGGGCACCGGGTTGACGATCATGCTCTCCATCATCTGCGTGGCGGTGATGGCCAGCCGGTCCAGCGCGCGCGCCATCTTGATCATCTTCTTCTGCAGCGCCGGCACCGCGGCGTTGCCCACCTCCACCGCCAGGTCGCCGCGCGCGACCATGATCCCGTCGCTGGCCTTGATGATCGATTCGAGGTGCGGAATCGCCTCGCTGCGCTCGATCTTGGCGATCATCCCGGGCTTGTGGCGCCAGGGCTCGCCGGCCACGTTGGCCAGCTGCCGCGCCATCTCCATGTCGGTGGCGTTCTTCGGGAAGCTCACCGCCAGGTACTCGCACTGGAAGCTCATCGCGGTGCGGATGTCCTCCATGTCCTTGCCCGTGAGCGCCGGCGCCGTCAGGCCCCCGCCCTGCTTGTTGATGCCCTTGTTGTTGGAGAGCTCGCCGCCGATCTTGACCAGCGTGTGCACCGCCTCGCCCTGCACGCGGTCCACCGTCAGCACGATCAGGCCGTCATTGAGCAGCAGCACGTCGCCGGGCTTCACGTCGCGCGGCAGTTCCTTGTAGTCCAGGCCCACGCGCTCGACGTTGCCCAGCTCGGCCATGCCCGCGTCCAGCACGAAGGGCTGGCCGGCTTCGAGCATGACGCGCCCGCCCTCGAACTTGCCGACGCGGATCTTCGGGCCCTGCAGGTCGGCCATGATCGCCACCGACTTGCCCGCGCGCTCGGCCGCGGCGCGCACCAGCGCCGCGCGGTCGATGTGGTCCTGCGCCGTGCCGTGCGAGAAGTTCAGCCGCACCACGTCCACACCCGCACGGATCAGGTTCTCCAGCGTTTCCGGCGAGGAAGAGGCGGGGCCCAGGGTGGCGACGATCTTGGTCTGGCGCGACATGCAGTCTCCGAAAGAGGGAAAGGAGGGAGTCAGGAACCCGATCCGCAGAAACGAAAAAGCGGCGGGGCATTATCGGCGCCGCCGCTTCCCCCCTTTCCCGTGCCCATCACGGCGGGCTGGCGAACGCCACCCGCGGAGTGGGACGGCGACCGGGACTGCTCAGGCGGCGCCGGCCGCCTCGGCCACGTCCGCCACGGCCAGCGCCGTCATGTTGATGATGCGCCGCACCGTGGCCGAGGGCGTGAGGATGTGCGCGGGCTTGGCCGCACCCAGCAGCACCGGGCCCACCGTCACGCCGTGGCCGCCGGTCATCTTCAGCACGTTGAAGAGGATGTTCGCGGCGTCGATGTTCGGGAGCACCAGCAGGTTGGCCTCGCCCGTGAGCGTGCCCTGCTCGGGCAGCAGCCGCTCGCGCAGCTCCTGCGACAGCGCCGCATCGCCGTGCATCTCGCCGTCGCACTCCACGTCCGGGGCGAGCTGCTTGAAGCGCTCGGCCGCCGCGCGCATGCGCTTCGCGGACGGCCGGTTCGAGCTGCCGAACATCGAGTGCGACAGGAA
>NZ_VIDQ01000122.1 GCF_009760915.1 Azohydromonas aeria
ACCGGCGCCGGGGCGGTCCGGGCCGGCGCCGCCGGCTTGGGCGCGGGCGGCGCGGCGGCGAAGGCCGGCGCCGGGGCGCGGAACACTGCGCCGGCGTGCACGGCCGCCGACGGGTTCAGCTTGAACGCGTTGACCACCTCGGCCAGGCGCTGCGCCTGGTGCTTCAGGCTCTCCGCGGCGGCGGCGCTTTCCTCCACCAGCGCGGCGTTCTGCTGCGTCACCTGGTCGAGTTGCGCCACGGCCTCGCCGACCTGGCCGATGCCCTGGCTCTGCTCGTGGCTGGCGGCGCTGATCTCGTTGATCAGGTCGCTCACGCGCCGGACCTGGTTGACGATGTCGCCCATCGAGCGGCCGGCGTCGTCCACCAGCTGCGAGCCGGCCTCGACCTTCTGCACGCTGGCGCTGATGAGCGCCTTGATCTCCTTGGCGGCCTCGGCGCTGCGCTGCGCCAGGGACCGCACCTCGCCGGCCACCACGGCGAAGCCGCGGCCCTGCTCGCCGGCGCGCGCGGCTTCGACCGCGGCATTGAGCGCCAGGATGTTGGTCTGGAAGGCGATGCCGTCGATGACGCCAATGATGTCGGCGATCTTGCGCGAGCCGGCGCTGATGTCCTCCATCGTCGCCACCACCTGGCCCATGACGGCGCCACCGGCCTCGGCGGCGTGGCTGGCGCTGGTGGCCAGTTGCGTGGCCGCGGCCGCGGTGTCGGCGTTCTGCTTCACGGTCGAGGTCAGCTGCTCCATGGAAGCGGCCGTCTCTTCCAGGTTGCTGGCCTGCTCCTCGGTGCGCTGGCTCAGGTCGGCGTTGCCCGTGGCGATCTGCTGGCTGCCGGTGGCGATCGAGTCGCTGCTCTGGCGCACCTGGCTGACGATCTGCACCAGGCTGTCGTTCATGGCCTGCAGCGCCTGCAGCAGCTCGCCGGTCTCGTCGTGGCGCCTGATCTCGACGCGCGAGCTCAGGTCGCCCGCGGCCACGGTCTGCGCCACCTGCACGGCCTGGCGGATCGGGGCGGTGATGGAGCGCGTCAGCGCCCAGGCCAGGCCCACGCCCACCAGCAGCGCCAGGGCACCCAGCCCCATCACGGTGGTGCGCGCCGTGGCGATGTCGCTGATCAGGGTGTCGGCGCTCTTGATCACGAGTTCCCGCTGCAGCTTGGTCAGCGGCTCCACCTGCTGCTGCAGCGCATCGATCGCGGGCAGCGTCTCGGCCAGCAGCAGCCGGGTCGCTTCCTCGCGCTGTCCCGCGGCCAGCAGCTGGTCCACCTTGGTGAACGAGGCCACGTAGGCGACCCGCGCCTCCTTGACCCGGGCGATCATGGCCTTGCCCTCGTCGGTGTAGGCCAGGCGCTCCAGCGTCTCCAGCGACTCCGCCACCTTCTTCTTGTTGAAGGCCATGAAGCCGCGGATCTTCTCGACATGCGCCGCGTCCTGGGCGAAGAAGAGCTCCATCGTGCGCCGGGCGTTGGCGCGGGTGTAGGCGTTGAGGTCGGCGGTGGCATCGGACTTGACCATGTCCACACGGACGGTCATGTCGGAGGCGGCGCTCACCTTGTTGAAACCGATCACGGCCGTGGCGATGGCAACCAGCATCAACGCCAGCACGGCGGCGAAGCCCAGCGCGAGACGCGGGCCGAGACGGAGCTTGTTCAGGAAGGTCATGTGATGTTCTTCGGGTCGGGTTCCGCGCACCGCCGCTGCGGCGCACGGTAGCCAAGGGAGAGGTTGCCGTTGACATCGGTCATTTCGGCGGGGTTCTGTAGGGGGGAACCCTGGCGAGCCCGAAAAATCGTGGACTAAGCCACGGAGCGGACGGCACGGCGGCAACGTTTCGTTGCACCGCGCCGCGTGCAGAATGGCCCGGCCCTCCCGCCGACCGACCGCCGCCACCATGTCCGCCGACCCTGCCATGCCCGCCGCCGCCGACCTCCTGGCCATCGAGCTCTACGACCAGCCCGGCCACCTGATCCGGCGCGCGCAGCAGATCGCGGTGTCGGTGTTCTACGAGGAGGTGGGGCGCGAGGTCACGCCGATCCAGTACGCGGTGCTGCGCATGCTGCAGGAGAAGCCGGGGCTGGACCAGGTGACGCTTGCGCAGGAGGTGGCGCTGGACACCTCCACCGCCGCCGAGATCGCCGCGCGGCTGGAGAACAAGGGCTGGATCGTGCGCGAGGTGCTGCCGCGGCGCCAGCGCCGGCTGCTGCTCACGGCCGAGGGCGAGGCGGTGCTCACGCGCACCGTGCCCGGCGTGCGGCGCATGCAGCAGGCGCTGCTGTCGCACCTGGACGCCGCCGAACAGCAGGAATTCATGCGCCTGCTGCGCAAGTTCGTGGACCTGGGCAACGACCACAGCCGCGCCCCGCTGCGCTCCGGCGGCGCCGCCGGCGAGGCCCTGGCGCCGCAGGACCTGGACTGACGCCGCGGCGCCGGGCCGCCGTCCCCGGGATAAACCCGATTCGCCAATCCCTGATCCCGATCAAGATTCCGTGTACTGAACGCATCAGGGCGCGGGCGGTCCGGGACTCCGGGTTGCCCGCACCCGTGTGCAGTCCTTGCCCACCAGTGACCGGTGCCCACGCCGGCGCGGCCCGCCCAGGCGGGCCCCAGGAGACCCGCCATGACCAAGACCTTCGATTGCCGGCGCATTCCGGCGCGTCGCCACGTGCTGGCGGCTGCCATGCTGTGCGCGCTGGGCGCCGCCGGCGTGCCGCAGGCCCGGGCCCAGTCGGCCGAGCCGATCAGGATCGGCCTGATCCTGCCCATGACCGGGCCGTTCGCCTCGACCGGGCGGCAGATCGACGCGGCGGTGAAGCTGTACCTGGCGCAGCACGGCGACACGGTGGCCGGGCGCAAGGTGCAGGTGCTGCTCAAGGACGACGCCAGCGTGGCCGACACCACGCGGCGCCTGGCGCAGGAGCTGGTCGTCAACGACAAGGTCACGGTGCTGGCGGGCTTCGGCCTGACGCCGCTGGCGCTGTCCACCGCGCCGATCGCCACGCAGAGCAAGACGCCGATGGTGGTGATGGCCGCGGCCACGTCGAGCATCACGCAGGCCTCGCCCTACATCGTGCGCACGAGCATGACGCTGCCGCAGGTGACCATCGGCGTGGCGGAGTGGGCGCCCAAGAACGGCATCACCAGGGCGGTGTCGCTGGTGAGCGACTACGGCCCGGGCATCGACGCCGAGAAGGCCTTCAAGGACCGTTTCGAGCTCAACGGCGGCAAGGTCGTCGAGACGCTGCGCGTGCCGCTGCGCAACCCCGACTTCGCGCCGTTCCTGCAGCGCGTGCGCGACGCCGGCGCGCAGGGGCTGTTCGTGTTCGTGCCGTCGGGCGCGGGCGCGGCGCTGATGAAGCAGTTCGCCGAGCGCGGGCTGGACAAGGCCGGCGTCAGGCTCATCGCCACCGGCGACGTGACCGACGACGACATCCTCAACGACATGGGCGACGTGGCGCTGGGCGCGGTGACCTCGTTCCACTACTCGGCCGCGCACAAGAGCGCCGCCAACCAGAAGTTCGTCGAGGCCTTCCAGGCGGCCAACAAGTTCCGCCCCAACTTCATGGCCGT
The DNA here is from genome assembly GCF_009760915.1 of Azohydromonas aeria. GTDB lineage: Bacteria > Pseudomonadota > Gammaproteobacteria > Burkholderiales > Burkholderiaceae_C > Azohydromonas > Azohydromonas aeria. Next base: position 3,564 of record NZ_VIDQ01000122.1, read on the forward strand.
GGGCGGCTATGACGGCATGCGCGTGATCATGGAAGGCCTCAAGTCCAGCAAGGGCGCCGGCGGCGACGCGCTCATGAGCGCCATGAAGGGCCAGACCTTCGAGAGCCCGCGCGGGCCCGTGCTGATCGACGCGCAGACGCGCGACATCGTGCAGGACGTCTACATCCGCCGCGTCGAGCGCCAGGGCGGGCAGCTCTGGAACGTCGAGTTCGAAACCATCAAGGGCGTGAAGGACCCGGGCAAGGCGGGGGCGGGCGGGGCGCCGAAGTAAGGCGGCGGCGCGAGCGCAGCAGTACGGCGGCGCGAAGCCGCCATGTCTTCCCTTTTCATCGCCCATGCTGACCCTCCTCTTCGACGGCATCGCCTACGGCATGCTGCTGTTCGTGCTGGCCGTGGGGCTGGCCGTGACGATGGGGCTGATGAACTTCATCAACCTCGCCCACGGCGCCTTCGCCATGGCCGGCGGCTACGCCACCGTGCTGCTGATGCAGCGTTTTGATTTGCCCTTCCTGGCGACGCTGCCGCTGGCCTTCCTCATCACGGCCGCCGCGGGCGCGCTGCTGGAGCGCACGCTCTACCGGCCGATGTACGCGAAGCCGCACCTGGACCAGGTGCTGTTTTCCATCGGGCTGGTGTTCATGGCCGTGGCCTCGGTGGACTACCTGCTGGGCTCGCAGCAGCAGTTCGTCAAGGTGCCATCGTGGCTGCAGGGGCGGCTGGACTTCGCGGCGGTGGGCATCGGCAAGTACCGGCTCTTCATCGTCGTGGTGTGCGCGGTGCTGGCGCTGGCGCTGCAGTGGGTGCTGTCGCGCACGCGCTTCGGCAGCCGGCTGCGCGCGGCGGTGGACGACCCGCGCGTGGCCTCGGGCCTGGGCATCAACGTCAACCGCGTGTTCCTGCTCACTTTCGCCGTGGGCTCTGGACTGGCCGGCCTGGGCGGGGCGCTGGGCGCGGAAGTGCTGGGCCTGGACCCGACCTTCCCGCTGAAGTTCATGATCTATTTCCTGATCGTCGTGGCCGTGGGCGGCACCAGCAGCGTCACCGGGCCGCTGGTGGCGGCGCTGCTGCTGGGCATCGCCGACGTGGCGGGCAAGTACTACGCGCCCAAGCTCGGCGCCTTCATCGTCTACGCGCTGATGATCGCCATCCTGCTGTGGCGCCCGCAGGGCCTGTTCGTGCGCAAGGGAGCCCGCTGACATGAGCACGCCGATCCAACAGGGACAGCCGGGCAGCGCCCCGGCCGGCACGCCGGCGCTGGCGGGTGAGACGTCCGCCGTGCAGCAGGCGCTGCGCCGCGACGCGGCCTGGCGCTGGTGGGAATGGGCGCTGCTGGCGGCGCTGGCCGCCTCGTGGTTCCTGCTGCCGCAGCACGCGCTGCTGGGCAACGCCATCGCGATCCTGGCGCTGTTCGCGCTGTCGCTGGACCTGATCCTGGGCTACGCCGGCATCGTCTCGCTGGGGCACGCCGCCTTCTTCGGCACCGGCGCTTACGCCGCGGCACTGTTCGCCAAGCATTTCCATCCCGATCCGCTGCTGGGCCTGGCCGCGGCCACGGCCACCGCGGCGCTGCTGGGGCTGGCCACCAGCGCGCTGATCCTGCGCGGCACCGACCTGACGCGGCTGATGGTCACGCTGGGCGTGGCCGCCGTGCTCTACGAGCTGGCCAACCGCTTCGACGACATCACCGGCGGCGCCGACGGGCTGCAGGGCGTGCTCATCGGCACTTTCCCCGGCGGCGTCGGGTTCGACCTGCAGGGGCGCGTGGCCTGGGCCTATTCGCTCATCGTGCTGATCGCGGCGCTGCTGCTGTGCCGGCGTATCGTGCATTCGCCCTTCGGCATCGGGCTGCAGGCGCTGCGCGACAACCGGCTGCGCGCCGCGGCGCTGGGCCTCAACGTCAACGCGCGGCTGGCGGCCGTCTACACGCTGTCGGCGGCGCTGGCGGGTGCTGCCGGCGCGCTGCAGGCGCAGACCACCGGCTTCGCCTCGCTCGACGTGCTCGACTTCCACCGCAGCGCCGACGTGATGCTGGTGGTGGTGATCGGCGGCGCGGGCTGGCTCTGGGGCGGGGTGCTGGGCGCCATCGGCTTCACGCTGCTGCACGACCTGATCTCGGCGCTGACCCCGCAGTACTGGACCTTCTGGCTGGGCCTGTTCCTGGTGGTGCTGATGCTCGTGGGCCGCGAGCGGCTGCTGCGGCCGTGGACCTGGCTGAAGAGGACTTCCGCATGAGCGCCGTGACACGGCCGACCCCCCGGGCCGCCGCGCAGCCGGTGCTGCAGACGCTGGGCCTGGTGCGCCGCTTCGGCGGGCTGGTGGCGACCAACGACGTGTCGCTGGACGTGCTGCCCGGCGCGCGCCACGCGCTCATCGGCCCCAACGGCGCGGGCAAGACGACGCTGATCAACCTGCTCACCGGCGTGATCGAGCCCAGCGCGGGCCAGATCCTGCTGCAGGGCGAGGACGTGACGGCGCTGGCCGCGCACCGGCGCGTCGGGCGCGGGCTGGTGCGCACCTTCCAGATCAACCAGCTCTTCAACCAGCTCACGCCGCTGCAGTCGCTGGCGCTGGCGGTGTCGCAGCAGCAGCGCCAGGGCGCGCGCTGGTGGCAGCCCCTGGGCCGCGACGCGCGCGTGGCGCGGCGCGTGGAGGAACTGCTGCACGAGTACCGGCTGGCCGACGTGATGCACCAGAAGACAGCCTTGCTGCCCTACGGCAAGCGGCGGCTGCTGGAGATCGCGCTGGCCATTGCCGGCGAGCCGCGCGTGCTGCTGCTCGACGAGCCCGCGGCGGGCGTGCCCGAAGGGGAGCGGCAGGAGATCTTCGACAGCCTGGCGCGGCTGCCGGCGGACGTGGCGGTGCTGCTGATCGAGCACGACATGGACCTGGTCTTCAACTTCGCGACCTTCGTGACGGTGCTGGTCAGCGGCACGGTGTTCGCGCAAGGGGGCGTGCAGGAGATCGCCAGCGACCCGCGCGTGAAATCGGTGTACCTGGGAGAGGGCGTGGGCCATGGCTGAGGAGTTGCTGCGCATCGAGGGCCTGCGCGCGGGCTACGGCGAGGCCGTGGTGCTGGAGGACATCGCCCTGGAGCTGGCGGCGGGGCAGTCGCTGGCGCTGCTTGGGCGCAACGGCACGGGCAAGACCACGCTGATCAACACGATCGCCGGCGTGACGCGGCGCCATGCCGGGCGGCTGTTCCTGGCCGGGCGCGACGTCACGAACCTGCCGCCGTTCAAGCGCGCCGAGGCCGGCATCGGATGGGTGCCGCAGGAAAGGAACATCTTCAAGTCGCTGACCGTGGAGGAGAACCTCACGGCGGTGGCGCGGCCCGGGCCCTGGGACGTGAAGCGCGTCTACGCCATGTTCCCGCGCCTGGAGGAGCGGCGGCAGAACATGGGGAACCAGCTCTCCGGCGGCGAGCAGCAGATGCTGGCCTTCGCGCGGGCGCTGGTGCTGAATCCGCGCCTGCTGCTGCTCGACGAGCCGCTGGAAGGGCTGGCGCCGATCATCGTGGAGGAACTGCTGCGCTCGATCGCGCGCGTGGTGCGCGAGGAAGGGCTGTCGGCCATCCTGGTCGAGCAGAACCCGCGCCTGATCCTGTCCATGACGCATCACGCCATGGTGCTCGACCGCGGCCGCGTGGTGCACCGCGCCGGCAGCGAGGAGCTGGCGGCGGACGCGCAGACGCTGGAGCGGCTGCTGGCGGTGGGGCATTGAGCCGGCGGCCCGTCCGGGCCGGCTTCACGGCAGGTGGTTCCTCAGCACCACGATCCACGGCCGCTTCGCCGTGGGCTGCAGCAGCCCGTTGTCGTCGAGCGGCACGCGGCTCCAGGTGACGGCGTTGCGCACGTTGCCGCCGATGGCGCCCAGCTGTCCGGCGCCCACTTCCACCACCAGGTCGCAGTGGTAGCCGCCGCGGCTGTCGGCGCCGGCCAGTTGCGCGAAGGCGGTGACGCGCAGCGCCGTCTCGCCGCGCGGGGCGCAGATCAGGTCGCCCGCCAGGGGCGGCGCCACCGCCGCGTCCAGCGCCTCGAAGCCGCGCGGGTTCGGCGCGTCGAGGGCGTACCGGATGTAGTCCCAGTGCAGCGCGCTGGCCGGGAACACGCCTTCGCCGATGCCCGCGGACTTCATCAGGAACGAGATGAACACCGCCGACCACGCCACCAGCGAGCCGTCGCCGTGCTGCGCCTCCCCGGCCTCGAAGCCCTGGCCGGCCTGGAACATCTGCCAGTACAGCAGCACCCGGCTGGCGGGACCCGGCTCATGCTCCTGGGGCGGCGCCGCGTTGGGCCACTCGAAGGTGTCCGAGGCCAGGTCCCAGCGGCCGCGGCCCCACAGCGACCATTCCTGGCGTGCGACGTACAGCAGCCGCTGCCGTGCGCTGGGCAGTTCCAGCGTGCGGCCGCCAATGCCAAAGGACGCGCCGCTGCCGCGGCCGTCGTCGTCGGGCTCCTGCGGCGTGGCGCAGCCGGCGAGGAACAGGCAGGCGGCAATCAGGAGGGCAGGCAGGCGAAGCATGAGGCGGTGCGGTCAGTGGCGGCGAGCCACCGTTGCAACCGGCGTGCACGGGGCGGAGCCGGCCTTGACTCAGGGTAAGTCCCCGGTGCCGTCCGCTTCCGCTCCAATTCCACGATCCGTACACTGAATGACGATTTCAGTACGCTGACCATTCCGTCGTGCCGCAGCCCTTGCGGTGCCCCATCGAGCCGGCGCACGGCTTGCCGCCGTCCTGGCCAGGAGCGGGGCCGATGCGCTGGCCACCCGCTTTGGAACCCCTTCCAGAGGAGACAAGCCCATGTTCCCGAAGAACGCCTGGTACGTGGCCTGCACGCCTGCCGAGATCGAAGGCAAGCCGCTGGGCCGAAAGGTCTGCAACGAGGCCATCGTCTTCTACCGCCAGGCCGACGGCCGCCCGGCGGCGGTGGAGGACTTCTGCCCGCACCGCGGCGCGCCCCTGTCGCTGGGCTACGTCTCCGACGGCAAGCTGGTGTGCGGCTACCACGGCCTGGAGATGGGCTGCGACGGCAAGACCGTCGCCATGCCGGGGCAGCGCGTGCGCGGCTTCCCCTGCATCAAGAGCTACGCGGTGGAGGAGCGTCACGGCTTCATCTGGGTCTGGCCGGGCGAGAAGGAGCGGGCCGACGCGGCGCTGATTCCGGACCTGCAATGGGCCAGCGACCCGGAATGGGCATACGGCGGCGGCTACTACCACGTGAAGTGCGACTACCGCTTCATGGTCGACAACCTGATGGACCTCACGCACGAGACCTACGTGCACTCGACCTCCATCGGCCAGAAGGAGATCGACGAGACGCCGTGCGTGACCAAGGTCGAGGGCGACCACGTCACCACCAGCCGCTTCATGAACGACCTGCCCGAGGCGCCGCCGTTCTGGAAGATGGCGCTGCGCGGCGCGGGCCTGCCCGACGACCAGCGCGTGGACCGCTGGCAGGTGTGCCACTTCACGCCGCCCAGCCACGTGATGATCGAGGTCGGCGTGGCCCTGGCCGGCCAGGGCGGCAAGGACGCGCCCGCGGACAAGAAGGTCTACGCCATCGTGGTGGACTTCATCACGCCCGAGACGGAGACCTCGCACCACTACTTCTGGGGCATGGCGCGGCACTTCAAGCCGCAGGACCCGGCGCTGACCGTGTCCATCCGCGAGGGCCAGCGCAAGGTGTTCGGGGAGGACCTGCAGATGCTGGAGCGCCAGCAGGCCAACGTCTCGGCCTGGCCGGATCGCAAGCTGCTGATGCTCAACATCGACGCCGGCGGCATGCAGTCGCGCCGCGTCATCGAGCGCGTGCTGGCCGCGGAGCAGGCGGCCGCGGCCAACCGCTCCACCGCCGCGGGCGTGTCGGAGATGGCGCAATGAGCACCACCACCGCCACCCTGGCCGTGCGCGTGGCGCGCAAGGTCGAGGAAGCCGCCGACATCTGCAGCCTGGAGCTGGTCAGCAGCGATGGCTCCACCTTGCCGGGCTTTTCCGCCGGTTCGCACGTGGACGTGCACCTGCCCGGCGGGCTGGTGCGCCAGTACTCGCTGTGCAACGACCCGGCCGAGTCGCACCGCTACCTCGTGGCCGTGCTGCGCGACCCGGCCTCGCGCGGCGGCTCCGTGACCGTGCACGACGCGGTCAAGGAGGGCGACGAGATCCGCATCAGCGCGCCGAAGAACCATTTCGCGCTGGCGCACGAGGCGAGGAAGAGCCTGCTGCTGGCCGGCGGCATCGGCGTCACGCCGATCCTGTGCATGGCCGAGCGCCTGGCGGTGACGGGCGCCGATTTCGAGATGCACTACGCCACGCGCTCGCGCGAGCGCACCGCCTTCTTCGACCGCATCGAGCGCTCGGCCTATGCCGACAAGGTGACGTTCCATTTCGACGACGGCGACGCCGCGCAGCGGCTGGACCTGGCCGCCGTGCTGGGCACGCCGCAGCCGGGCACGCACCTCTACGTCTGCGGTCCCAAGGGCTTCATGGACGCGGTGCTCGACACCGCGCGCCAGGCCGGCTGGGGCGAGTCGCAGCTGCACTGGGAGTACTTCGCCGCCGGCGCCGAGGCCGCGCCGCGTGCCGACGACGGCAGCTTCGAGGTGCAGCTTGCCAGCTCGGGGCGCGTCATCCCGGTGGCGCCGGACCAGACCGTGGTGCAGGCGCTTGCCGGGGCCGGCGTGGAAGTGCTGGTGTCGTGCGAGCAGGGCGTGTGCGGCACCTGCCTGACGCGCGTGCTGCAGGGCGAGATCGACCACCGCGACGTCTACCTCACGCCCGAAGAGCAGGCCGCCAACGACCAGTTCACGCCGTGCTGCTCGCGGGCGAAGTCGGCGCGGCTGGTGCTGGATTTGTGAGGAGCGCGAAACTCCCGGGACAAATATCCCGGGAGCTTTGTCCGGGTTATTGAAACATCGGGGAGTATTGTTCTCCCGATTGTCTTCAGATCGGAAACAGGCCGCCGAAGCGGCCGTTAAATTCGACGCCGCGGCGCCGAGAAATTGCGCCGGATTCCCCGCTGGAAATTCGGCGGGTCTGCCGAGTCGAATTTCCGAGCTGGAGTTTCCATGGCAAAGAGCCTGGCCGTCCTCACCGTCGCCGTCGCCGTGCTGGCGATGATCGTTTACAGCCGCGGCGGCCCGGACGGCAACCTGTCCGAGCCGCTGCTGGAGGGCGCCTCGCCGGCGCCCAGCTGGCGCAGCTGATCCCGGCCGGGACGGCCGCCGGGCTTTTCAGAACATCTCGGCGGCCGACGGCGCGGCCGTGCCCGTGCCGCCGTGGCGCGCCCGCTCGATGGCCTGCCGCGCCACCGCCGCCGGGCTGCCGGCATCGTCGCCCAGCGCGAAGGTCGCCACCAGCGCCCCGAGCCGCGCCGACTGCTCGCGCAGGCTGTGCGCGGCGGCCGTGCTTTCCTCGACCAGCGCCGCGTTCTGCTGCGTCATGCGGTCGAGCTCGCCCACGGCGGTGTTGACCTGGCCGATGCTGCCGCTCTGCTCGGCGGCCGCGGCGCTGATCTCGCCGATCACGTCCGAGACGCGCTGCACGCCCTGCACGATCTCGTCCATGGTGCGGCCCGCGTCCTGCACCAGCCGCGAGCCGCTGTCCACCTGCTGCACGTTCTGCTGGATCAGGCCCTTGATCTCGCGTGCGGCCTCGGCGCTGCGCTGCGCCAGCGAGCGCACCTCGCCGGCCACCACCGCAAAGCCGCGCCCGGCCTCGCCGGCGCGTGCGGCTTCGACCGCGGCATTGAGCGCCAGGATGTTGGTCTGGAAGGCGATGCCGTCGATGGTGCCGACGATGTCCTCGATGCGCCGGCTGGCACCCTGGATGCCGTCCATGGTGCTGACCACCTCGTGCACCACCGTGCCGCCGCGCCGCGCCGCCTCGCAGGCCGAGCCGGCGAGCTGGCTGGCGGTGGCGGCGGCGTCGGCGCCGGCGCGCACGGTTTCGGTGATGTGCTGCAGGCTCGCGGCCGTTTGCTGCAGGTTGGCCGCGGCCTGCTCGGTGCGCCCGGAGAGGTCGGCGCTGCCCTGCGCGATCTCGCTGGAGGCCACCGCCACGCTGTCGGCGCTGTGGCGCATCTGCTGCGCGAGCTGGCGCAGCGAATCCGTCATGCCGTCCAGCGCGCGCTGCAGGCTGCCGATCTCGTCGCGGCGGCCATCGTCGGCGCGCACCGTCAGGTCGCCCTGGCCGATGCGCGCCGTGGCCTGCACCAGCGCGCGCAGCGGCCGGCACAGCGAGCGCACCGTCACGGCCGTGCCCGCCATCATGAGCGCGATGGCCAGCGCCACCAGCGCCGCGCTGGTCAGCGCCAGGGTGCGCTGCTCGGCCGCGGCCGCGGCGCGCTGGGCTTCGGCGCGGTCGTGCTGCAGCGTCACGAAGGCCTGCTGCTGGTCGAGGTAGGCCGCCACGGCCGGGCGCACGCTCGACTGCATCGAGGCCAGCGCGTCGGCCGCGCGGCCTTCCTTCTTCAGCGCGGCGGCCTGGTCGCGCGCGCCGATGTAGGCCTTGCGCGCCTGCGCCACGGCGGCCAGCGCGGCCTTCTCGTCATCCGCGCCGGCCAGGCCCTCCAGCGTCTTCTGCATCTCGTTGATGCGCTGCGTCGTGGCGGCGATCTCGGGCTTGAGCAGCGCCTCCACCGCCGCGTCGCCGGCGAGCACCGCCAGCACGCGCGCGGCGTTGGCCTGCGTCAGCCCGCTCCATTGCAGCGCGGTTTCCAGCTTGCGCTGCTGCGCCTCGGCAGCCTGTGCCTGCTGCGCCTGCAGTGCCGAGTTGCGCCAGGCGTTGAAGCCCGTGAGCAGCGCCAGCACCAGCGCGATGGCCAGGGTGGGCAGCCACAGCTTCGATGCAATGCCGAGGTTTTTCATGGAGGGGTCTCACTGTCGTTGGTCTTCAGGCGCCGGGCCTGCTGCTCCAGGCTGGAGGCCGCGGCGGCGCTTTGCTCCACCAGGGCTGCGTGCTGCTGCGTGGCCTGGTCGAGCTTGCCCACGGCATCGCCGACCTGGCCGATGCTGCGTCCCGGGCGGGACGCAGTCCGTTCAGCCCTGTATTTCGGAGCCGCCGGGGCCGCGTTGAGCCCCCGACTGCGCCGCAACCGCGACGCATTGCACGTGCAGCCGCGCGCGTCGCCGAAAGCGGCACCGCCGCCGGCGCTGGCAAGCAGCGGCGGCGGCGGCGGTGGTGGTCGGCTGCGCGAGCCGGGGCGGTGGGGACGTCGGGTTCGCGCCGCGTCAGCGTGCCGCGTCGATCAGCCCCATGTCGGCGCTGCTCATCAGGCCCTCGATGTCCATCAGGATCAGCATGCGCTCGCCCACGCTGCCGATGCCGGTGATGAAGCTCGCATCCACGGTCGAGTTCATCTCCGGCGCCGGGCGGATCTGCTCGCGGCCGAGCTGCAGCACGTCCGACACCGAGTCCACCACGGCACCGACGATGCGCCCGCGCACGTTGAGCACGATCACCACCGTGAAGCCGTTGTACTCGGCGCTGTCGCAGCCCAGCTTGATGCGCAGGTCCACCACCGGCACGATCACGCCGCGCAGGTTGACCACGCCCTTCATGAACGACGGCGCGTTGGCGATGCGCGTGGGCTGCTCGTAGGAGCGGATCTCCTGCACGCGCAGGATGTCGATGCCGTATTCCTCCTGGCCGAGCCGGAAGGTGAGGAATTCGCCGCCGCGCGGCTCGCTGCCGCGGCCGGCAACCTGGAGGGCGCCGCCCGGGGCGGCAGAGGTGTGGATCAGTTCCATGAGGGACTCCTGCGGATGGCGCGGCCCGGAGCCGGGCCGGCGTCGTTGTTCAAGTTCGGGTCTCCGGCACGGGGCCGGGCTGTCGGGGGAAGGTCTGTGGCGGCGGCGGTCAGAAGCTTTCCCATTCGCCGTCGTCGGCAGCGGCCGGTCGCGGCGCTGCCGCCGGGGCGGGCGTGGCCGGCGCCGGGCGGCGCGCCGCGCGCTCCAGCGTGGCCTGCGCCA
>NZ_VIDQ01000123.1 GCF_009760915.1 Azohydromonas aeria
GCTACTAGGCCGCGACGGGTTCACAGCTGCCCGAGGCTACACGGCGAGGACTGTTGCCATCGTGAACATGCAGCTTCCAGAGGGCGCGGTACGCTGGACAGGTCAACCTCGGACGGAAATGCGGAAAGCCATCCTCCTGCTGTTCGTGGCGCTGGGCGCCATGGCTGGCCTGCTTGCGACGGTGGAGGAGGGGTGGGGGCTGCGCGTCCTCATGGTGACCATCGGGATGGTGGTCGGCCTTGCCATCGGTGGAGCCTTGTCGAGGATCGGCTTGCGAAGGGGGCTGACAAGACGATCGAGCGCGTACCGTGGCTTTCCTCCACCGTTATTTGGTGAGGATCTGGCTCAGAACTACTGGCGCGATAGAGGCCACTTGCCCTTTACGAAGCCGCCGTCAGCCGACCCGGATCACCACATGTTCGACCCCGACAAGCTGGACTGACTACCGCTTCTTGTCGAGCACGTCTCGCGTGATCCGCTTGGCCTCGTCGAGCGTGGCGCCGGCGTCGTTGGTCGCCTGCCGGCCGGATTGCAGCAGGAGCGACTTTTTCGTCGTGACCGTGCCATCCGAATTGCGGACGATCTCGGCCTTCGAGTCGAACTCCTGGGCCGTGTCTTCCGCCCGGTGTCGGATGGCGGCCCCCTGGCGCTGGATATCGGCGCGTGCTGGCACCGATACAGCCGGATCCGGGCCGGTAAGGCCTGGGGCTTCCAGCCCTCCACCCATGCGTGCCCTGTTCGCGCGATGCGCGGCCGGCAGGTCTGGGTTCAGGTTCTGCGCTGCTGCGTCCGAGGTGTGGGTGCGCCGCAGATCGTTGAACGTCGTGGGCACGGATGTGCCATCCACGAATACCGGGGTCGGAGGCAGCCCCTGGCGCGCCAGCTCGGCGTCGAGCAGCGCGTGGGCTGCGGCACTGTTCCCGCCGTGGCGCTCGGCGTAGCGCATGAACATCTCCAGGTTGTGCGGGTCCTGGGCAATGTCGATGGCGATGGCCTCGCCCCGCTCCTGGGCAGCGGAAAGGCGCTCGGCGAGGGCGGTCCGCTCCCCATAGGCTGCCTGCGCCCGCGCCACCCGTGATGTGGAGGTGGCCAGCCGGGACGCCAGCTCGCTGGACTGGCGTTCGTCGTCGGAGACGGCCCGGATGAAGGAGCTGTCGCGCGACACCCGGTCGCCAAACTGCTTGAACTCAGCGAGCTGATCGCTGGTCATCGCGCTCAGTACCTTGCGCTCGTCAGACGACAGGCTTGCTTGGTAAGTCTTCCCGGCGTTGCCCTGCGCGGACGCGCCGGCGATGCCAGTGTTGAGCCCAAGATGTGCCGCAGCGCCGAAGGCGATGTTGGCAACCTGTGCCTGCGACAGTCCGGTGATGTCCGACACACCGCGCGTGATCTGGTCCAGCCGGTTCAGCGTCTCCCCGACCTGCTCGAAACTGCTGGACGTCGAGCCGGACATGCTGCGCGAGGAATGCAGTCGCGCGACGCCTTTGCCGAAGGCTTCGGCCAGCACCACGGAGCGCTCGGTGCCCGCGGCCACCAGCTCGCTGCGCGCCGCCTCGGCCTGCCGGCTCGCCTCGGTGACCTCCTGCTGGCCGACGCGCAGCGACACGACCCGCGACGCGAAACCCTGGTTGCGCAGCAGGCTCGCCGCCGTGCGGCCGCTGAGCAGGCTGCTGGTGAGGGTGTCGCCCGTGGTGTCGGACTGCCAGGAGCGCATGAAGGCGGAGGTGCGGTTCGGCGCGAGTTGCACCTGGTCCATGGCGACGTTGCCCATCGAGACGTTGCCGACCGCCGCGCTGCCGGTCGTGCTGCCCAGCATGCCCTGCAGCCCGGCGAGCCCGCCGACCAGCGCGGTGCCGAAGTTCTCCATGCGCTTGAGCGCCGCCCAGGCGACGAAGGGGATGCTGATCGCGATGTAGCCGACCACCGCCTCGCCCGAGATCGCCCGCGCGTAGATCGTCGAGGCCGTCTGCAGCGACAGCGCCCGGGCGCCGGTGCCCAGGTCGGCCGCGGCGGCCAGGTCGTAGGCCGCGTACACGCCGGCCATGTAGTTGAGCACCGCGTACAGCGGCGGCCAGAGCTGGATCCAGACCAGGATCGCGGCATACCCCTTGAAGGCCATCACCGTCTCGCGCCCGCTGGTGACCAGGAGCAGCAGCACGAACAGCGGGAACAGCGCGAAGGTCAGGGCCTCGATCACGTTGCGGAAGACCGGCAGGGCCTGCTCGGCCACCTTGCCGAAATTGATCCAGGCGGCGTTCTTCTGCGCCACGGCCTGCGCCCGGCCCACGGCCAGCACCATGGCGGCCGGGTCGGCGGTCTTCTGGCCGGCCAGCGTCCCGGCATCCTCGATCGCGTTGAGCACGGCGTTCTGCCGGACCAGGTCGGCGGCCGTGGCCGCGGCATCGGCGATGCCGTTGCGCAGGTAGGCCTGCTGGACCTGCCCGGCGATGGCCGCGGCGGCCACCGGGCCGGGCAGGGTCGGATTGAGCTGGAACGCCAGCCGGCCCTGGAGGCGCAGGAGCTGCGCGGGCAGCCGGCCGTCGAGGCTGGCGTACACGGCGGGGCAGGTCGCCACCGTCACCGCGCCGTCCGCCCCGGCCACCGTGCTGAACCGCGCCGGGTTGGGCGTGGCCATCAGCGCCCACACGTCCGGCGCCGCGGCGAACACGCCCGGATCGACCGTGCCGTCGATCAGGTCGTACATCGTGCAGTTGTGGATGAAGTTGACCAGGTCCGTGCGGAAGGCCGGGTCCTGGAACACCACGCCGGCGGTCTCCCGGATCAGCCGGTTGCCGAACATCAGGCCGTTCTCCTGGTACGCCAGCTCGGCCGGCAGCGCGCCGGGCCCGGGGATGAGCTGGAACGCCGTCTCGAACAGCGTCGTGAGCGCGTGGCCGATGGTGCTGGGCACGCTGCCCAGCACGGCGATCCCCAGCGGCACGTTGTCCACGACCTTCACCGGCGAGCCGCCGGTCTTGTCCACGATGCCCACCGTGGACCGCGGCACGATCAGCACCGCGAACACCACCACCACGGTGCCGAGCCACTTCCAGCCCTGCAGCTTCTCCGGGGCGAAGGCGTAGGCCACCGCGGCGGCCACGAAGCCGCAGAAGGCCACGGCCGCCAGCGCGGCCCGGTAGTCGCCGGCGCCGTGGATCGCCGCGGCGGCGTTGAAGACGCCGAACAGGCTGTCGGCGTTCTGGTAGGCGTAGACCTCCCACATGGCCGTCTCCCGAGGAAGCGCTACCGCAGGGCGTACGCGGCGCGCTGGCCGAGCATGTCGATCACGTGCTGGGGCATGCTGGAGCGCAGCTGCCGCTCCAGCTGTTCCAGGTGGCCGGCGACGGCGCGCACCGAGCCGAGCTTCTGGTACAGCAGCCCCTTCTCCTGCGCGAGCTGCAGCAGCATCCCTTGCGCGCGCTGGCGCAACTGGGCCGCCTGCTCGCGCTGGGCCTGGTTCAGCGTGTGGTCCTTGTCGAGCGCGGCCAGTCCCAGGCGCAGGTGGCGCTCCAGGAAGACGTGGGCGTAGTCGGCGGCGATGAGGTCGCGGTACTGCGCGATCAGGCTCTCCGCCAGGCCGGAGCCGGGGATGGTGGCGCCGATGGAGAGCATCCGGTACACGGGCTCGGTGGTCTGGTTGACGAAGCCGACCTCGGGCGAGTCGTTGGGAATGGCGGTGCGGGTGGCGATCCTGTCGGCGATGGAGCGCATCAGAACCTCGACCTTGGCCGTGAACGGCGTGTGCATGTAGTCCGTGTCCAGCGTCACGGCGGCGCACTGCCCGTGGTCGCTGCAGCGCAGCAGGTGCTGGCGCACGTCGCCGCCCGTGCCAGGTCCCTGCCCGTACAGCAGCTGGCTGAGGGAGGTGATGGTCGGCGCGATGGGCTCGGGGTCGCGGCCTTCCTCCTCGGGGTGGTAGATCACCGTCCCGACGAGGCTCATGATGAGCTCGCGCTCGCCGTCGTCGAGGGCGGTGCCGGCGGCCTGCAGGGCCTTCCAGGTGAGGTTGCCGACGAAGGGCGCCCGGTTGCGCACGCGCGGGTCGGCAGAGGTGCGGGCCGCGGCCAGGATGCCGGGGCGGTCGCTGGCGCAGCGCCGGCGCGCGGCGTCGCGGTCGCCCTCCAGGCCCAGCTCGATCGCCAGGTCGGCGCAGATCTCCTGCGCGCTGTAGCCGGCCGCCTCGGCGGCCGTGCTGGCGACGGCCTTGGCCGTCTCGCAGGAGTTGATGCGCGCGTTGTTGATCCAGGTCTCCAGGCCCTTGGCCCACTTGCTCAGGCCGCCCAGCAGCGGCGAGACGGATTCGAGCGCAAGCTGGAACGCGATGCCGGGCAGGGCGGCGGTGACGTTGCGCAGCATGTTCTTGAACTCGTCGGCGGAGATGTGCGAGAACGAGCCGCCGAACACGTCGATGCCCCCGCAACCGGCCTTGGCGCTCGGGAACTCAACGGCCGCGAGCTGGTAGACCTTGCTGGGCGAGCGCATGAAAATGCTGCCGCCGGTGTAGGTGTTGAAGGCCTGCCCGCGGAAGGCGCCGGGCGCGGTGTAGTTGCCGATGGCACCGAGGTTGGCGAACATGCTGTCCACCTCGGCATTGAGGTCGCCCGCGCGCGGCGCCAGCGGCGCCAGGGCCAGCGCGGCGGCCGCCACCGCGGCCCGGGTGCGTGCGGTTGGTCGGTTCGGCATGGCGGTTCCTCCTGCGGACTCAGGGCCGCGCGAGCCGGTGCACGGCGCCCGGCACCAGGGCCTCGAAGTCCGGCGACGCGGCTGCGGCGATGCGCTCCACGAGCTGGCTCTCCGACATCACGCCGAAGCCGATGGGCACGATGCGCCCGGTGAAGGGCTGCGCCAGGTAGACGGCCGGCACCTGCGTCACGCGCAGCGCCGTCGCGGTGCCGTTGTCGCGCCGCGCCTGCGCGAAGCCCGGCATCGCCCCGCCGTCCAGGCTCACGGCCTCCACGCGCAGGCCGTGCCGCTGCTGGAAGGCCTGCAGGGTCGGCGCGAAGGCGTGGCAGTAGGGGCAGTCGCCGCGGAAGAAGAACAGCAGCACGTGGTCGCGCCCCAGCGCCGCGATGGCGCGCGAGCGCTCGCCGGCCTGCCGCTCCTCGAACACCTCCAGCGCCCGGGCGTTGACCGGGCGCCCCTGCAGCGTCGGGTCCAGCCCCGGCGTGGTCCAGGCCACGCGGCGGGCCACGTCGGCGAAGGCGGACGCCCGGGCCACGACGCGGGCCTCCAGCTCCATGTAGCGCCGGACGTTGGCCTCGGTGGGGCGCATGACGGCGACGCCGCGGGCGTCCTCCAGCGCCTGGCGCAGGCGGTCGAGCTCGGCCAGCTCCACCGGCCGGGCAGGGGCCGATGCGGGCGCCGCCGGCGGGGAGACGTTCCGCGGGGGCGCGGGCGGCCTCTCGTCCGGTGCGGGGTCCTCGTAGAAGTGCCAGCCGCGCCAGGCGTCGGCCCAGAAGGTGTCCGGCAGGCCCTGTCCCCATGCGGCAGCCGACAGGGCGCCCGCCAGGAGGAGGGCCACGCACCGCGGCGCGCCGGTGGCCGGGCGCCTCATGACCGCGAGCGCGGCGGCAGGCCGTCGCGGCAGTAGTCGATGCCGAAGTCCACGGTCTGCCGGCGTGGGGCCGGCGTGCCGGGCAGCTGCACCCCGTCCTGCCAGAAGCGCACGTTCAGGCGGCTGCAGCCCGGCTGGGCGTAGCGGCGCAGGGTGCTGACGTCGATGTGGATCGGGGACGTGGCCCTGAAGCGGCCGGTGATGGCGTCGGCCAGCGGGCCGGCCAGCACGCCATGCGCCTGGCCATCCGGCGCGGCGATGGCCGCGACCAGCAGCGGCCGGGCATCGGGGACCGGCAGCCGCTGCTGCGCGGCGGCGAGCATCGGCAGCGCGAGCAGCAGCGAGGAGAGCAGGCATCGGTTCACTGGCACCTCCCCTGTCCGTGGTAGCAGGCCGGCACGCGGCCGCCCGCCTGGGCCCGCAGCGCCGCCTCGTCGGGCAGCACGGGCACCAGCGAGGCGTAGAACTCCGACAGGTCCATCGCCGCGAAGTCCAGCGCCTGCAACTGGGCCACCGTGAAGCCGGAGCAGTCGGGCGCCTTCGCGCTGCCCCAGCCCTTGCCGACCTGGACGCGCCCCTGCTCGTTGACGATGCGCGCCAGCACCGAGTTGAAGCAGCACTTGGAAGTCGTGTGTTCGATGCAGGACACGCAGCGGCCCAGGACCCGGATGCACGAGGAACAGTACGTCCCCACCGTCCGGCACAGCCGCGCGCCTTCCTGCATCGCCAGCCGGCCCTCGTCCGCGCTGCACGACATCATCGACATCACGACGTGGAGGACGACGGCAATGGCCAGCGTCCAGGGGTCGAAGGCCACGGCGAGGCCATCGCCGGCGTGGAGCAGCACGGATCCGGCAGGCAGGGCCGTGCCGTTGACGGCGACGGTCACGCCGTAGGTGGTGAACGAACCACCGAAGCCGCCGCCCGTCAGCAGCGCCTGCAGGCCCTGGGTGACGAAGCGGCGGTTGCCGGCGTTCATCAGCACGTCGTAGACCAGGCGCGACCCGACGCCGAACAGGCTCCCGTTGGTCATGGCGGCGCCCCGGGTGTCGGCCTGGCAGCAGTTGCCCAGCAGGCGGTCGCGGCAGCGGCTGTCCTCGCCGGCGAAGACCTGCAGCCGCTCGGTGTCGAGGTACACGCCGGCCTCGCGCGCGGCCTCCATGAAGGTCGTGCTGCGCGCGAAGTCGGGATCGTCCGGGCGGCCGGTGTCGAAGCAGCGGCCCTGCACGCAGAACGTGGTGCCGGCGCAGCCCGCGGCGCCTGCCGGCGCGCCGATGCAGCCGACGTGCCAGGCCACCAGGTCGTCCAGCAGGGCAGAGGGGCTGCGCGTGATGTCGCGGGCGGCGGCCACCGCCGGATCGCCAGGGCCGACCTCGGGGCGCGGGGTCCGTGCCGATTCGAGTGCGCCGCGCTGGGCCTGGCAGGCGGGATCGTCCGGCCGCGCGGTGCACTGCGCCAGGTGCGCGCGCGCCTGCGCCGCCAGGTCGGGCTGGCGGTAGTACGTGGCCTCGGCGGGGGCCGTCGTGTAGCCGGGCACGACCTCCGCGGCGGAGGGCGCCGTGATGCCGGCGCGGGCGGCGGGAATCGCGGCCCGGCCGGCGGCCAGGCCCTCCGCGTGCGGATCGGCCAGCGCGGCCGTCTGCGCGGCGACGAGGCTGGACGCGGCCAGGGCGCAGACCAGCAGGCGCGGCGTCATGGCCGGGCTCCCAGCCGCTCCAGGAACCGCTTCGCGTCCGGGGCGAAGGCGGGGGCCGCGCTGCGGAACCGCGCCAGCGCGTAGTCGAGGCTGACGTCCCCGGCCGCCTTCACGAAGGCGTCGCCGTTGCTGCACAGGCTGCCCACGCAGGACGGCGAGGACGCGCCGGTGTGCACCAGCACGAAGGTCGGCACGCTGGCCACCGCGTAGCGGTCGAAGGCCTGCGGATCGACCTGCACCGCCACCAGCTGCGCGCCGACGAGCTGCCTCACCCGGGTCACGGTGCGCGTCATCGAGCCCTCGGCCAGGCCGCGCAGCACCAGCACCGCGCGCGAACGCGCCGCCTGGTCCGCAAGGCGGGCCAGGGTGGCCTCGGGCATGGACAGGCTGATGAAGACCAGCAGGCGCGGCGGCGGCGCGGCGGCGAGCGCCGGCGGCTGTGCGGCGGCGTCGAAGCCCCGCGCCAGCGCCCCGAGGTCCACCGTGTCGCGTGTCACCGGCGCCGGAAGGGCGTCGATGCGGGGCGTGGACGGGGGCGCCATCCGGCGCAACTCGGCGTCCGTGGGCGCGCGGTGGCGCCGGCGGGCCTCTTCGATGTCGCGCTCGGTGACCTGCGGCTGCTGGCGTCGCGCGCGCTTGATGTCGGCCTCGCCCACGGCGGGCGCGGGCTGCGCCTGCGCGGCGGCGGCCAGCAGCAGCGCCAGGGCCGGCAGGCCCGCGCGCCGGCGGGGATGCTCAGTAGCCCGCACAGCAGTTCCTCTTGCGGAAAAGCAGGAACGCGAAGTCCTCGCCGCCCACCGGGTACTCCTTGCCGGCGCCCCAGGTGATGGTGCTGCGGCCGAAGGGCTGGCAGCAGCGGCCGTCCTCCTTCGCGGTATTGGCGACGGGCCAGGTCAGCTGCGTCTTGTAGGCCGTCTTGTCCATGGTGGGCAGGAAGTACGGCCCGCACAGGCCGGCCGACCCGTGCCAGCCCCAGGCCAGCAGCCCGCGGTGCATCCGGGCCATGAGCCGCTGCGCCAGCAGCGCCGCGGTGCGCACGCCGCCCAGGTGGTAGGGCACGTGGCCGTCCAGCGGGTAGAGCCCGCCCTGGCAGCCCGCGCACCAGAACAGGTTCGCCACCCCGAAGCCGGCGGTCGCGGCGACGCAGTCGGCGGCGCAGGCGGCCACGGCCGCCGGGTTGGCGAACAGCACCGCCTCGGGATGCAGGATCAGCGCCAGCTCGTCGTCGTTCCACAGCGGATCGACCTCGCTGAGCCAGGCCAGGTCGAAGGAGCCGGGCTCCAGGCAAGGGAAGTCCGCCACCACCTGCAGCCAGTACAGCACCGGGTTCAGGTAGAGGTGGGCCTGGTAGAAGCTGCTGCCGTCCCCGTCGCCTTCCGGGCGCGTGAACCGGGCGCCCGCGGGCGCCGGCAGGCCGGGGTCCAGGTCCACCCCGCCCAGCGACGGCAGGCAGAAGGGCTTGCGGACCACCTCGACGTGGCGCACCGGCTCCCAGAAGCCGATCGACAGGCCGACGGCCGGGTTGAGGCCGCAACTGCATAGCGGGTTCGGCGGGTTGGGGATGTCCTCCTGGCCGCCGAGGTCGGCCACCGTCGCGCTGCCGATGCTGATGGGCAGGATGCAGCTCCAGCAGATGTCGGTGAGCGGGTCGGGGAAGCGCCCGGTGCAGGTCGCGGCGTCGCCGGCCTGCGCCAGCGCCGGGGCCAGCGCCAGGACGGCGCCGAGGAGCAGGCGCGCGGCGTTCATGGCAGGGCGAGCTCGTCCACGCGCAGGCGCAGCCCGTCCTGCGACACCAGCGCCGGTACCTGGCGGATGCCCAGGCGCCGGGTCAGCAGCCCGCCCTGGTCGTAGTACACCGGCGTGCGCCAGGCCTGCATCAGCGCCAGGTACGAGCCGCCGGTGAGGACAGGCCTGACGCCGCCCGGCTGCCGCTGCGCGATCTCGCGGGCGCGGCGCAGCTGGCGCGGATCCCGGGCGTCGAAGAAGAGCAGTTGCCGGCTCAACCGCACGACCTCCAGCGGGTTGCGGCGCGTGCCGGCGGCGAACAGCAGGCGTCCGTTGGTGTCGAGCACGTTGCGCTCGAGCGTGAGGCTGGGGTCCACCAGGAAGCTGCGGGGGAAGGCGGTCGCGGCCAGGCCCTCCACGGGCGGCGGGTGCCGCGCGGTCTCGATGCCGCGCGCCGCGGCCTGAGCGGCCAGGCGCCGCAGCTCGCCGCTGCGCTGCAGGTCCCGCAGGCGCAGCTCGATGCTCGCAAGCAGGTGCGGCTCGGTGATGGCGTAGGTCGGACCCAGGCTGCCGAGGTCGATGGCCCGCGCCGGCGGCATGCCCGCGAGCGCGAGCGACGCGAGCAGCAGGCCCAGGCCGCGTCTCACGGGCGCCAGGAAAACCGTCGCGGCCGCGCGTGCCGTCCGGGCCGGATGGTGAGCGGGACCAGTGCCTCGCATGCGGGCCTCCACGGCGTTCACAGCAGCGGCACCACCGTGCCGATGACCTGCGCGGCGGGCACGAGGCCGCCGGCGCGGTAGCGGGAGTCGAAGGAGTCCGGGCTGGTGCCCTGGACGTAGTAGTGGCCGGGCGGGATGACGCCGGGCACGATCGGCTCCAGGGGTCGCCCGCCGCGCGTGCGCTCCAGCGCCACGCCGACGGCCTGGCCGTTGACCGACACCTCGCGCCCCCGCACCGTCACCACGTCGCCCGGCAGGCCGCGCACGATCTTGAAGAACGGCTGACCCTGCAGGCCCGGGCGGCTGTCGGCCGCGTCGCCGTTGAAGGCGTAGAGCAGGAGCTGCCCGCGCGCGGCGGGCAGCACGCCGCGGTGCAGCCAGGCCACGTGCCAGGGCAGGCTGGGCGTCCAGTTGAACAGCAGCGGCAGCCGCGGCACCGGGTCGGCGAGCAGGCGCAGGCCCGCGAGCACCCAGACGGCCAGCACCACCAGGTACGGCAGCCAGCTCCAGGGCTGCGCTGGCCGGGACGTCCTGCTGCCGGCAGGAGGTGCGGACAGGAACCTCATGGCGCATCCACCTTGCGCCGCAGCTGCGCCGTCAGGTCCACCACGCCGGCGGACGGCGCGGCGACGGCGCTGCTGAGCATCACCAGGCAGCCGCACTCGCGCGGCAGCTCCTCCAGGGCCAGCGGCAGGCGCTGCGCGAACGTGCGCGCCATCTGCAGGGCCTGCTGGCGCTCCTCGTCGCCGGTGGCGCGCGTGAGGATCTGCGTGAACTCGGCCTCCTTCTGCCGGTAGACCTCGCCCACGTCCACCACGCCCACGCGCAGCGCGGGTCGGACCACCCAGCGGTCGTACCCGGCCAGCGCCGCGCCCACGACCAGCACGGTGACGCCGGCCTGCCGGGCCAGCCGCAGCAGCGTGGTCCTCATGACGCCTGCCCCCGGCGGCGCAGCAGCTCCGCGATGGCCTCGTCGATGCCCAGGCCCTGGGCGCGCAGCTCGTCCAGCGGCGCGTTGTCCTCCAGCTTGTTTGAGAACAGCAGGTGCGTGGCGGGGTCGAGGATGACGCGGGCCACGCCCTCGCCGGCGGGCGAGGCCACGTAGACCTCGGAGAACGCGCCCGGCTCGGTGCGAAGCGAGCCCAGCAGCCGCTTCCTGGCCGCGTCCATCGACAGCCGCCCCTTGCGGTCCAGCATCTCGATCGACTCGGGCTTCTGGCGCAGCAGGAACACCCAGTCCGAGCAGTTGAAGGCCGCCTCCATCTGCACCGAGCCGTAGTAGTCGTCGGCGCTCTGCGTGGCCGTGCCCAGGGCGCCGCCGTACTTGCGCGCCCGGCGCGCGGCTTCCTCCACCACCGCGGCCTTCACCGGGTCGTCGCCGCCGGTGTCGCCCAGCTGCTGCCTGAGCTCGTCGATGAAGAGCAGCTTGCGCCGGTTGCGCGTGAGGTACATCTCGCCGGTGATGCGGTGCAGCAGCAGCAGGTTGACCACCGCGTGCAGGTCCGGCCGGCGCCGCAGCTCCTCGTTCTCGATGACGATGAAGTCGTTGTCGAAGTCGACGTTGGCGCGGCCCTCGAAGAAGCGCTCGTACTGCCCGCCGCGGGCGTACGGGTTGAGCATGAGCGCGAGGTCCTTGATGCGCGGATCGTTGACCGCGCCCAGCTCCTCGATGGTCCCGGCGCGGAACGCGTCGCGCAGCGCGGTGATCGTGAGGTCGTTGCCGTGCGCGCGGAACAGCCGCAGCACCATCGCCGAGAGGGCCTTGTACTGGACCTCGTCCAGCGTGCCCGGCGGCGCGGCCATGCGGGCGATGGCCGGCACCAGCATGTCGATGTCCTCGTGGATGTCCGCGATCGCGGAGAACGGGTTCAGGCAGATGTCGGCGTCGGCGCGGAACTCGATGTAGGTGCCGCCGGCGCGGCGGCACAGCCGCTCGAAGGAGCGGCCCAGGTCCAGCATCCACACCCGCGCGCCGATGGCGCGGTAGGACCAGGCCATCTCGTTCATCAGCACCGACTTGCCCGAGCCCGGCGCGCCGACGATGGCGAAGTTGTAGTTGCCCAGGTCGTTGTCGAAGAGGTCCAGCGTCATGAGCTGGCCGCGGCGGCCGCCGAACACCAGCGCCGGCGTGGGCGTGCCGCGCCACTCGGCCACCAGCGGCGCGAGGTGCACGGCGTTGGCCACGGTCTTGCGCGTGACGCGCCGCATCCGCGCCAGGTCGCGGTGCAGCCGCTCCGACAGCGTCATGGGCAGGCTCGCCAGCAGCGCCTGCCGGTGCATGTAGGCGTCGGCGTTGATGCGGAAGCCCCGGCCGCGCCAGATGGCGCCGGCGGCCTCCTGCGCGGCGGCGGCCTTTTCCGGGGGAGCGAACACGGCCAGCTGGTGGTACAGGCTCACCAGGCTGCTGCCGGTGTCCAGCGCCTGCGCGGCCGCGGTCCAGTCCTGCAGCTTGCGGCCCACGTCGGGCATCACCGCCGCCATGGAGCTGCGCGCGTTCTGCGTCGCCCGCACGTGGTTGGCCGTGACGACGGAGCGGGCCAGGTTCGGGTCGAGCACGTGCACGCCCAGCGTCAGCAGGAAGGGCGAGCTGTACTGCAGCGCGGGCTGCATCAGGTCGCCGATGAGCGAGCCCATCTGCCACAGCGCGAAGCGCTCGGGGAAGGACTTGATGGAGTGGAAGCGCGCCTCCAGCCGTGGCCCGCCGCCGGCCTTCCACAGCGTCAGGCCGCCGGGGTGGGCGTCCTGGACGGTGTCAAAGTCGACGATCTGGTCGCGGATCTCGCGCCCGTCGTCGTAGTGCAGGCGCGCCGCGCCGGGCTGCAGCAGGCGGTCGGGGTTGGTGAACAGCGCGCACCAGTTGATCAGGTCCGCGGCATCGCACACGCGGCCGGGCAGCGAGGCCGAGCGCAGCGCCGAGGCCATGGTCTCGCGCAGCGAGAGCAGCGCCTCGTGCCGGGCGGGGTCGCGCGCGTCGCCGGCCAGGGTCACGCTCAGCATCAGGCGGAAGTCGCGCACCGTGTAGTGGAAGCCCGATGTCAGCGACTGCTGCGCGCCGCGCAGCAGGTGGCCCACGCGCTGGCGCGCCAGGCGGCGGAAGAGGTTGTCGTTGCGCACGGGACGGCCCTGCAGCACGGCCCGGTCGGCCTGGTCCACGTCCTCGACGCGCAGGTTGGCGTAGCGGCACAGCGGCTCGTGCACGTGCGGCGAGGCGAGCAGGTGGAACTGCACGCCGGTGCCGGGCGGACAGACCGGGTACAGCGAGGCCAGCACCTCGCACATGCGCTCGTCCGCGCCCGACTGCGGCAGCAGCTCCATCAGGAAGCCCGGGCCGTCGCGGTTGACGAAGACCCGTTCCTCGGGAAGGTAGGCGCTGTAGGGCAGCCAGGAGCCGAACTGCTCCGCCGGCGTCTCGTCCGGTATCCCGAAGCGCCACCATGACCGTCCCGGCAGCGGCGCGGCCGGTGCGGGGGCGTGCGGCGTGTGCAGGTCCATGGCGGTCCCTTCATTCGCTGATCGGGGTGCGGGGCGGCGGGAGCGGCTGGCCGGGCAGGGCGGGGAGCCCGCCGCCCGGGCGCGGCGCGTCGCCCGCCGGGGCAGGTCCCGCCGGCGGCGTGGCCGAGGCCGGCGCCGCGGCGGGCG
>NZ_VIDQ01000124.1 GCF_009760915.1 Azohydromonas aeria
CCAGGAAGGTCAGCCACACGAACAGCCAGCGCGAGACCTCCTCGGACACCGTGATGCCGGAGTTGAAGGCGTAGCGCAGCACCACGTTGCCGAACACCAGCACCACCATGACGGCCAGCGCCAGGGCAATGAGGGCGTCAAGCACCCGGCAGTAGCCGTCGAGGAATCGGTTCATGGGCTTGTCTCCGTGTAGGGCACCGGGTGCGCGTCGCGGCCAGGCCAGAAGAAATGCAGCCCTGCCTTGTCGCAGGTCAGAAATGTACGAACCAGTACGTTCCGGCGCCTCGGGACAAACCCGAAGCCGCGCCACGCGGCCTGGGCCGGCCGATTGCCCGGGCGGTCGCGCAAGAACAACGGGAGTTCGCCATGGCCGACGTCGTCGCCTATCTCAACGGCCTGGTCTGGAGCCGGGCGCTGATCTTCCTGTGCCTGGCCGTGGGGCTGTACTTCTCGATCCGCACGCGCTTCATGCAGGTGCGCTGCATCGGGGAGATGGTGCGGCTGATGTTCCGCGGCCGGGCCTCGGAGGCCGGCGTGTCGCCGTTCCAGGCGCTGGCGATGTCGCTGTCGGGCCGGGTGGGCACGGGCAACATCGCGGGGGTGGCCACGGCGATCACCTTCGGCGGGCCGGGGGCGATCTTCTGGATGTGGGTGATGGCCTTCCTGGGCGCGGCCACGTCCTACGTGGAGTGCACGCTGGCGCAGCTCTACAAGGAAAAGGACGACCAGGGCCAGTACCGCGGCGGGCCGGCCTTCTACATCGAGAAGGCGATGGGCCAGCGCTGGTATGCCTGGATCTTCGCCGTGGTCACGATCATCGCCATGGGGCTGCTGCTGCCCGGGGTGCAGGCCAACAGCATCGCCGCGGGCGTGAACAACGCCTGGGGCGTGGCGCCCTCGGTGAGTGCGGCGGTGATCGTGGTGGCGCTGGGCTTCATCGTCTTCGGCGGGGTCAAGCGGATTGCGCGCTTCGCCGAGATCGTGGTGCCGTTCATGGCGCTGGCCTACATCCTGGTGGCGGTGGTGATCGTGCTGATCAACATCGAGCAGGTGCCGGCCATGGTGGGGCTCATCGTGCGCAGCGCCTTCGGGCTGGAGGCGGGATTTGGCGCGGTGCTGGGGCTGGCGGTGGAGTGGGGCGTCAAGCGCGGCGTCTATTCCAACGAGGCCGGCCAGGGCAGCGCCGCGCACGCGGCGGCGGCCGCCGAGGTCAAGCACCCGGCGCAGCAGGGCTACGTGCAGGCCTTCGCGGTGTACGTGGACACGCTGTTCGTGTGCAGCGCCACGGCGTTCATGGTGCTGGTGACGGGCCGCTACAACGTGCAGGCGCCCGCGGGCGGCTTCCTGGTGGAGCGGCTGCCGGGCATGGAGACCGGCCCGGGCTACACGCAGGCCGCGGTGGAGGCGGTGATGCCGGGCTTCGGCGCGAGCTTCGTCGCGCTGGCGTTGATGTTCTTCGCCTTCACCACCATCGTCGCCTACTACTACATCGCCGAGACCAACGTCGCCTACATCAACCGCCGCGTGCACCGGCCCTGGCTGAGCCTGGTGCTCAAGGCAGCGCTGCTGGTGTCGGTCACTTACGGCGCCGTGCGCTCGGCCGGCGTGGCCTGGGACCTGGGCGACCTGGGCGTGGGCGTGATGGCCTGGCTCAACATCGTCGCCATCCTGATCCTGCAGAGGCCCGCGCTGCAGTGCCTGCGCGACTACGAGGCGCAAAAGCGCGCCGGGGGCGAGCCGGTGTTCGACCCCAGGCGGCTGGGCATCCGCAATGCCGACTGGTGGGAGGAGCGGCACCGCACCACGACATCGAAGGAGACGCCATGACCACCCGACGCCGCCTGCTGGCCTGCTGCCCATTCGCGATCCTGGCCGCCGCGCCGCTGGCCGCCCTGGCCCAGAACCAGCCGCTGGAGTGGGTGCTGGGCTACCCGGCGGGCGGCGGCTCGGACGTGGTGGCGCGCACCGTGGCCGAGCCCATGGGCAAGACGCTGGGCCGCAGCATCGTCGTCAACAACAAGCCGGGTGCGGCCACCAACATCGCCGCGGACTACGTCGCGAAGTCCCGGGACATCGGCAACGTCATGCTCACCGCCGACTTCGCCACGCTGGCGGCGAACCCGGCGCTGTACAGCAAGCTGCCCTACGACGCGGAGAAGGACTTCAAGCCCGTGGGCCTGCTGGCGCGCTTCCCGCTGCTGCTGGTGATCTCGGCCAAGGTGCCGGCGCAGAGCTGGCCGGAATTCGTGGCCTGGGCCCGCCAGCAGCCCGAGGGCGTGACCTACGCCTCGGCCGGCCTGGGCAGCCCGCACCACCTCGCCGGCGAGCTGCTGCGCCGGGAAAGCGGCCTGAAGCTGGTGCACGTGCCTTACCGCGGCGCGGCGCCCGCGGTGCAGGACCTGCTGGGCGGCCAGGTCGCCATGGGCATGATCGACACCGCGGCCGTGCAGCAGTACGTGGGCAACGGCAAGCTGCGCGCGCTGGGCGTGGCCAGCCCGGCGCGGCTCAAGACGCTGCCCGACGTGCCCACGCTGGCCGAGCAGGGTTTGACGGGCTTCGAGGCCTACGCCTGGCAGGGCCTGGCCGTGCCCGCGGCCACGCCGCCGGACACCGTCGCCAAGTTCAGCCAGGCGCTGCAGGCCGCGCTGGCCCATCCGCAGGTGAAGGCGCGCTTCGAGACGCTGGGCCTGGAGGCGCTGCCGGGCACGCCGGAGCAGATGGCGGCCTACGCAAGCGCCGAGCGCGAGCGCTGGGGCGCGCTCATTCGTGCCAACAACATCCGGCTGGACTGATCCATTGGCTGATTGAAGTACCGGGCGCCATGACCATCGACCACACCCACGACCCGGCGCTGCGCAGTTGGGTCACCTCGGCCGAGGCCGACGGTACCGACTTCCCGATCCAGAACCTGCCCTTCGGCGCGTTCCGCCGGCGCGGCAGCGGTGAGGCGCTGCGCATCGGCGTGGCCATCGGCGACCAGGTGCTGGACCTGCGCCTGGCGCTGGAGCGCGGCGACTGGTCGCCACAGGTGCGCGCGCAACTGGCGCCGCTGGCCGTGGGCGATCTCAACGCCTTCATGGCGCTGGGCGCGGCGGCGCGCATCAGCGTGCGCGTGGCGCTGTCGGCGGCGCTGTCCGAGGGCAGCGCGCAGGAAGGCGTGCTGCGGGGCTGCCTGGTGCCGCAGGCGGACGCCGAGATGGCGCTGCCCTGCCGCGTCGGCGACTACACCGATTTCTACGCCGGCATCCACCACGCCACGGCGGTGGGAAAACTCTTCAGGCCCGACCAGCCGCTGCTGCCCAACTACAAGTGGGTGCCCATCGGCTACCACGGCCGGGCGTCCTCGCTGGTGGTCAGCGGCACGGACCTGCGCCGGCCGCTGGGCCAGCTCCCGCCCGGACCCGACGGCGTGCCGGGTTACGGTCCGAGCCGGCGCCTGGACTACGAGCTGGAAGTGGGCGCGCTGGTGGGCCCGGGCAACGCGCTGGGCGAGCCGATCCCGATGGACCGCGCCGAGGACCATCTCTTCGGCCTGGTGTTGCTCAACGACTGGTCGGCGCGCGACGTGCAGGCCTGGGAATACCAGCCGCTGGGCCCGTTCCTGTCCAAGAGCTTCGGCTCGACGCTGTCGCCCTGGGTGGTGACGCTGGAGGCGCTGGCGCCGTTTCGCGTGCCCTTCGCGCGGCCGGACGGTGACCCGCCGCCGCTGCCCTACCTGGACTCGCCGCTGAACCGCGCGCAGGGCGGCATCGACATCCGGCTGCAGGTGCTGCTGCAGACCGCGGCCATGCGCGCGCAGGGCTTGGCGCCGGTGGCGCTGAGCCGGAGCAACTTCCGCGATGCCTACTGGACGCCGGCGCAACTGCTCGCGCACCACGCCAGCAACGGCTGCAACCTGCGCCCGGGCGATCTGCTGGGCAGCGGCACGCAGTCCGGGCCGGAAGCGGGGCAGGGCGGCTCGCTGCTGGAGCTGAGCCAGGGCGGGCAGCAGCCGCTGGCATTGCCCAATGGCGAGACGCGCACCTTCCTGGAGGACGGCGACCGCGTCCTTCTGCGGGCGCGCTGCGAGCTGGACGGGGCGCGGCCGATCGGGTTTGGGGAATGCGTGGGAACGGTGCTGGCGGCGCCGAATCCGTAGACACAAACCAGTTCATCGGACCCGTTTCCCGTTCGCCCTGAGCCTGTCGAAGGGCAGGCGCTCGGGACCCCACCAAGGGCTTCGACAAGCTCAGCCCGAACGGGAATTTTCTGTTCAGTAGAGCCGCTGCGTCCGTTCAAACACGCACGAACCTCACGACCATCTCCACGATGCTCTCGCGCCGCGCCGCGATCGCCTCGGCCGTGTCCAGGTCGCGCTTGAAGATGAGCGAGAAGGTGTGGCGATTCGCGACGTTGAAGACGCTCAGCGCGCTGATCGACATGTGCAGGTCCACCGGGTCGAGCCCGGCGCGGAACACGCCTTCGGCCACGCCGCGCTCGTAGATGCGGCGCACGCCGTCGATGGCGGGCACGTTGAGCTGCTGGATCACCTTGCTCTGCGCCATGAACTCGCCGCGGTGCATGTTCTCGTTCATCACCAGGCGGATGAACTCCGGGTGCTGGCGCTGGTAGTCCACCGTGTGCGCCACGAGCCGGCGCAGCGCCTCCTCCGGGCCGAAGTCCTCCAGGTGCAGCTCGGCCTCGATGGCGCGCATGGCGCTGTAGGCGTTCTCCAGCACCGCGACGTACAGCCCTTCCTTGCTGCCGAAGTAGTAATAGAGCATGCGCTTGCTGGTGCGCGTGGCTTCGGCGATCGCGTCCACGCGCGCGCCGGCCAGCCCCTTGTCGGCGAACTCGCGCGTGGCCACGGCCAGGATGTCGGCCATCGTGCGCTCCGGGTCGTGCGTGCGGCCGCCCTCGGCCTTGGCCGCCGCGGCGCGCGGGGCCGAATGTACTGACTGGTTCATGCCCGGCAGTGTAGGAGCCGACCCCGACGCGCAGGCTGACAAGCCCGCTTCCCGCACCCTAGTGGAAACCCTGATGCCAGTGGCGACCAGCAGAACGCCACCCACCGTTGCCACCACTGCAAGCGCCGCTTGCAGCGCCGCGGGCGCAGTGGAAGGCCGCTGACCAGGGGCGCGCCGGCCGAGGCGCCGGGCGGGCGCCGCCGGGCACCAAAAAATTGATGGGCCTCAAGGGCTTAGCGCGCCGCGCCGGTGTCCCGGCCGAAGTCGGCAATGGCGGCATGGAACTTGTGATCCCCACCCCGTGCCCGGCCCGGGGAGACGGGCCGGCGGCGGCAACGACACGGGGAGACAAGAAGACATGGAAACCTTCTACGAGGTGATGCGGCGCCAGGGCATCTCGCGGCGCAGCTTCATGAAGTACTGCTCGCTGACGGCGACCTCGCTGGGCCTGGGCCCGGCCTTCGTGCCGAAGATCGCCGAGGCCATGGAGACCAAGCCGCGCACGCCGGTGCTGTGGCTGCATGGCCTGGAATGCACCTGCTGCTCCGAAAGTTTCATTCGCAGCGCGCATCCGCTGGCCAAGGACGTGGTGCTGTCCATGCTCTCGCTGGACTACGACGACGTGCTGATGGCCGCCGCCGGCCACCAGGCCGAGGCCATCCTCGAAGAGGTGATGGCCAAGTACAAGGGCCACTACATCCTGGCCGTGGAAGGCAACCCGCCACTGAACCAGGACGGCATGAGCTGCATCATCGGCGGCCGCCCCTTCGTGGAGCAGCTCAAGCACGTCGCCAAGGACGCCAAGGCCATCATCTCCTGGGGCTCGTGTGCCTCGTGGGGCTGCGTGCAGGCGGCCAAGCCCAACCCGACGCGCGCGGTGCCGGTGCACCAGGTCATCACCGACAAGCCCATCATCAAGGTGCCGGGCTGCCCGCCGATCGCCGAAGTGATGACGGGCGTCATCACCTACATGCTGACCTTCGACCGCATCCCCGAGCTGGACCGCCAGGGCCGGCCGAAGATGTTCTACAGCCAGCGCATCCACGACAAGTGCTACCGCCGCCCGCACTTCGACGCCGGGCAGTTCGTCGAGGCCTGGGACGACGAGTCCGCGCGCAAGGGCTACTGCCTCTACAAGGTCGGCTGCAAGGGCCCGACCACCTACAACGCCTGCTCGACGGTGCAGTGGAACGGCGGCACGAGCTTCCCGATCAAGGCCGGCCACGGCTGCATCGGCTGCTCCGAGGACGGCTTCTGGGACAAGGGCTCCTTCTACAGCCGCCTGACCGACATCCACCAGTTCGGCATCGAGGCCAACGCCGACCAGGTGGGCATGGCCGCGGCCGGCGCCGTGGGCGCGGCCGTGGCGGCGCATGCCGCGGTCTCGGCGCTCAAGCGCGCCTCGTACAAGCACGACACGGCCGCCAACGCCGACCGCTGACCCGCGCAGCGCCCCGCATCACGAGAACCAGCCCATGACCAGCTACGCCACCCAAGGCTTCAACCTCGACGACAGCGGCCGCCGCATCGTCGTGGACCCCGTCACCCGCATCGAGGGCCACATGCGATGCGAGGTCAACGTGGACGCCAACAACGTCATCCGCAACGCCGTGTCCACGGGCACCATGTGGCGCGGCCTGGAGGTCATCCTCAAGGGCCGCGACCCGCGCGACGCCTGGGCCTTCGTCGAGCGCATCTGCGGCGTGTGCACCGGCTGCCACGCGCTGACCTCTGTGCGCGCGGTGGAGGACGCGCTGGGCATCAAGATTCCGAAGAACGCGCACCTCATCCGCGAGATGATGGCCAAGACGCTGCAGGTGCACGACCACGCCGTCCACTTCTACCACCTGCACGCGCTCGACTGGGTGGACGTGATCTCGGCGCTCAAGGCCGACCCGAAGAAGACCAGCGAGCTGCAGCAGCTGGTCTCGCCCTCGCACCCGCTGTCCTCGCCGGGCTACTTCCGCGACATCCAGAACCGGCTCAAGAAGTTCGTGGAGAGCGGCCAGCTCGGCCCCTTCATGAACGGTTACTGGGGCAACAAGGCCTACATCCTGCCGCCCGAAGCCAACCTGATGGCCGTCACCCACTACCTGGAGGCGCTGGACCTGCAGAAGGAATGGGTGAAGGTGCACACCATCTTCGGCGGCAAGAACCCGCACCCGAACTACCTGGTCGGCGGCGTGCCCTGCGCCATCAACCTCGACGGCAACGGCGCCGTGGGCGCGCCCATCACGATGGAGCGGCTGAACTTCGTCAAGTCGCGCATCGACGAGATGGTGGAGTTCACCAGGAACGTCTACCTGCCCGACGTGCTGGCCATCGGCACGCTCTACAAGCAGGCCGGCTGGCTGCACGGCGGCGGGCTGGCCGCCACCAACGTCAGCGACTACGGCGAGTACCCGAAGGTCAACTACGACAAGTCCACCGACCAGCTGCCCGGCGGCGCGATCCTCAACGGCAACTGGGACGAGATCCTGCCGGTGGACCCGCGCGACCCGGAGCAGATCCAGGAGTTCGTGACGCACAGCTGGTACAAGTACGCCGACGAGACCAAGGGCCTGCACCCCTGGGACGGCGTGACCGAGCCGCACTACGCGCTCGGCGCCAAGGCCAAGGGCACGAAGACCAGGATCGACCAGATCGACGAGAGCGCCAAGTACTCGTGGATCAAGGCCCCGCGCTGGCGCGGCCACGCCATGGAGGTCGGGCCGCTGTCGCGCTACATCCTGGCCTGGGCCCATGCCAAGCAGGGCAACCGGTACGCGCAGCGCCCGAAGGAGCAGCTGGAGCACGCGGCCGAGATGATCAACCGCGGCTTCCCGAAGGCGCTGGGCCTGCCCGCCACCGACTACACGCTCAAGCAGATGCTGCCCTCGACCATCGGCCGCACGCTGGCGCGCTGCCTGGAGGCCCAGTACTGCGCCGAGATGATGGTGGCCGACCACCAGGAGCTCATCGCCAACATCAAGGCCGGCGACATGGCCACGGCCAATGTCGAGAAGTGGGACCCGTCCACCTGGCCCAGGGAGGCCAGGGGCGTGGGCCTGGTGGCGGCGCCGCGCGGGCAGCTGGGCCACTGGATCCGCATCAAGGACGGCCGCATCGAGAACTACCAGTGCGTGGTGCCCACCACCTGGAACGGCAGCCCGCGCGACGCCAAGGGCCAGATCGGCGCCTTCGAGGCCGCGCTCATCGGCACGCCCATGGCCAATCCCGAGCAGCCGGTGGAGATCCTGCGCACGCTGCATTCCTTCGATCCCTGCCTGGCCTGCTCGACGCACGTGATGAGCGAGGACGGCCGCGAGCTGACCACGGTGAAGGTGCGCTGACACAGCGGCACTGCCTCCAGGAGACAAGAGCATGACGACTTCCTTCCGCATCCTGCCGCGCGCCGCCGCCGCGCTGGCCCTGGCGGGCGCCGCCGGCGCCGCCAGCGCCCACCCGGGCCATGCCGCGAGCCTGGCCGACGGCCTGGCGCACCCCTTCCTCGGCCTCGACCACCTGCTGGCCATGGTGGCCGTGGGCCTGTGGTCGGCGCGCGCGCTGCCCGCGGCGCGGCGCTGGCAGGGCCCGGCCGCCTTCCTGGCCGCGATGCTGCTGGCGGCGCTGGCCGCGCCGGCGGGGCTGGCGCTGCCGGGCGTCGAGGTGGCGATCGCCGCGAGCGTGCTGCTGTGCGGCGCGCTGGTGGCCGGCGGCGCCCGCCTGGGCGCCGGCGCGGGCCTGGCGCTGGTCGCAGTGACGGCCCTGCTGCACGGCGCCGCGCACGGCGCCGAGGCGCCTGTTGCCGGCATCGGCGGCTTCCTGGCCTTCGCCCTGGGCTTCACCGCCTCCACCGCCGCGCTGCACGGCGCGGGCCTGGCGCTGGCGTTGCGGCTGCAACGGCTCTCCGCCCTGGCCTGGGGCGGCATCGGCGCGCTGCTGGGCGCCGGCGGCCTGGCGCTGCTGGCCTCGCGCCTCTGAGCCGACCAACCCACGGGAGACACGCCATGTCCGCCATTCCCCAGGAGCAGCTGCGCAACCTGCCCGGCGTCGATGCGCGCGAGCTGAAGCAGGCCACGCCCATCCGCTCGGTGTACGTGTACGAGGCGCCGGTGCGCGTGTGGCACTGGATGAACGCGCTGGCCATCACGGTGCTGGGCATCACCGGCTACCTCATCGGCTCGCCGCTGCCCACGCTGCCGGGCGAGGCCAGCGACCACTACCTCATGGGCTACATCCGCTTCGCGCACTTCGCCGCGGGCTACGTGTTCGCCATCGGCCTCATCGGGCGGGTGTACTGGGCGCTGGTGGGCAACCACCACGCGCGCGAGCTGTTCACGGTGCCGATCTTCAGCAAGGCCTACTGGCAGGACATCGTGATGATGCTCAAGTGGTATGCCTTCCTGATCCCGCAGCCCAACCGCTACGTGGGCCACAACCCGCTGGCGCGCTTCGCGATGTTCTTCGTGTTCGTGGGCCTGTCGGTGTTCATGATCGTCAGCGGCTTCGCCCTCTACGGCGAGGGGCTGGGCATGGGCTCGTGGGCGGACAAGGCCTTCGGCTGGCTCATCCCGCTCATGGGCCAGTCGCAGGACGTGCACACCTGGCACCACCTGGGGCTGTGGATCATGGTGACCTTCATCATCGTCCACGTCTATGCCGCCATCCGCGAGGACATCATGGGCCGCCAGAGCGTGGTCAGCACCATGATCTCCGGCTACCGCACCTTCAAGGATTGATGCCGTGGCGGATGCGCAGGCCACCGGCGCCGTGCCGGACCCCTTCGCCAACGAGCCCGGGCCCGTCGTGGTGCTGGGCATCGGCAACCTGCTCTGGGCCGACGAGGGCTTCGGCGTGCGCTGCGTCGAGGCGCTGGGGCAGCGCTACGGGTTTGCCGGCCACGTGCAGCTGGTCGATGGCGGCACGCAGGGCCTGTACCTGCTGCACCACGTGCAGTCGGCGCGCCAGCTGCTGATCTTCGACGCCATCGACTACGGGCTGGCGCCGGGCACGCTCAAGGTGGTCGAGGACGAGGACGTGCCGCGCTTCCTGGGCGCGAAGAAGATGAGCCTGCACCAGACCGGCTTCCAGGAGGTGCTGTCGCTGGCGCAGCTCACCGGCCACTACCCGGAGCGCGTGCTGCTGATCGGCTGCCAGCCCGAGGAGCTGGAGGACTACGGCGGCAGCCTGCGCCCGTGCGTGCGCGCGGCGCTGGAGGACGCGCTGGCGCTGGGGCTGCAGGCGCTGCGCGCCTGGGGCGCGGCGCCGGTGCCGCGCGACCCCGCTGCCACGGACGACGGCGTGACGCTGCCCTCGCTGGCGCTGGAGCGCTACGAGGGCGGGCGGCCGAGCGCCGAGGCCGCCTGCCGCGTCGGCGACGCGCGCTTCCTGCCCGCCGCGGCGGCGCACGCGGACTGAAGCGCCATGTGCATCGGCATTCCCATGCAGGTCGTGCGCGCCGGCGAGCGCCGCGCGCTGGTGCAGGGCCGCGGCGAGTTCCGCGAGGTGGACACGGCGCTGGTGGGCGGCGTCGCCCAGGGCGAGTGGCTGCTGGTGTTCCTGGACGCGGCGCGCGAGCGCATCGACGCGCAGCGCGCGGCCGAGGTCAACGCCGCGCTGGACCTGCTCGCCGGCGCGCTGGGCGGCGAGTTCGCCTTCGCCGACGACCCCGGCTTCGCGCTGCCCTCGGCACTGAGTGCCGAGGAGGTCGCCGCGCTCGCCGGCGCGGTCCCGCCTTCCAGCCGGTGAGACGGCGCGAGCGTCCCCTGCAGGTCCCGTCATGTGTGCGTAAGCCGGCCCGATCACCTTGGTAGTAACCCTAATGCGCCTGCGAGCCCCCGCCATGATCGACACCCTCGAAACCCCGTCCGACGTTGTTTCCTCCGCCCCCGAGGCGCCCGCCGTGATCAAGAGCCTGGTCGAGCGCCACGGCGCGCAGTGGGTGGACGAGGCCTCGCTGGACGCCTGGATGGCCGGCGGCGGCGAGCGCGTGCTGCTGCTCGCCGGCGACCCGGTGCGCTTCCCGGAAGGGCTGGACGTGGCCGTGGTGCTGCCCGAGATCCAGCGCGCGCTGGGCGGGCGCTTCACCATCGGCGTGGTGCGCCGCTCGGCCGAGGAGGCCGTGGCGCGGCTGTTCGGCTCCAACCGCTGGCCCTCGCTGGTGTTCGTGCGCGACGGCCGCTACGTCGGCACCCTGCCCGGGATGTACGACTGGGAGGACTACGTCACCCGCGTCGAGGAGGCGCTGGCCATGCCGGCCTCGCGCATTCCGGGCATCGGCATCGCGGTGGTCAGCGCCACGCCCGGCCACGGCTGCCGCTGAGCTGAAGAGATAACCCGGGAGACCCATGAAGCCTTTTCCCATTCCCGTCGTGGCCTTCGGGCCTGGCAGCCAGGTCGAGGACGAGACGCTGGAGTACATGGCCATGCCGCAGGGCATGGACACCTTCCGCGCCCCGCCGCTGCCCGAACCCGAGGCGCTGGCCGGCCACGCCGCGGCGCTGCGCGCGCTGCGCGAGGCGCTGCGGGCGCTGGAGCAGGTGGCGCGCGAGGGCGGCACGCGGCGCGTGGCGCTGGAGGGGCTGACGGCCGAGGACCGTGCGCTGCTCAACCAGGTGCTGGGCGAGGGCGAGGTCAGCGCCCGGGTGCTGCCGCCGCCCGGCGGCGGGCGCGAGCTGCAGGTGCAGGAGTCGGTGTTTGCCGGGGTGTGGCGCGTCACGGCGCTGCTGGAAGGGCGGGTCGTGGCCGACCACCTGGAGCTGGGCGCCGTGCCGCAGGCGCTGCGCGACGCGGCGCTGGCCGATGCCGAAACCTTTGCCGCGCCGGCACTGCCCGCGCCGCTGCCGCCGGAGGTGATGAACGCGCCGCGCCTGATCGACGAGATCGAGGACGCCGCGCGCGGCTGGCAGCCGGGCTGCGAGCCGCATGTCGTGAATTTCACCTTGCTGCCGGTGACGCCCATGGACATCGCGCTCATCGACCACCGGCTGGGCACCGGGCGGGTGCTGGTGCTGTCGCGCGGCTATGGCAACTGCCGCATCACCAACACCGGGCTGCGCCACGGCTGGCGCGTCGTCTACTACAACTCGCAGGACACGGTGATCCTCAACACCGTCGAGATCACCGACATGCCGCAGGCCGCCCGCGCCGCGCCGGAGGACCTGCAGGACTCCCACGAGCGGCTGCGCGAGGTGCTGCAGTGGGTCGAGGACGCGCCGGCCGCCCCGGCCGCGCTGGCGAGCTGAGGAGCCGGGCGTCATGAGCAGCGAAGCGCTTCGTTTCGAGGGCAGCTACCTGGGCGACCGCAGCCGGCTCGCGCCGGACACGCGGCTGGAATGCAAGATCTGCTGGTGGGTGTACGACCCGGCGCAGGGCGACGCCACCTGGCAGATCGCGCCCGGCACGCCCTTCGCGGCGCTGCCGCCGCACTGGCGCTGCCCGCAGTGCGACGGCGACGCCGAGCAGTTCATGGTCGTGGCCTGAAGCATCCAGGTCATCGATCCCGGATTCCTGAAGTACCTGGGGAAGCTCCATGCACCGCGTCGCCCTGCTTGCCGCCGCCTACGAGCACATTGCCCGCACCCGCATGGCCGGCGTGCCGCTGCTCAATGCCGCGCTGCGCACCGAGGCCGTGGGCTTTGAAGCGCAGCTCGACGACGACGCCGAGGAGGGCGTGCTGGGCGTGCTGGTGACGCCCTGGTTCATGAACCTGGTGTGGCTGCCGCTGGCCGACGGCGAGCCGACGGCGTTGGGCGCCACGCGCGAGCGCACGCTGGGCGGCACGGCGCTGCCCTTCATCGGGTCCGAGGCCGCGGGCTGCCGCTTCGAGGCCTGCTCGCTGTTCTCGCCCATGTTCGAGTTCGCCGACCCCGCCGCGGCGCGCGCGGTGGCGCAGGCGGTGCTGGCGCAGCTGCGGCGGCCGGTGGCTGCGCCCGCAACGGCCCCGGCCCTGCCCGCGACGTCCCGGCCGGTGCCCAATCCCGCGCGCCGCGGGCTGCTCTTCGGCTGCCGCGGCGCGGAGGCGCGGTGAGCGCGCCGGCACCGCTCACCGGCCGCCTGCTGCTGCGGCCGGGCCGCGCGCATCCCGGCAACGTCGAGCGCCTGGGCCCGCGCCGCGCCGAGCGCCTGGCCGTGGGCCGGCCGGCGGACGGCGCGCCGGCGCTGCTGGGCGCGCTGTTCACGCTGTG
>NZ_VIDQ01000125.1 GCF_009760915.1 Azohydromonas aeria
CGCCACATGCCGACCTCGATCACTACGCTGCGACTGCGGCTCAGCAGCTACCTGCTCGTTGAGATGGGACTGTGCCCGCTGTGCGGCTCTTGCAATAGGCCATTGCGCTTATGACACAGTAAGACTAGTAGAGGTTTGTCGGCACCGCCTTTTGGAAAAGTACGCCCCCATATCGACACGCGAGACGCTGCGTAACGCCCCTCACAGCAAGTTGCCCACGCTGGCGCGCGGTGACGCACGCTGACGCGTGCCGGGCCGTCCGGGGACAACCAAGGAGTTGCCGCATGCCGTCCGTGAGATTGATTGTGCCGCGTGGCGGCGCCCTGGCCTTTGTATTCTGCCTGCTCGCGCTGGCCGCCGCAGCGATGCAGCCCGCCGCCGCGGCGCCCGACACGGTGCCGCGCTACCGCGTCGAGGTCCTGCGCCAATCCACGGTGAGCTCCACCACTACCATCGCCGCGCTCAACAACCGCGGCGAGGTGGCGTTCAACGTCTACAGCGTCGAAGGCGGGGTCTCTTCCAACACGCCCTACCTGTGGAGTCAGGGCCGCGCCACCGACTGGGGCGAGCGCTTCCAGGAGATCACGGACCTCAGCGACCGAGGCGACGTGCTGGGCTACCGGACAGGCAGCTTCGAAAACACGTGGGTCTGGCACGACTACCGCATGACGGCACTGCCCGGCCGGCTGCGCGAGATCAGCCCTGACGGGCAGTGGTTCGCTGGCGAGGCCCACGACGAGTTCGTCCAGACCCGCGCCGCCCTTTCTGACGGCATCCGCCTTTGGTTCTCCGAACCCATCCCCGGCGAGATCCAATCCTATGCCGTGGACGTCAACAACCACGGCGTCGCCGTGGGCGGCTCCATCCCCGACCGCCATGGCGGCGACTCGGCTCTGATCTTCGATCGCGATCGCACCACTCGGCTTGGCCCGCTCCTGACGCCGCGGGTCGAGAGCTTCGCCAAGGCAATCAACGGCAGCGGCCAAGTGGTTGGGAACGACGACAGCCCCTTCCTCTACGACAACGGCGTGCTGACCCGGCTGGACCAGGAGGCCTTCGACATCAACGACCGGGGCTGGATCGTCGGACGCGACCGGCTGCTGCTCGACGGTGTGAGCCATACCGTGATGGAACTGCTGCGGCCCGTTGACCGGGCGCGCGTGAGCGGCCTGTTCCTGAGCTTCATTAACGATGCCGGGCAGCTGGCTGGCAACGCCGCCTACGACGGCCAGGGCGCGGCTGTGTTGCTTACCCCTGTGCCCGAGCCACCGGCCTGGGCGCTGGGGCTGGCCGGGCTGGGTGTACTGGCGCTGGCGCGGCGGCGGGCGCGCTGGGATAACGGTGACACTTGGCGCACGTGCCTGCCGCCGGCTCTGAGCGCCGCCGTGGCGGCAGCACATGCCGGCGCAGTGCAAGGCCAGGGGCCGAGCGCATCCGGCATTGATGCCCCTCCTCTATAGGCAGCGTTCCTCATCGGCCTGGCCGACCGCTTCGTGAAAGTCGGTGACTTCAGCGACCGCGGCGACTTGGTCGGTTCCTCACGTGCCCTTTTTGGGCAGCACCGCGTTGTGACGCGACGGCCGGCTGACGGCCCCGCCCGGCCAGCTCGACCAGGTCAGCGCTAGCGGCGCAGCGGTTCGCAGGTATGGCGGGCGATGTCGTCACGCTCCGCGCCGCCGTTTCCGACGGCACGCGCGTCTGGTTCTCCGACAACCCAAGCGACTTCCAGCCCTACGCCGTGGACGTCAACGATCGACGACAGCCGCGCTCAAGGGCATCCACCTGAGTTCATCGTGGCGCCCGCGCGCAAGGCCCCGGCCACGGTGCTGCGCCTGGTGGACATGGTGCGGCTGTGCCTCGGCAGCCTGCAGGGCTTGCGCGACCGCGCGCTGCTGCTGTTGGGCTTTGCCGGCGCCTTCCGCCGCAGCGAGCTCGTGCCGCTGCAGGTCGAGGACCTGGAGAGGCTGCCGCAGGGGCTGCGCGTGACGAGCCGCCGCTCCAAGACCGACCAGGAAGGCAGCGGCCAGGTCATCGCCATCGCGCGCGGTGAGGTGCTCTGTCCGGTGGCGTCGGTGCAAGCCAGAGCGGTTGCTCCAGAAGTTATCCCCAGTTTCTGTGGACAGCCGAGGCTATTGCTGTTGCCGCTGAAGGTAAGCCAAGTCCTCCCGCATCAAACGCAGCGCTGCCTCCCGGACGCCAAGGGTGAATCTCAGCTGCGTTGTGTCCGAGTCGCAGCGGGTGGCGTTTGCAAGCCGGGCGGCTTGAAGCTGCACCCTCTTTTCCGCTTCACCTATTTGCTGCCGCGCAACTTCCAGCGCAGCCTTGTTTACTTTCATGGTTCTTTGATCTCCCTTGCTATCAGTTATGTTGCGCCGCAACATGATCCATTACAGCCTGGGATTTGTCCTAGTGAAGCTATAGGCCCTTGGTGTTAAGCGACTGTACGCAGACAGCTACTGCTGTCGGTGCTCCAGGCGGGTCAAGTCCTCGCGCATGAGCCGCAGTGTTGTCTCAAATACATTGAGCGTGGCCATCGCCTGCGTCGTGTCATGGCCCCAGCGGGCGGCATTTGCGACCCGGGCGGCCTGCTCTTTCACCCGCGCCTCTGCTTCAGCCACACGGCGTTGCGCTACCTCCAACGGAGTCTCGTTATGCGTCATCTTTTCTCCCGGCACCCATGCTGCCAGCGAGATGTTTCACGGCGATGTGCCCGTGAAACAAGTTTGGTGATCGCGCGGCCCTCGCGCTGCAATTGCGTCCTGGAAACTTGTAGCGAAACACCAGCAGCCGGGTACTGTTGGTGGAGTCATAGCCGCTGCTACGGCTGATGGCGGCGGGCCGCTTTTACCTGCTCCAGTGCCAACGTCTCGCGCAGGAGGCGCAGCTCGTTTTCAAAGTCGGCAAGCACGGCTTGTGCCTCGGTCGTGTCTTTGCGCAGGGAGATGAGCTTGCAGAGCTGTATTACCTGTGCCGTCACCTGCGCCTCGCCCTTGATGACGTGCAGCCATGCCCGCTCCATTGGCGTCGTGTCCTGCTCCATGGCCGTCTCCGTTGTTCTTCGTCCGGACGGTGCAGTTGCCATGCCGCTGTGGCCGGACCAGCACAATGCCTGAAGAGGCAAGGCGGCACGTCAAGCCAGTATGACGGACTACTGGACCAAGCCGCTGGACGCGTAAAAGTGCCGCGCCGGGGTTGACGCTTCGGTGGCCAGACGCCAGTTGCAGTGGGGTCGGTCCACAAGCGGGTTGCCTGGTCAATGCTCTTCGTCGCGGCAGCCGCGGAGTCCACGGCAACGACGGCGCAGCAGTTACATACGCTGCGCTGGGTCCTTGTGCAGCCAAGTTTCGAGCTGCGACAAGGGCATGGGGCGGGCGATGCCGTAGCCCTGCAGCTCGTGGCACCCCATGTCGGCCAGGACGTGAGCCTGTTCGACGGTTTCCACGCCCTCGGCCACGGTCGTGACGCCGAAGGCCGCCGCCAGCCCGATGACGGCGCGCACGATGTGCAGGTCGCCGCGGCGCTCAAGCATGCTGGCGACGAAGCTGCGGTCGATCTTGAGTGTGTTCACCGGCAGGCGCTGCAGGTATGACAGCGACAAGTACCCGGTGCCGAAGTCGTCCAGTGCAAAGGCAATGCCTTGGCGCGCACAGGCCTCGATGGCGCGTCCTGCTGCTTCCAGGTCCTGAAGCGCTGCGGTCTCCAGCACTTCCAGCTCCAGTCCTTCGAGCGGCAGGACTTGGTGTGGCGCGGCCTCGCGGACGATGGCTGCGACCGTGCCCGCCAGGTCTGGCAGCGCCAGCGTGGCCGGCGAGACGTTCACGGCCACCGTCAGCTCACACCCCTGGTTGCGCCAGCGCACCAGCTGCACCACAGCCTCGCGCAGCACCCAGCGATCCAGTGCCACTTCCAACGGCGTGCCGATCACGGCAGGCAGGAATGCGCCTGGCGGCAGCAGCCCACGACGCGGATGCTGCCAGCGCACCAGCGCCTCCACGCCCAGGCAGCGGCGCGTGCGGGCGCAGACCTTGGGCTGGTAGTGCAGGCACATCTCCCCGGCCTGCAACGCCTGGCCGAGTTCCTGCAGCAGAGCGTCGTGCACGGCCTGCCGCTCGCTGCCTTGACCAGACCAGCACACCCGGTTCTTGCCCAGTTGCTTGGCACGGTACATGGCCTGATCGGCCGCACGCAGCAGCGGCTCGGGTGCCATGCCATCGCCTGGGTACAACGCTACGCCGATGCTCGCGCTCAACCGGAGCGACTCGCCGCCAACCGTGTGCGGCTGCGCCAAGGCGTGCTGGACCCGTTCCAGCACGGGCACGGCGGCGCTGCCGGTATCCAGGCCGCCGAGCAGCAGCATGAATTCGTCCCCGCCGAAGCGGGCCACCATGTCGCTGCTGCGCACGGCTTGGCGCACACGCGCTGCCGCGGTCCTGAGCAGCGCATCGCCCTGCGCCGGGCCCATTGCCTCGTTGACGGCCATGAAGCCGTCGAAGTCGAGATGGCACACCGCCAGTTGCTGGCCCTGGCGTTGCGCCAGCGGCAGCAGCGACTGCAGCGCTTCAAGTGCCATGGCGCGGTTGGGCAGCTCGGTGAGCGCATCGTGCCGGGCCAGCCACTCCTGCTGCTTGCCCGAGGTGATGTCGCGAAACACGCCCACGTAGTGCAGGCGGGCGTCGCGGCCGACGTGCACGGCCTGGATGCGCAGTACTTCCGCCACCAGCTCGCCGTTGGCGCGGCGGTTCCAGATCTCCCCTTCCCAGGCGCCCGTGGTCCGCAGCCCCTCCCACATACCGAGGAAGAAATCCGGGCCGTGACGCCCGCTGGAGAGCAAGGCCGGCGTATGCCCCAGCACCTGGCTGCGGCTGTAGCCTGTGATAGCTGTGAAGGCGTCATTGATCTCCAGGATGCGCGCATCCTGGTCCGTGATCACGATGCCGTCGCTGGTGGCGTTGAAGACCGAGGCGATCAGCTGCAGCCGCTCCTCGGCCATACACGGGCAGCCATCGGCCAGCGTGTCACCGACGACGCTACGCATGGCGGGCAACGGGATCACGCAGCAGGCCTCAGGCTGAGCAGGCGGTTCGGAGTCGTTGATGGCGGGGCTGGGCATGCCAGGCTGAATAACTGCATTCATGTCCTGGTGCCTTAGAAAAGATCGACGCCGCCGCCATGCGGCGCGCTGGCCTGCATGCCGGCTGCAGCCAGGACCGATGGTCCGGCCACCTGGTTGCGGCCACTGGCCTTGGCCAGGTAGAGCGCCCGGTCGGCACGATCAAGCGCGCCGGGGGGCAAGTCGCCGGGCTGCACCGCCGT
This sequence comes from Azohydromonas aeria, assembly GCF_009760915.1. GTDB lineage: Bacteria > Pseudomonadota > Gammaproteobacteria > Burkholderiales > Burkholderiaceae_C > Azohydromonas > Azohydromonas aeria. The sequence goes on from NZ_VIDQ01000125.1 coordinate 5,314, forward strand.
GAAGCCGATGCTCATCGTCACGCGCCCAACCTGCGGGAAGTGGTACTGCGCCATCTGCTCGCGTAGCCGCTCCAGCGCCGCATGCGCGCCGTCCTCATTTGCATCCTCCAGCAGCACGACAAACTCCTCGCCGCCGAAGCGAAACAGCCCATCGTCCGTGCGCAGCACGCAGCGCATGAGCCGTGCGGTCAGCAGCAGCACCTCGTCGCCGATGAGATGTCCGAAGGTGTCGTTGACGTGCTTGAAGTGGTCCAGGTCCAGCGCGGCCAGGTACACATGCCTTGCCTCTTTCGGACGCTGCAGCACCGCGCGCATGAAGCAGTCGGTGAAGGTCTTGCGGTTGAAGACGCCTGTGAGCGCGTCGCGCTCGCCGTAGTCCAGCAGCGTGAGAAAGTTGCCGTAGAGGCGCACCACGGCCTCGGCGGTGCGCTGCATGTACTCGGGCAGCGGCTGATCGCTGCGTAGCTCCACCACGCCGGCGCCCTGCGCGCCCACCATGAGCGGCAGCAGCAGAGTACCTGGTTCGCCCGGCTGCTTCACGGGGCTGAGCTGGCGCAGGCACTCGCTCCAGCTGGGATGGCTTCGTGGTGCCGGATGCGGACTGCAGCGGCACGGGCTGGCAGCATCCGATGCGCGCCGCTGGCCTGTGTCGTTGTCGCGGTGCGTGCTGGTGACCCAGCGCCTGTGAGGTGCGTCGCCCAAGCAGCGGTGCAACGCCACCGAGCCCGGGGCCAGCAGTTCCTGCAGGGTGTCCAGCAGCAGCGCGTCGGCATGCTGGCGGTCACGGTGGCCGGTGATCTCGGCAAGTTGGTCTATCAGGAGCACGTTTGTCTTGCTTCCTTGGCATTTGAGCCCATGGTGGCACCGCGCTAGACGTCCATCTCGCCGACCGTGGGCATGAGCACGACAGCGCACAGCACATGGTCTCTCATGTCCACGCCTTCAGGCTGCAAGCCGAGACGGCCGATCAGCGTCCGGCCCAGCTCGATGTTGCGCTCGCTGATGTTGGGCTTCACACCGCTGCTGTCGGACAGCGGATCAACGCTACTGCAAGCAGCATTGAAATCGTAGAGTAGTCAACGACCATGGTGGTCTCGTCCATGTGCGTTACGTGAAGGTGCGAAAGCGGTCGTCATCGGCATGCGGCTGCGCCGTGACGCTGGCTGCTGTCGCGGCAAGGGCGGCCACTCCACCATGGCGGGCGGCATGTCGTCGTAGCGGCGCCCCATGCGCCAGGCCGCGCCCTCGATGTAGCCGCGATGCCAGCTCCAGGCTTCCAGCGTGCCAATGTCGTAGGGAGAGCGGTGCTCACGCAGCCGCTGTCCGGCCCTGAATCCCTCGCCCCATGCCTGCGTGTCCATGTTTCAACCCAACTGCCGTCAAACAATGCTTCTATCGGAAGCACAGTTTCGTTTCTTTACACGCAGCTTTGTGGCGGAGTTGTCAAACTCATTCGGCTATAGGGGCACCGCCATCAAACGCGCGGTCTAGGCGGCCGATGACATTGAGATGCAAGGCGGGAACCTTGTCGCAACTCCCTGCTGCAGGCCTTTCAAGAAGAATGATGTGCGAAGCCTAGCCCTGTGCTGTTCTGCTCAAAGTGACCGTACCGGCACTGCACCTGCACGCTGCAGCGTCGCCATGGCGGCTCGGGCACGCAGCTCGTTCATGGGGTGCACCACCACAGCGTGGCCGCCACGTGCCAGCGCCGTGCGAACCCGACGAATGACGACGCCATGGTCAGGGCGTAATGTCAGCAGCCCGGCGAGCATGCCGCCGAAGAAGGCGCCCATCATGGCGAGAAACAGCATGGCAAAGAACGGCGACTCCAGAGCTGCAGGCCAGCCAGCGAAGATCAACCCCAGCGCCACTACTACCCCTACCAGCGCGCCAGCGGGTATGAATAGGGCATGGCTGCGAAGCAACGTCCGCCAGATGCCTCGCTGCTCGGGCTCCAGCTTGCGCGTCGCGCGATCGTCGCCGGGATGGATGACAGCGGTGTGCAGCCCAGCGTCGTGGCGAAGCGTGGCGGCTACCTGCTCGGCCTCATCTGGATCGTCGAAGACCGCGGCCACGAGCGTCAACGAGTGTTCGCCAAAAGGAGAAAGACGGGATGTCATGCACGGGTCCTAGTCAGTCATCCTGAGGCGGTCATTCGACGCCGCAAGCCAGGACCGAGCCATCGGCGGCTGCCGCCCGCTTGGGTCAGAAGTCTCCTACGTCCAAACGGAGAAGAAAAAGCTGTAGGGCTCCTTTGACGCTCATATCAGGGTTGATAACTTCAATCGGCCAGTCTTATCAACGACGAGATCCTATCGAGAGACCGGTGCTGGTGGAGCCGATCCAGCGCACGTACGGCTGCTGTCGAGGATCAGCCGCTGAAGCTGCGGATGCGGTCGGTCGATGGTGGTCCGTTCTGCCTCTTCAGCTCCGCGCGCACGCCGCGCTGATGATCCTGCCGCCCACCGTCCCCGGTGCGGCCGCAGCTCAATCGCCGAACACCATCCCGCCGCGCGTGGGCTCGCCGCCTCCCATGCGGCCCCTGTAGCTCTGGTATTCGAGCAGCCGTTGGCGCCGGCCCTGGCAGTCCACCTCGTAGAGGAACTGCATGGACAGGTCGAAGTCGATGACGGGCTGCGCCATGTGCCTTCATGGCCTACAGCGTTTCAGCGTGCCGGGCAGCTCGTTCAGCAGCCGTCCTGCTGTAACGCATTCCCAGGCTCTTTGCCGCACCTTCGCACCAGGCAACATGCCAGTCCCACTCTTCCTGGCTGTCGATCGGATATGGGCAGCAGTTCGCGAACTGTTGCCCAGCAAGGAAGCCTTCTTCCCAAGCCCTGCCGTCCATGCACTGCATTCGCATCTGGGAAAATACCTTCTAATCATCCGTCCGAACCGACCAAGACTTGCAAGGCAATTGGTGCTGCCTATGTCCCGACTTATACCAATTCGCTCCAGCCGGTGAGATATCGGGCGGCTGGCCGGAGCCGGTAGAAGGTCCGCTTACGGGCCGAACCGCTGCCACGGCGGCCACGAATTCGGCCCGCAAGCGGGCCTCCTACCAATGGCTCGGTGGTTTTCAGTTCTGAACCGAGTCAGGAATTATTCAACAGCCGTGACCATCTCCTCCACGACCTTCTTGGCGTCGCCGAACACCATCATGGTCTTGTCCATGTAGAACAGCTCGTTGTCCAGGCCGGCGTAACCGGCGGCCATCGAGCGCTTGTTCACGATCACGGTCTTGGCCTTGTAGGCCTCTAGGATCGGCATGCCGTAGATCGGGCTGCCCTTTTGCAGCGCGGCCGGGTTCACCACGTCGTTGGCGCTCAGGATGATGGCCACGTCGGCCTGGCCGAACTCGCCGTTGATGTCCTCCATCTCGAAGACCTGGTCGTAGGGCACTTCGGCCTCGGCCAGCAGCACGTTCATGTGCCCCGGCATACGCCCGGCCACCGGGTGGATGGCGTACTTCACCGTGATGCCCTTGTGCGTGAGTTTCTCGGCCAGCTCCTTCACGGCGTGCTGGGCACGGGCGACGGCCAGGCCGTAGCCCGGGACGATCACGACCGTCTCGGCATCGCCCAGGATGAAGGCGGCGTCGTCGGCGCTGCCGCTCTTGACCGGGCGCGGCTCACCGCCGCTGGACGCCGCGGTCGCGGCGTCTCCACCGAACCCGCCCAGGATCACGTTGAAGAACGAGCGGTTCATCGCCTTGCACATGATGTAGCTCAGGATCGCGCCCGAGGAGCCCACCAGCGAGCCGGCGATGATCAGCATCGAGTTGTTGAGGATGAAACCAATGCTCGCGGCGGCCCAGCCCGAGTAGCTGTTGAGCATCGACACCACCACCGGCATGCCGGCGCCGCCGATGGGGATGATGATCAGCACGCCCAGCACGAAGGCCAGGGCCAGCATCGCGAAGAACGCCGGCCAGCCCTCGGTGGCCATGAACACCAAGCCCAGCGCGACGGTCGAGAGGCCCAACACCAGGTTGAGCATGTGCTAGCCCGGGAACACCACCGGCGCGCCCTTGAACAAGCGGAATAACCATCCGGTTGTCTTTGTCGGCCAAGGCGCCGGGCCGCCTGGCGGCCAGGCCCGACGGTAATGCCGTGATGTTCACGAGGGCTGCGACCTGGGCGAATTCGACCAGAGCACCACGCCACCGCCGCTCACTTCCTTGCCCTGGTAGAGGGCGTCGTCTGCGCACTCGAAGAGGGCTTCGGCCTTGCAGTCATGGCTGCTCGCAGCGCCAATGCTGAAGGAAGCGCGCACCCCGAACGAAGCACACGCCTGCTTGAAGGATTGCTGGATCCGGTGTCCCAACTCCACTAGATAGCCAGACCGGTCGCAGCCAGCGACGATGATGGCGAACTCGTCGCCCCCAAGCCTGGCGACGACGTCATGGCGGCGAGTTCCATGCTGCATGGCGGCCGCCGCAGCCTTGAGTACCTTGTCGCCAATGAGATGGCCATAGCCGTCGTTGATGGCCTTGAATTTGTCGAGGTCGACGAGCATGAGCGCGATATTCGAGCCCTGTGCGGCAGCCTTGCATGCTTCGTCCCAATGGAAGAGGAAAGCCCGCCTGTTGCATACGCCGGTCAGTTCGTCTGTGCAGGCAAGCGTGTGCAGATGCAGCGCGCGCTGCCTGGCCTCGGTCAGGTCGCCGCGCAGCTCCCTCACGGCTTCCTCGGCCTTTTCCGCGCGCAGGCGCAAGCCATGCGCGTGCTTGACAGCCTGAAGCTGAAGAGCCAGGGCATCGCCGATGAGGCGTGCGGCCCGGAGTCCGGCCTGGGGAACCTCGACGCTGCGACGGCTGGCACCACAGACAGTGCCCAGGACCTCTTCACCGAGTTGGATGGGGAGTGCGAAGAAGGTTTGCATCCTGAGCGCCAGTGCGCCGAGGCTGCCTGGGAAGTCGGACGCGACGTCACAGCTCACTGCCTTGCCTGCCTCGAAGGCAAGGCGGCACATGGAGTCCTTCCAGTCAACTCGGGCGCCCTCGGGCACGATGACATCGGTGGTGTTGAGTGAGAGGACCACCTCCTGCGACAGTGCTTCCCAGTCGATGGCGGTCAGGAAAGTGTTTTCCAGTCCAGTCTGATGCTGGAGCAGTTCAAGCAGCGGCCGGCTCATCTGCTCGAAAGCCTGCTGCGCAGTGATATGCCTATCCATGGTAGTCAGATGCAAAGGCGGCGCGGAGAATGGACGGGCGGTTCATGGGACCAGGATCGGTTCGCGGCCCAGCGAGTGCCGTTACTGCAGCAGGTCCTTGAACGCTTGCGCGTCCATGGGCCTTGCAAACAAATAGCCTTGTCCGAAGCGGCACCCCAGCCGTTGAAGTGCGTGCTGCTGTGCAGTGTGCTCGATGCCTTCGGCCACGCAGCGAAGTTCGAGCGCCTCGGCCAGTGCCACCACGGCGCGCACGAGCGCAGCCTCCCTGGCGCCCTGCGCCACCGGGTCGACAAACGACTTGTCGATCTTCAGCACGTCGATGGGAAAGCGCTGCAGGTATGCCAGCGACGAGAAGCCGGTGCCGAAATCGTCCATGGCGATGCTCACGCCCAGCGCCTTGATCTCCTGCAGCCGCTGCAGTATCAGGCTATGGCTTTGCATGAAGACGCTCTCGGTGATCTCCAGCACCAGCGCCGATGGCGCAAGACCCGATTCGCTCAATGCCTGGTGTACCGCCTGCACCAGACCTGGCTCTTGTACCTGACGCGTTGAGACATTGACCGTGATGGTGAACGGCTTGCCCGAAAGATCCTGCCAACGGGCAGCTTCGCGGCAGGCCTGTATCAGCACCCAGCGTCCCAGCGGCACGATCAAGCCGCTTTCTTCTGCCAACGGGATGAAGCTGCCAGGCGGCACCAGCCCGCGCTGTGGATGCTGCCAGCGCACCAGGGCCTCGGCACCGATGAAGCGACCTGTGGCCAAGTCCACGATGGGCTGGTAATGCAGCAGCAGCCCTTGCTCGGTGTGCAGCGTGTGGCGAAGCTCTTCCTCCAGCGTCACGCGCTGCAGCACGGCCGCATGCAATTGCGGCTCGAACAGCGCGTAGCGTCCCCTGCCCTGGCGCTTGGCCTGGTACATGGCCAAGTCCGCATTGCGCAGGAGTTCCTGTGCACCGTCCTGTCGCTGCTGCAGCGCCACGCCGACACTGGCGCTGACAGAGAAGACGTGGCCATCGATCGTGAACGGCCGCTCCATGACCTGCACGATGCGCTCGGCGATGCCAGCGGCCTCAGGCGCATCCTGCACACGGCGCAACAGCACGGCGAACTCGTCTCCTCCCAGGCGCGCCACGTGGTCGTGTTCGCGCACGGCTTGGCGCAGGCGCTGAGCCACCAATGTGAGCAGTTCGTCGCCCCCGTCATGACCCACCGAGTCGTTCACGGTCTTGAAATTGTCGAGGTCCACCAGCAGCACGGCCGGGGTGGCTTCATTGGCTTGTTCGCCTTCACCGTGAGCAGCCGTTGCCAAGGCCACGCGTTCCAGGAAGTGAGCGCGGTTGTCCAGCCCGGTGAGGTCATCGTGATACGCCAGGTGCACCAAGCGCTCGTCGATCAGCCTGCGCTCGCTGATGTCCACCAGGTAGCCGGTCAAGAGCGTTCGTCCACCAGCCAGGCGCCGTGCGCTGCCATGGACCTCGAACCAGCGAGGCGTTGCTTGTCGAATCGACTGCAGCCGAAATTCGCACAGCCATGTCGTGTCGGGTGCATCGGCGCGTTGCAAGGCCGCCAGCAGGGCCTCGCGGTCCTCAGGATGTACCGCCTGCAGGAACACTTGAGGGTCACGTTGCAGCGCTTGAGGCGTGCTGTGCACCAGCGTTGCCAAGCGCTCGCTGGCATGGCGTATCACTGGCGGACGACTCGGGACCAGTTCCAGGCAGAAATGCTTGGCCGAGCGGGACTGCAGTGCCAACTCGCGGTGCGCGATTTCGTGGCTGGCCATGGCCGCGAGATCGCACAGCAGTGCTTCTTGCTCGGCAGAGAAATCACGAACGCGACCGTCGACGACACAAAGTGTCCCAAGGGCCGTGCCACCGATGGAGCGCAACTGGGCTCCAGCATAGAAGCGAACGCCAGGCTCCCCGACTACTGCCGGATTGTCCGCAAAGCGCTTGTCCTTGGTTGCGTCAGGCACGACCAGCGGCTCGTCCTGCAACAGGGCATGGGCACAGAACGAGATGTCCCGCGCCGTTTCAGTGGCGTCTATGCCGACACGGGACTTGAACCATTGGCGGTCCTCGTCGATCAGCGACACCAGCGCGATGGGCGCATCCAGCAGCGTGGATGCCATGCGGGTAATGCGGTCGAAGACAGGCTCAGCTTTTGAGTCCAGTATTCCCAGCGACGATAGCAGCGCAATGCGCGCGTCTTCGTCCTGGGGCAAGGCAGCACTGAGCATGGAACGTCGAATATCCGGTTAGAACAAATTCAACACGAGCGAGCGAAGAACGTAGAGTCCAGCTTGCCGCAGTGACCAGCATGCAGGTACAAGGCTGGCACCCTTCGGTGGCTGAGTCAGCGCAGCTGCGGCGGAGCTGATCATTCAAACCACCGCGCCGGTACGTCGATGCGATGGCAGATCGCCAAGCATGTTGTAAGCAATCGGCAAGGAAGAGCATAAAAGGCCCTAACCAAATAACGGCACGGTAGATGCCGCCGTGCTTGGCGAACCCGTCTGCTGAACGAGGTGTCGCTATGGCCAGACCACTGATTGACGATGAACTTTGGGCCGTCATTGAGCCGCTGC
>NZ_VIDQ01000126.1 GCF_009760915.1 Azohydromonas aeria
GTCCAGCCGCCGCCGCCTGACGACTTGCCTGCCTGCTTCCATCCTTGTCGCTCCTCATGCGTTACCGATGAGGGCATTGTTCGGATGGCAAGGCCGCGGTGAAGGACGCCGCAGGGCGACCGCTTACACTGCGTTGAAAATGGGTGGCGCACTATAGGCGCCCCTTCTCGTGGAGCGGGATGCGATCGCGACGAGTCTTGTGCTGCCGCAAATCTCTGCGCCAAACGGGTCCTGCCAGGCCTACGCTACGCAAGTCCAGGATGTTCCAGCGTCGGTTACCAAAGCATCTATTGGACATGCTGTTTCTACCGCGCTTCCTATGCATTCCCGCCATCATGGGAAGAGGATTGGACTCCTTGCGTCCTCGTGACCTGGAAGACTAGGCCGGACATGGCGTTGCTCTAAAGCTGGCTAGTCCATTGGAACGGGCTGGCACCAGGGCTGCTGAGCTGGACGCGTCGATCCGGAAACCACTGACCACTTCGGTAAGTCGCTGCGCTTGGTGTTTCAGGCTCTCCGCGGCGGCGGCGCTCTGCTCCACCAACGCGGCGTTCTGCTGCGTCACCTGGTCGAGCTGCGCCACGGCCTCGCCAACCTGGTTGATGCCCTGGCTCTGCTCGTGGCTGGCGGCGCTGATCTCGCTGATCAGGTCGCTCACGCGCTTGACCTGGATGACGATGTCGCCCATGGAGCGGCCGGCGTCATTGACCAGCTGCGAGCCGGCCCCCACCTTCCCGACGCTGGCATTGATGAGCGCTTTGATCTCCTTGGCGGCGGAGGCAGCACGCTGCGCCAGCGAGCGCACCTCGCCTGCGACGACCGCGAAGCCGCGGCCCTGCTCGCCGGCGCGCGCGGCTTCCACCGCGGCATTGAGCGCCAGGATGTTGGTCTGGAAGGCGATGCCGTCGATGACGCCGATGATGTCGGCGATCTTGCGCGAGCCGGCGCTGATGTCCTCCATCGTCGCCACCACCTGGCCCATCACCGCGCCGCCGGCCTCGGCGGCGTGGCTGGCGCTGGTGGCCAGCTGCGTGGCCGCGGCCGCGGTGTCGGCGTTCTGCTTCACGGTCGAGGTCAGCTGCTCCATGGAGGCGGCCGTCTCTTCGAGGTTGCTGGCCTGCTCCTCGGTGCGCTGGCTCAGGTCGGCGTTGCCCATGGCGATCTGCTGGCTGCCCGTGGCGATCGAGTCGCTGCTCTGGCGCACCTGGCCGACGATCTGCACCAGGCTGTCGTTCATGGCCTGCAGCGCGGCCAGCAGCTCGCCGGTCTCGTCCTGGCGCGTGACCGTGATGCGCGAGCTCAGGTCGCCCGCGGCCACGGTCTGCGCCACCTGCACGGCCTGGCGGATCGGGTCGGTGATGGAGCGCGTGAGCCACCAGGCCAAGCCCGCGCCCACCAGCAGCGCTGCCGCGCCCAGCGCGAGCATCTGCATGCGCGCAGTGGTTGTGTCTTTGGTCAGGGCGTTTGCGCTGTCCGCGACCAGTTGCTTCTGCAGTGCCGACATCTCTTCCACTTGCAGCTGCAGTGCGTCGATGGCGGGCAGCGTCTGGGCCATCAGCAGCCTTGATGCCTCCTCGCGCTGGCCCGAAGACAGCAACTGGTCGACCTGGGTGAAGGAGGCTACATAGTTGCCGCGCAACTCCTTGATCCTCGTGATCAGCGTCTTGCCCTTGTCGGTGTAGACAAGCCGCTCCAGAATTTCCAGCGACTCGGCCACCTTCTGCTTGTTGCGGGCTATGTGGCCGCGGATGCGGTCCATGTGCGCGGCATCCTGGGCGAAGAAGAGCTCCATCGTGCGCCGCGCATTGGCGCGGGTGTATGCGTTGAGCGTGGTGGCGGCATCGGATTTCACCATGTCCAGCTGTACGGTGCGGTCGGTACTCGCCTTCACCTTGTCGAGATTCAAAAATGCCGTTGCCAAGGCAACTATCATCAGCACCAGCACGGCGGTAAAGCCAAGACCCAGACGTACGCCCAGGCGAAGATTTTTCAGTTTGTTCATGATCTGTTGTGGCGTTTGGCAAGCGACTGTTGAAAGCACTCGGGACAGTGCTCGCTGAGCCTTGGTGGCTGCTCTTGCTTCGGAATTCCGCGGTTTTCTTGTAGTCAGTGGCCGTGACATTGATTGATTTGCGTCAATAAGCTGGCACAACGCCGTGAAGATCACCGAGGCTGGCACCGTCAGGTTGCGCGCTCAGCAACTGCAGCATCGGGCCAGTGGCTGCTGGTGCGCTTCTCAATCGAGGACACGGGCGTGGGCATCCGGCCGAAACAGCTACCGCGCCTGTTCCAGGCCCTCTAGCAGGCCAACGCCTCCACCACGCGCGAGCACGGCGGCCCGGGGCTCGGGCTGGCCATCACGCGGCGGCTGGCCGAGCTCATGGGCGGCAGCGCCGGCGCGCGGCCGCGCGAGGGCGGCAGCGTCTTCTGGTTCACGGCCTGGTTGCAGCGCGGCACGCCGGCGGAGCAGCAGTCACCGGCCACAGACCAAGCCGATGCGCTGCAATACCTGCGAGGCTGCGGCGCGCAGGTCCTGCTCGCCAAGGACAACGCCGTCAACCGTGAGATCGCGCTGGCGCTGCTGCGCAACGCAGGGCTGGAGGTGGACGTCGCGGAAAAAAGGCGGCCAGCAGGTGCTGGAGCGGCTGCAGCAGCGGCGTTGCGACCTCGGACATGAAGATGCCCGTGATGGACGGGCTGCAGGCCACCCACGCGCTGCGTGCCCTGCCCGGCTTCGAGCGGCTGCCGGTGCTGGCGCTCACGGCCAACGCCTTCGACGATGACCGTGCGGCCTGCCTGGCCGAGGGCATGAACGACTTCGTCTCCAAGCCGGTGGAGCCGCTGGCGCTGTACGCGACGCTGGCGAAGTGGCTGCGTGACGATGCGCGCTGACCGCTTGTCGGTATCCCGCCGTCGTTGGCCTGGCGGGCTCTGCATGGAGCAGTACGGCCCTCATCATCTGGCCATTTCTTCGCTCACCGGCAGTACCGCTCCAACATCCCTTGGAGCTGCGCTGACTGGAATGGCTTGACCAAGACATCGTCCATGCCGGCGTCGATGCAGCGCTGCCGGTCTTCAGGCAGCGCGCTGGCAGTCAGCGCCACGATGGGTGTGCGCAGCCAGCCACGCGTTGCTTCCAGGGCGCGGATGCACCGCGTGGCATCCAGGCCGTCCATCTCCGGCATGTGCATGTCCATCAGCACCACGTCGGGCCGGTCGTCGCCGTAGGCCTGCACCGCCTCCACGCCGTTGGTTGCCTGATGCACCCCCATGTCCAGCGCCTGCAGGATCGCGCAGGCCAGCGCCATGTTGACCTCGTTGTCCTCGGCCACCAGCGCACGGCGGCGCGCGAGGCAGCTCTGCGTGACCTGGCCTGCTACGGCGGGCGGCTTGCGACCGGGCTCTGATGCCGGCGGCAGCTTCAGCACGAACCAAAACTCGGTTCCCCGGCCCAGTTCGCTGTCCACACCCAGCTCGCCGCCGTGCAACTGCACCAGGCTGCGCACGATGGCCAGGCCCAGCCCTGTGCCGCCGAAGCGCCGCGTCGTGGAGCTGTCCGCCTGCATGAATGGCTCGAAGATGCGCTCCCGGTCGGCAGCGCTGAGTCCGATGCCCGTGTCCCGCACCGCCACGCGCCAGCGCCCGGCCTCCAGCGTCGAGAGCTGCAGCACCACGCCGCCCGTGGCCGTGAACTTCACGGCGTTGGACAGCAAGTTGTTGAAGATCTGGCTCAGCCGCAGCGAATCGCCCAGCAGCCAGGCCTGCGTGACGGCGGGCTCCAGCACCAGTTGCAGTGACAGTCCCTTGGACTGGGCCCTGGGCTCGAAGAGCGCCACGGCATCGCGTGCCAACTGCACTAGATCGAGCGGTTCCCGTTCCAGCTCCAGGCGGCCGGATTCGATGCGCGAGAAGTCCAGCACGTCGTCGATCACGCCCAGCAGCAACTGGCCCGAACGCTCGATGACCTGGAGCTGCTGAAGTTGTTCGGGTGGAAGTGGCGCCTCCTGGGGTAATGGCATGGACGCCCCCACTCGAACTGGCATCAGCGTGCCCGAGGTAGTAATACAGAACTACCGGAACCGAGAGGAGCGTCCGCCATGAACGTTACGACATGCGGGATCGACCTGGCGAAGAACCTGTTCCAGGTGCACGGCGTGGATCGCCGCGGCAAGGCCGTGGTGAAGAAGCAGCTGCGGCGCGATCAGGTCGCGGAGTTCTTCGCCAACATGCCGCCGTGCCTGATCGGCATGGAGGCCTGCTCCGGCGCCCACCACTGGGCGCGCCAGCTCACGGCGCTCGGGCACACGGTGAAGCTGATGGCCCCGAAGTTCGTCAAGCCCTACGTGAAGTCGAACAAGAACGACGCGGCCGACGCCGAAGCAATCTGCGAGGCCGTGGCCCGGCCCAACATGCGCTTCGTGCCGGTCAAGAACGTCGAGCAGCAAGCAGCGCTTTCCCTGCACCGTGCCCGTCAAGGTTTCATCAAGGCCCGCACGGCCCAGGCCAACCAGATCCGCGGCCTGCTGGCGGAGTTCGGTCTGATCGTTCCGCAGGGCATCAAGTATCTGTCGCGGCGCGTCCCGGAGCTAATCGAGGATGCGACCAAAGAACTGCCCGGCACGTTCCGGCTGCTCGTCCAGCGACTGCTGGAGAACCTGCAGTACCTCGACAACCAAGTCACCGAGATCGAAACACAGATCAACGCCTGGCATCGCAGCAATCCGCTGAGCCGCAAGGTGGCAGCGATTCCCGGCATTGGCGCGCTCACCGCCAGCGCGCTGGTGGCAGCCGTGGGCGATGCCAAGACGTTCGACAACAGCCGGCAGTTTGCAGCCTGGCTGGGCTTGGTGCCCAAGCAGCACTCCAGCGGCGGCAAGACCGTGCTGCTGGGCATGAGCAAGCGCGGCGACTGCTACTTGCGCACGTTGCTCATCCACGGCGCCCGCGCGATGCTCAGCGCCTTCGAGCGCACGAAGAAGGCAGCGTACGACTGGGTCGGGAAGTTGGCCGAGAGGCGCTGTCCCAACATCGCCATCGTCGCCCTGGCCAACAAGAACGCCCGTATTGCATGGGCCCTGCTGGCCAACGACCGAGAGTTCCGACCCGGTTACGCGCCAGCGAAGGCTGCCGCGTAACCAAGTCGGCAAAACGGCTTCAACTACTCAACTGCAACAGGAGATTCCCACCACCGATTGCTCAGGCGATCACGACACGATGGCAAGACAGGTAAGACCGTGGCCGGTAAAGCCCGAGTACGCCGTCGCACTTCGAGTGCTCTGGGGTAATGGGGAGCCGACCAGCTCATTCCATCCGGGACTGCAGGCCACCCACCTGCATCAAGTCCGAATGCATAGCTGCAATCTTCCCTTCAAGCCCTCGTTGAAAGACCGCCTGGCATTTTCGGGGGCGTCCATGCATTGTCGTACTTTTCGGGAAAAATGGTGCGCTTCTGGCCACTTTTTCCTTTGCCGACAAGCACTTAGCGAGCGCATTGTGTCGCCGCTCGGGCGAGCTACCCAACCTTTTGATTTGATTGGGTTTTTCGCAGCGAAGCGCACCATTTTTCCTAAAAAGTACGACAACCCCGGTACGGGAGCAGCGGTTCTTCCAGCACCGGTGTTGTCTGCGCCCATGCCCGGCAGCGGCACCAGGGATAGAACACCGTGACGGAGCCTGGGAGGTGGATGGCGAACCCGGTGTTCCCAGGGGTCGCCATTCACGATGCCGAGCCCTGCTCCATGGCACCGCCCGCACAAATGAAGCAGCCCGCTGGCGGTAGTGGCCGCACGAGCGGGCTGCCAGTCATCCGCAAGGTTGAGGCAGGAGCGGTACTGGGTCGGTCTTTCGGCGTTCCGTTCTGGCTCGGCACCGCCTCTTGGATGGCAGGCTGAATCTACGCCTTCGCCACCGCAGCGCAATCAGGCCTGTGACGGCGAAGGGAACTTGATCGGATGGACCGGACAGTCCCTGTTCGAAACACTGCAAGCCATCCAAGGCCCCGCAGCGCGAAGTCATGACCTGCACTGCAAGGGTGAGCCGACTGCGCCAGCGTAGCGGACAAGGTGACGGCTGCCGCATGGCGGCCGGTCCAGGGTCGGTTGCGTGCTGATGTCGAACCAGGCTCAGTGGTGTTGTCCAAGGCGGTGGTCAAGCCACTGCAGCAGCTTCGCGTACAGCGCCTGCAACTCCACGGGCTTGGCGATGAAGTCGCTCATGCCGGCGGCCAGGCAAGCCGCACGGTCCTCGTCGAAGGCATTGGCCGTCATGGCCAGGATCGGCAGCCGCCGCAGCTCGGGCAGCGCGCGCATCGCACGCGTGGCCTGGCCGTAGCCGCTCAAGGCAATGATGGCGACGCCGGCCGTGGCTGGGTCTGCGCGCAGCGCCCGGGGACGCCACTGCCGGGCTATGTCCAGGCCTTCCGGGCCGCTGCGCGCCACCCTCACCGTATGGCCATCCATTTGCAGCAGCAGCGCCAGCGAGTCGGCGGCGTCGGCGTTGTCGTCCACCACCAGGAGCGTCGTGGGCGCCAGCCGCGGCGGCGTGGCCGGTATGGCTGGGGTGACCGGTGCTTCGGCGCTTCGCAGGCATCACAGCTGTTGACGCCGACACCAATTCTGACCCGGCGCCAACAATCTGCTTCAGCGGCAGGTAAGCCGAGGCGATGCCCACACCACTCAGCCGATGGTATATCCGCCATCCACCACGATCTCCTGGCCGTAGATGAAGCGGGCCTGGTCGGATGCCAGGAAGACGGCCGTATCGGCGATGTCGCCAGGCTCGCCAAAGCGCTGCGGCATGAGCCGCGTGGTGATCTGCGCGGCCACGCCCTTCAGCGCCGCTTCGGGCAGGCCCACGGTGCCCCACAGCGGCGTGGCGATCGGCCCCGGGGCGACCGAATTGACGCGGATGCCGCGCGGTGCCAACTCCGCTGCCAGCGTCTGCGCAAAGGATTTCAAGGCCGCTTTGCTCGCGTTGTAGGCGGCCAGCCCGGGAAACCCCACCTGCGTGAGGAAAGTGGTGACGAACAGCACCGCACCGCCGCTGTTGATGTGCGGCAGCAAGACGCGCACCGTCTCGACGGCGCCGAAAAAATTAGCATCGAACTGCTCGGCCATCGCCTCGCGCGTGCACTGCTCGAACGGGATCACGCGCGCGATGCCGGCATTGGGCACGACGATGTCGACCTTGCCGAAATGCGCGCGCACCTGCTCGGCCAGCCGCTCGATGTCCGGGGCGTGTGTGACATCGGTCTCGACGGTGAGCACGCCTTCGAGCCCCGCCACGGCGGCCAGGCCCTCGGGGTTGCGGCCGCAGGCGATCACGCGTGCACCCGCGGCCACGAAGCGCTCCACCATGGCGCGACCAATGCCGCTGCTGGCGCCGGTGATGACCGCGGTCTTGTGCTGCAGGGGCAGGGAAAGTGACATGAGTAGGACTCCAGGAAGCAGGTCAAAGATGGGACAGCGAAACGCTGTGGGCAGGGGCACGTGGCTGTGGATGATGCAGTTACCCTGCCAGGCAGGCTACCGGCTCTGCGTAATCAGTCCTTGAACCAATGCAAGGATATTGGCGCCGGCACGAGCTTTCGCCAGTCTTCAACAACGTGCCGGCTCTTGCTCGAGCCAGCATACGGAACGTGAGTCGTTGACGCCGCAAGCAATGGAGCGTTCGACGGTGGTGCAATTCCCTCTTGGAACCCCAGTTGGATCCAGCTTGGGCCTCAATACACGGCGCTGGCCTACCCTAGCCCTAACGCGTCTGGCACGTACGGCTTCAATACCAGTGACCCACGCAAGGCCAGCGGCGCGTATGCCCAAGGCCCTCAACGTCAACGCCATGTCCAGCCCTGCTTGCAGCAGCCGGCCTGCACCGACACGGTGATGCGTTCCTGCAGGCAGGCGCGGAAAGTAAATCCGGCTCTCCGATCCGGTCAGGCTGACGCCAGCAGTTGCCGCAGCCACTGCAACAGCAGCAGGGACAGCCGCTCAGGCTGCTGCAGCAGACCCCAGTGGCCGGGCGGGAACACCTGGGGCATCCAGGCCGCGGCCTGGCGCTCGACGGTCAGGGCGAAGGGGTACTGTCCCAGGGCGCGGGCTTCCTGCACGGCATGCCGAAGGTCCTGGACTGCGATGCGCCCCTCGTAGCCATCGTCGTCCTGCGGCTTGCCGTCGGACAGCAGCAGCAACAGCTTGTGGTGCTCCGCTCTTCGCGACAGCAGCCACGAGGCATGGCGCAGCGCGGCGCCGGTGCGCGTGCAGTGCTGCGGCTCCAGCCCTGCGATGCGCGTTGCCACCGCTTCCCCGCCTGGCTCGTCGAAATCCTTGATCCGCCACAGCTGTACCCGCCCTGCCCCACGGCCGCTGAAGGCAAGCAGCGCATGCGGCTCGCCCAGCCGCTGCAGCGCCAGTGCCAGCAGCAGCAGCCCCTCGCGTTCGACGTCGATCACGCGCCGCTGGCCAGCCAGCCAGCTGTCGGTGGAGCCGCTGATGTCGATGAGCAGCACGCAGGCCAGGTCACGGCGCAGCAGCCGCTGGCTGCGGTAGATGCGCGGGCTCAGCGGCAAGCCGGCCCGGAAATCAGCCCGCGCCTGCACCAGCGCGTCGAGGTCAATGTCGTCGCCCTCGACCTGGCCGCGCAACTGCACGCGCTGCGCGCGCAGCAGCTCGAAGCGCTTGACCACGCCGTGGAGCAGCATGTGGTGACGGCGCAATGCGGCTCGCACCCACTCCTGCGAGCCTGCCTCGGCCGGCCGGACCCAGACGGTGGCTCCGGGACGGCGATAGCACTGGCCGCGCTCATCCCACTCCGGGTACTCGAAGCGTTGTCCACGCTCGTCCACGCCAGCCGATGCACAGGCGGGTGCCGGCTGCAGCGGGGGCGGATCGTCGGACAGCAGCACCTCGTGCGCGCGCTGGGGCGTGCGCACCAGGCGGGCGGCGTCGAGCTCGGCAAGCGACTCGGCATGCGACTGCGCGCTCTCCTGCGTGTCGCGATCGGCGGGGCGCTGCAGACCGGCCGGGTCCTCGGCCTTCTCGTGAGGCTGGGCCGTCTGCACCATCCAGGCGCCGGGCTTGGTGTCGTCCTCGCCCTCCTGGGCCTGGCGCACCTGCGGGCGACGCGGCAAGCGGGCGCTGCGCAGCGGCGCATCGAGTTCCTCGTCTGCCTGCGCCTGCGCGGCGGTGACCGCCGTGGCCGCGGCGCCGGATTCGGGCTGGCGCCACTCGCCCGTCCACCAGTCCTTGTGCAGCCGGGCATCCTTCAAGAACTCCCGTGCGGCCAGGGCCTGTGCTTCGTCCAGCAGTTGCCGCGGTCCTGGCGCGGCAGCCGGCATCAGCGGCTCCCGCAGGCGTGAGCGCAGCATCTCTTCCAGTGCCCGGCAGGCCGCGGGCAGGCGGCGTGATTCGGGGCGCCTTTCCAGGGACAGCGCACGCAGCCGCTGCAGCGCCGGCCGCAAGCCTGGCAGCTTCTTGAGCAGCTCTGCTTCCACCCCCAGCGACTCCAGCATGAGCAGGATGTCGCGCACGGCAGGGGGTGCCGTGGCTGCCACCGCCGGCGTGCTGCGTGCCGCGCGCTCGGCCTGCTGCAGCGCCATGGCCCGGTAGAGCAGCGGCACGTCAGCGGCCGGCACGCCCGCCAGTTCGGCAGGCAGCCACAGGCTCGTGCCGTCCGTGCCCGGCAAAGGCTGCGTGGGGCGGGCCGGCTCACGGCGCCACCAGCGGGCCAGCAGCGTCAGCGGCGCCGGCGCTTGCGCCGCGCGCAGCACGAAGGGCCGGCCGTGCAGTGCCCGCAGCAGCACGTCCAGCCGCGGCGCCACCTCGGCCAGCCCGGTGGTCGATGCACCGGTCGGGCGAACGCGGCGCTGCTGGATCCAGGCCACGCCGTGGCGCGCCACATCGACCAGGACGTCCTCGGCCTCGGCCATGCTCAGCCCACGCGGTGCGAACTACACGAAGCTAGCATCGACCAGTTCCTGCATGGACTCCAGCAGCACCGGGTCGTCCGACAGCGGCGCCACCAGCGCGGTACGGCAGGCCGCGCGGATGTCGGTGCCAACGGCCGCCAGCCGCGCCGCGGCCACCAGCAGCCGCGTCCCCGGCACCTCGCCGAGGCCCTGGGCCTGCAGCGAGCGCAGGCGCTGCGCCAGCTCCACCAGCCCCGCCGCGGTGGCGGCGTCGCAGCCGGATTCGCGCTGCACCACGCGGGCCTCCTGCGCCGGCTCGGGGAAGTCGAACTCCAGCGCGACGAAGCGCTGGCGCGTGCTGGGCTTGAGGTCCTTGACCATGCGCTGGTAGCCGGGGTTGTAGGACACCACCAGCATGAACTCAGGCGGTGCGGCGAGCTGTTCACCCGTCTTGTCGATGGGCAGCAGCCGGCGGTGGTCGGTGAGCGCGTGCAGCACCACCACCGTGTCCTGGCGCGCCTCGACCACCTCGTCGAGGTAGCAGATGGCGCCCTCGCGCACCGCGCGCGCAAGCGGCCCGTCATGCCAGGCGGTACGGTCGTGGTGCACCAGGTAGCGGCCCACGAGGTCGCTGGCGGCCAGGTCATCGTGGCAGGCCACCGTCACCAGCGGGCGCCCGAGCCGCCAGGCCATGTGCTCGACGAAGCGGGTCTTGCCGCAGCCCGTGGGCCCCTTGAGCAGCACGGCCAGACGCTGCGCGTGGCAGCGCTCGAACAGCGTGCACTCTTCTCCGCGCGGGACGTAGAAGGGCGCGTCCCGGGTCGTCTCGCCGGATACGGGCAGCGTCATCAGGCGGGTCGTTGCCGGGCGACAAGCGGCGTGGCGCCCGGGCCTTCACTGCCCTCGGCCACCACCTCCAGCCGGGGCGCGCGTCGGAAGAAGTCCCAGATGAACAACGCCGCGCCCACGGTGAACAGCGTTGACGTGGCCATGAGCATCAGGAAATGGACCTGGATCTTGAGCTGCGAATCCAGGTAGCCTAGGCCCATGATGCGCTCCAGGTAGACCTGCGCGATGCCTGCGGTGGCAAACGACAGCGTCATGCCGAACATGCCCGAGATCTGCAGCCAGAAGGCCCAGTAGCCCAGCGTGCTGCCCTGTTCCCGGCGGCCGGGCGACATCGCCGGCAGCGTGTAGCTGATCATGGCCATCACGATCATGGCGTAGGCGCCGTAGAAGGCGGCATGGCCGTGCATGGCCGTGATCAGCGTGCCGTGCGTCCACTTGTTGACCGAGGGCCAGGTGTGGGCCAGTCCCAGCAGGCCGGCGCCGAAGAGCGTGAACACCGCGCTGCCCAGGGTCCAGTGCAGCGCCAGCGTGTTGGGATGCGACATCCCGGAGCGGCGCATGGCCGAGTAGGCGTACATCGCCATGCCCACCAGCGCCAGCGGCTCCAGCGCGCTGAACAGCCCGCCGATGGGCAGCCAGTAGGCAGGCACGCCGACCCAGTAGTAATGGTGGGCCGTGCCCAGGATGCCGGCGAGGAATACCAGGCCGACGATGACGTAGAGCCATTTCTCCATGACCTCGCGGTCGGCGCCGGAGAGGCGGATCAGCAAGTAGGCCAGGAAGCCGCCCTGGATCATCTCCCACACGCCTTCGACCCAGAGGTGGATCGTCCACCAGCGGTAGAAGATGGCCACCGTGTAGTTGTCGAAGTCCAGCAGCGAGGGCAGGTACAGCACGGCAGCCCCGGCCAGGCCCAGCAGCAGCACGCCCTCGGTAGCGGTGAAGCGCCCGGACTTGCGGATCGTCATGACGATGTTCCACAGGAACATCAGCATCACGACCACGATGACGAGCTTGTGCGGCAGCGGCTGCTCCAGCAGCTTGTTGCCCGTGCCCCAGCGAAAGAGGTAGCCCACCACCGCCGTCACGCCCATGACGACCCACAGCGCGAGCTGCACGTAGGCCAGCTTGACGCTGTGGAGCTCGGTGCGGCTCTCGTCGGGCACCATCCAGTAGGTTGCGCCCATGAAACCCGTGAGCACCCACACCACCAGCAAGTTGGTGTGGATCACCTTGGTGACGTCGAAGGGCAGGATGTAGAGCAGCGGATCGGGCCCCAGGTACTTCGCCGCGGAAAGCA
Organism: Azohydromonas aeria; assembly: GCF_009760915.1. GTDB lineage: Bacteria > Pseudomonadota > Gammaproteobacteria > Burkholderiales > Burkholderiaceae_C > Azohydromonas > Azohydromonas aeria. Next base: position 12,051 of record NZ_VIDQ01000126.1, read on the forward strand.
GCCCGAACACCAGTTGCAGGCCGAACAGCAGCATGGCCACGGCGAAGTACCAGTAGGCCACGGCCTGCGAACGGTATCTCATGGCTTCCTCCCGGGACGGTTACTTGAGCGTGGCCAGGTAGGCCACGAGTTGGTCGATCTGCTGGGGCTGCAGACCGCTGCCGTAGGTGGTGGGCATGAACGACTGGCCGTTGGCCGAGTACATCGCCCCGGGCACCAGGTGCGCACTGGGCTGCACGATCGCCTCGCGGATGTAGCCCTCGGCGTCGCGGGCATTGCCCTTGTAGCCGGGGTCCGCCACCGTCTGTGCGGCGCGGGTGGCCAAGCCAGCCAGCGTCGGCCCGGCCATGTTGACGCCCGGCGCCACCGAATGGCAGGCATTGCAGGCCGGCTGCACGGAGCGGAACACCGCCTGGCCCAGCGCGATGGGGTTGTCCTGCGCTGGCGTCACCGGGCGTGCACCGGGAGGCAAGGCCTGCGCGGGCGGCTCGGATTGGCTGCGCTGCGCCGCGCTCATGTCGGTGCCGGGGATGGTTGCGCCCGTCACGAGAATGGGCCGCGGCGGCCAGCCCTGGTTGTCCACCTTGCTGATCCAGTCGAGAAAGACGATCAGGTCCTTGATCTCCTGCTCGGAGAGGTTCTGCCGCGGCATGAGGCGGCGGTGGCGCTGCTCGTCATAGAACTGCGAAGGGTCGCGCATGTAGGCCGTGAGGTAGGCCTCGCCACGGTGCTGCGTGATCTTGGTGAGGTCCGGCGCGTAATAGGCCCCCTCGCCGAACAGCGTGTGGCAGTTGATGCAGTTGTACTTGTGCCAGACGTCCTTGCCGGCCACGACCTGGGGCGTGAGGTTCTGCGCATTGGTGAGCTTGTCGAACTGGCGATGGCTGTCGAGCGTGAGCCCGCCAAACACCAGTGCCGAGACGGCCGTGGCCCCGATGGCAAAGAAGCGGGCCTGTCGCTTGTCCATGTCCGGGCCCTATACGCCGATGCCCGACCAGTGGGCCA